>NZ_JAEQAZ010000215.1 GCF_016654115.1 Streptomyces sp. MBT53
CGTCTTGGTCAGCCGGTAGACGCCCCCGGCCAGGGTCACGGTGATCGGGCCGGACGTCGAGGTGTCGATCGCCCGCACCGCGGCCTGCGCCTTGGTGAGCGTGCGGAAGGGGGTGGCGGCGCTGGTCCCCGTGTTGTCGTCGCTGCCGCCGGGCGAGACGAAGTAGCCGACCGCGGTCGCCGCGTGCGCGGGGAGGGTGAGCACCCCGATCGGCAGGAGTACGCAGGCCAGGGCCGCGACAACGCGATAAGACCCGATGAATAATCGAAGCCTCTTCCCGAGCTTCGTGACGTGAGCATGCTCTCTAATGGGAAACATGCTGGAAAGGTAGGGGTGTCGAGTTGGGACGTCAATGACCGTGACGATGAAACATCGGATCAATTGATATGGAGTCGAGCCGCGCCGGGGGCGGAACGACGCTGCGCGAAGGGGGTCTGGAGTCGAAGGGGCTCTCGGGCGGGGGACCACACGACACGCTGGGTGAGGAGGATGGGGAAGCGGCGGCAGCGGAGAGGACGAATTGATGGTGGTCAGGTCGATGCCGCACTCCGTGGTCCAGCTCGTCGTGTGCAAGGACTCGGATGCGCAGCTGCGGGCGACGCCCCGAACGGGAGCGCTGCCGGTACCACGATCGCGATCCCGGCCACCAGGCGTCGCCCCGGGTGTCGAGGCGGTGCCGCCCGAGGAGGCCACGTAGGTCTCGCTCAGCTCATGCGCGTACGTCTTCATGAGCTTCTTCGCGGTGGCGTCGTCCACGTCGGCGACCCAGGGATGGATGGCCTTCAGGACCAGCTTCTGCTGCTTGGGCGACAGCACGCTGACCTTGATGCCTTCCCTGGTCTCCGGGAACTGGCCGTCATCGCCCGGGCCGAGGAGCACGTCGTTGTACGTCGCGGACAGCCTGGCGGCGGCCACCTCGCCCTTCTTGTAGGTGAGGTTCACGGCGATGTGGTGACCGCCGAAATGGAGCTGCCACGTTCCGCCCGCTGAGGGGGTGCCGACAGACGCCGTACAGCAGAGGCCGCTGCCGTAGCCGAAGGAGCCGCCCCCGCCGGAGGGCGGAGCGCCCGTCGGGGCGTCGGTGGCCGTGGAACTCGCGCTCGCCGTGGCGGACGGGTCGGCGGAGGTCGTGCTCGACGCGGTGTCCGAGGGCGCCGGGCCCGCCCCCGCCGAACTGGTGGCCCGCACCGAGGCGAGCACGTCATCGGCCTCGATGATCTGGGTGATCTGGTCGTACCCGGAGCCCTTGCCGATCCCCGTGGCCACCTTCAACAGCTGCCGCGCGGCGGCCGGCCGAGTGCCGGTCAGGCAAATCGAGATGAGCCGGCGAGGCCCCCAATTCAAGGAACTGGTCGCCCGCCTGCGGTCCTGAGCTGCTGTCCAGCTCTGGCGGGCGGAGGCCCGGGCGGCGGTTCCGGACGGGGAGTCGGCGCGCATTCTGGCCGGGTTGGTCCAGCGGCCAACCCCCGACCGGCTCCGGATCGACCCTGCGAGCGGCCACTTCGCGCCGGCCCGGGGGGACTTCGAGGCAACCCCAACGGACGCGCCGTAAGCGCCACGTGGGTCCGTACAGCCCCCGCTCGAGACGGCTCCGCTGCCTCAGCAGACGCCGAGGTAGGGGATTTCGGGGATGAAGGTGCTCCATTGGGCCGTGGTCAGGCCGCCGCCGGTCCGCGAGCAGATCGCGGCGAGCGCGTGGGCGGGGGCGAGGTCGTAGTGCTGCAGGGGCACATGGGGGCTGGATGCGTAGAGCGTGGTGCTGTCGGGGCTGAAGGCGAGCGTGGTGATGCCCTCGCCGGGGGTGGTGACGCCGCCGCCGAGCGGTTGGTGGCTCGCGGCGTCCCAGAGCCGCAATGATCCGGCGTCTCCGGCGACGGCGAGGGTGGATCCGTCCGGGCTGAAGGCGACCGCGGTCACGGTCTCCGGCTGGGAGTCCGCGGTGGACGGAGGGAAGGCGTCGGGCAGGACGCCGAGTTGGCGGGTGAGGGTGCCGTTCCAGAGGGCGACCCGGCCGGAGGCGTCGCCGACCGCGACCAGGGTTCCGCTCGCGTTGAAGGCGACGGCGTCGACGTCCTCGCCGAGGCTGAGGGTCCGGCCCCGGTTCGGCCCCGCGGGCAGCGTCGCGACGGAGTTGTCGCCGACCAGTAGGCCCGCGCCAGGTCCTACGGCGAGGGTGTTGTTCGCGAGCGGGCCGAGGTGCGCGGTGAGGCGGTGGCCGGGTGCGTCCCATACCTCGCCGGTGGCGCCGACGCTCTGGGCCCGGCTGGCGATGAGGGTTCTTCCGTCCGGGCCGAGCACGATGGCTTCGACCTGGTCGGTGCCCGAGGACGGTGCGAGGTTCAGTGTGGATCGTACGCGGTTGTGGGGCAGGTCCCAGATGACGAGCCGCTGGTCCGAGGTCACTCGGCCCGGGACGGAGGTCCCGTAGGCGAATGACGCGCCGTCAGGGCTGAAAGCCATCAGCGGATCCACGCTGAGCGCGGCCACCGGGCCCGCGCCGTCCTGCGGGACGGGGAGGGGGACCGAGGGCAGGGTGCGCAGCGGGCGGCCGTCGGCGGTGTCGATGAGCCGGAAGGTGAAGTGGTTGCCGATCTTCTCGGCTGTGGCCAGGGTGCGGCTGTCCGGGCTGAGGGCGGTGGCGGCCGCCGGGGTGTCGAGCCAGTCGGCGGTGACCGCCTCGCCCAGGTCGAGGGTGTGCACGGTGCCGCCCTCGAGGTAGCGCAGCACGGGCCGGTTCGGGTCCCAGGCGACGTCGCCCAGCATCCGTTCGCCGTTGAGGGAGGTTCGGAAGACGGGCGGACCGGGCGCGGACAGGCGCCAGGCCGCGATCTCGTCGGCCCCGACCGCGGCCAGGAAGGCGCCGTTCGCGCTGAAGGTGACCGTGTTGGCCTTCGGATAGTCGAGATCGGCGATGAGCTGACCGGTGGTCGTGTCCCACACGCGGATACCCGAGTCGGAGACGGCGGCCAGCCGGTGCGCGGCGGGATCGAACCGGAGCAGCGAGCTCTGGTCGGAGCAGTGGTCGCCGTCGGAGCCGGTCCAGTCACCGGGCAGATCGCGGCCGGTGGCGAGGTCGTGGACGAACAGCGCTCCGCTGTCCGGGCAGACGGCGACGAGGCGGCCGTCGGAGGACGTCGCCACGTTCGACTCAGAGCCGACGGCCGTCTTGAGCAGCGGCTTCCCGTCCGGGACGGCGCGCAGCTCGGCGTCGTCGTCATTGATGCCGACCACCAGATAGCTGTGCGGGTCGCTGCTGAAACGCGCCAGATAGGTGTCGGGGACGGGTTGCGCCGCGCCGGTCCATCGGTGCGCGGTCAGGTCCCACAGCCGCCAGCCCTCGGGCGTCTCGAGCGCGAGGACGCGGCCGTCCGGGTCGGCCGCCACGCCCACCGCTGCGGGTGCGGGCAGCGTGCCGGATGAGAGCTGACGGTGGGTCAGGGTGCTCCAGGTGCGCCAGCTACGGCCGGCCGTGCTCAGGAGGGTGCGGCCGGAGTCGACGAGCGACCGCCCGGTCTCGGCGCCCTGGTCGGGATCGGTGAACACGTCCCGTTCCGGCTGGGCGAGCGAGCCGAGCAGCGCGGCCCGGGTCTCGGTCAGCTGCGCGACATGCCACGCGGCCGCGCTCAGCAGCATCGCGGTGCGCGGGTCGGTGGTGCGCAGCGAATCGGCCACCGCGGCGACGCGTCGGGCGGCGACCTGGTTGCTCTCGCGCTGGTCGGTACGGCGCAGTTGCCAGGCCGCCAGGCTGACCGTGAGCAGGACGGCGAGCAGCGCGGTGAGCGTTACCCGGGTGTTCCTCCGGCGGCGCCGGGTGCGGGCCGCCGAACGCAGATCGCGGGCGCGGGCATCCAGGGAAGCGGTGAGGAAGGCGCGCTCCGAGGCGGCCAGTTCGCGTTCGCGGCTCGGGTGGGCGAAGGCCTCGGCGGCCTGGTCCAGGCGGGTTCCCCGGCAGAGGGCTTCGGGATCGTACCCGAGTCGACGCCAGGCGTAGGCTGCCTCGCCGAGCATCCGTTGCTGCCGCAGGTGTTCGCGGTCCTCGTCGATCCACCCGCGCAGTCGCGGCCAGCTGCTGATCAGCGCCTCGTGGGCGAGCTCCACGGTCTCGCCGTCGATGGAGAGGAGCCGGGCGGCGGCGAGCTCCTCGATCACCGTGCTGAGCTCGGGATCGAGCCATTCGTCGAGTTCGGTCCGCTCGGCGGGGCGCCGGGTGTCGGCGGTGCCCTCGCCGGGGCTGATCAGCCTCAGCAGCAGCCGTCGGGCGGTGCGGACCTGTTCCGGGGTCAGCTGTTCGTGGACGCGTTCCGCGGTGGCGGCGATCGCGCCGTGTACGCCTCCTGCCGCTTCGTACGCCTCAAGTGTGAGGATCCTGCCGCGCCGTCGCCGCCAGGTCTCGAGCAGGGCGTGCGAGAGCATCGGCAGTCCGCCGGGCTCGTCGACGACCTCGTCGACGAGCCTCGCCGTCAGACGGCGTTCGACCACGATCCCGGCGGCGGTGGCCGGTCCGGTCACCGCCTCGCGCAGTTCGGCCGCGTTCATCTGTCCGACCAGCAGTGTGCTGTGCCGCAGGGCCTCGGCGAGTGGTGCGTGCTCCGCGCACCGGGCGTAGAAGTCGCCGCGCATCGCGATGACCGCGCGCAGCCGCGTCGCCGGGTCGTGCGCCGTGAGCAGCAGGTCGATGAAGCGCGTCCGCTCGTCCCGGTCCCGGCAGAGAGTGAAGACCTCTTCGAACTGGTCGACGACCACCCAGCTGTCCGGCTCGCCCTCGCCCGGGGCGAGCAGGTGCTGGAAGGCCGCCGCCGGACGTTGCCCCGGTGCCAGGATGCGCACGACCGCCGGATGCCCCAGGTCCTGTGCGTACTCCTGCAGCCGGGGCACGAGCCCGGCGCGCAGCAACGAGGACTTGCCGCTGCCGGACGCGCCCACGAGCGCGGCGAACCGGTTCTCCTGGACCACTTCCAGCAGGTCGCCGAGGATACGGTCCCGTCCGAAGAACAGCTTCCGGTCGCCGGGCTCGAACCGGGCCAGCCCGCGATACGGGGACTCGCCGTCCTGCGCGACCGGTGCGGCGCGGTCCTCGCTCGCAGCCTTCCAGTGCGCCTCCCACGCGGCCTCGTCGCCGTCGCAGGCCCTGACATAGGCCAGCGCGACAGCGAGCGACGGCAGATTCTCCCCCGCCGCGGCCCGGGACAGGGCAGTCACCGAGACGCCGACGCGTTGCGCCATCGCGCGGTAGGCCGGGCTGCCCGCTTGGCCGCGCAGGGCGCGAAGCTCGTGGGCGAAGCGCTGAATCGGGCCGGCATCGGGATCCACCGGCCGTTCCGGACGACCCACCAAACCACCTTGTCGCGGGACGGACAACAGTTCGCCTCGCACTATTGCTCGGTGAGTGGTCCATGGGCAAGCCCGGCCAGGTGAACAACAATCTCACCTGGCCGGGCTCGACCGCGTCAGCGGGCCGGGCCGTGCACCCGCTCGGCGTTCAGCGGTTCGCCCGCACGCTCACGCGTGCTCGTAGCTGGACACGTGGCTCTTCCACTGCGCGACGGTGTCCGGGATGTAGGTGCCGCCGGGAGGGGTGATCAGGAACTGGTCGTCCTGCTTGTTAGGGTTTGTCACATAGGTCAGGCCGTCGCAGCTGATCGTGATCCGCGACGACGAGCTGCCGAGCTCGTCAAGGCACTGGCCGTGTACGGACATCAGCTCGTCGCCGTCGACATACCAAATCTGGGTGTCGTCGTGGACGTTGCAGGCGGACAGCGAGACGGTACCGCTGTTGTCCTTCAGGCAGTTGCTGCCCTGGCCGATCAGGTAGCCGATGGCGCCGTCGCTGTTGGTGTTCGAGGTCTCCTCGATGTCCCAGTTGTAGAAGCGCTTGCCGGCACTGCCGGAGAACAGGTCGTTGATCGTGTCGGTCGATCCGGCGGACGCGGACGGCACACGCAGTTGCACACCGTCGGCGACCGCGTTGCCACTGGACTCCGCGATGGCCGGCACGACCGCGACCGCGGCCGCGGCCGGGAACGGGAACGCCCAGGTGCTGGTGTGCGTGACGATGTTGCCCAGCGCGCTCGTGATGCTGCTGGACATGCCCGCGCCCGCGCTGCCGATCCGCTTGGCCACGGACGCGATCGCCTTCCCGGACGCCGTGAACGCAGCCTTCACGCCCTTACCGACGTACGCCTCCTCCAGCTTGTCGAGACCGGAGAAGGCCAGCATCGAAATGGTCGCGTCGAAGAACGCGGCGCCCACGCTGGACCAGTTGATCACGCCTTCGGTCAGGTACTGGAACGCCAACGCGCCGGCGAATCCGCCCGCGAACGAAGCGAACCGTACGCCCCAGGCGCAGCCGACGGGACCGGTGAAGGAGCAGATCAACGTCGAGGCGAGGAACGTGATCGTGACATCCACCGCGATCTCCACCGCGCGGGCCGACAGGTACCCCCACTTCTTGAACGCGGCGGGCTGCGCCTGGCGGAGCTTGCTCTCACAGTTCGCGATCGCCGGGCCCCTGGTCGATGCCAGACCCGACAGCTGCCGACTGCTCAACGTGTACGAGGCGTCCTCGGCCACCGGCCCGGTCGCCACGCTCGGAGCGTTCTCCGTGTAGCCGGTCTCCACGGCGTCCACGGATCCGGTGCAGACGGACGTCACCGAGGTACCGGAGGCGGCGCTGCTGCTCGCCGGGGCGGCGGTGTTCTGGAGCAGGCCGGTGACTAATGAGAAGGACAGCGCCGCGGTGGCGGCGGTTACCAGCAACCGCCGCCAGGGGCATCTACTGAACAAGGAAGGCACAGGCCAGCTCCTTTGAGGATTGAGGGCCGCCCAGGGAGTGCGGGCACATTCGCGCGCTCGGGGCCGATCCGATCGGATCGAACCTGATCCTCGGGCCCGCGGAGTTGTTCGCCAACCCGTCTCCGGGCCCTGAACAACTCAAGTCCGCCTTCCGCACCGACCTCCGGCGCGCAGTGGCACAGCGATCCGGCCGGCGCCGACATCGGTGACCGCGGAGGCATGCCCAGAAGCAATCTCCGACGTCGAACCAGAATTCTTCGGATAACTGCCAGGTAAGGTTCCGTCGGGCGAACGGCGGTCACAGAATCTCTGACAGGAAAGAAACAGACTCCGCCGGAGTCGTCCAGAAGGAAACACGGAGGCTGATCCGTGAAGAGATTCGCGAGGATGCGGCTGCGCGCCGGCACGCTCCTCACCGGTTTCGCCGCCTTGGCATCGACCACGCTCGGTGTGGGGCTGATCCAGGCACCCCAGGCCCAGGCCGACACGACGGGGTGCGGCGGGCTGATAAACAACAACTTCGCGTACTGCATCAAAAGCGAGTCGGATTACGGGCTGCCGATCGAGGACCCATGGGTCCCGACGGCAGCCGACCAGAAGTACATGGACCAGTCGGTCATTGTCAGCCGCTGTCTGACCAGCAGTGACAACCATTGCAACTCCGACAGCGGCGCCAACGGCATCGCGTGGTGGCAGATCGACAAGATCGCCTGGGTCAACCCGCGGATGTCCGAGTACACGGACTCGAGCCAGGTGGCCTCCTCGGCTTCCGACTACGGCTGCACCAGTGGCCAGAAGGGAATCACTACCACCTTCGTCCCCGGCCACGGGACCACGTTCGAGTCCTTCGGCTTCCTGCCCGACCTGGGCGGCGAGAAGGAGTACCACCCGAACTATCTGAGCAAGGCCTTCGGCCTGAGCGCTTCCCTGCTCGGTGACCTCACGTTCGGAGCCTCCACGCCGAGCAGCTGGCAGCTCGGCGAAACGCAGACCGTGAACATCCCGGCCGGCTACAAGGGATGGGTGAATATCACCCCGGGCTTCGTCAAGCTGCAGGGAGAAGCCATCCTCCACATGCAGTACCGCTGGGGTGGGAGCAGCGTCTGGCACCACAAGGACCTGAGGGTCCGGGCTGCCACGCTCGTGCTGCCGCACATGGTGTCGTTCAACGGCTCCAAGTACCAGTCCGCGGTGAGTGCTTTCCGGGACACCACGATGAGCAGGGCGGACTGGAAGCAGTACTGCTCCGGCCAGTCCCCGAGCCCCTACCACAACCCCCAGGTCAAGGTGTACTCCAACACCAAGGGCATAGAGGTCATCGACCACTCCACCGGTTATGACCACTGCTTCAGCCTGACCTCCGCGACCAAGCCGGCCTGGCTCGACGTTCACGCGTCCAGTTCCGGTACCTCCGTGTTCCAGAAGGACAACGTCGAGGTGCGCTGGTACTCCAGCATCCTCTGCGGCTATCCCCACGCGGCGGCGCCGAACCACAGCTTCAAGCACACGGCGCCGCTGATCGACGGGCTGACCAACTGGTGGATCAAATGACGCCGGTCACTGAATCCACGGACGCGTGACCGTCCGCAACTCTCGTCGGCGACGTCGCGGAGCCCAGGAGAGGTGAAGCGGCCAAGGCACGCCCCCCGATGACGGAGGCGTGCCTTGGCCTGCTGCCGGAGGTCCGCAGGCCGCGGCTCTCCGCCCGCGATGTCGGGTTGTTTACCCCCTTGAGCTGGGATTGTGCAACAACCTCGCTCCCGCGAAAGTCCGCTGTGCGACCGGGTCGCACCATCCCCTGGCGCGACATGGGCAGGCCGCCGCCGGAAAATCGGCGGCCGCCCGCTCGCAACCGACCAGCCGACGTGCAACTGCCGAGGTTAGGAATGACATGACCACTCAAACCCTCCAACAGCCCACACCGGGGCCCGCCCGTGCAGGCGGTCGGCCGGGGCCGGAGGCCGTGGCGCCGGCCTGGGCTGCTGTCGGGATCAGAGCGAGCGAATGCGCCGACTCCGCGCTGGCCGCCGTGCTCGGGGGGCGCTTCGGGTCGGCCAGCCGGCTGCGGCTGAGCGGCGGTGGCGGTCAGCTGCTGGCACCCGTCCCGAACCGGCAGCAGGCACTGCGGCTGGCCCATCAGGTCCGGGAGGATCTCGGCGACGGAGTGTGGATCTCGGTTGCCTGGCGGCCGTACGCGGAGCTGGGGAGCGGCGTACGCGAGATAGCGAACGTCCTTGCGGTCGTGGGTGCGCTGAGGCGGGGGCCCGGCGTCTACCAGCTCGCCGACGTGGCCGTGGAGTGTGCGGTGGCGAGCAACCCGACAGTGTCCCGGTGCCTTGCGGCGCTGATCGAGCCGGTCGTCACCAGGCCGGAGCTGCTGGAGACGCTGAAGGCGCTGATCGCGGCGGACGGCAATCGGGCCCGGGCCGCGTCGGAACTCATCATCCACCGCAGCACCATCGACTACCGGTTGCAGCGGATCGAGCAGCTGACCGGCCACTCGCCGACCACGATTTGCGGGATGCGGACGCTGTGTACGGCGCTCGCGGCCCGTGCCCTGCTGCGGCTCCAGGAGACCTCGCCGAGGCAGGGCCAACCGGTTCGGCATGCCGGGGACGGACCGGAGCGGGAAGCCGTCGTGTTCCTCTTCCCCGGGTGACCCGGCAGAGCGCGGATGCGGGTCACCCGGGGCGTCGTCGGGCCCGGTGACCCGCGGAAGGCCGCTGCCAGCAGGTGCCGGGCTTGTCGTGGGCGACGTAGTTCATGGTCGGGGTGACTGTTGACGACGTCCGCGTAGGCGCTCACGTAGTGGGCGAAGGACCAGATGGGGTCGTAGCCGCGTCCGCGCCGGCTGTGCACCTCGGTGCCGACCTCCGACTGGCTGTCGTTCCACACGTAGTGGTTGACGCGGAACACCGGGTTGATCGGCACGGTACGCATGTTCGGGCGACCGTCGATCCAGCCCTCGTAGCCGTGCGGGACCGAGACGGTGACCTGGCGGCCCAGCGTGTGGGCCTTGGACCAGGACGAGGAGTAGCTGACGCTGGCACCGACCTCGGCGTCGAGGTCACCCGACTTGAAGCCGAACTTCGTGTTGATGCCGACCGACACGGAGGTGCCGTGGGTGGTGGCGTAGGACTCGTTGACCTCCAGACTGGCCGTGCCGTGACCGCAGTTGGCCACCGAGTCGTTGGAGATCCGGCGTACCGCGCCGACCCAGGTCCAGGTGGACGACGGGGAACTCGCAGTTGCCGAACGCCGGTGAGATCGTGGACTCCGCAGCGGCGTACGTGATGTTGAAGGCCTCCTTGCCACGGATGTTGATACCGGACGGCGGGTTGGCGCCAGCTGCGGGGGCAGTGGCGATCACACCGGGGGCCGCTATAACCACGGCCGCGCATGCCTTGACGTAATGCTTCATTCTGATGGTCACCCGTCTCTCGATTCCGAGGCTCGGGTCGTAAACCCCTATCCGTACCAGGAAGCGAAACGAGTACTTCCATTCCGTGAACTCAGTTCGGCGATTCTCCGAACCATCTGTGTATGGTTGTCGATTCCTTCTGAATGACGAAGAATTCGAGCTTCTCGGAATTTGTTCGGCGACTGGCCCGGCGGCTGGTTCTCGAACCGGATGGGTCCGGTATCCCGGATACAGGATTTCCAGTTCGCTGCGCGCAGTGGTGTGAGCAGGACTGCCGCTGCATTCAGGACCGCTATTCTGGAAACCGTCCCAGACCGCACCGCAGGGCGGTTGCAAGTTTCGTGTGGTGCGGTCTTTTCGGGGCTGGGGCAGGGCGAGGGCCCGGTTCTCGCGCCGGGTGGGCGCCGGGTTCCACTTCACCGGCGGGCTGGTGCGGGTTCTCGGGGCGGTCGAAGCCAGGCGAGGAGGTCGAGTGCGGGGAAGACGATCTCCAGCCAGATCCGGTTTTGTGCCATGTCGTGCAGGGGCAGATTGCGCAGGCCGGTGGCGCGGGCGGCGCGGATGCGGTCCTCTCAGCGGGCACGTCTGCGGTGACGCAGTTCGAGGTCCGCGAACCGGCCGCCTTTGGTGTTGGTCGCGAAACGGGTGGGCCACAGTCCGTCGAGGTCGGTGAAGCGCAACTGGGCGCCGGGGTGCGGCCGTTCCTTGCGGACGATCAGCCGCATGCCCTTCGGCCACGGGTTCAGGTCGGGCATGTCGGTGATCTCCGCGACCCAGGCGCCGGGCCGTTCGGCGGCGTCGGCGTCGTGGGCCGGTGTCCATGCCTTCCTCGGGATCTTCAGGACGGCCTGGTGGAGGTCGTCGGTGCTGGTCATTCCGACGGAATACGACAGCCATCGCCCGCACCGGGAGAGCCGGTCGAGGAGGGCGTGGGTGCCGCCGGCGGAGTCGGTGCGGATCAAGGTCTGCCGGCCCCGCCGCAGGCGGTTCGGCAGTTGGGCCAGGGCGAGACCTGCGGGTTCGATGTGGTCGGCGGCCGTGTTGGAGTCGGCGTTGCCGGGCCGCAGCAGCGCGGCCACCGGTTCCCCGGAACCGGCGGTGACCGGCAACTCGCCCCTCGGATACGCGGGAGCGTTCCTCCAGGTCCGGCGCGGCGACGACGCCCGGGTGGCGGACAGGATCGACGACCGGTCCGGGAGGCGGCGCCCTGGGGCGAGGGACGGGCGATAGGGCAGGCCCACTATGTGATCGCGGTGCTGGACAACGGCCTGGGCCGCTACGAGGACGCCCTGGCCAGGGCCGAACAGGCATGGGAGTACGAGGAGTTGGCGGGTTTCGGGTTCACCCTCTTAGAACTGGTCGAGGCGGGCGCTCGCAGTGAGGCCCCCGAGGCGGCCGCGGCAGCCCTGCGCCGGTTTGAGGAACAAGCCGGCGCGGCCGGCACGAACTGGGCCCTTGGCGTCATGGCCCGGTCGAGAGCGCTGCTCGGCGACGGCCAGGAGGCCGAACTGCTCTACCGCCAGGCCATCGAGCACCTCCGACGCAGCCGGGTCGCCGTCCATCTCGCCCGCACCCACCTGGTGTACGGCGAGTGGCTGCGCCGTGAGAACCGGCGCATCGACGCACGTGAGCAACTGCGCGTCGCCTACGACATGTTGAGCGGCTTCGGCGCCGAGTTGTTCATCAGCCCCCGTACCGTCGAATGGCACTTGCACAAGGTGTTCACCAAGCTCGACGTCACCTCACGGAACAAGCTCCGCGCGGCGCCGGCCCGCGCCTGACAGCCGGGAGTCCGTCGGACGGGGACGGTGCCGTCGCGACTGAACCGCTGACTTGTTGTGATTGAGGCGCGTTCGTGGCGCGGACATCGACGCCGCCACTCGATCAGCGGCCACGCTGGACAGGCTGAGTCATGGCGTCGCGGACGAGTGCGGTGTCGACGAACTGCTCGAAGCGGACGATGACGCCCCCGCGCACCACGAAGTGATGGGCGACGCGGACGTCGATCGGCTGGCTGGTGGCTTTGTTGGTCGCGGTGTAGCGGGCGAGGACGACGACGTTCTCGCCGTCGACGACGTAGGTGTCGTCGTGGGCGGTCCAGCCGTCCCAGTCCTTGCCGAGCTTCTCCATCACGTTGGACGTGACGCCGTCGGGGGTGCGGTAGGTGCCGGCGAGGGGGAAGCCGGCCATCTCCGTCCACTCGACGTCGGGGGCGAGGGTGGCGCGGAGGGCTTCGAGGTCGCCGGCGGCGGAGGCGAGGTACTGGCGTCGTACGACGTCGGCGGGGGCATCGGAGGTGGCGAAGTCGGTCATGGTCAGCCCCACTTCATCTCGCCCTTGGCGACCTTCGCGCCGATCTGGGCGGCGATCAGCATCCCGTTGCCCGGGTAGCGCGCGATGAGCGCCTGGGTCAGCGCGGCGCCGTCGGCCGCCTTGCCGAGTTCCTCCTCGAAGGCCAGGAGGTAGTCGCGGGTGGCGGTGATGGCGGAGGCGTCGGCGGGGGTGCCGGGCAGGCGGTGGCCGGGGACGACCAACTCCGGCTTCAGGGCGGCCATCTCGTCCAGCAGGCCGATCCAGGCGGCGCGGTCGTCGGGGGTGGGGGTGTCGGCGACCCAGACGTGCTCCTGCTGGAAGAGGAGGACGCCGCCGAGGAGGGCACGCTGCTCGGCCTGCCAGAGGTAGTGGCGGTCGGGCAGCGTGTCCGGGCCGCCCTTCAGCTCGAAGCGGTGGCCTTCCAGGGTGAGGTCGCCGGTCAGCGGGGTCAGGTCGACCAGGCGGGTGGGGAGGTTCGGGCCGAGCGCGGCCCAGGCCTTGAGCTTGCCCTCGTAGGAGTGGGCAATGTGCTCGATGACGAGCGGGGTGGCGACGAACGTCGCGTCGGGGAAGGCATCGGCGATCACCTCCGCGCCGAAGTAGAAGTCGGGGTCGGCGTGGGAGACGAAGACGGTGGTGAGGTTCTTGCCCGAGTCGAGGATCTCGGCGGCCAGGCGGTGTCCGTCGGCGCGGGTGAACGCGGCGTCGACCAGCAGGGCGTCGTTCTCGCCGGTGACGAGGGTGGCTGTCTTGTTCTTGCTGCCTGCCGGAAAGTCCAGGTCGAGGATCTTGAAGGAGAGGGTGCTCATCGGTGGCTCCTTGTGGGGAGGGGGTGGG
>NZ_JAEQAZ010000216.1 GCF_016654115.1 Streptomyces sp. MBT53
TGTCGGTGAAGAAGCCGACGCGGGGCGGGGGTTCGGGGTGCCCGGCGTCGGCTTCTTCACCGACACCTCCGTCTGCATCGGCTGCAAGGCCTGCGAGGTCGCCTGCAAGGAGTGGAACGCCATCCCGGAGGACGGCCTCTCCCTGACCGGCATGAGCTACGACAACACCCAGGGCCTCGGCGCCTCCACCTGGCGCCATGTCGCCTTCATCGAGCAGCAGAAACCTCAGGTCCCGGCGCCGGAGGGACGCACCCAACTCCGCGTGGTGGAGGCCGAGTCGGAGCCTTCCGCCGAGCCGGGGGAGATGCGCTGGCTGATGTCGTCCGACGTGTGCAAGCACTGCACGCACGCCGCGTGCCTGGACGTCTGCCCCACCGGTTCGCTCTTCCGCACCGAGTTCGGCACCGTCGTCGTCCAGGAGGACATCTGCAACGGCTGCGGCTACTGCGTGCCCGCCTGCCCGTACGGCGTCATCGAGCAACGCCCCGAGGACGGGCGGGCGTTCAAGTGCACCATGTGCTACGACCGGCTCGGCGCCGGGCAGGAACCCGCCTGCGCCAAGGCCTGTCCGACCGAGTCCATCCAGTTCGGCCCGCTGGACGAACTGCGCGAACGAGCAGCCCTGCGTGTCGATCAGTTGCACGCGGCGGGCGTGGAGGAAGCCCACCTCTACGGTCACGACCCCGACGACGGCGTCGGCGGCGACGGCGCGTTCTTCCTGCTCCTCGACCGGCCCGAGGTCTACGGGCTGCCCCCGGACCCAGTGGTCACCACCCGCGACCTTCCCACGATGTGGAAGCACGCCGGTGCGGCGGCCCTCTCCCTGGCCGGAGCCTTCGCCGTCTCCTTCGCACTGCCGGGGCTGCTGCGCAGGAAGGGCACACGATGAGCGAGGCGGCGAAGAGTCCCGGACAAGGCACGCGGCAGGGTCGCCGCAAGCGGCACGGAGAGCAACTCATGGTCCCCCGCGCCGAGTTCGAGTCGTATTACGGGCGCCCCATCATCAAGGCACCGTCCTGGAGCGCCCAGGACATCGCCGGGTACTTCTTCCTGGGCGGTCTGGCCGGCGCGGGCTCCGTGCTCGCGGCGGGCGCGCAGTTCACGGGACGCACCACCACCGCCACCGCGATGAAGGTGTCCTCGCTCGCCGCCGTCTCGCTGTCCGCCGCCGCGCTCGTGCACGACCTCGGGGTGCCGAGCCGGTTCCCGAACATGCTCCGGGTCCTCAAGCCGACCTCGCCCATGAGCGTGGGCTCGTGGCTCCTCGCCGGTTACGGGCCGGCAGCCGGTGCGGCGGCCGTCACCGCCGTCACGGGGCGGCTGCCCAGGACCGGGACCGCGGCGACCGGGACGGCAGCGCTGCTCGGCCCGGCGATCGCCTCCTACACGGCCGTCCTGGCGGCGGACACCGCCGTACCCGCCTGGCACGGCGCGCACCGCGAACTCCCCTACCTGTTCGTCGCGTCCGCGACCGCTGCGGCATCCGGCATGGCCCTGCTCGTAGGTCCGGTGACCGAGTCGGCACCGGCTCGCTGCGCCGCGGTACTCGCCGCCGGCGCCGAAGAGATCGCGACGCGGGCAGCCGAGCGGCGCCTCGGTACGGTCGCGGAAACCTATCGGCAGGGCCGCGCCGGAACCCTGCTGCGCGCCGCCCGACTGCTCACCGCGACCGGCGCCGCGACCGGGCTGCTGCTCGGCCGCCGCAGCCGCCCGGCGGCAGCCGCGGCCGGGCTCGCCCTTCTCGCGGGCTCGGCCTGCACCCGGTTCGGGGTCTTCGCGGCCGGAGTCGCCTCGGCCGAGGACCCGAAGTACACGGTCGTACCCCAACGCGAGACCGGGAAGCCCTCCGGCGAGACCGAGAGCTAGGGACGCAGCAGAGTTTTGATCATGCCGTCCGCTTTGGCCTGGAAGGCCGCGTACGCCCGCGGTGCCTCTCCAGGGGCAGGTGGTGGGTGGCGAAGCCGTCCACGCCGAGGGGGCCTAGTCGGTGACCACCGGCATGATCTCCGGTGCCCAGCGCCACACGTTCACCTGCCCCATCCGGAACTGGATCCGCCTGCCGAACACACGCAGCAGTGGCAGCGGGTCCATGGCTCCGCCGCACACACCGGGGAGCGAGACGGTGCCGCCGCGCCGTACGGGATCGATGGCCGCGTGGAGCGCGCCGAGCCGGTCCACACCCGCCTTCTCCATGAACGGCTGGGCGAGCACGTCGGGCAGGAGCCCTGTCACCTACTGAGCGGCCTTGGCCCCCGCGTTGCCGTGCGCCTCCATGCCGACCGCGTCGATCACGGCGTCGGTGCCGCGCCCGTCGGTCAATTTCCCCTCCGCCCGTACGCCCGTCCGGCGGCACGCGCACACCCTGGGCAACGCCCGACCGAGGCGCGCGCAAGGCGCATGCTCAGGGATTCGCTTCGCGGCTCGCGCGGTCGGGGCCGTGCCAGTCCAGACACAGGACGGTGGCGTCGTCCCTCGGCAGCCGGCCGCCGTAGGCCTCGGTGACCGCGGCGACCAGGGCACGTACGACCTCGCGCGGGTGCTCGGCAGCGGTCGCACCGAGGAGGGCGGGGAGGTCAACACTTGAGGCCTGGCGTTCCTGCATGCCGTCGGTGTGGAGCAGGAGGCGGTCGCCGGGGCGCAGGTCGAGATCCTGCACTCGGTAGGGGCCCTGTTCCGGTAGGCCGAAGGGCAGATTCACGGCCAGGCACAGTTCGTCGACCGTGCCGTCGCGGAGCCGCAGGGGCCACGGATGACCGGCGTTGACGAGCTGGGCGCTGCTCCCGTCCAGTGCGATGCGCAGCAGCTGGCCGGTGGCGAAGGTCCGTCGGCCGTGGTCGAGGAGGGCGTGGTGGGTCTGCCGGGCCTGTTCGGCGAGGTCCGCTCCGGCGCGCCGGGCGCCCCGGGAGGCATTGACCAGGAGTGTGGCCATCAGCGATGCGTCGACGTCGTGCCCCATGGCGTCGGTGACGGACAGGTGCAGGGTTTCCTGGTCGAGGCTGTAGTCGTAGGTGTCACCGGCGATGTCGGATGCCGGAACCAGGGCGCCGGCGAGGCTGAACTCGGGAGCTTCGCAGCATGCGGCCGAAGGCAGGAGCTGGCGCTGGATCTCCGCGGCCAGACTCACCGCGGTGGAGCGGTTGCCCCAGTGATAGAGGTCGGTGAAACGACGGTCGGTGACG
The DNA here is from genome assembly GCF_016654115.1 of Streptomyces sp. MBT53. Classification (GTDB taxonomy): domain Bacteria; phylum Actinomycetota; class Actinomycetes; order Streptomycetales; family Streptomycetaceae; genus Streptomyces. The sequence continues at coordinate 3,180 of NZ_JAEQAZ010000216.1, forward strand.
ATGATGTACGCCAGCGCGTGCGCCGCCCCCTCGACCTGCTCCAGCACGTCCTCGGTGACCTCGTCCAGAAACAGCTCCAGAACGCCGATGGTGTCACCCCGGTTGGTGACCGGGGCCAGCACTCGCAACCCCTCCTCCCCCTGCGGGGCCTTCACCACCTTCTGGGCGCGCAGCACCTCGTCGTAGACGCCGCGGCCGGCCAGCGGGACCTGCGCGGCCCGGTGCTCCGGCCGCCCGGCCACGGTGTCGCCGACCCGCAGCAGACGCTGTCCGACGATGTCCACGAAGAGGAACGACACGTATCGCGCGCCGAACCGGTCACGCAGATTTCTCGCCACGACGTCGAGGGAGTCCACCGGCGCCGCGTCCTCCGCAGCCGCCAGCACCTCGGCCAGTCCGATCCGGTCCCTCGCCACACCATCCTCCTCGGGTGCGGATGCGCTTCCCGCAGACATGACATTACGTGCCGCCGAGTGAGACTCGACCAGACCCGAAGGGCTCCGTTCCTCCGGCACGGCGACCCGCACGACGCTGTCTCCGATCGCCTTCACCGACCCGGGTACGACCGAACGTGGCGAAAGGTGCGCTTCAGACGGGTCGGTCGCGCCACGCGGGGTAGCCGGAGCGGGGAGCCGGACTTCGTCCGGTGTTCCGCCGGCAGAGACGCCCCGCCGTACCGGAAACGTACGGGCCGACACGAAGGAGTTGCCCATGGACGCGATCGTGCCGCTCAAGGACGACCACCAGGCAGTCGAGAAGATCTTCTGTCCCGCCGCGCGTGCCGCCGTGCCGGACACCGCCGATCACGTGCTGGAGAGCGTCGAGGAGCACCGCGGCGAGGAGGAGAAGGAGTGGTTCCCCCAGGTCCGCTCCGTCCTCGGCCGCAACCGGCTGGGCGAACTGGGCGAGCAGCTCGGCGCCGCCAGGCCCGCCGCCCCCCGCGACCCGCTCCGGGTCCGCAGCGCCCGCGCATGATCTGTGCGGGACCGCGAGAGGACCCGGAGAGCCGCGTCCCACCCTGTCCGCCGGGGTCGAGTTACCCGCGGACGACAGACCGTCTGGAGATTCAGCATGCCCGATTCCACCGTGTCCGACCCGCTCGCCGACCTGACCGCCGCCGGCGTGTCGATCTGGCTCGACGACCTGTCCCGTGAGCTGCTGGCCGGTGGCCAACTGCAGCAGCTGATCGCCGACCGGCATGTCGTCGGGGTCACGACGAACCCCACGATCTTCGCCTCCGCCCTCTCCCGCGGAGACCGCTACACCGATCAGCTCCGCAGTCTGGCCGCCGACGGGGTGAGCGTCGACGACGCAGTCTTCGCCCTCACCACCGACGACGTACGAGCCGCCTGCCGCGTCTTCGCACCGGTACACGAGAGGACCGACGGCCTGGACGGACGGGTGTCGATCGAGGTCGACCCCAGGCTGGCCGAGGACCGCGACGCCACGGTCGAACAGGCGGTCAAACTGTGGGACGCCGTCCAGGAGGAGAACCTGTTCGTCAAGATCCCGGCCACCCGCGAGGGCCTCAGGGCCATCACCGAGGTCGTGGCGCTGGGGATCAGCGTCAATGTCACCTTGATCTTCTCGCTGGACCGCTACCGCGCGGTGATGGACGCCCATACGGCCGGCCTGGAACGGGCCCGGCAGGCCGGACACGATCTGAGCGGCATCCACTCGGTCGCCTCGTTCTTCGTCTCCCGCGTGGACACCGAGGTGGACCGCCGCCTCGACGCCATCGGCACACCCGAGGCCGTCGCGCTGAAGGGCAAAACCGCGGTCGCCAACGCACGCCTGGCGTACCGGGCTTACGAGTCGGCGTCCACGGAGCCGCGCCGAGAGCGCCTGGCCGAGGCCGGCGCCCGACCGCAACGCCCGTTGTGGGCGTCCACCGGCGTCAAAGACCCGGCCTACCCCGACACGATGTACGTCAGCGAGCTGGCCATCCCCGGCACCGTGAACACCATGCCCGGCGACACCCTGGCCGCGTACGCCGATCACGGCAGGCTCCCCCACGACGCGCCGGTTGCCGACCACCACGCGGCGGCACTTGCCCACTTCGCGGCGCTGCAGCGCGTAGGCGTGGATTTCACCGACGTCACCGACACCCTGGAACGCGAGGGCTTGGCCAAGTTCGACAAGAGCTGGGCCGAACTGAACGCCCGCGTCAGCCAGGAAATGGGCGCGGCCGACGCCGAGCACGAGGGCGCGACACCGATCTCCCCGGACGCAGCGAAATAGCCTCCGCGGAGTGGCGACCTGCCACCTGAGGAGGGCCTCGGACGCCGGGGACGGGCGGGATGGGCATTGGCGTGTTCGCCTCCGGGCCGATCGCCGTCGCCCGGGTCGGCGATGCGCCGGGGCGACCTCCTGGCCCCCGGGGGTACGTCAGCCGGGGGGCTCGTCGGGCACAGGATGGTCCGGGCGTGGGCTGCCGGAGCGCGGGGCGCCGCGCCTACCGGTTCCGGCCTCGTCCGTTTCGGGCGGGTCCAGATCGGGGGGCGTCGGGTCAGCAGTCCCTGGTTCGTCGTCGGCCGTGGCCTGCTGATCGGGCAGATCCCTCGGTATCGGTTTCGATCTCGGCTCACCGCTGTTTCCAGCGGTCTCCGGGTCGGGCTCTCGCACGGCGTCCTCACTTTCCCGGGCAAGGTGGGTGTGCCTCGCGGCTACCCCTGTGACCGCCGTTGATGCCGACGGCCAGGGGTGCCGTCCCGAAGTCGGCCGACGCTCCACTCCGTCACGTCTGCGGGGAGCCGCCGCGTCGCAGCGTCATGAGGCACATGGGTACCCGGCCCGTCAGGTACTCGGCTCACGGGCCCGTTCAGCCTGCCCACCCGGTCGACCCGGCGTGACCGTGCTCGCACTCGTCCTGGCCCCGCGTCCGGCCTGCGGCTCCCCTTCGCTCGCGGAGCGACGGGCGTCGTCGCGCCCGTGAGTGTCGGCGGGCACTTCTGGGAAGTCGATCAATTCTTCGAATGCGACGGCCGCCGCCCGCGGAGTGTGTACCCGGGCCCAGCAGGGGAACTCGCGGCGGCGGACGCGACGAACCGAACGGCGGAGGAACCCATGGCCGTACGACACCGTTTGATCCGGAAGTCTCCCGAGGACGTCTGGAAGATCCTGTCCGACGCCGAGCGGTACGGGGACTGGGTCGTGGGTACCGCGCGGGCCGAGCCGGACGAGGGGCTGTGGCCCGAGGTGGGCGCGGCCCTCCGCTACGAAATCAGGATCGGGCCGCTCACCCTGCGCAACCGAACCGTGGTACGCCGCAGCGAACCGCCCTCCGTTCTCGAACTGGAGGCGCACAGCGGGCCGTTGGGGACCGCGCGGATCGCGATGGAACTGCGGCCCTGGGGCGAGCAGACACTGATCATCCTGGACGAGCATCCGCTGCGGGGTGCGGGGGGGGCGCCCTGCACAATCCGCTGCTGGACGCGGCGCAGCAGATGCGGAGCCGCGCGATGCTGGCCCGTCTCGCCCGGCTGTGCGAGCAGGACGAAGGCCTCTCCCGCGTCGCTCCCGGACGGCCGCGACCGCACGAGGCCTGAAGCAGCGACGGGACATGCAGAAAGCCACGTCGGCGGGCGCGGCACCCCCTACCGAGCCGGAAGTGAGTCATGGCGGACGCAGTAGTGATCGGGGCCGGCCCCAACGGGCTGGTCGCCGCGAACCTCCTGGCCGACGCGGGCTGGAGCGTGGAAGTCCTGGAAGCCCAGAACGAGCCAGGAGGAGCGGTCCGGCACGACCATGGGGTCGACCCCGACTTCACCAGCGACCTCTTCAGCGCCTTCTATCCGCTCGCCGCCGCCTCCCCGGTCCTGGCCGGCCTGCGGCTGGAGCGGGAGGGGCTGAGCTGGAGCCACGCCCCGAAGGTCCTCGCCCACCCGTTGCGGGACGGTCGCTGCGCGGTCCTCAGCCGAGACCTGGAGGAGACGGCCGCGAGCCTGGAGGCGTTCGCGCCGGGCGACGGAGCCGCGTGGAAAGAACTGCGGGACGTCTGGGAAACGCTACGGCCCGGCATTCTCGACGCCCTGTTCACGCCGTTCCCCCCGGTCCGCGCCGGGGCCCGGCTGGCGCTGCGGCTGCGGGCGGCGGGCGGGCTGCGACTGGCCAGGACGATGCTGCTGCCGGTGCGGCGCATGGGTGAGGAGGAGTTCCGCGGGGAGGGCGGCAGGCTCCTGCTCGCGGGCAACGCCCTGCACGCGGATCTCGCACCGGAGGCGGCGGGCAGCGGAGGCTTCGGCTGGCTGATGTCCATGCTCGGCCAGACCTACGGCTTCCCCGTCCCCGTCGGTGGCGCCGGAGCGCTCACCACCGCCCTCGTCCGCCGCCTGGCGCGAGGCGGTGGCACGGTCCGTTGCGGGGAACGGGTCACCGAGGTAGTCGTCCGCGGCGGCCGGGCCGTCGGCGTCCGCACCGCGAGCGGCGAAACAGTCGTGGCCCACAGGGCGGTTCTGGCCGATGTCTCCGCACCCGCCCTCTACGGCTCCCTCGTCGCGGAACAACACCTTCCCGCACGTCTGCTCGGCGACCTGGAACGCTTCCACTGGGACTTCGCCACGTTCAAGGTGGACTGGGCGCTGGACGGTCCGGTGCCCTGGACCTGCCCGGAGGCGGCACGCGCCGGGACCGTCCATCTGGCAGAGGGTGTCGACGCCCTCACCCGTTTCGCGGCCCAGATCACCACGGGCCACGTCCCCGACGAACCCTTCGCCCTCTTCGGCCAGATGACCACCGCCGATACCAGTCGCTCGCCCCGGGGCACCGAGTCCGCCTGGGCCTACACACACGTACCGCACCGGGTGCGGGGCGACGCGGGGGACGACAAGCTCACCGGTTCCTGGGACGCCCGGGAGCAGGAGGCCATGGCCGACCGCGTCGAGACGCAGGTCGAGCGCTACGCACCCGGATTCCGCGGTCTCGTCAGAGCCCGGCGCATCCTCGCCCCGCCCACGCTGGAGAGCATGGACGCCAATCTTCACGGAGGCGCCATCAACGGCGGCACCACGGCTCTGCACCAGCAGTTGGTCTTCCGTCCCACTCCTGGCACCGGGCGTCCCGAAACGCCCGTGCCCGGCCTGTACCTCGCGTCCGCGTCCGCGCACCCGGGCGGAGGTGTGCACGGTGCCCCCGGAGCGAACGCCGCACGGGCCGCCCTGCACCGGCGGCGCACCGATGCGCTCGCTCATCTCCAGAGCCGGCTGACCCAGCGTGACCGCGGAGGACAGCGCTGATACGCCCCGCGTCGCAGCGTGCCGCCCATTCCCGGAAACGCCTGATGCCCGTCGGAACTCCGGCGGACCGAGTGCGCGGACGTTCGGTCGATGCGGTACCAGTCGACTCGACGGTGTGCGCCGTCATCCGGCGTCTCGGGTGCCGTGTTCCTCCACGGCCGCGGCCAGCTGAGCGGCAAGGAACTCCGACAGCGGCCGTCCGGCCTTGCTCTGCAGGAGCGAGTCAGCGATCACGTGCAGCCTGGTGTCGCTCTGCCGCGAGACGGTCACGAGCACCCGCCATGCCTGCTCAGGGTCGAGGCCGAAGGAAGCCATGAGCATGCCGCAGGCCGTGTCGATCGCGCCCCGGGTCTCCAGCGCCCGGTGCGGGTGCGCGTTCTCCGCGGCAAGGTCGTCTTCGGGTGACACGGCGGGGAAGAGAGCGGCTGCGCCGGTCAGTTCCAGCAGGCGTTGCACGGCGGGACTGCTCGCGCGCAGGACGAGGCTCTTCGATGCCTCCCGGGCGTTCTTACGCACGAGGAGCAGGACGTTGAGAGCGGAGCAGTCGCAGAAGTGGACACCCGTGAGATCCAGTTCCAGCACGTCGTCGGCGGCGCGCAGCGCATCGCCGAGTCCGTGTCGCAGCATGTGCGCGCTGTCCAGGTCCAGTTCGCCGCTCACGGTCGCCACGCGTCGGCCGCCGACCACGCCGACCTCCACCGTCACGGACGCCGGCGTCGAGGGCGGGGACGTGCCGCCGCACTCGGTGCAGGGTCCCTCGGCCGCAGGACGAGCCGCGCGGCAGGACATCGGAGGCTCCCGGAACGTGTCGACGTCTCCTTACGGCTCCACTCTCACCCCACCTTGCATTCACGTCAACCAATACACGAAACGTGATGCACCCTTTTGAATACGTGAAACGCGCGCCCTATAGTCGGACCATGGACCGAGCCGCTGAACCACGTCCGGGCTGGACGTTCCTGACCAACCACTCCCGCGTCCTGGCAGCCATCGCCGCAGACCACACCACTCGCGTCCGCGACATCGCGGTGCGCTGCAGGCTGACCGAGCGGGCCGTTCAGAAGATCATCGCCGACCTGGAAGACGGCGGGTACCTCACCCACGTCAAGGAAGGCCGCTCGAACGTCTACCGCATCGCCTCCGCCACCGCGCTGCGCCATCCCGCCGACGCCCCGGCCTCCGTCGCCGATCTGCTGGCCCTCCTGGCCCAGCACGACGTTGAACGCCCGGAGGCCACCCCTGCCGGCACGGACGAAGAGCACCGGCCCGGTACGACACCGTGATGCCGGTACGAGGTCATGGGAAACATCGGCGAGCATGACCTCTTCGCCGGGGCCGGGGGAACGACGGTCGAGGTTCGTGGAGCCGATGAATGCCGTCACCCTGTCGACGGTGACGACCTTGGCGGGAAACATGGTCGGCCGGTGGTGGTAGACCTTCACCGCGCACGCCGTGAGGCCCTCTCAGTAGCGCCGGCCCGCCAGTCGGCACACCCGTTTGCCGGTGTACGGGCCCGGCAGCAGGGTCTCCACCTCCACGCCCCGGCGCACAGCAACTCGACGAAGAACGCGTCCGGCGCGATACATGCGGTGGCCAGCCCGATCCCTTCCTCCGCCGTCTCGATCACCACGCGGAACAGGGTCCGCATGTCCTGCCGACCGAAACCGGCCGAGCCACGCACCACCTGAACCACCGCGCCGCCCCGACGGGTGTGATGGGTGAACCGGTCGCGGTCGTCGAAGAATTCGTCATGGCACTCGGCCCCGTTCTGGGCGAAGGCGGCCAGCCCGTCCACCGCGGGTCCGCTCGACAGGTACGGCGGCTTGCGGAGCCAGGCCGCCTGCACGCCCGGCCGCTCCACCGCCCCCAACCGGTCCCTCTCGACGAGCCGGCTGCCGAAGTCGCCAGCAGCAGCCGTACCCTCACTCCTTCGCGGGCGCGTCGGCGAACCGCTGGGCCGTCTCGCCCTCCAGTGCACGAACCTACGGCTGTCTCGGCGAGTCCTTCAGCCACGTTGGCCGCACCGTCCAGAACAACGGCAGGAGGACAAAGCGAGTCGGACCCGGGATGCCGTCGCTCTTCGGGGGCATTCGGTGGGACATGGCTACTGGATCGGCAACAGCACACGGTCAGGCCCGACGCGCGGCGAACAGCAAGGCGGTCGCGGCTGCGGCACGCGCGGGCTTCGTCGCCCGCGGGGTCATCTACGTACTGGTCGGTGTTCTCTCTCTTAGGATCGCCTTCTCCGGCGGGGGCGAGCAGGCGGACCGGGGTGGCGCGATCGCCGAGATCGCCCAAAAACCCTTCGGGACCGCGCTGTTGTGGCTGCTCGGGATCGCCCTTGCCGGGATGGCCCTGTGGCGGCTGTCCGAGGCCGCCTTCGGGCAGGCGGGTCCCGACGGCGAGAAGCCGGGCAAGAGGGCCATGGCCGCGGGCCGTTGCGTCTTCTACGGCTTCGTCACGTACTCCGTGCTCTCCTACGCGGCCGGGGACAAGGGCAGCGGCAGCGGCAGTTCGGACCAGAACTCCCAGGACGTCACGGCGAAGGCGCTGGACTGGCCCGGCGGGCAGTGGATCGTCGCCGTCGCCGGTGCCGCGGTGACCGCGGCCGGCCTCTGGATAGCCGTCCGGGCGCTCCTGCGCAAGTTCGAGAAGCATCTGAAGACGGCGGAGATGTCCCGAAGGACGCGTCAAGTCGTCGCCTTCTTCGGCGTGTTCGGCGGTACGGCCCGCGGCATCGTCTTCGCCACGGCGGGCGGCTTCGCCATCGCCGCGGCCCTCCAGCACAAGCCGGGCAAGGCCAAGGGCATGGACAACACCCTGCGTACGTTCGCCGACACCCCTGCGGGCCCCTGGCTGCTCGCGCTGATAGCCGTCGGCCTCATCGCCTTCGGGGTCTTCTCCTGGGCCAACGCCCGCTGGCGCGACGTCTGACCCTCCAAGGGGACGGAGCGTGCCACACATGACAGGGCGACCATGACACAGGCCACCTGCCGGACCGTCACCACCCGGGACGCCGACCCCCGCATGACTCCGTCGGGGACCCTGGAACCGTCGAGGTCAACTGCCCGGAGTCCGCCAGGACTTCGGGCGAGGAGTCCCCGTTGACCGAAATATCCGCGCGGTGGTGGACTTCCCCGCCCTGGCCCCAGACGCGACGCCCTCCTGTCCGATCAACACCCTCACCTCGGCCGCAGTCCGGCCCACCCGGGGCGAAAAGCAGCACGGCGTCGAGAAGTTGACGCGCCCGCCACATCACCGCCGGGCACGCCGCCTCCCTCATCGGCACCCCACCCAGGGACGCCGTACGCCCCGCCACGCCCCGCAGTGGGCAAGTCCCGTTCCGCCGACTCGACCGCACCACAGGTCTGCCCTCACGCGACTCTTCTCCCGGCTGGAAGGCAAAGCGGCCTCTCCGGGAACACGCAGTCCGGTCGGCAAGGTTGCATCGGCCGAGGGACCGGTGCCGTACGGGCGGAGACACGGAGACCGCGATGTCGTCCGCCACGCACGGATCCGGGCCCCAGAATCGCGGTACACCCACCGCGCCACGCGGACCACGACGTATTTCTGCAGGAGGACTGTTTCATGACTGGCCGGCCTTTGACGCTGATGGCAGTGCACGCCCACCCCGACGACGAGGCCACTTCGACCGGAGGGGTCCTCGCGCGGTACGCGGCGGAAGGCATCCGCACGGTTCTCGTGACCTGTACCGACGGCTCTTGCGGTGACGGACCGGGAGGTGTCAAGCCGGGTGATCCCGGCCACGATCCGGCGGCGGTCGCCCTCATGCGCCGTCAAGAACTCGAAGCGAGTTGCGAGGTCCTGAAGATCAGCGATCTGGAACTGCTGGACTACGCCGACTCCGGGATGATGGGCTGGCCCAGCAACGACGCCCCCGGATCGTTCTGGCAGACCCCCGTGCAGCAGGGCGCGGCCCGGCTCGCGGACCTCATGCGGCACTACCGACCCGATGTGGTCGTCACCTACGACGAGAACGGCTTCTACGGCCACCCCGACCACATCCAGGCCCACCGCATCACGATGGCGGCGCTGGAGATGACCACCGAACTGACACCCAAGGTGTACTGGACCACGATGCCCCGCTCGACGATGCGGCGGTTCGGCGAGATCATGCGCGAGTTCCACCCGGACATGCCGGAGCCGGATCCCGCCGAGGCCGCCGCGATGGCCGAGATCGGCCTTCCCGACGACGAGATCACGACGTGGGTGGACGCCACAGCGTTCAGCGACCAGAAGTTCGACTCGCTGGCCGCGCACGCCAGTCAGGGCGACAACATCTTCTTCCTCAAGATGGGCAAGGAGAGGTTCGGCGAACTGATGGGCACCGAGACCTTCGTACGCGTCAAGGACGCCACCGGCACGGCCGTACCCGAGAACGACCTCTTCGCCGGACTGCGCTGATCCGCCGGCCCGCCCGACCGGCCGGAAGGCACACCGTTTCGTGTGCCTCCCGGCCGGCGGCGGGCGGGCACAACTGGAAGGCACACCGCGTCCTAGCCGCCCTCCACATGCCGCCACCCGGACAGTTGCGGGCCGGGCCGCAGTGCAGGCGGGTCTGGGGCTCGACAAAGCCTCCGAGATGGATGGAAGGGATCGAGTCAGAGGTGGTGGCCGCGCCGGCGGCCGCCGGGCAGATCCCCCGGCGTCGGTAAGATCAGCGCTCTCATGGGGGATGCGATGCGGGCATCGGGGCTGGGCGGCAAGGGCCAGAGGTACACGCTGACCTCGGATGAGGACGACGGCGATTTCTGGGGCTTCGCTCGCGAGGCAGAGGGGTAGTTCACGCCCCTGCCCGTTGAGGAGGGCGCGCGCCGAGTGCACCTCGCGGGTTGCCTCCCTCAAGGTGGCCTCCTGAGGTGCGTTGACCACGTCGGCAGTCGTCGTGCCGAGGCGCTCTGGGGAGCGTCATTCGGACTCCTGCGGACGGCGACATCCGCTCATCCCGCCGAGCGGACACCTGGCCTTGAGCCGGCACGGAAAGCCGCAGCGTGCAGGTTGGATCGAACCAAGGTACTTCCGATACGCTACGGTAGCGTATCGGAATAGGGGTGCGGGGTGGGTACTTCGGAGTCCAGCGGCATGAGTCAGCCCTCGGTGACGGGACGGCCACGGGATTCCGGCCGTGACCTGGCCATTCTTGACGCCACACTGTCACTGCTGACCGAGGTGGGATACGAGCAGCTCTCGATGGAGGCGGTGGCCGGGCGTTCCGGGGCGGCGAAGACGACGATCTACCGCCGGTACCGCGACAAGGCGGAGCTCGTCGCCGCGGCGGTCGAGCGCCGCGCGCCCGCGAAGCCCCCACATCCTGCGGGCGAGAGTCTCCGGGAGGACGTGCATTCCCTGGTGGCATGGCTCGCGCGGAGCATCTCCGAACAGGACGTGGGTCTGCTCGGGGCGGTGTTCGCCGGCATGCGCAGCGACGCGCGGCTCGCCCAGGCGATGCGGCGGATCCTGCGGCGGGACGAGACCGCGATGACGGACGGACTTGTTCGCCAGGCGGCCGAGCGGCTGGCGCCCGGGGCGGCAGCGCTCTTTGCCGAGGTCGCTCCCGCGGTGATCGTGCATCGCGTCGTGGTCGTGGGCGAGCCGTGCGACGCCGCCTTCGTCGCGCATCTCGTCGACGACATCCTCCTGCCGCTCCTGCGCCGTACCTGACTGAGCGTCCTCTCGCGCGATCCGGCTGTTTTCGAATCACTCGCAAAACTGGGAGGCATGATGAAAGCAGTGCGCTACGACCGCTTTTCGGGCATCGACGGGATCTACCTCGCGGACGTTCCCGAGCCCGTGGCCGGCCCGGGCGAGGTGGTGGTGCGGGTCGAGGCCGGTGCGCTCAACCCCGGGGCGTTACCGGCGCTGCACGGCAGCTCGTACACACCGGGTCGCGATCTCGCCGGTGAGGTCGTTGGGGTCGGTGCCGATGTGCTCGACTTCACCGTCGGTGACGCGGTGCTGGGCAGGCTCCAGAGCTGGGACGCCCACGCCCAGTTCGTCGCCGTCCCCGCCGTCCAGCTGGTGAGCAAGCCTCAAGCCCTCTCCTGGGACGTGGCGGGCTCGCTCTACACCACGCCGATGGCGGGCCTCGGCGCCGTCCGGGCGGTCGAGCCCCGGCCGGGCGAGACCGTCGTCATCTCGGGCGCATCGGGCGGCGTCGGGTTCACCGCCGCCCAGCTCGCACTCCGTGCCGGAGCGACGGTGGTCGGTCTGACCAGCGACGCACATGTCGACCTGCTCCGGCGCCATGGCATCCAGCCTGTCCGATACGGCGACGGCGACGGCGAACAGGAACGGATCCTCGCCACGACCGACCGGGTCGATGCCTTCATCGACGCCGTCGGAGGCGGCTACATCGACCTCGCGATCGACCTCGGCGTTCCGAGGGACCGCATCGACACCGTCGTCGACTATCGCGGAGCGAAGGAGAAGGGCGTCAAATCCCTCGGAACGAACGATGCCGGCGGCACCCCGGCGCTGGCCGGACTGGCCGCCCTCGCCGCCGCCGGTGACCTGCACATCCCCATCGCCGCGACGTATCCGCTCACCGCCGTGCCCGACGCCTATCAGGCGTTGGCCGACCGCAAGACCCACGGGCGCATCGTGCTCCACCCCCAGGACCTCGCCTGAACCACCCGCCGTGAACTCACGTCATCGTCGTCGGTGCCTGTCCGGCGCTGACGTGCGGCTTCCCTGCCCATGGATTGACCGTTCCCGGAGGCGGCGACCGCGGGTTCGCCGTCGGCACTGCCGGTTCGGGGCCGTACGCAGCCGGCCGGTCGGGACGGCCGTCTCCGCCTCGGTCGCCGTTCCCACAACGACGAAGGGAGGGTGGACCTCACCGGTTTCCAACACAGCACCAGCGCGGGGCAGTTGGGCCCGCCCCTCCATGAGGCCCTGGTTCGGAATGCCGAAGTCAACTGCACGCTTTGTCCGTCGACGGGTCCGCAGGTCACAGGTAATGTCCCCCGCGCGGCTGCTGCGGGACGACGAGAGCGCCGTCATCTGTCGGTACGGGTACGGAGGCGCCTCATGACCAAACTTGTCCGGCACCTGACACTACTCGCCTTGGCTGCCTCCCTGCTGCTTCCGTCCACCGGAACCGCCTCGGCGGCACAGACCGCCCCCGCCACGCCCACCGCCGCCACCGCGAGTTCCTGGCAACCACCCCTGTCCACGCGCGGGCGCTACATCGTCGACGCGAACGGCGACCGCTTCCGGCTGAAGTCCGCCAACTGGGATGGCGCCCAAGGCTCTTGGACCGGCAGTGGCAGTGCGACCGACAGTGCCAATCACCACGCCGGGCAGATCTCCTACGGCATCCCCCTGGGCCTGGACCGCGTGCCCCTGGCTCAACTGATGGCCGACTTCCACCAGTTGGGCATCAACAGCATCCGGCTGCCGTTCTCCAACGAGATGATCCACGACACCACCGCCGTACCGGACGCCGCCGTTGCGGCAAACCCGCAGTTGCGCGGCCGAACACCGCTCCAGGTCTTCGACGCCGTGGTCTCCGCGCTGACCTCGGCCGACTTCGCCGTCATCCTCAACAACCACACCAACACGTCCCGTTGGTGTTGCGGGATCGACGGCAACGAGCGGTGGAACAGCAGCCAGTCGACCCAACAGTGGGCGGACGACTGGGTGTTCATGGCGCGCCGCTACGCCGCCGACCCCCGTGTCGTGGGAGCCGACCTCTACAACGAGGTACGCCGTGACATCTTGAACGACCCCAACTGGGGAGGGGGCGACGACCACGACTGGTACGCCGCCGCCCAACTCGCCGCCGACCGCATCCTCACCGAGGCGAACCCGAACCTGCTCATCGTCATCGAGGGCATCAACTGGACCGGCCTGCCCATCGACGGATTCGCCCACGGCCGCCCCCTGCTCACCCCCGCACGCACCCTGTCCCACACCCTGGTGACCGCCCACAAACTCGTCTACTCGGCCCACTTCTACGGCTACACCGGCCCCCACCACAGCGGCGCCACCGGCATCGGCGAGACCAGTGACCCCCGCTACCAGGACCTCAGCCGCGACGCCCTGTTCCAGGCCCTCTACGACGAGGCGTTCTTCGTCGCCCAGGACAGCGGCAAGCACTACACCGCCCCCGTGTGGATCAGCGAGTTCGGCATCGGAGCGGGCGAGACCGGCACCGCGGCGCGCACCTGGTTCGGCAATGTGACCGACTACTTCGCCGACCACGACGCCGACTTCGCCTACTGGCCCCTGGTCGGCTGGCAGGGCCACGACGACTGGGCCCTGCTGCGCTACGACACGGACGGCACCCGGCACGGCCTCCTGGACGACGCGGACTGGCGCACCGCCGGCTGGCAGCGGCTGATGTCCGCCGCCTCGCTCAGCGGTCCGGTCGCCCCCGTCCCCGCCTGGCAGATGCTCGCCACCGACCACGGCGACTACGTCCAGTCGGTACGGGTGCGCGCCACCGGCGACTGGGACGCGGGCGCCTCCAAGGCGGCCTGCCCGGACGGGCTGCGGCTGATCGGCCTCGGGCACACCTCGGGCCGAGGACTGTGCACGGACGTCACCACGGGCGACCTGCGTGCGGCGGACGGCGCCCAGTCGGTCGTCACCGACGAACGCAACGTCCCCCAGGGCGGCGACTGGGCCTCCGGATACACCAAACTCCAGTGCGCCCAGGGCCAGTTCCTCATCGGCTACAGCCACCGGGGCACACGGACGTCGGCGACCCTGTGCGCTCCGGCCGGTACCCCTCTGGCGGGCGCGGGGCGCACGGTGTGGTTCGACCGCTCCGACAACCGGCCCGGCGACGCCGGCGGCGGCGACTTCGCCACCGGCGACTACAAGGGCCAGTGCGCGGACGACGAGTACGCCGCGGGCATCGCCTACACCACCCGCACCGGCAGCTCGCCGGGCCCAGCGGCCCTGCTGTGCCGCAAACTGGCCCGCTGACCAGCGTGGGAGGGATGCCGCCGGGCGAACCGGCGGCCGGTGATCAGCGGGGCGGGCGGTGCCGCGTCCGGCACCGGACTCGAAGTCGGCCGGGCCATGTCGGTGCGCCGAAGTCCGTAACGGGTGCGCAGTGGAGCCGAGTTGCTGGATCGGAGCCACTCCTTGACTCTGAAGGACGAGCCGGCGCAGGTGACTTGATCGGTCCGCGAACATTGATCGCTGCCGATGCTGCTGATTGGCTTCCCTGCATGACCGAGTTGGGACCCGTTGCCTGGCCGCCGCCTGCCCCGATCAGGACCGAGCGGCTCGTACTCCGCGAGCCCGAGGCCCGGGACCGTGCGGCGGTCATCGAGTTGTTCACGTCACCGGAGGTGGGCACGTACATCGGTGGCCCTCGACAGCGTGACGAGTTCGAGCGTGCGGTGCCCGAGGAGCCCAAGCGGCGTCCAGGCCTCTTCGTGGTCGATCTCGACGGGGCGATGATCGGGATCGTCACGTTCGACCGGCGCGACCCGAAGCATCCCGTCCACGTCTGCCCCGGCACCTCGGAGGTCGAACTCGGCTACATGTTCCTGCCGCAGGCGTGGGGACACGGGTACGCCGCGGAGGCGTGCGCGGCGGCACTCGACTGGTGCGCCGGAGCGCTGCCCGGGGAGCCGGTGGTCCTCACCACCCAGACCGCGAACGAACGCTCGATGCGCCTCGCGGCGAAGCTGGGGTTCACCGAGGTCCAACGGTATGAGGATTGGGGCGCCGAGCAGTGGTTCGGCGTCTGGTCCCCGGCCTCGCTCTCCGACTGAGGTCGGTCGTGCTCGGCAGTGTCCACACTCATCGCGATGCAGCCGGCCGAGCACGAGGAGATGGGCGCCCACACACCGACGACCGAGCATGCATCATGATCGAATACCGGCGGCGCGCGAAGCGGGGGAAGATGATGACATTGCCGGCAGAAACTGGATCCCACCAGATTGCGGGCTCGGCGAGAGCTTCGCAGCCACCCAGCGGACTGATCATCTTCCTGAACGGCACATCCAGTTCGGGGAAGTCGAGTATCGCCAAGGAGCTCCTCCCGGTCCTGGACGACACGTACTTCCATATGCCGGTGGACGCCTTTCATGCCATGCGGGCGCGCCGGGACATCGCACCGGACGAGGTGCCCTCCATGCTCAGGCGCACCTGGATGGGCTTCCACCGCGCGGTCGCCGGCATGGCTGCGGTCGGCAACAACATCGTGGTCGACCACGTCCTGAGCGAGCCGTGGCGTCTGCTCGACTGCGTCGCCCTGTTCGCCCCCGAAGACGTGGTGCTGGTCGGAGTTCACTGCCCCTTGCCGGAACTCCAGCGGCGCGAGCAAGAGCGCGGCGACCGCCCACCGGGGCTGGCCGCACGCCAGATCACCCAGGTCCATGCCCATGGCCTCTACGACATCGAGTGCGACACGAGCACCGCCAGTCCGGCCGACTGCGCTCAGCAGATCAAGAACTTCCTACCGCACCGCCCGACCCCCACCGCATTCGAAAAGCTGAGGCCGAACCCCCCGCTCGCTCAGCCACCGGTCGGCTGACCGCCCATCCGATTGCCCGGCCCAGACCAGCGCGGACAACGGGTAGGGCCAAGACACTCGGTCACATCACGCCCCGATGATCGCTGTCACCCCGCACCGGCCTTCCGGGGTCACCGGCCGCCGCCATCACATTCCTGCGGTTTGACTTGGCGAACTCACGCCAGCCACGGCAAGATCGCCTCACCCGCCGGGCAGGCAGTTGGCGAGCCAGTCTGCCCGCTCCGCGCGATTGACGCCGCCATCGCCGTCCACTACGTAGGCCAGCGCCTCCATGAAGGCAGAACCCAGCGGCCAGAGCCAGTTCGGCCCCACGGCGACGACGCGACCGCCGGCCGCAATATACGCACGGAACTGGCTCGACCACATGCCCAGGGGGCTGTAGTTCTCTCGGTAGTGGAGCCTCAGCCTCGACGCCTCCTCGGCGGCGTCGATGCAGGCGTCGACGGGGTCCACGCGCAGTGACGAACCAGGGACACGGATCAAGGAGTTCTCAATCGTCAGCCCGCCGAACTCGGCCCAGACCGCCAACGCAACGTCGTTGAGTTCGAACCCTGCACCCGTCAGTTGCCGCGTCCAGTCTGCAATGGCGATCTTGCGACCTGATGTCCACCCAGCAGCACCAAGCGCCTCCAGCACCGACGGACTGCAAACCGTCATCGACTCACCAATGTGTTCTATGCGCCCTCCCAGCCGGCCTTGTCCGTTGCCCCACTCTGCCGTACACCCCGACCACCTACGGACAGGGCGGTTGGTCACAAAGGACGAACTCGCCTGCCAGGACGTGCTGTTCAAGGGCCTCGAAGTACCGGTTGCCGCGGCGGCACACGGTACGTGCGGGATGGCGGTGAGGCCCAGTGCCTGCCGTGACACCGCCTCGTGTCCGGCCTGCAGCCGGACGTCCACACGTGCGCATGACCGCTACGAGCGTCGCCGACAAAAGCTTTTGCGCGAGCCGCTGTCCGGATGGTGGGGTGACACGGTGATCGACCACGATGAGGCGGGCGCTGTCCGACCGTTGACCCTGGCCTGGGTGGGCCGGTATCTGAAGGCCAGCGAACGGATCGTCAAAACCGAGGTGTTGCACGGCGGCATCACCGCCGAGATGCGGCGGCTGACCGTCGGAACGCAGGACGGAAACATCCGCGACCTCGTGCTGCGGACCTTCGTCGACCCGTACTTCGTGGAGCACGCCGAGAACCTGCTGAATCGGGAGGCCGGCTCCCTCGCCCTGCTCGCGGGGACAGGCGTGCCGGTTCCCGGACCGGTCGCGGTCGATCCGACCGCCTCGCACTGCGAGTATCCGTCGCTCCTCATGACGCATCTGCCGGGCCGGACAGTCCTCGACGATGAGGGATTGGAGACGCGCATCCCCCTGCTGGCCCGTCAACTCGTGACGATCCATGCGGTACGGCCTTCCGAGCGGCCCCAGGAGTACAAAGCGTGGACGACCGCCGACGCCGTCGTCCCTCCGGACGGCGCCGACGCGGCGGCATGGGCCGCGGCGATCGACGTGATCCGTAAACCTGCGCCGCCCTATGACGGGCGATTCCTGCACCGGGACTTCCACCCCGGCAACGTGCTGTTCGACGTGTCGCCCCCATGCACGACAGGTCCGCGCATCACCGGCGTCGTCGACTGGGTGCAGACCTCCTGGGGCCCCGCGGACCTCGACGTGGCGCACTGCTCCACCAACCTCGCGATGCTGCACGGCCCGGCCTGGGGCCTACGGTTCGCCGACGCGTACGAGGAGGCCGGCGGGGTCCTGGCGTCGACGGCGAGCGAGCGGTTGTACTGGCTCTTGCTGGACGCACTGGCATTTGCGGGTGGCGTGGCACTCGTGGTCCGACCGTGGCAGCAGGCGGGGAGGATGGAGCTTACAACGCGGGCGGTGGAGGAACGGCTGGATGCCTATGTCGCCGCCCTGTTGGACGCGCTGGGCTGAGCCAAGGGGGCACCGCACACTGGAGCGCGTCGCGCTCTGGCCACTGCCCGGCTCGCCGCCCAACTGCACCTCGCGGCAGGGCGGATGACCCTCCTGTGCCGGGTCACGGCGTTGCCGGATCCGCAGTTCACCACGCACCGGGTGCACTCGGGGGGACGATTTCGCCAACCGCCGAGGATACTCGTACGGAAACGCGATGCAGCAGCAGCGGCGGATGTGCGAGCCTTCCTTTCCCGGACGCCGACCGAGATGACACTGATGACCCGTGATGAAGCCCTCAAGCAGCTCAGCCACATCGCGCACGAACGGGCCTTCGGTAGGCACGTCGGGTCCGACCGGCTTATCCAGGCAGGGCTTGACGCACTCGTCGCCGAGGTCGACAGTCCCTCCCTCGCCATGTTGGCCGGCCTTCTTCGGAGCGAGGAATCCGAAGCGCCGGCACTCTTCGACCAGGTACTGGAGGAGCTGGGACTGGTCTTCCGTCCGCCCGGCGACCCCAGGGCCGCAAAATGGGCGATGGCCCACTGGATCGCCGGTCAGATAGCCGACGGAAGCCTGGATCCCGCTGTCGGCACCCACCTCATCTGGTCCGACATCGCCTACGACCTCGGCTACCCCGGAGAACTCCAGTCCCTCGTCTCATGCGCTCTCAACCTGGACGGATGGGAGGAGAGCTGGGGAGTCTCCGTCGAGGAACTCGAAAGGGAAGCAATCGAGGCGGCGAAGCAGTTCCTGCGCAAGTGGTCGGCAGCAGAAGAGGGCAGTTTCGCGGATTCCCGCTGTTCGGCCGAGCGCACTCCAGGGATACATCCGTGCGGCATTTTCCGGCCATTTCCCGAGTGATTCGGCACGGTCTTCCGGCTACCCTCACGCGGATGCGAATCACCAAGTACACCCATTCCTGTGTCCGGTTGGAACGCGACAACAGCACGCTGGTCATCGATCCCGGTATCTGGAGTGAACCAGAGGCGCTCGCCGGCGCGGACGCGATCCTGGTGACCCACGAACACAGCGACCACGTCGACCTGTTGCGGCTGAGGGGGTTGGGTGTCCCCGTCTACGCCCCCAAGACCGCGCGGATCCCTGGCCTGGACTTCACCGGCGTCGTCGCCGGCGAGGAGTTCACTGCGGCCGGTTTCCGTGTGACCGCCCACGGCGGGCGGCACGCGCGGATCTACGGCGACCGCCCGGACTGCGCCAACCTCGGCTACCTGGTCGAGGCCGACCTCTACCACCCCGGGGACTCCCTGCACCTCCCCGACCAACCGGTGGAGACCCTGTTGGTCCCCCTCCAAGGTTCATGGATGAAGACCGACGAGGCCATCGACTTCGTACGCGCCGTCGATCCGGAGCGGGCGTACGGCATCCACGACGGTCAGATCAACGAGCGGGGACTGAGCAGCCTCAACGGCTGGCTCGCCGAAGAGTGCGGTGATCGCTACCGCTGGCTCCCGCCGGAGTCGACCGCCGGATGACCGAGCGTCGGCCTCCGCCCCCGCCCTCTTCACCTCCCTGGAGTGCCTACGGCGTCCAGCCCTTCGCCGTCGGCAAGTCGCGCCCGGACGGTGATGTGCGGGTCGCGGGGAGCGGGTACGGCGAGGGTGCGGGACCGCTTCGTGGTCGTGATGTCGCCGCTCACCGAGAGGCTGGTGACGGCGCGGCTGCCGGCGGCCAGCGCGTACCAGTGGCCGTTCGGGGAGCGCCAGCCGCTCGCGGCCACGACGTGCTGGCCGAACCGGCTGCAGGCCGCGGTCGCGTGGGCCCGGGCGACCGTCCGGGAGGGTGCGGCGGGCGCGGAACCGCTGGCGCGGAAGGAGACCGTCACGTCGCCGGGTCCGCGCCAGGTGTCCGCGCGGGCGCAGGTCCACACGGCGTGGCCGCCTCCGTCGGGCAGGTCCTGTTCGGCGAAGTCCCAGTTGTTGACGGCGCGTACGCCGGTGTCGCGCAGCGGTTGCAGGGCGCAAGCCTGGTGGGCCCAGGCCGTCAGGGCCTGGGCCCACCAGGCTTG
>NZ_JAEQAZ010000217.1 GCF_016654115.1 Streptomyces sp. MBT53
GCGACGATGCTGTCGCCGCCGAGCGCGAAGAAGTCGTCGTCGACGCCGACCGAGGGGACCTTGAGGGCCCGCGCGTAGAGGTCGCACAGCAGCTGTTCGCGCGCGGTCTCGGGCGCGCGGCTCGCGCTGAGTCGCCGGGTGAGGTCCGGGACCGGCAGGGCGGCGGCGTCGAGCTTGCCGCTGGGGGTGACGGGCAGGCGGTCCAGCGGGACGAAGGCGGCCGGGACCATGTAGTCGGGCAGGTACTCGGTGGCGTGCGTCCGCAGGGTCGCCATCAGGGCGTTGACGTTGCGGAAGGGGGCGGGGCGGTTGGTGAGCGGGTGGCCGTTCCCGGGGCGGTACGGCGCCTGTGCCTCCTCGTCGAGGGCGAACACGGCGTCCAGGCTGCCGTCCTCGGCGTCCCCGTTCCAGGTGAGGGCCAGCTCGTAGCCGTGCCGGGCGGCGATCTCGTAGAGGGTCTCGGGGTCCACGCCGTACGGTCCGGCGGCCGGCCTGCTGCTGTCGGCGAGGGCGTCGAGCGCGGCAAGGTCGTCGGCGAGGCGGGAGTTGGGGATGCCGGTGACGCGCGACCGGGGCGGGCGGGCGGCGAGCAGGGAGTCCAGCGCCTGCACCGAACCGAGCGCGGGCCAGGGCGAGTCGGGGGTTTCCCCGGGTGCGTGGGGCCGTGTGTGGAGGATGACGTCGTAGCGGTAGCGGGTGAGTTCGTTGTGGTGGGTGCCGCGCTTGACGCGGATGTCGGCGGTGAGGCCGTCGAGGGTGGTGAAGTAGTCGGGGTCGACGAGGAGTTCGCCCTCCCAGGCGACGGCCCGGTCCACGGCGGCGCGCAGGGCTTCCTTGTCGGTGTCGTCCTCGTCGCGTGCCCGGCCGCTTTCGACGGCGGCGCTCAGGGTGCGCAGGAGCCGCAGGTTGCGGACGTCGCCGACGAAGACCGCGCCGCCGGGGGCGAGGAGTTCGGCGGCGTTGCAGAGGACGTCGGTGAGGTAGTCGCCGCCGGGGAAGTACTGGATGACGGAGTTGACGACGATCGTGTCGAAGTGGCCCTCGGGCAGTCCGGTGAGGTCGTGTGCGGGGCGGGCCAACAGGGTGACGCGGTCGGCGAGTTCGGGGATCGCGGACACCTGGGCGTCCAGGGCGCGTACGGCTTCCTCGGAGAGGTCGGTGCCCCAGTACTCGGCGCAGTCGGGGGCGAGCCGGGACAGCAGCAGGCCGGAGCCGACGCCGATCTCCAGGATGCGCCGGGGCCGTAGCGCGCGGATGCGGTCGAGGGTGGCCTCGCGCCACTCGCGCATGTCGGCGAGCGGGATGGGCAGGCCGTCGTACATGCTGTTCCAGCCCGCGAAGTTCTCCTCGAAACCGTCCGATCCGGCGGCGGAGTAAAGGAGTTCGTGCAGATCCTTCCAGTCGGCGACGCCCTCGTCGGGGGTCGCCTCGGCGTCCAGTGAGGGCACGACGTAGGCGGCGAGGCGGCGTTCGCCGGGGCGGTCCTCGCGGACGACGACGGCGGCCTGGTCGACGGCCGGGTGGGAGCGCAGGACGGACTCGATCTCGCCGGGTTCGATGCGGAAGCCGCGGATCTTGACCTGGGTGTCGACGCGGCCGTGGAACTCCAGCCGGCCGTCGGTCTTCCAGCGCACCAAGTCGCCTGTGCGGTAGAGGCGTTCGCCGGGTGTGACGGCCATCTCAGCGGGGGCGGCGACGAAGCGTTCGGCAGTGAGGGCGGGGCGGCCGAGGTAGCCGCGGGCCAGGCCGTCGCCCGCGAGGTAGAGCTCTCCCGTGACCCCGGCGGGGACCGGGCGGAGTCGGTCGTCGAGGACGTAGGCGCGGGTGCCGGGGTCGGGGATGCCGATGGGCACGATGGTGCCGGCGGGGGTGTCCGGGTCGCAGAGGCCGAGGGTGGAGTTGGTGGTGGCCTCGGTCGGGCCGTAGGCGTTGAACATCATCCGGCCGCGTGCGTAGCGGCCGACCAGTTCGGGCGAGACGCGTTCGGTGCCCGCCAACAGGGTTGCCTCGGACGGGAGTTGGACGCCCTCGGGCATGGCGGCGAGGAGGGCCGGCGGGAGGATCATGAAGGTGATGCCGTGCTCGTTCGCGTAGTCCGCGAGGGGTGCGCCGGGGACGCGGCGGTCGGCGGGGACGACGACGAGACGGCCGCCGGAGAGCAGGCCGAGGCACAGGTCCCAGAACGCGACGTCGAAGCTGGGCGAGGCGAACTGGAGGACCCTGCTGTGCGGGCCGATTCCGAATCGTTCCCACTGGGTGGCGACCAGTTTGGCGACACCCGCGTGGGACAGGACGGTGCCCTTGGGGCGGCCGGTGGAGCCGGAGGTGTAGATGACGTAGGCGGCGTGCGCGGTCGTCAACTCGTCGGCCGTGGACGGGCCTTGGGCGGGGTGGGCGGCGAGTTCGGCGACCGTCTCCGGGGCGTCGAGGACCAACGGGTCCAGGCCCGGCGGGAGGTCGGGGGCGATCTCGGCGGTGGTGACGAGGCAGACCGGGCGGGCGTCGGCGAGCATGTAGGCGATGCGGTCGGCCGGGTAGTCGGTGTCGACGGGCAGATAGGCGGCGCCCGCCTTCAGGACGGCGACCTCGGCCACGATCATGTCGGCGGAGCGCGGTACGGCGAGCGCGACAACCTGCTCGGGTCCGGCGCCCCTGGCCACCAGCGCGTGCGCCAACTTGGCGGCGCGGGCGTCGAGTTCGGCGTAGGTGAGGCGGACGTCCTCGTGGATGAGGGCGGTCTCGTGCGGGCGGGCGGCGACCTGGTCGGCGAACATGCGGGGCCAGGTGAGCGCGGGCACGTCGTGCGCGGTGTCGTTCCAACCGTGCAGGATGCGGTGCCGTTCGTCGGCGCCGAGGAGTTCGAGGTCGGCGACCTGGGCGTCCGGGCGGGCGAGGGCGTCGGCGAGGAGGGTGCCGTAGTGGCCGAGGATCAGGTCGACGGTGGCGGGGGTGAAGAGGTCGGTGCGGTAGTCCGCCGTCACCTCCCCGTCGGTCACCGTGAGGGCCAGGTCCAGCGGACCGCTCTCGTGCCAGGGGTCGGGGCCGAAGCCCGTGGCGCACAACAGGCCGCCGCCGCGGAAGGGTTCGGGGGCGAGGAGCCGTAGGAGATCGGTCGTCGGCAAGGGGTGGGCCGCTGCCTCCGCGTGTACGGCGGTGACTTGGTCGCGGAGTTCGGTGAACGGGGTGTCGCCGTCGATCGTGACGCGCAGTGGGAGGCCCTCGTGGGCGACCGCCGTCTCGGTGGCCGTGGTGCCGCTGTAGCGGTGCAACAGGGCGACGAAGGCGGCGAGTCGGGTGGCCGTGTCGGCCGTGGTGTCGAGTACGGCCGCGCGGCGCGCGCGGAGCACCGGGCCGTCCTGGCGTGGCGGACGGGGGAAGTCCAGCGGCAGTGCCGTCTCCGGTACCGGTGAGGCGAAGCGCCGTCGCCAGAAGTCGTTCGTCGCCGTTGCCTGCGCCTCAGCCCGTCCCGAAGAAAGCGTGTTGCCCGCCACAGCTGCCCGTGCCTCCCAATGCGTGCGGAACGGCTCAGCGGAGCCGCGACCGCTCGCATAGTAAGGTAAGCATTGCCTTACTTGATAGACCTTCCCGGGAACCACCGGCGCATGTCACAGCAGCTGAGGTTATGCTCACCTAAGCTGCTGGCCGGGCTGTCCGAGGGTCCGCCAACAGGGCTCCAGAGCACGGAAGATGACCCGGAACACGACATGGAGACCGGCACGTGGCTTCAGGCAGAAGGCTTCGCACCACAGTGCTGGTGACACTCGTCGTCGCCCTCCTCGTCCTGCTGTCCCTGCTGTCCGTCGCGCTGGGCGCGCTCAGCGTTCCGCTCGACCAGGTCGTGCGGTCGGTGCTGGGCCATCCGCCCAGCCGGCTGGTCGACAACGTCATCTGGTCGGTGCGGGTGCCGCGCACCCTGCTCGGTCTGACGACGGGTGCCGCGCTCGGCCTGTCCGGCGCGCTGATGCAGGCCCTGACTCGCAATCCGCTCGCGGACCCGGGGATCCTCGGGGTGAGCGCGGGCGCGTCCTTCGCGATCGTCCTGGCGGTCGGCGTGCTCGGGGCCACCTCGCTGTACGGCTATGTGTGGTTCGCGTTCGGCGGGGCGCTGGTCGCGAGTGTCGTGGTCTTCTTCCTGGGGCGGCTGGGCCGGTCCGGGGCGACGCCGGTCAAGCTGGCGCTCGCCGGGGTCGCCGTCACCTCGCTGCTGCAGTCGTTCACCAGCGCCATCGTGCTGACCGACCAGGACGCGCTGGACCGCTACCGCTTCTGGTCGGCCGGCACCCTGGCCGACCAGGACTCCGGCGACCTGGTGCGCATCCTGCCCTTCCTCGCCGTCGGCGCCGTACTGGCGCTGTCCTGCGCGCCCGCCCTCAACAGCATGGCGCTGGGCGACGACGTGGCCGCCTCCCTGGGACGGCGGTTGGGACTGGTACGGCTCCAAGGGGTCACCGCCGTCGTGCTGTTGACCGGCGCGTCCGTCGCCGTCATCGGTCCCGTGGTCTTCCTCGGTCTGGTCGTTCCGCACATCGCCCGGGTCCTCGCCCAGTGGGTCGGCATCGGCCCCGACTACCGGTGGCTGCTGCCGCTGTCCGCCGCGCTCGCGCCCGTGCTGCTGCTGTCCGCCGACATCCTGGGCCGGATGGTGGACCGCCCGACCGAGATCCAGGCCGGCGTTCTCGTCGCCTTCCTCGGCGGTCCGTTCTTCATCGTCCTGGTCCGCCGCCGGAAGCTCGCGGAGGTATGAGCGTGTCCGCACCACCAGCCGTCTTGAGCAACAGGCCGTTCCGGCTCGCTTTCCCCCCGGTGTCCGGCGTACTGCGTCCGCGCCTGCTCCTTACGGGAGTTGGGGTCGCGGTCGGCGCGTTCCTGCTGTTCTGCTGGGGTCTGACCATCGGCGACTATCCCGTGGCGTTCACCGACGTCATCAGGGCGCTGTGGGGTTCGGGCGACGCGGGCACGGTCATCGTCGTACAGGATCTGCGGCTGCCGCGCGCGCTGGTCGGGCTTTTGGTCGGGGTCGCGTTCGGGGTCTCCGGGGCCGTGTTCCAGACGATGACCCGCAATCCGCTGGCCAGCCCCGACATGATCGGACTCACCGAGGGCGCGGGAACTGCCGTGGTGGCGGCGGTCGTTCTGGGCTGGACCGGTGGACTCGGGCTGTCCACGCTGGGATTGCTCGGCGCGCTGGTGACCGCGCTGCTCGTGTACGCGCTGGCGTGGAAGGGCGGGGCCACCGGGTACCGGATCATCCTGGTCGGCATCGGGGTGTCCTGGATCTGCTCCAGTGCCACCAACTTCCTTGTGGCGCGCGGCAATCGGTTCGAGGCGGAGGCCGCCCTCGGGTGGCTGGTCGGCAACCTCAACGGCCGGACCTGGGGCCAGGTCGACTCCCTGGCCATCGCCCTGGCCGTGCTGCTGCCGGTCACGCTGGGCATGGGCCGCTGGATGCGCACGCTGATGCTCGGCGACGACGTGGCCGCCGGTCTCGGCACACCCGTCCAAGTCGTGCGGCTGGCTCTGCTGTTGGCCGGGGTGGGCCTGGTCGCGTTCGGTACGGCGGCGGCCGGTCCGGTGGCGTTCGTCGCGCTGGCCTGTCCGCAGATCGCCCAGCGGCTGGCGGGCACCTCCTCGCCGCCCCCGCTCGTCTCCGGTCTCACCGGCGCGTTCGTCGTCCTCGGCTCGGATCTCCTCGCCCGCGAGGCGATCCCCGGGACGGAACTGCCGGTCGGTATCGTCACCGGCGCCCTGGGCGCGCCGGTCCTGCTGTGGCTGCTCATCCGCGTCAACCGCGCGGGCTCTGGAGGCTGATCGCATGTCGACCACTGACCCGCGCGCCCCGCGGACGTCCGAGCCGCCCGCCACGGGAACCGAAGCCCTGCGGACGTCCGAATCGCCCGCCTCAGGGCCGGAGTTGCGGGCACGTGATCTTCATCTCGCCTACGACGGACGGGCGGTGGTCGAGAACCTCGACCTGACCGTGCCGACGGGCCGGATCACGGCGATCGTCGGGGCCAACGCCTGTGGGAAGTCGACCCTGTTGCGGGCCCTCGCCCGGCTGCTGGCTCCGCGCCAGGGCGTGGTGGAGCTGGACGGTGTCGCGCTGCGGTCCGTGCCGACCCGTGAACTCGCCCGCAAACTCGGCATCTTGCCCCAGACACCGGTGGCGCCGGAGGGGTTGACCGTCCTCGACCTGGTGGGCCGGGGCCGGTCCCCGCACCAGACCTGGTGGCGGCAGTGGTCGGCCGCGGACGAGGAGGCCGTGCACGCGGCCCTCGAGGCGACCAATCTGACCGGGCTCGCCGACCGTGCGGTGGACGAGCTCTCCGGCGGCCAGCGGCAACGCGCCTGGATAGCCATGGCAGTTGCCCAGGGCACCCCCGTGCTGCTCCTCGACGAGCCGACGACGTATCTCGACCTCGCCCACCAGATCGACGTACTCGACCTGATCACGGACCTCAACCGGCGCGAGGGCCGCACGGTGGTGATGGTCCTGCACGACCTCAACCAGGCCTGCCGGTACGCCGATCACGTCATCGCCATGAAGGGCGGCCGGATCGTCGCCGAGGGCGCGCCCGCCGACGTCGTCACCGAGGCGACCGTCGAGGACGTCTTCGACCTGCGCTGCCGGATCACCCCCGACCCGGTCAGCGGCACCCCGATGGTGATCCCGCTGGGGCGGCACCACCACGACGACTCCCGCGCCGAGGACACCGTCACGACCCGGTGAGGGCTCCCCCGGGGACCAGGTCCAAAAAAGTGTGTCACTTCCCATGAGAAGTGACACACTTTTTTGAACCCCCTGTCCCGCCCGGCCCGACACGCCGACCGCCGCGGGCTCGTCGGCTCAGGGCCGGGACGTCAAGTACCCGCCCATGGTGCGGAAGTAGTCGCCGGCCGCGTACTCGGTGCCGTCGTCGGTACGCACCCGGCGCACCAACAGCCCACGGCCCTGCCCGGTGTGGGCCTCGGGACCCGCCACTATGACCACTCCGTCGCCCTCGCGGATGAAGATCCGCCCCGGGGTGCCGCCGTAGCGTCCCTCCGAGACGGCCGCCGAGACGATCCTGAGCCGCTGACCGCGGTGGAAGGCGTAGGCGTTCGGGTACGGGTCCGACTGGGCGCGTACGAGGCGCTCCAGGCGTTCCGCGGGCCAGGTCCAGTCGATCCGGCTGTCCTCCGCCGACCGCTTGTGGAAGAAGCTGGCGCGCCCGCGGTCCTGCGGCACCCACTGGCCGGCGTCGCGGCCGGAGGCGATCAGGTCGAGCGACTCGCGCACGATGGGCGAGATGAGGTCGACGGTCCGGTGGAACAGGTCGGTCGCGGTGTCGGTGGGGCCGACCGGTACCGAGCGCTGGATCAGGATGTCCCCGGCGTCGAGTTCGCCGTTCATGCGGTGCGCGGTGACACCGACGCGCGGCTCGTCGTTCAGGAGCGCCCAGATGATCGGGGAGAACCCGGCGTACGACGGCAGCAGCGAGTCGTGGACGTTGAGGGTGCCGTGCGGCGGGAGGTCGAACAGCTCGGGCGGCAGCCAGGTCCGCCAGTTGTTGGCGACGATGATGTCCGGCCGTGCCTCCCGTACGGCGTCGAGGAGTTCGGCGTCGTCGGGACGGTTGCGCAGCAGGACGGGGACGTCGTTCTTCTCGGCGAGTTCGGCGACGTTGTCGTCCCAGATCTTCTCGTAGGCATGCTCACTTTTCGGGTGGGTGACGACGAGAACGACCTCGTGGTCGGAGTCCAGCAGCGCCTGCAGCGTGCGGTGACCCCAGGTCTGATAGCCGAGCATGACGACCCGCATGACGGTCCTTCCCTTCAACGACTCATTGCAAGGTAAGCCTTACCTTATCTAGCATTGGGCTGCCTGAGGGAGGCGATGCCACGGTGAAGTCACCGCTACTGGATTCCGAAGTGGTCCACGACATACTCGGAATCGGATTCGGTCCGTCAAATCTCGCTCTGTCCATAGCGGTTGAGGAGCACAACAAGAGCCTTCCGGCAGACAGCCGTCTCAACGCCCTGTTCCTGGAGCGCCAGCCACGGTTCGGCTGGCACCGGGGCATGCTCATCGACGACGCCACGATGCAGGTGTCGTTCCTCAAAGACCTGGTCACGCTGCGGAATCCGACCAGCGACTACAGCTTCCTCTGCTTCCTGCGCGAGCAGGGCAGACTGATCGACTTCCTGAACCAGAAGACCCTCTTCCCGCTGCGCGTGGAGTTCCACGAGTACTTCGAGTGGGCGGCCGAGCGGGTCTCCCACCTCGTCTCCTACGGCAGCGAGGTCGTCGCCGTCGACCCGGTGCGCGGCGACGACGGCGAGGTGGCCTTCTTCGACGTCACCACCCGGGACCCCTCGGTGAACGGTGCGACCGTGACCCGCCGGGCCCGCAACATCAGTGTGGCCATGGGTCTTGAGCCGCATGTGCCGCCGGGTCTCGAACTGGGCGAACGCCTCTGGCACAACAGCGAGTTGATCCCCCGCGCGACCGAACTGGCCGATGCGGGGCAGCCGGTGCGGCGGGCCGTGGTGCTCGGCGCGGGCCAGAGCGCCGCCGAGGCGGTGGACTATCTGCACCGCACCTTCCCGGACGCCGAGGTGTGCTCGGTGTTCGCCAAGTACGGCTACACCCCGGCCGACGACAGCCCGTTCGCGAACCGCATCTTCGACCCGGAGGCGGTGGACGTCTACTTCTCGGCGCCCTCCGAGGTCAAGCAGTCGCTGCTCGACTACCACCGGTCCACCAACTACTCCGTGGTCGACATGGAGTTGATCGAGGCCCTGTACGCCACCGCGTACCGGGAGAAGGTGGCGGGCCGGGAGCGGCTGCGCTTCCTGAACGTCTCGCGGGTCCGCGCCGTGGACGCCGGTGCTGACGGCGGTCTCGATGTCGCCGTGGAGTTCCTGCCCACCGGCGAGAAGCAGGTGCTGGCCGCCGATGTGCTGGTCCTCGCGACCGGTTACCGGCCCCGCGACCTGGGTTCACTGCTCGGCGAGGCGGCGAAGCTCTGCCTCAGGGACGACGGGGACGAGATCCGTGTGGGCCGGGACCACCGGGTCGAGACCGTCCCGGAGGTGACCGCCGGCCTCTACCTCCAGGGCGGCACCGAGCACACCCACGGGCTGACCAGCACCCTGCTGTCGACGGTCGCGGTCCGGGCGGAGGAGATCCACCGCTCGGTACAGGCGACGAAAGTAGCCGTCTGACACCCCACGACTCCCCGGGCCCGGAGGGTACGGTCCCTTCCGGGCCCGGGGTTCTTGCCTGCGATCGGCCAACCGGCCGCAAAATCAACGGTGTTGAGACACCGGCTCGCCGAACACATCCGCCACGCCCCGCACGGTCCGCACCGCCCCGCAGGTCGCCGCGATCCAGTCCACGGCCATCCGGTGGTCCTCGTGCGCCCGGTCGGCCACCGCGTCCGCGACGACGAACGGCTCCATGTCCTGCATCCACGCGTCGGCCGCCGTCAGCAGTACCTGAGTGCGCGCGAACACGCCGACGATCACCGGCTGGTCGCGCCCCAACTCCGCGAGCCTGCGCCGCAGTCGGGTACCGGCGAAGGCACTGAACCGCTTGGCGACCAGCACGCTGTCGCCGACCTGCGGACGGATCGCGTCCACGATGTCCCGGGAGTCCTCGCCTCCGGGCAGCCGCGGGTGCCCGAAGCTGGTCTCGCGCCCGGCCGGTTCACGCTCGGCGGTCTTGAGGGTGTACAGCACGGGGATGCCCGCGGCCCGCGCCGAATCCGCCAACAGGCCCACTCCGGTGAGGAGTTGACCGACCGGCGCGGAGGACTCGCGCAGCACGTGCAGGAAGTGGTTCTGGACGTTCAGGACGACGAGGGCGGCGCGGCGCGCGTCGACGGACCAGCCGGTGCGGTCCGGGGGCAGCGCGGCGGGGCTGGGCATGTCGTACGGGATCATGAGTAAGGGCCGTGGGTCCAGCGGCCGTTCGTCATCGTGGCGTGCACGGGCATCGTGCGCAGGATGTCCGGGTCGGCGTCCAGCGGGTCCGTGTCCACGACGACGAGGTCGGCCGGGTCCCCGACCCTGATGAGCCGACGGCCGCGGGCCGCGGCGACCAACGCGTCCGGGACGGACAGGCGTTGCTCCGGGTGCCAGGCGGGGCGTTCGTCGTCGGTACGGCTGACCGCCGAGGCGATGGCGAGCCAGGGGTCGAGCGGCGAGACCGGGGCGTCCGAGCCGAACTCCAGCCGTGCGCCGGCGGTGAGCAAGTCGCCGTAGGCGAAGGCGCGTTCGGTGCGTCCGGTCCAGTGCCGGTCCGCCACGTCGCGGTCGTCCGTCGCGTGCCGGGGCTGGACTCCCGCGATCACCCCCAACTCGGCGAATCTCGGGAGGTCTTCGGGGCTCAGCAGCTGCGCGTGCTCGATCCGGCCGCGGCAGCGCACCGCCTCGAAGGCGTCCAGGGCAACGGTGTTGGCGCGGTCGCCGATGGCGTGGACGGCCGGTTCGATGCCGTGGGCGGCGGCGCGCCGCATGAGCCGTACGAGCTCGTCGGGGGCGGTCTGCTCGATTCCGTGGGCGCCGTCCGTGCCCTCGAGGCCGGGGTAGGGGTCGCGGCACAGGGCGGTGCGGGTGTTGAGCGAGCCGTCCGTGAAGAGTTTCAGCGGGCCCACCCCGACCAGGCTGCCGATCTCGTCCCCCGTGCGCAGCCCGCGCTTGATCGCGGCGTCCAGAAAACTCGGATACACCGCCGCCAACACCCGTACGGCAGGCTGGAATTGGGCCGACCGGCGTTCCCAGTCCGCGACCGTGTCGCCGAACTGGAAGTCGATGACACCGGTGACCCCGCGTGCGGCGGCGGCCCGACAGGCCTCCTCGACCCAGCCGTCGAGCACCTCGGCCGGGGTCGCGGGGAGAGCGGCGAGGACTTCGTGGGCCTCGTGTTCCCTGATCAGTCCGGTGGGGTGGTCGGCGCGGCCGACGAGGGCGAGGCAGGCGGAGTTGAACCACGCGGCATGGAGATCGGCGCTGACCAGGGCGACCGGCCGGTCCGGCAGCACCGCGTCGAGCAGCGCCTTGTGCGGGGCGTCGGGCCACAGGCCGTCGCGGAACCCGTAGCCGTAGAGCACCGTGCCGTCGGCCGCCCCGGCACGCGCCCGGGCGAGGTCGGCCACCTCGCGGGCGGAGGCGGTGCCGGCCAGGTCCAGCCGGTGCCGGGCGCTCGCCCATTCCGCGAGGTGGACATGGGCGTCCCACAGGCCGGGCAGCAGCACCCGCCCGTCGAGATCGAGGACGGGTCCACCGCCGGCCCCGGTGTCCGTGTCCCCGCCCGTTTCCGGGACGACGTGGGTGATCCTGCCGTCCGCGACCCGCAGCCGGGCAAGCGGTCCACCGGCGCCGAGCCGGACCCGGGCGAGCGTCCATGCGGGCGCCGGGGCGCTTGCGGTGTCTGCCATACGAGACCCCCTAGGTAAAGTTAGCCTTACCTTACCTCCTCAGTGCCGGGCCGGGACGAGCCCGGCGATGACACCGGTGACAGTGTTCACGACATCCCCGACGACCGTCACCACCGGCTGCAAGGCATCGACGACCGGTGCGGGCGTGGGAGTGGGAGTGGGAGTGGGGTCCGGCGTGGGCTGCTCGCAGCAGGCGACCTGCACGGCGCGGGGCGCGTTCTGCGGTTGGTCCTGCTGGGGAACATCCGTGGGAAGCGGCTGCGGCACGTCACCACCCTCAGGTGCCGTCGGAGTACCGCTGGGGGCTGCGTCGCCCTTTCCCTCCGTCTTCCCTCCGTCCGTCGGTTCATCACCCTCGGCCCCCGCGTCGGCGGCCGATCCGAGCGCCCAGCGCTGCCCGGCGGACCCGTCCCGTCCCGCCAGCACGATCCGCGCCCCCTTCTTCCCGTTCTCGGGAGTGACGGCCAGCCCCTGGCTCCAGCGGAGCAGCAACTCGCCGCGGACCGTCAGGTCGTAGTGCACCTCGCCGGCGTGCACCAGGCACCCGGACAGCGTGACCGTGCCCTTGTCGGTGTCGGCGGCGAGGCAGAGTCCGGGATCGTCGAGGCTGCGCAGCAGACCGTCCTGGTCGTACGACCACTGCTGCGACCCGGCGTCGGAGCACGCGGCCAGGGTGACGGCGGCGCCGTTGCGCACCCGCCCGCCGGCCACGTCGAGGCACAGCCCGGACGCGAGGGCGCGCATCACGCCCTGTTGGACGACTCCCGCGCCGACGGCGCCGGCGGCCGACTCGTCACCGGCCGTCGAGGGCACCGCGACCGGACTCTGGTGGGACGAACTACTGCTGGGCGCACCCCAGGTGGCCTGCGGATCGGGGGTGTCGCCCTGGGTCCAGCCCTTGGAGACGAGCACGGTCGCGAGCAGCGCGAGGGAGGTCAGGCCCACGCCCACGACCGCGGTCTTGGGATGTCTGCGCGGGAAGGCGAGGACACCGTCCGGGGCTGGGCGGTGGCGGCCCATCGGGCGGCGGGCGGCACGGGCGGCGGTCCCGGGCGTCGCCCGGCCGGGCCGTGAGTCGAGATAGCGGCGGGCGCCCCAGCCGAGGACGGTCTCGGCGAGCAGCACTTCGAGGCCGCCGTCGAAATGACTCAACTGCTCCGCCGCGAAACGGCAGTAGCGGCATGTCATGAGATGCCGTTGCACATCGGGCAACAGACTGCCGCCGCGGCGGATCGGGACGTCGAGGAGACGGTTGTAGTAGCGGCATTCCGGGGTCGGCGCGAGTTCGTGGTGGGCGCGGACGCAGCCCGCCCTGAATTGTTCACGTGCCTGGTCCAGCGCGGCGGTCGCGGTGGCCTCGTCCACGCCCAGCAGACCGGCCGGTACGGTTATGGGTTCGGCTTCGACCTCGGTGTGCCACAGCAGGCATTGGGAGCCGCCCGGCAGCTTGCCGAAAGCCCGTTCCGCGAGCTTCCGCCTTTCGGAGGTGCCGGGCCTCGCCGCGCGTAGACCTCGGCCGCCAGTGGGTTTGCGAAGTTCCGCGAGCAACAGTGCGGGAATTCGCTCGTCGGCGGCCCACTTCCTCACCATCTCCCTTACCGCCACAAGGAGTTGGGGTCGCAGGGCGCCACCGGTCACCCGGCTCGCGAGTACCTGGTGGAAGGCGGCGCTCGCCACCATGGACGCCGAACTCTCGGCGGTGGCCAGGCAGATGGCCGCATATTCACTTGTCGCCTGCCAGTGGCGCGCGAGCAGCAGGGCCACGGCACGAGTGCCCGCGGCTTTGTCGCCGAGTTGAGCCATGAGATTGCGGTCCGACTCCCCCGGACTCGATCCGGGGCGAGGCGGGAACGGCGGGCGTGGGGGGTAGGGGGATTGCACGGGACCATTTCCTTCCAAGCCGCAGGACGGCACACGAATGCCCGACCATCGGAAAGCAGGTGCTTGTTTGGTGCGTACCTATGAGCTGTCAGAAACGACTCTGACCATTGCCTTCTCACGACTGGCCTCATGAGGTGGCTCACACTCGCACAAGCGCCAGACAGGAAACAAGGAGTTCGGGTGACCAACGTTCAAAACGCTGTGAATTCAGATTGGTTACCGCCGGTATCCACAGGCGTCTACACGAAATCTCCAACTCTCCCGCGAACTAAGCGAGGCACACAGGGAACTCCGAAGCTTCTCTCGGGGTGCTCTCATCGCCGTGGGCCACCATGAGCCGCATGATCGCCCCCCACTCCTCAGCCACCCCCGCACCCGCCCCCGCCCCCAC
>NZ_JAEQAZ010000218.1 GCF_016654115.1 Streptomyces sp. MBT53
TTTCCCCGAAGTGGACCGATACCCGGCCCGCCCCCTCCCCCTACGCTGCCGCCCATGCACCGCACCCTCGCCGACGACCTCTCGCGGCTCCCCGAACTCCTCCAGTCCGTCCGGGACTTCGCCGCTCGTGAGCTGGGCGGTGTGGCCGAGCGGCCGGTCGTGCACCCCGGGAAGGCGCCCGCACAGGACCCGCTGCCGGTCGACGGGAGCGGTGCGGAGGGTGCGCTCGCGCGGTTCGCCGAGCGGTGGGCGCCCGGTTTCTCGGGGTCGGCGGGGCCGCGCTACCTCGGGTTCGTCACGGGCGGTGCGACGCCCGCGTCGGTCGCCGGGGACTGGCTGACCAGCGCGTACGACCAGAACGTGTCCGGCGCGGCCGGTTCCTGGGCGGCGGCGTTGGAGCGGGAGACGGTGGGGTGGCTGCGTGAGCTGTTCGGGTTGGGCGAGGCGCACTCCGGGGCCTTTGTGACCGGTGCGACCGTGTCCAACACCGTGGGGCTGGCCGTCGCCCGTGAGTGGGTGGGTGAGCGGCTGGGCGTGGATGTGTCCCGGGACGGGGCCGCCGCGCTCGGACCGGTCGACGTGCTCTCCGGCAGCCCGCACTCCAGCGTCGCCAAGGCGCTGTCCGTGCTGGGCATCGGCCGGGACCGGCTGCGGCCGGTGCCCGTGCTCGCCGGAAACCGCGAGGCCGTCGACGTGGCCCAACTCGACGCCGCCCTGGCCGAGTTGGGCGGCCGTCCGGCGATCGTCGTGGCGAACGCCGGGACCGTGAACACCGTCGACTTCGACGACCTGCGGGCCATCGCGGCCCTCAAGGAACGGCACGACTTCTGGCTGCACGTGGACGCCGCGTTCGGCGGTTTCGCCGCCCTCTCCCCCGCCCACGCCCACCTCGTCGACGGACTCGACGCGGCGGACTCGGTCTGTGTCGACCTGCACAAGTGGCTCAACGTGCCCTATGACGCGGCCGTCCAGTTCACCCGCCGCCGGGACCTGCAGACCCGCGTGTTCCACAACTCCTCCCCGTACCTCGGCCTGCCGACCGGCGACCCGGACTTCCTCCACCTCACCCCCGAGAACTCCCGCCGGCTGCGCGCCCTCCCGGCCTGGTTCTCCCTCCTGGCCTACGGCCGCGCCGGGCACCGCGAGATCGTCGAGCGCAACGTCGCCCTCGCCCACCGCCTCGGCGAGGGCATCGCCGCGCTCCCGGGCCTGCGGCTGTCGGCGCCGGTCCGGCTGAACGTCGTCTGCTTCACCCTCGCGGACAACCCGACGCAGGAACGGGTGGCCGCCGTGGCAGAGGCCGTCGCCGCCTCCGGCGAGGCGTTCCTGACCCCGACGGTGTACGACGGGACGCCCGCGCTGCGTGCCGCGTTCAGCAACTGGCGTACGTCCGAGGCCGATACGGACCGGGTGCTGGCGACGCTCGCCTCACTGTCCCTCTGAAACGGCCTTCCGGAAGCCGGTGTTGACCGCGGTGAGGCCGCCGTCGACGGTGAGGGCCGTGCCGGTGATCCAGGAGGCGTCGCGCGAGGCGAGGAACGCGACGGCAGCCGCGATGTCCTCCGGCTCGCCGACCCGGCCGAGCGGATAGAGCCCGCGTACGGCGTCCAGGTCGTTCTCCCGCCCTTCCCACGCGGAGGTGCGGACCGTGCCCGGCACCACCAGGTTGACCCGCACGCCCCGCTTGGCCGCGTGTCCGGCGAGGGTGCGGGTCAGGGAGGCGAGTCCGGCCTTGGCAGCGCTGTAGGCGTGGTTGCCGAAGTCCTGAATCCCGTTCACGGAACCGATGTTGACGACGGCTCCGCGTCCGGAGGCGGCCAGGTGCGGGAGTGCGGCACGGCAGCAGCGGTACGGTCCGGTGAGCGTGATGTCGATGTCGCGGGCCCACTCGTCGTCCGGCTGGTCCTCGAAGAGCGGGTGGTCGGGGGTGCAGTGGGCCGCGCTGTTGACCAGGACGTCGAGCGCCCCGAACATCGCCACGGCATGGGCGACAGCGCGCTCCACCGCCTCCCGGTCCCCCACGTCGCAGCCGAACGCCTCGGCGCCGAGCCCGAGTTCACGCAGTCCCGCCGCCGTCTTCTCCGCCTCGGCCGGATCGACGTCGGTCACCAGCACCCGCGCCCCCTCCTCGCCGAGCCGCCGCGCGACGGCCGCGCCGATGCCGCGGGCCGCACCGGTGACGAGAACTCCGTATCCCTCGAAGCGCCTTGAGTCAGTCATGGTCCAGAACGTACTGCCGTGACGATCAACTCGGCAGATACCGTGCGGACATGAACGCGTTCATACAGCAACTGCCCGCGCTGATCGGTGTGGTGATCGGTGCGCTCGGTTCGTACGTGGCGATCGTGCGGGGTGAGCGGGTGAGGTTCCAGCGGGAGCGGGAGGCCCGTTGGGAGGAGCGGCGGCTCGCCGTGTACACCGACTACGCACGAGTCCTGAAGCAGACGGTCACGCTCACCTACCGGGTCGCGTCCCACTTCCGCAACGACCCGCACCCCCACCCGCTCACACCCGAGGAGGCGGCACCGATGATCGCCGAGGCCGCGCTGGCCCGCGACCCGGCAGGAGAGACACTGCTGATGCTGGGCAGCCCGGATGTGGTGGCGAAGGCCCGGGTGTGGGTCACCTCGGTGCTCGCGATGGAGCGGTTCCTGCGCGACGGCACACACGATCCGGAGGCGTGGCAGGACCTGCTGCAACGGCAGCGGGAAGGGCGCCAGGGCTACTACGCGGCCGTACGTGATGATCTGGCCCTGCCGCCAGGTCACTCGGCCGCGTGGGCGCTGCCGCCCGCGCACCCCGTCTGAACTCACCGATACCCGGTCACGTCCGCTGCCTTCCCCACGTCCTGCACCTCCACCAGATACCGCCACGCGTCCGGTCGGCTCCCGTCGAGATCCGTGAAGCCGTAGACCGGGGCGAGCCGGCCGCTGGACAGTGACTGCCCGTTCCAGCGGGCCAGTTGGGGATCGGTCGCGAGGGCTGCCACCGCGCGGCCGACATAGCGCGGGGTCTCCGAGATGGCGAAGTGGGGGACGCGGTCGAGGGCGTCGCGCCAGTTCTCCTCGCGTACGCCGAACTGGTCGAGCATGATCTCCGAGCGCAGCCAGCCGGGGGTGAGTGCCACGGCGGTGGCGCCGCGTGGGCCGAGTTCGTGGCCGAGGGCGAAGGCCATGCGCAGGACGGACGACTTGGCGAGGTCGTAGAAGAAGGAGACGCGGTAGGTGTCGCGGTTGTACTCGGCGGTGCCGTCGGTGACTTCGACGACCAGGCCGCCGGGGCGGCGCAGCAGCAGGGGCAGGGCGTGGTGGCTGGTGATCGCGTGTGTCTCCACCGCGAGCCTGAGGAGCCGGAGCCCTTTGTCGAGGTCGTGTTCCCAGACCGGGGTGTCCCAGGCGAAGAGGTGCTCGCCGCCCCAGATGTCGTTGACGAGGATGTCGAGGCGGCCCTGATCGTCGTCGATGCGGTCGACGAGGGCCCGTACGGCAGAGGGGTCCAGGTGGTCGGTGGGTACGGCGATGCCCCGGCCGCCGGCGGCGGTGACGAGGTCGGCGGTGTCCTCGATCGTCTCGGGCCGGTCGTACTCGGAGCGCCGGGCGCGGGTGGTGCGGCCGGTGACGTAGACCGTGGCGCCGGCCGCGCCCAGTTCCACGGCGATCCCGCGTCCCGCTCCGCGTGTCGCCCCCGCGACCAGCGCGACCTTGCCTTCCAGTGGGCCCGGCATGTCCGGCCTCCCGTGCTCGTTCGACGTGTCTCCTGTCGATCGTGCACGGGAAGCCGGACATCTTCTGTCGGGATTGTGTCGGGGGCGTCAGTGGCCCCGCGCGATCCACTCCTCCAGGTGAGCGGCCTCGGCGCCGACGGTGGTCGAGTCGCCGTGTCCCGTGAGCACCTTCGTCTCCGGCGGGAGGGTCAGGAGGCGGTCGCGGATGGAGTCGATGATGGTCGGGAAGTGGGAGTACGACCGTCCCGTGGCGCCCGGGCCGCCGTGGAAGAGGGTGTCTCCGGTGAAGACCGTGCCGAGCCCG
Organism: Streptomyces sp. MBT53; assembly: GCF_016654115.1. GTDB lineage: Bacteria > Actinomycetota > Actinomycetes > Streptomycetales > Streptomycetaceae > Streptomyces. The sequence goes on from NZ_JAEQAZ010000218.1 coordinate 4,029, forward strand.
GGGTCGTAGAGGCAGACCGCGCCGGGCGCGTGCCCGGGCGTGTGCAGGACCTTCAGGTCGGCGCCCGCGGCCTCGATCACCTGGCCGTCGGCGAGATGGGCGTCGGGGTCGCGGTCGGGGTGGGTCTGCTTCCACAGGGGCAGGTCGTCGGGGTGCAGCCAGATCTTGGCGCCGGTGCGGTCCGCGAGGGCGGGGGCGGCGTCGATGTGGTCGTTGTGGGCGTGGGTGCAGATGATCGCGGTCAGTCTGCGGTCGCCGATCGCCTCGACGATGGCGTCGGCGTCATGGGCGGCATCGATGACGACGACCTCGTGGTCGTCGCCGACGATCCACACGTTGTTGTCGACGTCCCAGGTGCCGCCGTCGAGCGTGAACTGCCCTGAGGTGACGAGGTGTTCGATGCGTGCGGCCATCAGAGGACCACCACCGAACGCAGCACGTCCCCGCCGTGCATCCGCTCGAACGCCTTCTCCACCTCGTCGAGTTGGACCGTCTCGGTGACGAACGCGCCCAGATCCAGGCGGCCTTGCTGGTGCAGGTCGATCAGCATCGGGAAGTCGCGGGAGGGCAGACAGTCGCCGTACCAGGACGACTTGAGGGAACCGCCGCGCCCGAAGACGTCCAGGAGCGGGAGTTCGAGCTTCATCTCGGGCGTCGGGACGCCGACGAGGACGACCGTGCCGGCGAGATCACGGCCGTAGAAGGCCTGCTTGTACGTCTCGGGGCGGCCGACCGCCTCGATGACGACGTCGGCGCCGAAGCCGCCGGTCAGTTCGCGGATCGCCTCGACGGCGTCGGACGTCTTGGAGTTGACCGTGTGGGTGGCGCCCATCGTGAGGGCCTTCTCCAGTTTGCGGTCGTCGATGTCGACGGCGATGATCCGTGCCGCGCCCGCGAGCCGCGCCCCGGCGATCGCCGCGTCGCCGACCCCGCCGCAGCCGATGACGGCGACGGTGTCGCCGCGTCCGACGTTCCCGGTGTTGATCGCCGCGCCGATGCCGGCCATCACACCGCAGCCGAGCAGCCCGGCGACGGCCGGGGAGACGGTCGGGTCGACCTTCGTGCACTGCCCGGCCGCCACCAGCGTCTTGTCGGCGAAGGCGCCGATGCCGAGGGCCGGGGAGAGTTCCTGGCCGGTCGAGGCGAGGGTCATCTTCTGCTCGGCGTTGTGGGTGTTGAAGCAGTACTGCGGCCGGCCGCGCAGACAGGCCCGGCAATTACCGCACACCGCACGCCAGTTGAGGATCACGAAGTCGCCCGGGGCGACATCGGTGACGCCCTCGCCGACCGACTCCACGATCCCCGCCGCCTCATGGCCGAGCAGGAAGGGGAAGTCGTCGCTGATGCCGCCCTGCTTGTAGTGCAGGTCGGTGTGACAGACCCCGCAGGCCTGTACCTTCACCACGGCCTCACCAGGGCCGGGGTCGGGTACGACGATCGTCTCGACCCGGACCGGTTCGTTCTTTCCCGGCGCGATCACGCCGCGCACTTCCTGCGCCATGGTCCTGAACCCTTTCGTCGATCGTTGTCCCTGCCTGAGACCCTACGCGTGACTGATCGGTAAGGGCACGACGGAGGCTCGACACCGTCGGCGGCGGCCGACGTAGCCTGAATGCTCCGACCGCATCCCGAGGAGCGCCGTGGCCATCGCAGGGACTCGGAGCGGCCCGCCGGCCTGGCGGCTGCTCCTCGACTACGTACGGCCGCACCGCTGGGCCCTGTTGGCGGGCGCGCTGCTCTCGCTGGTCACCGGCGGCACCGGACTGCTGCTGCCGCTGGTGGCGCGCGGACTCATCGACGACCTCTCCCACGACCGGACGATCACCGGGGCGTTGCTCGTGATGTCGGCACTGGTGGTCGCCAACGCGGCGGTGGGCGCGCTGGGTTCGTACGTGCTGCGGCGCACCGCCGAGTCGGTGGTGCTCGGTGCGCGGCGCGCCCTGTCGTCGTATCTGCTGCGGCTGCGGATCAGCGCGGTGGACCGCAGCGAGCCAGGTGACCTGATGGCCCGCATCACCTCCGACACCACCCTCCTGCGCGAGGTCACCACCGATTCGCTGGTCGGCCTCGGCACCGAGGGGCTCATCCTCGTCGCGACGATCGTGATGATGGGCCTGGTCGACCCCGTGCTGCTGGCCGTCACGCTCGGCGTGATCGTGGGCGCGGGCACCGTGCTCAGCGTGATCGTGCCGCGCATCAACCGGGCCAGCCGACAGGCGCAGGACGCGATCGGTGTGATGGGTGCTTCCCTGGAGCGGATCCTCGGCGCGCTGCGCACGGTGAAGGCGTCCGGCGCCGAGGACCGCGAGGAGCGCACCCTGCACGCGGCGGCCGAGGAGTCGTGGCGGCAGAGCATCCGCGCCGCCAAGTGGGCGGCTGCGGCAGGCAATACGGCCGGCCTGTCGATGCAGATCGCGTTCATCACCGTCCTCGCGGTGGGCGGAGCGCGCGTGGCCACCGGCGCGATAGACGTCGGCACCCTGGTCGCCTTCCTCCTCTACGTCTTCTTCCTGATGCAGCCGATCCAGCAGGTGGTCGGCGCGATCACGCAGTACCAGACGGGCGCCGCGGCCCTCTCCCGCATCCAGGAGGCGCTGGAACTCCCGGCCGAACCCCCGTCCCTGCCCGCCGAGTTGCCCTCCCCCGGCGCCGAGCCGGCGTCCCTCGCCTTCGACGACGTCCGCTTCCGCTACGCCGACGACCTGCCCTACGTCCACCACGGCGTGACCTTCGAGATACCGGCCCAGGGCATGACGGCGTTCGTCGGCCCGTCCGGCGCGGGCAAGACCACCGTGTTCTCCCTCATCGAGCGCTTCTACGACCCCGAGTCCGGCGCCATCACCCTCGACGGCCGGAACCTCGCGGACTGGGAACTGTCCGGACTCCGCTCCGCCATCGGCTACGTGGAACAGGACGCGCCGGTCCTGTCGGGCTCCCTGCGCGACAACCTGCTGCTCGGCAACCCGGACGCGGACGACGACGCCGTCACCCGCGTGGTGAAGACGACCCGCCTGGACGGTCTGGTCGCCCGGCTCCCTAAGGGCCTCGACACCCTGGTCGGCCACCGCGGTACCCGTCTCTCCGGCGGCGAACGCCAGCGCGTCGCCATCGCCCGCGCCCTGCTGCGCCACCCCCGCCTGCTGCTCCTGGACGAGGCGACCTCGCAGCTGGACGCGGTCAACGAGGCGGCCCTGCGCGACACCGTCGCCGATGTGGCCCGTACGACGACGGTCCTGGTCGTCGCGCACCGGCTGTCCACGGTGACGATGGCGGACCGGATCGTCGTCATGGACGCGGGCCGGGTCCGCGCGGTGGGCACGCACCGGGAGCTGGTGAGCGCCGACCCGCTGTACGCGGAGCTGGCGGCGACACAGTTCCTGGCCACGGCGGGCTGAGCTCGGGGCACGACCGAGGGCCGCCCGTTTCCGGACGGCCCTCAGGGTCTGGGTGCTGCGCGGTCCCGCTACCCGACGGCGGGGAGGAGTCCCGTGACCGGCGCGGCCATGTCGGTGACCTGGTGCAACTGCTGGAGGTCGTTGAGGTGGTTCAGCGCCTTCATCTGGTCGGCGACCTTGGGGATCTGCGCCTGGTGCTCGGCGGGGATCTCGCTCACCGCGAGCGAGTCCAGCAGGGCGACCGGGCTGACCTTGCCGTCCTTGAAGGCGGGCGCTTCGGCTGCGTTCGCCATCGGCGCGACGAGGCCGGTGACCCCGACGGCGAGACCAACGGCGGCGGCAATACGTCGTGTTGAGATCATGCTTGCAGCAACGCGGACGGCAGCCGCACGGTCACGGGCGCCGGGCGCCGCTCACCCGTCAGGAGGAGTGCGCCCCTGCGTTTGCCGACCCCGGCGCGGCGGAGGAGTCTCGTAGGAGAGGCCCGCGCGGCTCGCTCCTGTTCGGGTCGCGGCCCTCCGAGGAGGTCACCATGGGCACCGCGGCACGCCCCGGCTTCGACACCGAAGCCCTGCGCCGGGGCATCGAAGATCACACAGCGGCGACACTTCTGTCGCTCTACGCCGACGACGCGGAGATCCACGTCGTCGACCACCAGACCCAGCCCAGCAACCCCAAGGTCCTGCACGGCCGGGACGAGATCGGCGCCATGCTCGCCGACGTCTACAGCCGCGACATGACGCACAAACTGGAGGAGTGCGTCGTACAGGGCGATCGAGTCGCCTACAGCGAGTCCTGTCAGTACGCCGACGGGACCCGGGTCCTGGCCGAGTCGATGCTCGTGCTGAACGACGGCAAGATCACCCGGCAGACCATGATCCAGGCATGGGACGGCTAGCGAGGATGGTGCCGAAGGTCCGGGTCACCACCCGGCTGACCTGGACCTTCTCGGCGAGTACGGTGCCCGTCGGCCCTGCTGGGACTCGACGGCGAGGACCAGTTTCCGCAGCAGGTCTGCGAGCGTCCGCCGCTCTGCTGGGGTCAGCGCTGCGAGCAGCGCGAGCTCGCCCGCTTCCTCCGCCGCCACATGGTCCTCGAGCACTCCGTATCCGGCGTCGGTGAGGCGTACCCGCACCCGCCGCCGGTCCCCCGTCTCATGGGTACGGGCGATCAGCCCCGCCTCCTCGACGGCCGCGAGCCGCGCGGAGAGCGCCCCACGGGTCAGTCCCAGCAGCTCCGCCAGCTGCGACGGACTCGCCTCGTAGGGCGGCCCGAGCCTGCGCAGCATGAGCAGCACCTTGAACTGCCACTGCTTGAGCCCGTCCGCGTCGAGCACGTCCCGCCGTGCCTGACCGGCATGGCGGGCCATGATCGCCAGCCGGAAGAAGATCTCCTCCTTCACCGGGTCCATCCAGGTGAGTTCCTTCACCCAGAGCGCCACGTGCCGGTCGACCGAGTCCTCCATCGTCTGCCTCCCGCAGTGGTTTTCTTGTGGATAGTTTTTCGCATAACTACCTTCCCCGCCATGACATCCACAGTGAACGCGGTCATCCCCGTCGACGAACTCATCGCCGCCGCCCACGAGTTGAGCGTGACGGGACGATGGGAGCGCGCCTCCCGCCTGCTGGACGCCTGCATCACCGACGTACCCGGCCCCCGGGCACAGCTCGCCCGTGCAGCCGCCCAAGTCGCCCTGGAACAGGACTGGTTCGCGGGCACGGACACCGCGACGGCACGTATCGAAGCGGCTGAGAAGGAGTTCCCCGGCGGCGACTGGGACGTGGACTTCGCGCGACTGCGGAACACCTACCGGCGGCTCCTCGTCGTCGACGGCAGGCTCCGGCTGGGCCCGGACGGGAAGGACCCCGAGACCCTCGCGTCCCTGCGCCACGAAGCGGAGGTGCTGCGGGACGACGCCCCGGACGAAGGGCGCCGGGGCTGGGCGGAGATGTACCTCGGCCTGATCACCGACAACCATTTCGCCGACCTGGCAGGAGCACCCCCGCACTACGCGTCCGCGCTGCGCGCCGCCGAGTCGGTCGACGAGCCGCTGCTGGCCCGCGAGGCGCTGCGCCACCTCGGCGACCACGACCACGACGCCGGTGACCACGACCTGGCCCTGGAACGCTGGCGCCGGGCGGCCACGCTGGGCGCCGGCGCGGGCACGGTCCCCGGCACGCTCTCCCAACTGCTGCTGCTCGCCGTGCTGGCCCGGGACTCCGGCGACGAGGCAGGGGCCGGGGCACTCGCGACGGAGGTCGCCCACTGGGCGGAGGCCATCGGGGCACCACGCCTCGCGGCGCAGGCCCGGGACTTCCTGACCGGTGTCGACCCGACGCAGCCGCCCCAGCAGGACGGGGCCCGACGGCCGTAGGACTCTCTCGGTTAGGCTGTTCGTGGGTCGTGACTGGCGCTGAGGTGGAGCACCACCGTGGAGCGGCCCACGCGGAGTGAATGCCGTGCGCCTGGGCGACTGGTCAACCAGCTCAGGAGTGGATCATGTCCCAGGCACGGCTCATGGACGGTACGGCGCTCGCCCGGCGGATAGTCGAGGACACCGCGAAGCAGGCCGCCGACCTCACGGAACGCACCGGTACGGCGCCCTGTCTGGCGACGGTCCTGGTCGGCGCGGACCCGGCCTCCGTCACCTACGTCCGGATGAAGCAGAACCGCAGCCGCAAGGCCGGCATCGAGTCCCGGCACGTCGAACTCCCCGCCACCACGACCACCGCCGAACTGGTCGCCACCCTCACCGCGCTCTCCGCCGACCCGAGCGTGCACGGCATCCTGCTCCAGCACCCGATGGGCGAACACATCGACGAGCGGGCCGCGTTCGAGGCGATCGCGCCGGAGAAGGACGTCGACGGCGTGACCTTCGCGTCCTTCGCGGCGATGAGCTTCGGTCTGCCGGGCTTCGTGTCCTGCACGCCCGGCGGCATCATGCGGCTGCTCGACGAGTACGACGTCGACCCGTCCGGCAAGCGGGCCGTGGTCGTCGGCCGCAGCGCGATCCTCGGCAAGCCGGCCGGCATGCTGCTCCTGGCCCGCGACGCGACGGTCACCTACTGCCACTCCCGTACCCGCGACCTGTCGGTGGTGGTCCGCGAGGCGGACATCGTGGTCGCCGCCGTGGGCCGCCCCCGGCTGATCCGCGGCGAGGACATCAAGCCGGGCGCGGTCGTGCTCGACGCGGGCTACAACGCGGGCAACGTCGGGGACGTGGACTTCGACTCCGCCGCCGAGCGCGCCTCGCTGATCACACCGGTGCCGGGCGGCGTCGGCCCGATGACGATCGCCACGCTCCTGGAACAGACGGTGACGGCCGCGGCCCGGCAGCTCGGGGTGTGATCAGCGCGTCCACGCGCTGTACTCCATGACGTCCCCGGCCTTGACGCCGTACTCGGGCTGGTCCTTCGTGAAGGTGCTCTCCATCCCGAGAACGGTGCCGGTCGCCGGGTCCATGATCAGCATCAGCCGGCTGCCCGACTGCCGATACACATAGGCCTCCCCGTGCCGCCCGAGCCGGTCGGTCACCTCCCCCACCGGCCGCAGCCCCTCCGCCCCCGCGAGCAGCCGTGCCAACGCGGCCGACTCACGCGCTCCGAGCGTCCAGTGGTCCAGCAACTCCCCCACGGCGGAAAGGAGTTCGGGGGTGGTCAACGGCGTCTTGCTGTACGCCGTCTCCTGGAGGTACGCCCGCAGTCCCGCCACGTCGTGCGGGGGCCGGGCCTCGGGCGGCACATCGCTCCAACTCGGCGGATACGTCGTCTCCTTGACGACATGCCCGTCCTCGACGAGACGTTCCGTGTGGCTGTCGTCCGCGTTCCAGCGCACGATGCGTTCCTCGGGGATGGTGACCGGCGGTTTGTCGTCGGACATGCCGAGACTCCACGACTGCACGTGAGTTCCCTTGCGCAGAACGGGAGTTCCGTCGACCGCGACCGCCGCGGCGAGAGCGGCGAGCTGTTTCAGGGACACGGGCGTGGAGTGGGCCTGCACGACCAGGGGGCGGGGCGCCGCCACGGCGGGAGTGCCGCTCGGTCCGCCCAGCAAGAGCGTGAACACGGTCGCCGCTACGGCGACTCCCGCCACGAGACTCCAGAGCAGCCGACGACGCCGTTCGTGCAGCAGCCGGTTGAGCCGACGGGTGGCGTGGTGGTCGAGCGGTCCGTCGCCGTAGAGGGGACCATCGGCCGTGAACGGGTTGGCGCCGCGCAGGAGTTCAAGCTCATCGACCATGGCGATACTCCTCCGGTCCACCTGTAGCGCCCCTTAGGGGCGCGGGGAACTGCGCGACCAGCCACGACGGCGCCGCAGAATACTCGATCAACGCCCCGCCCCTCCCAGCACCGAGAGCCGATCGATCTCCGCTCTCAACCTCCGCCGCGCCCGATGCAATCGCATGGCCGCAGCCCGCACACCGCACCCAAGGACAACAGCGACCTCCTCCACACCCAGCTCCTCCCAAGCCGTAAGCCGCAGTACCTCCTGGTCGCCCGACGACAACCGCGCAAGCGCCTCGTGCACCCAGGAACCAGGCGTCTCCGCATCGGGCCCCGCCGCAACCTGCCGCCCGTGCGCGCTCTCGTCATTGCCCAACCGGTCGACAAGCCGACGCCGGCGCCCATAACCGCGCACCGCGTTGGCCAGGCAGTTGCGTGCGACGCCGTACAACCACGGCAGCGGAGCCGACGGCAGATCCGCACGGCGCCGCCAGGCGACGGTGAAGACCTCCGCCACCACTTCCTCCACCTCACCGCTCCGCCCGTCCAGTCGCCGGGCAACGTAGCGGCTGACCGCCCAGTAGTGCTCGCGATAGGCAGCGGCGAAGATCTCGTCGTTGCTCATGTTCCGTTCGTGTCCGGCACCGGGGCGATCGTCACACCCGTTTTCGTGATTCTCCTCGCGCCCGTCGAGTGTGACGTGCGGGCGGGGCGCGGACACAGGCGGGGCGTGAGAGACCTCAAGAGCATCAAGTGGCTGACGACCACGGATCACAAGACGATCGGCACGCTGTACCTGGTCACATCGTTCGCGTTCTTCCTGATCGGCGGCGTCATGGCGCTGCTGATGCGCACCGAACTCGCCAGACCCGGGCTACAGATCATGTCCAACGAGCAGTTCAACCAGGCGTTCACGATGCACGGCACGATCATGCTGCTGATGTTCGCGACGCCGCTGTTCGCCGGTTTCACGAACTGGATCATGCCGCTGCAGATCGGCGCCCCGGATGTCGCCTTCCCCCGCCTCAACATGTTCGCCTACTGGCTCTACCTGTTCGGCTCGACCATCGCGGTCGGTGGCTTCCTCACCCCGCAGGGTGCGGCCGACTTCGGCTGGTTCGCCTACTCCCCGCTGTCGGACGCGGTCCG
>NZ_JAEQAZ010000219.1 GCF_016654115.1 Streptomyces sp. MBT53
CCCGTGACCCAGGCCCCGATGGCGCCTCCGGTGCCCGCCGCTCCCCCGGCCCCGCCCGCCGCACCGCCGCTCGGCGCCGGAAAGATCAACCTCGACAAGGGCCGCGTCAGCCTCCAGAAGAACCAGACGGTGTCCCTGGTCAAGGGCGGCCGGCCGCTCCTGTCCCAGGTCAAGATGGGCCTCGGCTGGGAGCCCGCGTTCCGCGGCAAGGACATCGACCTGGACGCCTCGGTCATCGCCTACGGCCCGCAGCGCAACCACGTCGACAGCTGCTACTTCGGCAAGCTGTCGATCCTGAACGGCGCGATCAAGCACTCCGGCGACAACCTCACCGGCGAGGGCGGCGGTGACGACGAGGTGATCGTGGTCGACCTCGGCCGCATCCCCCAGGACGTCACCGGCCTGGTCTTCACGGTCAACTCCTTCTCCGGCCAGAAGTTCACCGAGGTCGCCAAGGCCTACTGCCGCCTCATCGACGCCGCGACCGGCGAGGAACTGGTCCGCTTCGACCTCACCAACGCCGAGGCCCAGACCGGCGTCATGATGGCGAAGCTCATCAAGCAGTTCTCCGGCGAATGGGACATGACCGCGATGGGCGACTTCGTGAAGTCCCGCACGGTGCGCGGCATGGTGAAGCCGGCGGCGCAAGCGTTGTAAGCGGGCGGAAACCCTCCCTCGATCCGGATCACGCCTTAGTCTCTTGGCGAAGGCGTGAACGGGGGGCGGGGACATGACCGTTTTGGATGGAAACCGGTCGTGCTTCATCAGTTACGCGCGGGACGACCAGGCCTGGGCCGAGTGGGCCGCCTGGCAGCTCCAGGACGCGGGTTACGAGGTATGGCTGGACGTCTGGTCGCTCGCCCCGGACGCCGACTGGTGGGCCGAGGCATCGGCCGCCGTTCGCGCGTCCCAACAGGTTCTGGTGCTCGTCTCGTCGTCATACGCGCACAGCGCCAACGCAGCAGCGGAGCGGGCGGCCGCTCTTGCCGGGCGAGCAAGGGTGATCCCCGTCCTGTTGGACGACGGTCCGTTCCCGGCGGGCCTGGACGAGCTTCGCGACCTGCCGTACCTGCGGCTCGCGGAACGCGACGACACTGCCGCGCGTAAGGCCCTCTTGCACGCCGTCGCCCCTGGACAGCCGCCGACCGGCGGCCGGCTACGCCGCTTCGGCGCGACCAGTCCCCGTCTGCCGGAGAGCCGGCCTCGGGTATGGCGTGTGCCCCCGCGCTCCGACTGCTTCGTGGGCCGCGTCGAGCTGCTGAAGGAGCTCAGGGGGGCGCTGACCGAGAATTCCCGGGCCGTCCTCGTCGGGGATCCGGGGGCGGGCAAGACCCAGCTGGCCATCGAGTACGCCCACCGTTTCGCGGGCGAGTACGAACTTGTCTGGTGGATCGGGCACGGCGGCGGCAGTCCCGCCATGCCTCAGCTCGCCGAGCTCGCGAGACGTATCGGTGCCGCCGAATCCGACGCACCGATCGGCCAAAGAATCAAGAGCCTCGTTGCCGAACTGCGTACCCGCAGCCGCTGGCTGCTGGTCTTCGACGACGTGTCGGAGGCGGAGGACACCGGACTCCCCGAGAGGGTGCTGCGCGACACCGGCACCGGACAGATCCTTCTCATCTCCCGAAGCCAGCCGCAGGCCGGCTTCGGGGACCCGATCGAGGTGGGTCCGCTCACACCCGAGGAGTCCCTGGCCCTGCTCCGCAGCCTGGCACCGGAGTTGAGCGCGCAGGACGCCCGCGGGGTGGCGGCCGACGGCGACATCCCGTTGGCCTTGGGGATGGCAGCCGAGGCCATCAACAGCGGTGTCTCCGTCGAGGCGTACCGCGAAGCACTCTCGACGGTGCCTGCCACCAGTCCGCCGCACAGCCTCGCACATACCGTGCGCATCGGCCTGGCCCAGGTGTCGGAACGGAACCCGGGGGCCGTCGCTCTCCTGTCGGCCTGCTCCCTGCTCGCGCCGGAACCCTTCCGGCTCCGGGACTGTGTGCACGTGCCGGACTGGACCCCGGAACCCCTGGCCACAGTTCTGCGGGACGGCAGGGTACGGAGGGCCGCCCTGGGAGCTGCCAGCAGCTTCAGCCTCGCCTACACGGCCGACGACACTGTGCTCATCCACCCGGCCGTCCACTCCGCGCTGCGCGACGAGATGTCCGCGACCGAACGTGCCGACGCGGCTCTCGGAGCCCAGGCCCTGCTGGTCTCGGCTCTCCCCGCCCTGCGCGGGACGTCGGAGATCCGGGCTTCCCTGTTGTCCCACCTGCTCGCGGTGGCAGCACGGGACCTGACCCGGGTCGAGGGACTCAAGGCCGCGTGCGAAGGGTGTGTCCGCCTGCTGGAGGACGGCGGAGCTCCGGCCGCCGCAGCCAGGCTGACCGAACTGCGAGGGGCCTCGGCGGCGCTGCTCGGCGCGAGCGATCCCACCACGATGGAGATTCAGTCGTACCTGGTCGACGCGCTGCAGGCGGCGGGCGAACCGGAAACCGCCCAGCCACTGGCGAAGACCCTCCTCGACTGGCTGCGGTACACCTTCGGCGACGAGGAGCAGCTGACGCTCCACGCCGCCGCCCAACTCGCCACGCTGCTCACCGAATCCGAGCACTGGGCGGCGGCTCTGGACATCGGCGAGAAGACTCGGAAGCAGCTGCGGTCGGTCCTCGGCGCGGACCACCCCGCCCATCTCAGCCTGGCGTCGACGCTGCTCACACCGTTACGTGCGCTGGGCAGGGCCGAGGAAGGCCGGAGACTGGGCGAGGACACCTACACCCGGCAGCGGCGCATACTCGGCCCGGACGCTCCGGACACCCTTCGCACGACCGCGCGTCTGGCCGTTCTGCTGGTGGACCTCGACGATCTGGGCCGGGCCTGCGCTCTGGGCGAGGAGACCCACCACCGGCTGAGACTCAGCAAGGGCCCTGACGACGTCACCACCTTGCGGGCCGCTGTCCTCCTGGCTGTGCTGAGGATCCGCGTCAACCGCGAGACGCAGGCCTTGAGACTCCTGGAGAAAACCCTCGACCGGCAGAGGCAGGTACTCGGAGCGGATCACGTCGACGCGCTGCGCACCTCCGCGCTGTTGGCCGTCCTGCGCGCGGACAGCGACGCCCCTGCCCCCGCGGTGCTGGTCAGATACGCGCAGGAGGCCGATCTGCCGCCCGAGGTGCGGCAGCGGTTGGAGCGGAGCTCCTCCGGCACCCGACCGGAGTTCATCGCCGAGTACCTCTTCAGCGAAGTGCTACGCACGAGCGCCGACATACTCAAGACGGATCGCCTCACCATGCTGCCCCGGCCATCCGAGTCAAGGCGCCGCCCGGCGTCTTTCGCGGACCGGGGGAGCGTACTGGTCAGCCATGTGGAGGCGGACCGCAGCTGGGCGAACTGGGTCACGTTCGAACTGGTCCGCCTGGGCTACGAGGCGACGACACTGAGCAAAGACACCCATCTCGGACGTCGGCCGTTCCGGGAGTACGACATTGTCCTCGTCTTGCTGTCCCCCGACTACTTGGCATCGGTGGTCTCCAGCCACCAGGACACCGCGGAGTGGATCGGGCTGCCGGACGGCGACGGACACGACCCGCGCCGTTTCATCCCGCTCCTCCTCAAGCCCGTCGAATCCGGCCAACTGCCGCGCGCCCTGCGGGATCAGGCCACTCCGGCCCTGTACGACCTCGACCCCGACGCAGCCCGCGACGTCCTGCAGTTCGCTCTGGAAGAACCCGCGCGCCCGAACGGAGCCCCGGTGTTCCCTGGCGCTTCCAGTCCCTCCGACAGCGACGAGGCGCTCCTGACCCATCGTCTCGTCAACGCCCTGGAGCGCTCGGCCGCCCTGCAGCGCAGAGACAGCCGCACCATCCTCTGGGATCTCCTGGGTGTCACCGAGCGGGAGACCGTGTCACCGCGCACGGCAATGTTCGAGGTCGTCCGCAGCCTGCGGTCTCGGCCGGAAGGGCTCTCGGTCCTCGTGGAAGCACTGGACTTGATGGAGCCCGACAGTCTCGCGACCGCGGAGGTGCGCAACGTCGTCGCGGAGTTCCAGCGCGGCCAGGCAGCGCGGTGAGCGCCCCACCCCCACCGGGGCCGGTCCCCGCGGGCCCGCCCGGCCTCATCCCGCATTGGTTCTTCACCGGCTATTCGGACAGCAAAGCGAACTTCTCCCGGGTCAAACGCTTCCACGAGGACGTGGAGAAGGAGGTCCGGCTGAGTCTCGGCGAGGCGGTCCCCGGCCGGGGCTTCGTGGATTTCAGGGACATCAGACCCGGCGAACGCTGGGAGGACCGCATCGTCGAGAACGGTATCTGCACGACCCGGGCGATGCTGGCCCTCTATTCGCCGAGCTACTTCCAGAGCCACTGGTGTGCCCACGAGTGGACGGTGTTCACCGCCCGGCTCAGCCAGTACAGGTCGAGCACCGGCGCCGAGGTCCCGTGTCTGATCGGGGTGCGCTGGCAGCGGACGCGGCAGGCGTGGCCGGAGGAGGTGACCACATATCAGTACGTGCGCCGTGATCCGAACTCCCTGTACGAAAAGCGGGGGTTGATCCATCTCGTACCGCACGGTGAGCAGGATGGGGGTACGCAGGAGTACTGGGAGATCGTCCATGAAGTCGCCGACGTCATAGTGGACGCGCACGACAATCCCCTTCCGTCCGCCAGGCTCGACGACGCCTGGTCGCGATCGGCGTTCGGTCCCGAGTCGTCGCTGTACGTCGACGTCGTGCTCACGTACTCCGACCGGAACCGCGATTGGGGAGACTGGGTGCACGCCCTGCTTGCCGAGAGACGCGAGGTCTCCGTCCTGCCCTCGGACTGTCTCGGCCGTGTCCCCGCGGAGCTCCTCAGGAACTCGCTGACCCGCGCGCACCGCGTCGTCGCACTGATCTCCCGGCACAGCCTCGCCGAACAGGGCCCGAACAAGGCAGTGCTGGAGGAGATGTACGACGATCCCGATGTCGTCGACAACCTTCCACGGTTCGTCCCCCTGTTCATCGAGGACGTCCCCGAGGAAATCGTCCCCGCCAAGCTGCTTCCCAGAGGCGGCAAGGCCCTGTACGACATCCCCGACTCCGACGCCGTCCGGGACATCGTCCTGGCTGCGGTCAACGCCCCGGTCGCCTCCCCGGCCGTCGCCCAGATACCTGAACCGAAGTTTCCGTCCGACGCCGTCAGCGCGTTCGAGAGCGAACTCGCCGACAAGCTCTCCCTGGCGTCGTCGCTGCGCGACAAGGACCTGCGGGACGTCTGGTTCCAGGCCACCGGACTCGATGCCTCCCGGAGACCTCCTCCCGGGTTGAGGACCCGCCCATGGGTTCTCTCGGTCATCCTGGCGTCCAGGAAATGGGAAGACGGCTACGAACGTCTCGCCGTCGCCCTGGAATGCCTCGACCAGGGCGCCCCGGAGACCATCGAAGTGCGCAGGCTCGTCGCCGGCCGCCGATCCGGGGCTACGGCCGCAGCCCGTCCGTCAGCAGGGACAGGTAGCGGCGGATGAACTTCCCCTGGCCGTTGGCCAGCTCCGAGGCCGTCGACACCCCGTGGGCCAGTCGCAGGACCTCGATCGACTCGATGTCCTTGCGCAGGGTGCCCTCCTGCTGCGCCGCCTCGACCAGTCGCTGTGCCGCGCTCTTCATATGGGTGCCGCAGACCGTGAGGGTGACGTTGGTGCCGTCCGAGACGGCCGAGCCCAACAGGGCCTTCATTCCCCGCACTTGGATCGTGCCGACGCAGACCTCGTACAGCCACTCGGCCAGTGCCTCGCCCGGCGGCAGTTCCTTCGCGAGTTCGTCGGCGCGGGTCCCGAGCGCCTCGATCCGGTCGACGTAGGCCGCCTCCAGCAGATCCTGCCGGGTCGGGAAGTGCCGGTAGAGCGTGCCGGAGCCGACGCCGGCGCGCTTGGCGATGTCGTCGAGCGACGCGTTCTCCCCGTGTTCGGCGAACGCCTCGGCCGCCACCTTCAGCAGGCGCTCGTAGTTGCGCCGGGCGTCCGCGCGCATGGGCCTGACCTGCGTCATCCAGATACTCCTTGCGAACCGGGGACTCTCTCCGTATCTTACCGAGTACTAAACGGAGACAGTCCCCGCTTATCTTGGCGGGCAGTCCGTGCTGCCCGCACGCCTCTCAGCCGGGGACGCCAGACCGGGAGAACTCCATGTCCACCCCGTCCGCACCGTCCACCACCACCGATCCTCACCCCGCACCACCCGCGCCCGCCAGGCTCGGCACCGTCCTCTTCGTCGTCGTCACCGCCTACCTGATGGTCGGCGTCGACTCCACCGTCGTCAACGTCGCGCTGCCCGCCATCCAGAAGGACCTCGACTTCAGCCCCACCGGCCTGTCCTGGGTCCTCAACGCCTACACCCTCGCCTTCGGCGGGCTGCTCCTGCTGGGCGGGCGGGTCGGCGACATCGTCGGGCGCCGCCGGACGCTCACGATCGGCGTGCTGCTCTTCGCCTCGTCCTCCCTGCTCGGCGGAGTGGCCACCGACAGCGCCTGGCTGCTCGCGGCCCGCGCGCTCCAGGGCATGGGCGCCGCGCTCATCGCACCCAACACCCTCGCCCTGATCACCACCAACTTCCCCGAAGGACCGCGCCGTCACCACGCGCTCGGCATCTACACCTCCATGGCCGGCATCGGCGCCTCGATAGGCCTGGTCATCGGCGGCATGCTCACCTCGTGGGCGTCCTGGCGCTGGTCCCTGCTGATCAACGTGCCGATCGGCGCCGCCGTTGCCCTCGCACTCCCCCGCTTCGTCGGCGAGACCCCCCGCCACGCGGGCCGGTTCGACGCGGCGGGCGCACTCACCGGCACCGCCGGGATGACCTCGCTGGTGTACGCGTTCATCCGGGTCTCCTCGGACGGCTGGGGCGACCTCCAGGCGCAGTTGGGCTTCAGCGCGGCGGCGGCCCTGCTGGTGGGCTTCACCCTGGTCGAGTCCCGCGCCGCCCAACCCATCATGCCGCTACGGCTGTTCGCGAGCCGCAACCGTGCGGGCGGTTACGTGGGCGTCCTGCTGCTGCCGGCGGGCATGTTCGGCGCGTTCTACTTCCTCACCCTGATCAGCCAACGGGTCCTGGACTACAGCCCGTTGCGCACGGGCTTCGCCTTCTTGCCGATCACCCTGGCGATCTTCACGGTGGTCCGCTTCGTACCGCGCCTGCTGGCCCGCTTCGGCGCCAAACCGGTGCTGCTCACCGGCATGGCCCTGCTCGCCACCTCGGCGGGCTGGCTCTCGCAACTCAGCCCCGGTGACGGCTACTTGACGGGTCTGCTCGGCCCGCTCGTCCTGATGGGCGTGGGCGTCGGCCTCAGCTTCATGCCGCTCAACGCGACGATCCTCGCGGGCATCGAACCCCGCGAGGCAGGCTCGGCGTCCGGCCTCCTCCAGACCCTGCAGTGGCTCGGCGGCACCCTCGGACTGTCCGTCCTGGTGACCGTCTTCGGCACGGCGACCCGGCACTCCACCGGATCGCCGTCCGACATCCTCGTCCACGGCTCGGCCCGCGCGTTCGCCGTCGCCGCGCTGATCGCCCTGACCGCCCTGCTGGTGTCGGCGTTCGTGATCACCGGCAGGAAGCCCGAGGGGGCCGGGAAGGCCGCCTAGAACAACGCGCTGTACGCGTTCAGCGCGGGCTGGCCGCCGAGGTGGGCGTAGAGCACGGTGGAGTCCCGGCCGATCTCGCCGCGTGCGACGAGGTCGATCATCCCGGCCATCGACTTGCCCTCGTACACGGGGTCGGTGACCATCCCCTCGGTACGGGCGGCGAGGCGCATCGCCTCCAGGGTGGTCTCGTCGGGGATGCCGTAGATGCCGGCGTGGTAGCGGTCGTCCAGTTCGACGTCGTCGACGGACAACTCCCGCTTGACCCCGATCAGTTGGCCGGTGCCGTGCGCGATGCGGGCCACCTGTTCGCGGGTCTCGGCGGGCTTGGCCGACGCGTCGATGCCGAGCACGCGGCGCTCACGCCCGCCCGCCTCCTCCAGCGCCCGGAACCCGGCGACCATGCCGGCCTGGGTGGAGCCGGTCACCGAGCACACCACCACGGTGTCGAAGAAGACGCCCAACTCCCGCTCCTGCTCGGCGACTTCGTGGGCCCAGTTGGCGAAGCCGAGGCCGCCGAGCGGGTGGTCGGAGGCGCCGGCGGGGATGGCGTACGGCTTGCCGCCGCTCTCCTCGACCTCACGCAGCGCCTGCTCCCAGCTCTCCTTGAAGCCGATACCGAACCCGGCCTTCACCAGGCGTACGTCCGCTCCTGCGAGGCGGCTGATCAGGATGTTGCCGACCTTGTCGTAGACGGAGTCGGGCCACTCCACCCAACTCTCCTGGATCAGCACGCACTTGAGCCCGGCGCGGGCGGCGCAGGCGGCGACCTGACGGGTGTGGTTGGACTGCACGCCGCCGATCGACACGAGGGTGTCGCAGCCCTTCGCGAGGGCGTCCGCGACGAGGTACTCCAGCTTGCGGGTCTTGTTCCCGCCGTACGCCACACCGGAGTTGCAGTCCTCGCGCTTGGCCCACAGGGCGGCGCCGCCGAGGTGGGCGGTGAGGCGCTCCAGCGGGTGGACGGGCGAGGGGCCGAAGAGGAGGGGGTAACGGTCGTACGAGGAAAGGGACATGAGATCTCCAGGGTCAGTCGGCGTCGGCCAGGTCTGCGAGGGTGTGCCAGATGTCGGCCGTGACGCGGACCGCACCGTCCGTGTCACCTGCGGCGCAGGCCTCGATCAGCCGCTCGTGCAGTCCGGCCGAGCGACACGAGCCGCCCTCACCGAAGCGTCGTCGCTCCAGTCGGCGGATGAGCGGGGTGTAACGGGCGACGGTGGCGGCGGCGGCGCGATTTCCGCTCACCCGCACCGGTACGTCGTGGAGTTCATCGTCGGCACGCAGGGCCGCGTCCACGTCCCCGGCGCGCACGGCGGCGGCGAATCGGTCGTTGGCCGCGCGCATCACGTCGATGTCCGTGTCCCGCAAGAGGGGTACGGCGACTCGCGTCACCAACTCGTGCAGGGCACCGACCACGGCGGCGGCATCCCGCACATCGGCGGCCACGACCGGAGTCACCCGGGTGTAGCTCTGCGGCTTGCTCTCCAGGAGCCCGTCGTCCACGAGCCGCGAGAACGCCTCCCGCACCGGCGCCCGCGACAGCCCGAGCCGCTCGGCCAGCTCGGCGTCCCGCACCACCGCGCCGGGTTCGATCTCCCCGGCGACGATGGCGTCACGGATCGCTTCGTAGGCGCGGTCGCGGAGGAGGGTGCGCGGGACGGGACCTAGGGCGTTCATGAACTGAAATGTTAGATGTCAATCCCTCCTCGGACAAGAGGGTGGCCCGCACCCCCCGTGGAAGTGCGGGCCACCCTCGGCTCTCAGGCCACCCAGGGCCAGTCCGCGTCCCGGGCCGCCTCCAGGAGCGGCACCATCCGGAAGGCCGCGTCCGAGAGGCCGCCGAAGGTGTGCCGGTTGGCGGTGCCGGACGGGCCGTGGCCTGCCCGGTACCCGGCGAGGTTCCAGGTGTAGACCGGCACGTGGGCCGGGACCTGCTCGGTCGGGTCGCCGTAGTGGCTGTACCCGGCCTGCTCGTCGGTGATGATCAGCACCCGGTCCTGGCCCCGGTAGTGCGAGCGGACCGCCGAGGTGGTGTCGGTGCCGCCCAGGTCGCCGAAGCGGCCCAGGATCTTGAGCACCGACTCGCCCGCACCGAAGTCCAGGCGCTTGCTCGTGGTGCCGAACTCGACGAGGTCCGCGTCCGCCGCCCGCAGCGCGAGCGCCGTACCGAAGATCACCGCCGCGTCGGCCCGGTTGAGCTCCGAGCGGTCGGACAGCCGGGAGTAGAACATCGAACCCGAGCGGTCCACGAGCACCAGCGTGCGGCCCGGCAGCGCGGGCACGTTGGCCAGCGAGTGGCCGAGCGCCCGCTCCAGCGGGTACGCCCAGCGCAGCGAGGGCGCGTGCTGGTACGCGGCGAGGTAGCGGAAGGGGAACTGCCGCGAGCGCGCGACCTCCGCCGGGTCGCTGATCTTCGCCGCGACCCGGGCCGCGACCTCGTCGGAGACTCCGGCCTCGTCGAAGTTCCGGAGATTCCGGACGAGCGCCATCGACCCCATGGACGGGATGACCGCCTCCCAGGCCGCCTTGTCCATCGGGCCCTGCAGCCAGCCGGCCAGCGCCTCCCAGGT
Organism: Streptomyces sp. MBT53; assembly: GCF_016654115.1. Lineage (GTDB taxonomy): Bacteria > Actinomycetota > Actinomycetes > Streptomycetales > Streptomycetaceae > Streptomyces. Next base: position 10,164 of record NZ_JAEQAZ010000219.1, read on the forward strand.
CATCCCGGCCGCCGCGAGCCGCTCGGCTCCGTCCGGCGCCGTGACGACCGCGCGCCGCCGCTCGACCGGCAGCGCCATCAACTCGCGGTGCGCGGTGAGGACTTGGTTCGACGCGGGCGGTACGGCGGTGTCCGGGTGGTGCCGGCGGTCCAGCGCGTACTGGAACAGCTCGCCCTGCCACGCCTTGTCCGGGTCCGGCGCCGCGTGCACCAGGTTGAGGATGTCGCCGAAGCGGTAGCCCTTGGACGCGGTGTCGTACTTCAGCAGCGACTTGCCGCTGTAGAGCCGCTGTACGGCGTCGGCGACACCGCGCTTGACCGGCTTGGGGATGTTGCGGCCGTAGCGCGCGGTCCAGTACGCGAGCAGCTCGCCGGGCTCGTCCGGGCGCCGGAGCACGGAGTCGACGACCTGTCGGTTCGAAGGGCCGTCGGTGGCATCGGCGTCGAGGCGGGCCTTCACGTACTCTGCGGCTCCCACGATCGAGGCCGTACGGAGGTTGCCCTCGCCGCGCAGCCAGCCGAGGAGGCCGGCGGTCCAGGTCGGGTCGGTGACGGCGAGTTCGCGCACGAGGGTCGCGAAGCGGTCGTCGCGCGTGGCGCCGGACTCGTAAAAGGTCTGCTGCGAAACGAAGTTGGCGACGGCGAGCAGGAAGAGCTCGGAGCGTGCGTCCCGCTCACGGCCGCGGCCGCCCTCATAGGTGCGGAGCACCCGGCCCGTGGAGGTGACGCGGGAAACGGGCTGCGCGCGGGCGGCCTTCCTGTTGAATCGAGACATGCTGAATTCCCCCGAATTCATTGCGGCTTCGGAGGGAGTGCGCGGCAATGGCGGGCGCCCGAGATCGGAGTCGGCGACGGGACTTATAAACCAGCGCGTCTTCCGTTCCGCCACATCGGCCCTGGGCCGATGACGGGATTTGAACCCGCACCCGTATCACTACGGACTGAATCCCGAAGTATCCGCTGCCTGCGCACCGGGCACCCACCATGAGCTGCGCCTCCCGAGATCAAGAACGGCTGCGGTGTCTAATTCGGTTGCAACGAAGTAACCGCCGCCTTCGCACCGGGAGGTGCGTGCTGTTGTGATCTCAGAGTAGGAGGCACAGCCGATGGTGGGCGAACGAATTAACTAGCCGCGCTTCTGCCGCTTCCAAGGCCCCGTAATGGCCAGCATGATCCCCGGCGTCTGGATGTTCGCGTACAGGGTCTTGCCGTCGGGTGAGAAGGTGACGCCGGTGAACTCGCTGTATTCCGGCTTCTCTTCGGTGCCGATGTTGAGTTCGTTGCGGGCGATCGGGTAGGTGCGGCCGCTCTCGGTCGCGCCGAAGAGGTGCTGGATGCCCTCGCCGTCCTCGGCGATGACGAGGCCGCCGTAGGGGGAGACGGTGATGTTGTCGGGGCCGTCGAACGCGCCGTCCACGGACGGGTCGGGGTTGACGCCGAGCAGCACCTTCAGGGTCAGGGTGCGGCGCTTGGGGTCGTAGAACCAGACGGCGCCGTCGTGCTGGACGGGGCTCTCCGTGCGGGCGAACGAGGAGACGATGTACGTGCCGCCGTCACCCCACCACATGCCCTCCAGCTTGCGGGCGCGGGTGACCTCGCCGGCCGCGAACTGCTTGCGGACCGACACCGACTTCGCGTCGCGGTCGGGGACGGTCACCCAGTCGACGCCGTAGACCGTGCCGATCTTCGTGGCGCGGGAGAGGTCGTCGACGAACTTGCCGCCGGAGTCGAAGCACTTGAAGGCTTCGAGGACGCCCGCGTCGTCAGCGAGGGTGCGGAGCTTGCCGCGGCCGTGGTGGAAGTGCTCGGGCGGGGTCCAGCGGTAGAGGAGGCCGTTGGGGTTCGACGCGTCCTCGGTCAGGTACAGGTGGCCGCGCTTGGGGTCGACCACTACCGCCTCGTGCGCGTAGCGGCCGAGTGCCTTGATGGGCTTGGGGTTCTTGTTGGCGCGGCGGTCCACCGGGTCGACCTCGAAGACGTAGCCGTGGTCCTTGGTGAAGCCGTTGGTGCCGGTCTTGTCCTCGGTCTCCTCGCAGGTGAGCCAGGTGTCCCAAGGGGTGTTGCCGCCCGCGCAGTTGGTGGCGGTGCCGGCGATGCCGACCCACTCGGCGACGTGGTCGCGGCGGACCTCGACGACCGTGCAGCCGCCGGCCGCGGCGGGGTCGTAGACGAGGCCGTCGGTGAGCGGGACGGGGTGGGGCCAGTTGGCGCGGGGGCCGGCCAGCTCGTGGTTGTTGACGAGGAGGGTGGCGCCGCGCGGGCCGTCGAAGGTGGACGTGCCGTCGTGGTTGGAGGGGGTGAACTCGCCCGACTCCAGTTTGGTCTTGCCGCTGTAGGTGATGACGCGGTATTTGAAGCCGGCGGGGAGGGCGAGGAGGCCGTCCGGGTCGGCGACCAGCGGGCCGTAGCCGACGCCGACATGGCCGTGGCCGTAGCCGGTCGCCGACTCCTCGGCCGCGGTCTCGGTGTCGGTGGCGGCGAGGGCGTTCGGGGCGGTGGCGAGGGCGCCGACGCTGCCCGCCAGGGCGACCCCGGCACCGGTGATCGCGGATTTCGCGGCGAAGTCTCTGCGGGTGAGCGACATGGTGTGTCCTACCTTTCTTGATGTGG
>NZ_JAEQAZ010000021.1 GCF_016654115.1 Streptomyces sp. MBT53
CAGAGCGTCCAGATGCGAGAGGGCGTACGGCGTGTCCGTACCGTCCTCGGCCTTGGCGACGGTCGCCGTCATGCCAGTCCCCTCTCGGTGAGCAGCGCGTGGAGTGCCGCTGCCGACTCCTGCACGGTCTGGTGCTGCGACTCGATCCGCAGGTCCGGCGACTCGGGCTCCTCGTACGGGTCGTCGACCCCGGTGAGCCCGGTCAGTTCACCGGCGGCCTGCTTGGCGTAGAGACCCTTCACATCGCGTACGGAGCACACGTCGACCGGGGTCGCCACATGCACCTCGATATAGGCGGCGCCGCTCTCCTGGTGCCGCTTGCGGACGGCCTCGCGGCTGTCGGTGTACGGCGCGATGACCGGGACGAGCGCCTTGACGCCGTTGCGGGCGAGCAGTTCGGCGAGGAAGCCGATGCGCTGCACGTTGGTGTGCCGGTCCTCGCGGCTGAAACCGAGGCCCGCCGAGATGAACTCGCGGATCTCGTCGCCGTCGAGCACCTCGACGAGGTGGCCCTCCTCGCGCAGCCGGCCCGCCAGCTCGTACGCGATGGTGGTCTTGCCGGCACTCGGCAGACCCGTGAGCCAGACGGTGGCTCCGGTCGTCACGTGCAACTCCTTCTCGGTGATGGTCATTCGTGCAGCCCGCACTCGGTCTTGCCGCGCCCCGCCCAGCGGCCGGCGCGCGCGTCCTCGCCCTCGAGGACCCGGCGGGTGCAGGGCGCGCAGCCGACGGACGCGTAGCCGTCCATCAGCAACGGGTTGGTGAGGACGCCGTGTTCGGCCACATAGGCGTCCACGTCGTCCTGGGTCCAGCGGGCGATGGGCGAGATCTTGACCTTCTGGCGCTTCTCGTCCCAGCCGACGACCGGGGTGTTGGCCCGGGTCGGGGACTCGTCGCGGCGCAGTCCGGTCGCCCAGGCCGCGTACTTGGTGAGGCCCTGCTCAAGGGGCTGCACCTTGCGCAGCTTGCAGCACAAGTCGGGGTCGCGGTCGTGCAGTTGAGGGCCGTACTCGGCGTCCTGCTCGGCGACCGACTGGCGCGGGGTGAGGGTGATGACGTTGACGTCCATCACGGCCTCGACCGCGTCGCGGGTGCCGATGGTCTCGGGGAAGTGGTAGCCGGTGTCGAGGAACACCACGTCGACGCCGGACATCGCGCGGGAGGCGAGGTGGGCGACCACCGCGTCCTCCATCGAGGAGGTCACACAGAACTGCTTGCCGAAGGTCTTGACCGCCCACTGGAGGATCTCAAGGGCGGAGGCGTCCTCAAGATCCTTCCCCGCCTGCTCGGCGAGGGCTTTCAAGTCGTCGGTGGGGCGCGCTTTCTGAGTCGTCGTCATATCTGTTCTCCCCCTGCGTCGGTCTGCTGGAGACCCCGGGCGAGGAGCCCGAGGAACTTCAGCTGAAAGGCCCGATTGCATGCCGCGCATTCCCATGCGCCATGGCCCTGCTCGTTGGGACGCAGGTCCTCGTCACCGCAGTAGGGGCAGTAGAAGGGGGCGGCGCGCTCGCTCACGACAGTGACTCCTCGCTGGCGCGCGTCGCCCAGGCGGCGAAGCGCTCGCCGTCCTCGCGCTCCTGCTGGAACCGGGTGAGCACCCGCTCGACGTAGTCCGGGAGTTCCTCCGAAGTGACCTTCAGGCCACGGACCTTGCGGCCGAAACCGGCCTCCAGACCGAGGGCGCCGCCGAGGTGCACCTGGAAGCCCTCGACCTGCTCGCCCTTGTCGTCCAGGACCAACTGGCCCTTGAGACCGATGTCCGCGACCTGGATACGGGCGCAGGCGTTCGGGCAGCCGTTGATGTTGATGGTGATCGGCTCGTCGAACTCCGGGATGCGGCGCTCCAGTTCGTCGATGAGCGTGATGCCGCGCTGCTTGGTCTCGACGATCGCGAGCTTGCAGTACTCGATGCCGGTGCAGGCCATGGTGCCGCGCCGGAAGGGCGAGGGCTTCGCGGTGAGACCGAGGGCTTCGAGGCCCTCCACCAGCGAGTCGATCCGGTCCTCCGCCACATCGAGCACGATCATCTTCTGCTCGACCGTGGTGCGCAGCCGGCCCGAGCCGTGCGCCGTGGCCAGCTCGGCGATCTTCGTGAGCGTGGTGCCGTCGACGCGGCCGACACGCGGCGCGAAACCGACGTAGAAGAGGCCGTCCTGCTGGCGGTGGACGCCGACGTGGTCGCGCCAGCGCTGGACGGGCTGCGCGGGGGCGGGGCCGTCGACGAGCTTGCGCTTGAGGTACTCGTCCTCCAGGACCTGGCGGAACTTCTCCTGGCCCCAGTCGGCGACGAGGAACTTCAGGCGGGCCCTCGTGCGCAGGCGCCGGTAGCCGTAGTCACGGAAGATGCCGATCACGCCGGCCCAGACGTCCGGGACCTCGTCCAGCGGGACCCAGGCGCCGAGCCGGACGCCGATCTTCGGGTTGGTGGACAGGCCGCCGCCGACCCACAGGTCGAAACCGGGGCCGTGCTCGGGGTGGTTGACGCCGACAAACGCGATGTCGTTGATCTCGTGCGCGACGTCGAGGAGCGGGGAGCCGGAGATCGCCGTCTTGAACTTGCGCGGCAAGTTGGAGAATTCCTTGGTGCCGATGTACAGGCGATGGATCTCGTCGATGGCCGGGCTGCCGTCGATGATCTCGTCCTCGGCGATACCGGCGACCGGGGAGCCGAGGATGGTGCGGGGCGTGTCGCCGCAGGCCTCGGTGGTGGAGAGACCGACCGCTTCCAGGCGGTTCCAGATCTCGGGCACGTCCTCGATGCGGATCCAGTGGTACTGCACGTTCTGCCGGTCGGTGAGGTCGGCCGTGCCGCGCGCGAACTCCTGCGAGATCTCGCCGATCACCCGCAGCTGGTCCGTGGTCAGCCGGCCGCCGTCGATGCGGACGCGCAGCATGAAGTACTTGTCGTCCAGCTCCTCCGGCTCCAGGATCGCGGTCTTGCCGCCGTCGATCCCGGGCTTGCGCTGGGTGTACAGCCCCCACCAGCGCATACGGCCGCGCAGGTCGTTGGGGTCGATGGAGTCGAAGCCGCGCTTGGAGTAGATCGTCTCAATGCGTGTCCGCACATTGAGACCGTCGTCGTCCTTCTTGAACTGCTCGTTGCCGTTGAGCGGAGTGAAGTGTCCGGCGGCCCACTGACCCTCACCGCGGTGACGGCTCACCTTGCGGCGGGGCGCTGCGGATGCAGGGTTCTCGGGAGTGGCGGCCATGGTTCTACGTCCTCCGGGACAGGCGGGTGATCGGCTCTGACCTGCGCGTACGGGCGCATGCGGGCATACGTGCGCGTCTTTGCGCAGGGTGGGGCAGATACGGGAATTCCGGGGGCTGCGGCTCGGCTAGCCCGCCGGACAGATGGCGCTGGACATGCGGCCGAGGTCGACGTGCCGCCGACTCACCAAGGCAATCCCAGTTCCAGACATGACGGAAGCGTGTCACGGCGATCTGGACACAGTCCAGCTTCGTCCGTCATGCGGACACCCTGGTCCCGCTATGTGAGACGAAGGTGTCATCAGTCACATGACGTGCGCGTGGTCTTGTCGGCGCAGGTCAGACCGGGTAGGCCCCTGACCACGGGCCCGGAGTGGGCACCAGCGCCATCTCCTCGACCTGCGTGTCGAAGAGCTTGAAGCCCCGGCGCTGGTAGTTGTCCATCGCGTGCACCCCGTCCAGGCTGCAGGTATGCACCCAGACCCGGCTGGTGGGCGTCCGCCCCGGCCAGCGGTCCGCGAGGTCCCAGGCGCGGGCGGTGCCGTAGGAGAGGAGGTGGCCGCCGAGGCGTCGGCCGCGGAAGGCGGGGATCAGTCCGAAGTAGGCGATCTCGACGACGCCGTCGTCCTGCGCGGCCAGTTCTATGTACCCGGCGGGCGTACCCCGGTCGTACACGACCCAGGTCTCCGTGCCCGGCCGGTCCAGGTGCTCCTGCCACTGCGCGAACGTCCAGCCGAGCCGGTCGATCCAGAGGATGTCCCCGCCCACGGACGCGTACAGAAAGCGGCTGAACTCGGGGGAGGGCACCTCGGCGCGGACGATCCGCACGTCTCCGTCCGGCGTGATCGCCGGGAGGAGGTCGCGCGGGTCGGTCTGCTCCAGGGACCAGGTGGTCACGGGGGTGTTCGTCATGCCCGTCAGGGAATCATCCGGCCGGGGGATCTGTCGATCAGCGGATCAATCGAGGGCGCGGTCGATCGAGGTCAGCGGCAGCGCGAACAGCATCCGGCCGGAGACCGACCAGACCTCGCCCGTTTCCTGCCAGTAGGAGAGGGAGTCGGTCCCCGGGCTCCAGCACTGGTGTGTCTCGTCGGCCCCGCACTCGGTGTCCCGCGCGTCCTTCGCGTCCTGCCGCCACAGCGAGCCGTGCCCGCTCTGCTCCCGGGCCGCGCCGCTCAGATACCAGGAGGACCCGTACGCGAGCACGCCCCCGACGCCGGGGACCTTCGTCGCGTACGCCTCCTCGGGCACCGCGTGCCTCGCCGAGTCGGTGGCGAGCAGCCCCGGCCGCGCCGGATCCCGGCTGAACGGATAGCGCCACAGCTGCTTCCCGCCGCTGGCGACGAGACTGTCCGGCACCGTGCTGCGGTCCAGCGAGAGACCGACGGGTCCGGTGGCGGAGCTGTCGCCGGTCAGCCGGTACGACCCGACGGCGGGCAGCACATACCGGTACCCGGCGGCCGACCAGCCCTCGCGCACCCGGCCGACCGCGGAGGCCGTCACCGTGGCGCGCTGGATGCGGTTCATGTCGTACACGTACAGGGCGTCGCGGGTCCCGCTGCTGGTGGTGACCAGCAGCTTGTCCTCGTACCAGACCATCCCGGAGACCTTGGAGACGAGCCCGCGGTAGTCGCGCCCGCCGTCGGTCGGTACGGCGAGGAGGGCCCAGGTGTAGGTGAGCCGGCCGGGGTCGTCGGCGTTCACGAAGGCGACCTTGGCCAGGCCGCCGCTGTTCGCGCTCCAGCCGGAGAGGATCACCCGGTTCGAGCCCCACCAGCCGTCCTCGTCGGCGTCGCCCGAGGTCGTCACCGAGCGCGGGGTCCACGCGGGGTCGGCCGCGTCGCCGCTGTCCCAGCAGTACGCGCGGGTGGCCGCCGGTTCGACGGGCAGCGCGGCCTTCTCGTCCGCCGTGCAGTCGGCGGCGTCGCGGAGTGTGTGGTCGGCGCTCTTCAGTACGGTGTCGACGCCCACCGGACGCCCCATCGCGGAGGCCAGCCGGTCCAGCGACCGCTGTGGCTCAAGTGTCTCCCGCAGCTCCAACTTCCCCAGTGCGGAAGCCGAGGTGAGCGGCTTCAGCGCCCCGGGATCGGAACTCACCGTCGCCTGCGAGGCACTGATCATCGTCGCGGCGGCGGTCAGGCCGAGTGCGGCCCCGGCCAGCGCCGCACGCAGCGCCCTGCCCCGCTTGCGCCGGCGATGTCGCCCACGTGCACCCATAAGTGTCCTCCCGGAGCGAGCCAACTGCGCCTGGTGATCCGTGCGTTGACCAGGGAGCAGGTGGGGTGGCCCGTAGAGGGATGCTACGGCAGTCGGAGCCGCCCCATGGGCAAGACCCTGCAATTATGCGGAAGATGCCGCCCGACGTGTCTTTTGCGCCACCTGTCCACTACGGCGTCGGGACCGGCCTCCGCCCCTTGGTGACCGCCGGTGCCGTCGAGTACGGCAGCAACTCCCGCGGGTCGTCCGGCAGCAGCACCTCGACCTCCGCGTCCTCGCAGAAGCGGTACGGCCGGTGCTCGAGGAACGCCCCGAGATAGCGCCGTACCCGGGACATCTCGGCGCGCACGGTCACCGTGCGGCCCGGGTCGCCGAACATGTCCTCGGCCAGGCCCGCCGCACTGCGGCCGGTGCGGTGCAGGGCCAGGAGATAGAGCAACTCGGCGTGCCGGGGGCTGAGTTCATGAGTCCAGGAGCCTGCGCAGCCGGACACCGTCACCGACCAGCGGCGCGGCAGCGCGAGATCGAGGACGATCCGGGAGGCCGCGCGCGGCCCGGGTTCGTCGGCGGCCCGGACCAACCAGCCCCCGGCCAGCGGCTCCAGCGAGCACAGCCCGAGCGAGGGCAGCCAACGTCGGCCCGCCGAGGGCGACTTGGGCAACGCGATCCGCTTCACATACGGCATTCCGGTGACCGCGGCGGTCCAGCCGTCCCGGTCCACCACCAGGGCCTGGCCGCCGAGCCGGGGCAGGATCGGCGCGGCCACCGCGCGCAGCCGCTCCAGCGAGGTCATGTGCAGTTCGCGCAGCCGGGCCTCGGCGAGTTTCGCCACCGAGTCGACCCAGGCGAGGGTGGCCGGATGCATGGTCTCCAGCGGACCGCTGACGTCGACGACCCCGATCAGCCGGCCGTCCCTGGGGTCGGTGATCGGGGCGCCCGCGCAGGTGAACGCGGCCAGCGCGCGCGAGAGATGCTCGGCGGCGAAGACCTGCACGGGCCGCCGGACGACCGCCGGGGTGCCCACGCCGTTCGGGCCGATGACGTCCTCGCGCCAGTCGGTGCCGACCTCGATGCCGACCTCGTCGGCCTTGCGCAGCACGGCCGCGCTGCCCTCGCGCCACAGCGCCCGGCCGTCGTCGTCCGCGATCACCACGATGTGGTGGGCGGCGTCCGCGACCGACACCAGGCCCTCCCGCAGTACCGGCAGGACGTGCCGCAACGGGCTTGTGCCGCGCCGCCGTTCGACCTCCTCGCGGGAGAGCAGTCCGGTGCGCAGATCGTGGTCGGGGTGGGTCCCGCCGCGTAACGCGCGCTCCCAGGACTCCTCGATCACCGGGCGTGGAGGGGTGCGGGCACGCTGCCCGGAGAGCGTGGTGTGCCGGGCGTCGCCGAGCATCCGTGCCGTCCGGGCCGCGTCGACGGTGGCGTGCTGCGTCGGGGCGGCCGGCGGATTCACCATGGGTCCTTCTCTCCGGTCCCGTATCGACTGTTGTTCTCATAGTGCCGCCCCGCGGTGACGGAGGGAGACACTCCGAACACAGTGGCCACCAAGTTGCAACCCTCTGCAACCCTGGTGAACGGCCGTACGGTGTCTGAAACTTGTCCCACGCTGCGAGGGTGGTGCCGTGTCGGCGCAGCACCACCCTCGCGTTGCGCGGCTGCGGCTCAGGCCGTCGGCCGGGCGCGTTCCACGATCGACGCCAGGTCCAGGCTCGGCGGCAGGGTGCCGAAGCTGGCACCCCAGTCGCCGCCCAGCCGGGACGCGCAGAACGCGTCGGCGACCTCCGGCGGCGCGTGCCGTACGAGCAGTGCCCCCTGGAGTACGAGGGCGATCCGCTCGACCAGGCGCCGGGCGCGGCCCTCGATGCCGTCCAGGTCGGCGAGTTCGACGAGCAGGTTCTTCATGGCGCCGTCCAGCCGGTGATCGGCGCCGCGCACCCGGCCGACCTCGACCAGGAAGGCGTTCAGTGCCTGCGGCTCGCGCTGCAACGCCCGTAGTACGTCCAGGGCCTGGATGTTCCCGGCGCCCTCCCAGACCGAGTTGAGCGGTGACTCCCGTACCAGGCGCGGCAGTCCGGACTCCTCCACGTAGCCGTTGCCGCCCAGGCACTCGGCCGCCTCGACCGCGACCGTCGAACAGCGCTTGGTCACCCAGTACTTGGCGGCCGGCACCGCCAACCGCAGGAACGCCAGCTCCTGTTCACCGCCGTCGTCGTAGGCGGCGGCGAGTCGGAGTCCGAGCGTGGTCGCCGCCTCCGACTCCAGGGCGAGATCCGCCAGCACATTGCGCATCAGCGGCTTGTCGAGGAGCCTGCCGCCGAACGCCTCGCGGTGACTGGTGTGGTGGACGGCCTGGGCGACGGCCTGCCGCATCAGACCGGCCGAGCCGAGCACACAGTCGAGGCGGGTCGCCGCGACCATCCCGATGATGGTCCGCACCCCGTCCCCCTCGTCCCCGACCCGGCGCGCCCAGGTCCCGTCGAACTCGACCTCGGCGGAGGCGTTCGACCGGTTTCCCAGCTTGTCCTTGAGACGCTGGAGCAGGAACACGTTGCGGGTGCCGTCCGCCAGCACGCGCGGCACGAGGAAGCAGGTGAGCCCGCCGGGCGCCTGCGCCAGCACCAGGAAACCGTCGGACATCGGCGCCGAACAGAACCACTTGTGGCCGGTCAGCTCGTACGTCCCGTCCTCCGCGAGCGGTCGCGCCGTCGTCGTGTTGGCGCGGACGTCGCTGCCGCCCTGCTTCTCCGTCATGCCCATCCCGAAGACCGCCCCGGCCTTGAGATGGGCGGGCCGCAGCTCACGGTCGTAGACCATGGACGTCAGCCGGGGCTCCCACTCGGCGGCGAGCGCGGGGTCGGTACGCAGGGCGGGCACCGCCGCGTGGGTCATCGACAGCGGGCAGCCGTTGCCGGCCTCGACCTGGGTCCAGACCAGGAATCCGGCGGCCCGCCGCACATGTCCGGCCGGGCGGTGCCAGGCATTGGTCAGTCCCGCGGCCACGCCCTTGCCGAGCAGCCGGTGCCAGGCCGGATGGAACTCGACCTCGTCGATCCGGTTGCCGAAACGGTCGTGGGTGCGCAGGCCCGGGGGGTTGTCGTTGGCCTGCGCACCCCACTCCTGCACCTGGGCCGAGCCGGCGGCGCGGCCCAGGGCGGAGAGGTCGTCCCGCACCTCGGTGAGCAGTTCGGGCGGAGTGTGCCGCTCGACCGCCGAGGTCAGGACGCGGTCGGCGGTGAAGACGTCGTACCCGACCAGTGGGGGCGGCTGGTTCGTCACGGTGTGGGTGGTGCGTGCCATGGCTGGAACCTACCCGTGCGGACGGCGGTGGTCCGGATCTCCGCGGTGAAACGGCCACCGCCGCCGCCGTCAGGCCGACTGGGACATGGCCGCCAGTATCTCGGTGCCGGCCGCCTCCTCCTCCAGCCAGCCCGTGCGGTACACGGTGTCCAGATAGCGTTCGCCCAGGTCAGGGGCGATCGCCACGGCGGTCGGGCCGTGCCGTCGGTCCGGCCAGCCGTTCCGGGCGAGCCACTGCCCGGCCCCGCTGACGACCGTGCCGGTGGACCCGCCGAACAGGAAGCCCCGCGCGGCCAGTCGGCGGCAGGTCTGCACGGTGTCCGTCTCCTCGACATGGATCACGTCGTCGATGTACGACTCGTCGAGGAAGGGCGAGCCCACGCTGGTGCCGAGCCCCGGGATCATCCGGGGTCCCGCCTCCCCGCCGAAGGTGACCGAGCCGACCGCGTCCACGGCGACGATCCGCACCCGGCGCCGCCACTGCCAGAACCAGCGCGCGCAGCCCATCAGGGTCCCGGTGGTGCCGGCCCCCACGAACAACACGTCCAGCTGCGGGAACCGGCGGGCGATGGCGGGTGCCGTGGTGCGGTAGTGCGCCCGCCAATTCCCTTGGTTGGTGTACTGGTTGAGCCACACGTACCGCTCGTCCGAGGCGCACAGCGCGCGTACGTACGCGATCCGGGCGCCCAGGAAACCGCCGTGCCCGTCCGGCTGGTCGATGATGTGGACCCGGCTGCCCAGCGTCTCCATCAGCTGCACCGTGGGCAGGTTGCACCGTCTGTCGGTCACACAGAGGAACCCGTAGCCGCGGCTCGCCGCGATCACGCTCAGGGCCACCCCCAGGTTCCCGGACGACGACTCGACCAGCACCGAGCCGGGCCGCAGGACGCCGTCCCGCTCGGCGGCGTCCACCATCTCGGTGGCGGCCTTCAGTTTGATCGAGCCGGCGAAGTTGAACCCCTCACATTTCAGATAGAGCGGCAGGCCCAGCGAGGCCCGCAGGTCGACGTAGAGCTCGTCCTCGTTGAACTCCGCGGGATCGGAGATCACAGCCATGTATTTCCCCCCTAGTGGTGCGCCACGATCGCCGTCAGCCGTACCGGCGCAGCTCGTGGAAGAACCCGTCGACGACGCGCAGTTCGCCCCGCCGAGCCACTTCGTCATGGACGAACCTGCCGACCGCGAGGTCCAGCACCCCCAGGCCGAAGGGCGAGAACACCACCGTGCGGTCCGCCGGTACGCTCACCCGCCCGGTCAGCACGTCGTCCAGCGTGCCGTCGATGAACTCCCGCCCGCCGGTGGCCTGTTCGGCCAGATGCGGTGAGGTGTCGGCCTTCAGGCAGTGCTCGACGTCGTCCACGAAGTTCGCGGACGCGAGCAGGATCGCCGGGTCGAGATCCCGCAACGACACGTGCAGGACCAGCGGATGGTGGTCGAACCAGGCCGGGTCGTGGATGTGCGGCGAACCGGCGATCGTCGCGAAGACCAGCAGGTCGCTGGAGCGGATAAGCCCTTCGGCCTTGTCGTGCACGGTGATCCGGCCCTGCGCGCCCGACCGTTCCAGATATCCCCGGAACCCCTCCGCGCTGTCCGCGGACAGGTCGTACACGCCCGTCTCCTCGAACTCCCAGCCGGTGGCCCGGAGATGGGTGTGGATATAGCGGGCGATGAGGCCGGTCCCGACGAACCCGACCCGCAGCGGACGCGTCCGCCCCTGGCTGAGCTTCTCGGCCGCGAGCGCCGCCGAACTCGCCGTACGCGTCGCGCTGATCACCGAACTCTCCAGGCAGGCGTACGGATAGCCGGTGTCGGGGTCGTTCAGGATCAGCACCGCCGATGCCCTGGGCAGCCCCGAGCCGGTGTTCCCCGGGAAGCTGGAGATCCACTTCAGGCCGTCCACCCGCAGCGGCCCGCCCAGCGACGCGGGCAGCGCGATGATCCGGGACGAGGGGCGGTCGGGGAAGCGCAGGAAGTACGACGGCGGGTTCACGGAGTCGCCCGCGCCGTGCAGCCGGTAGGTGGCCTCGACGAGTTCGCCGATCTCCGACTCCCGCCCGGCGAGGGCCTGTTGGACCTGTTCGCCGCTGACGACCGCGAACGTGGGAATGTCGAGTTCGCTCATGCCGCCCTCACCCCTCCTGTCGGCGCGCAGTCCGTGAGCCGTACCGGGTCGCCGAGTCCGGCGAGCACCTCGCGCGGGCCCTCGAAGGGGTCCCGGCCGTGCGCGGTACGGATGTTGTCCACCAGCAGCAGATCGCCGGAGCGCCACGGCGTGCGCCGGACGTGGGCGTCGTAGGCCCCGTTGATGGCCGACACGATGTCCGCGTCGACCGGATCGCCGTTCCCGAAGCGGGTGTTGAAGGGCAGCGCGTCGGCGCCGTAGACGTCGATCAGGTAGTCGCGGACCTCGGGCTCCATCGTCCACTCGTTCAGGAACGCGATCTGGTTGAACCAGCAGCGGCGGCCGGTGACCGGGTGGCGGAGCACGGCGGCGCGGTGCTGGCGGGTGTGCAGCGAACCGTCGGACTGCCAGGCGAAGTCGATGCCCTGGGCCCGGCAGTAGCGCTCCACGACGCCCCGGTCCTCGGTGCCGAAGGCCTCGGCGACCGATGCCCCGATCTCCTCGTGGTAGCTCCGGGTCAGCAGCCAGCCCTCCCGCTCGAAGCGGTCCACCAGTGCGGTGGGCAGCGAGGTCAGGACGGCCTCGGCGTCGGCGACCGGGGTCGCGCCGCCCTCGGTCGGCGCGTCGAGGCAGGCGAAGAGCAGCAGTCCGGGGAAGTCCAGCGCGTAGCTCGACTCGTGGTGCAGGCACATGGGCTGGTCGGTCGGCCACTTGGTGGCGGAGTACACGCCCTCCGCGTAGGTGCGGCGGGGCGCGAACGGCTCCCGGTCGGGCATCAGGGAGTCGGTGAGCCGCCGGAAGACGGTCTCGGTCCCGGCCGGGTCGGTGAGGCCGAGGCCGCGGACCAGGACGCAGCCGTGCTCGGCGACGACGGCCCGCAGCGCCGTACGGTGCCGGTCGGCCCAGCCGACCGGGTCCGCGCCGGCGTCGGCGTGCAGCAGCGGCGGACCGTCCGGGCTCTGGGTGACGGCGTGGAGAAGGGTCGCGGATGAGAGCGACATCTCGGTGTTCCTTTCGGTGGTGCTGTCGATCGTTCGGCCGGGGGTGCGGCGGGTCTCAGGAGGAGACCGGCCGTTCCAGCAGTCCGGCCAGGTCCGCGAGGACCGGGTGTCGGGTGACGTCCTTGAGGCTGATCGCCCGGTCGAGGGCGACCGCGAGCTTCACCGCGGCCAGCGAGGTGCCGCCGCGGTCGAAGAAGTGGTCCTGGCGGCCGATCCGGTCGGCCGGGATGCCCAGCACCACCGCCCAGGCGTCGGCCAGCCGGCGCTCGGCCGGTGTGCCGGGCCCCTCGCCGACGGCGTCCAGGTCACCGGCGAGCGCGGTGAGCGTGCGGCGGTCGGTCTTGCCGTTGGCGGTCAGCGGCAGCGACGCCCGCCAGTGCACGACTGACGGCACCATGTACGCGGGCAGCGACTCGGCGAGCCGGGCCCGCACGGCGTCGGCCTCGACGGGCCGGTCACCCGTGCAGAACGCCACCAGCTGCGTCCCGCGTACGACGACCACCGCGCCGTCCCTGACCCCGTCCACCCGCAGCAGCGCGTTCTCGATCTCGCCGATCTCGATGCGGAAGCCGCGGATCTTCACCTGGCTGTCCCGGCGCCCCAGGAACTCCAGCTTGCCGTCGGGCCGCCAGCGCCCGTGGTCGCCGCTGCGGTACAGCCGCGCACCGGGCCGGTACGGGTCCTCGGTGAAGGCCGCCGCCGTCCGCTCGGGATCGTTGACGTACCCCCGGCCCACGCACACACCGGAGAACACGATCTCGCCGGGCGCCCCCAGCGGCACCGGCACCAGATCCTCGTCGACGACGTACACCCGCACATTGCCCACCGGCCGGCCGAGCGGCACCCGGGGTCCGTCCGGCGCCCGGTCCATCACCTCGTGGTTGGTGTCGTCCGAAGTCTCCGTCAGGCCATAGGCGTTGACGAGCCGCACCCCGGGCCGCGCCGCGAACCAGCGCTCCACGAGTTCCTTCTTCACGGCCTCCCCGGTGACCGACACACAGCGCAGGTCCGGGAGTTGACGCGGCTGCCGCTCCAACTCGGCCAGTACGGCCTCCAGATACGACGGCACGACCTGGAGCACGTTGACCCGCCCCGCCTCGACCGTGTCGACGAACCGCGGCACGTCCAGGATCACGTCCTGCTCCACCAGCAGCGTCCGTCCGCCCACGAGCGGCGCGCAGACCAACTGCCACAGCGAGATGTCGAAGCACTGGGGAGCGGTCTGCGCGACCACCTGCCCGGCCCCGATCCCCAGGTCGTCGAGCTTGGCGAAGACATGGTTGAGGAATCCCGCGTGCTCGCACATCGCGCCCTTGGGCTCACCGGTGGAGCCCGACGTGAAGTAGATGTAGGCGAGTTGACCGGGCGAGACCTCGATCCCGGGGTTCCCGTCCGGATGCCCCTCGGCGTAGGCCTCGTCGACGTGGAGGGCCCGGCCCGGCGCGTCCAGCGAACCGTCACTGCCGTGCTCGGTCAGCACCAGCTCGCACCCGGCGCGCTCCAGCACCCGCGCCACACGGTCGGCCGGGAAGTGCGGCTCGACGGGCAGATAGACCCCGCCCGCCTTGAACACGGCCAGCACGGCGGCCATCCAGTCGAGGTTGCGCTCCAGCACCACGGCGACGACACCCTCGCGGGTCAGGCCGCGGGTCAGCAGTGCCCGACTCAGCTGATTGGCCCGGGAGTTGAGCTCCCGGTAGGTCCAGCTCCGGTCGCCCTGCACGGCGGCGACCGCGTCCGGGCACACCTCCACCATGTCCTCGAACAGCTCGTGCACCCGCCGGTCCGGCAGTTCCCGCCGGGGGCCCGCCAACTCCTCCAGCTGGAAACGGACTTCGGCCTCGGACAGCAGGCTCGTCCGCTTCGGATCGGCGAGGACGGTGACGTGGTAGCCCGCGATGCGGGCGGCGGCCCCGGCGTCCAGGACGTCGGTGCGGTACCGCAGCCGCAGCGTGCGGCCCGTGACACTCACCTGCAGCGCCGGGTCCTCCTCGACACTCTCCCCCGAGAGCGCGGTGAGCACGGTCGCATGGGCGGCCTTCAAAGCCGCGGGCTCGATCAACAGCCCTTCGGGCAGGGACACTTCGTACTCCGCCACACCGGGCACCGGAGCGAGCGTCCACCGCGGAATGATCTCCATCTTTCTCTTCCCCCCTGTTTCCTTCCCCCTGCGGCCAGGCCGTCAGGGAGTCATGTGCACGACGGCGCCGCGCTGGGCCACCGCCGGATTTCCGCCCCACCGCGACAGCGCGGGCATCTCCTCGCCCTTCATCAGGAACGAGTCGGCGGCGAGTACGGCCCCGTCGCCCATCGACACCCCGTAGTGCACGAGCGCACCCACCCCGAGGGTGCAGCCGTCGCCGATGGTGATGAGTTCGGACTTGAACGTGCCGTCCTCCTGCGAGTGCGACTGCACCTTGGTGTGCGCCGACAGCGTGCAGTCGTCGCCGATCGCGGTGAGCGTGCGCTCGGTGATGTAGGCGCCGTCGTCGAAGACCCGCCGGCCCATGCGCACGCCCAGCAGCCGCCAGATCAGGTTCTTGAACGGTGTCCCGTTGAACACCTGGATGTAGTGGTCCGGCACCTTCCACAACCGCTCGTGCCACCAGAAGTACGGGTCGTAGATCGAGCACAACTTGGCTTCCAGCGGCCGGAATCCGCCGACCAGGCGCTCCACCAGCACGTAGTACCCGGCGGTGAAACCGAGCCCGAGCATCAGGGACGCGCCGATCAGCAGCCCCCCGCCGATGCCCTCGCCCCCGTACAGGTCGACGGCGGCGAAGCCGATGACGGTGAGCACGAACCAGTGCAGCCAGCGCACGAACAGATACAGGCCCATCGAGCGCAGGTTGGCGCGGTTCTTCAGGGTCAGCCGGCGCTTCAGCTCGTCGCCCTCGCGCAGATGGTCGAAGCGGCTGTCCCGCTCCACCGAGCGCGGGATCTCGAAGCACGGCGAGCCCAACAGGCCGACGCCCTCCCGGACTTCGCCGTCGAGCGGCACCATCACCTTCGTGGCGAGCAGGCAGTTGTCGCCGGTGCGGCCCCCGGAGGGGTAGGCGATGTTGTTGCCCAGGAAGTTGCGCGGCCCGATCGAGGCCTGGGTCAGCCGGAACGACGTACTGGAGAAGTCCGCGTTGACGATCGACAGACCGTCCGCGACCATCGTGCCGCTTCCCACACGGGCCAGATACGGCGTTTCGTGCTGCACCTCCGTACCGAAGTTGGAGCCGGTCTGCTCCACCTCGCCGAGGTCGTAGCCGATGGCCTTCAGGTAGCCGACGATGTACGAGCTGTCGCCGCACAGCCACTTGAAGAACTTCAGGTTGGTCAGGCGGGCCACCGCGCGCTGCACCGAGTAGTGGAAGCCGTACAGCGGATACACCCGGTCCGGGCGCAGCAGCGGACGGAGCAGCCTCGGCAGCAGGGACACGGAGACGAAGCCGAGCACCACGAAGGCGACGAACGCCACGAGCGACAGACCCAGTGCCTCGCCGTAGAAACGGGCCGAGTTGAGGTCCTTCTTGTTCGGGTCGAGCAGGTGGTCGAGGGCCGGCACGACCGTCAGCACCATGTAGGTGCCGCCGAGCGCGAGCGGGACGTAGACCACCAGCATCTGCAGCAGCGCGGCCAGGCCGTAGCCGAAACGGCGTGCCGTGGAGCAGTCCGCCGCCGGGACGCGGACGTAGTCGACGTCCGTGGCGACGGCCGGCGAGCCGTGCACACGTCCGCCCGCCGGGACCCGCGCGTCGTCGTACAGGGCGGAGGAGTGGCCGAGTTGGGATCCGTCGCCCATGACCGTGCCGATGTCGAGGACCGTCTTCTCGCCGACGTACACGCCGCTGCCGAGCGTGACCCGGCCGGTGCGGATACGGCCGGCGTGCGCCTGGTAGCAGAGGAAGAAGGAGTCCTTGCGAATGACCGTTCCGTCTCCGACGGTGAGCAGGTCGGTGCAGACCGGGACGGAGTGGGACAGGATCGTGACGCCCCTGCCGATCCGGGCGCCGAGGGCGCGCAGGTAGAGGACGTACAGCGGGTTGCCGGCGAACAGGATCATCGGGTTGGCGTGCAGCAGCGCCTTGACCGTCCAGAACCGGACATAGGCGAGGCTCCAGACCGGGAACTCGGTCTCCTTCCAGCGGCCGACGAGCACCCACTTGGCCACCACCGGCACCGTGCACACACCGATGAACACCGCGCCGCCGAATATCGCGGAACGCAGATAAACCTGTGCCACTCCGGAACCGCCGGAAACCCATTCGTAGCCGCGGCCCGTGACAAGTCCGGCGAGTGCGCAGTACGCCGCGAATACGAGGAACTGAAGTAACCCGCACAACAGATAGCGGGCCGTGCTGCCGGGCGGCGGAGGCTCTGCGACGGCCGGCTCGGAAGGCCCGGAGGTGTCGGCGAGCGCCGCCGCGAGACTACGGATCGTCGGATGGCCGTAGACGTCCCGCATCGAGACCGACGGGAGATCGTCGCGTTTCCTGACCCGCGCGCAGAAGTGCGCCATCACCAGCGAGTTGGCGCCCAGGTCGTCGAAGAAGTGACTGTCGAGCGGTATTGCTTCCTTGCGTACGACACCGGCCAGGACCTCTGCGAGAACGGTCTCGGTGCCGGCGCCGGGTTTTCCCACCACGTGGCTCCTTGGTGCTGATCATTGTCTTTGAATTGCCAAAATCGCCAAAGACGAAAACGGCACACGCGAAACGGGTGGGGTGAAAGTGAATTTCTGGGACGTGGTCCCGGTCATGGACCCAATGTGATTCCCCCGAGTCGTGTGCGCTGACGTCGTCCCAACGCGCGCAACGAATGCAGTCCGGATTATTTCTGGACATTCTGGAACGGGTCAAGGCTGTTTTGGGCAATGGCGCTTTTTCGACTTCGCGGGGTACCGGGAAGGTCAATCAGGATTGACGGACGAAGTCCTCACCGGGAAGCTCTCCAAAACAACCATTAAAATCTCGAATGCCAATTCGAATTCCGGACCGAAAAGTTTCGGCCAGCGCGAGCATGACACGGCCGGCCGGCAGGCACCCGGTCCCGGCCGACGCCCCCGGGGGATGAGTGCATCCCGGCGCGGCGGATACCTTTAGGGCGTGCAGTCAGCAAGTGAAACCCCCGAGCGGCCCACCGGCCGGTTCCACCGGGCGCGTGCCCTCTACCGGAACGTCTCCAAGCGCAGGACCGCCTGGCTGCTGGTCAAGGACACCGTCAACTCCTGCATGGAGTACCGCATCCTGGGCCTCGCGGCCGAGGCCGCGTTCTTCACGCTGCTGTCCGTCCCGCCGCTCCTGCTGAGCCTCATCGGCCTGCTCGGCTACGTCGACAGCTGGACCGGCGCGCACAGCATCGCCGGCCTGGAGAACAACATCCTGGAGGCGTCCCGCACCGTCCTGACCGACAAGGGCGTGCACGAGATCGCCCAGCCGATCCTGCACGACGTCATGAAGGGCGGCCGGCCCGACGTCATCTCGATCGGCTTCCTGTTCGCCCTCTGGTCGGGCTCCCGCGCGGTCAACGTCTTCATCGACACCATCACCGTGATGTACGGCCTCGACGGCGTACGCGGCATCGTCAAGACCCGGATCGTGTCCTTCGCGCTGTTCATCGCGGCCCTGCTGATCGGCTCGATCGCGCTGCCCCTGATGGTGGCCGGACCGGACGCCGTGGTGAAGGTCGTGCCCTGGTCGGAGACGGTCGTACAGGTCCTGTACTGGCCCGTCGTCATCGTCCTGTCCGTCGTCTTCCTCACGACGCTGTACCACGTCTCCGTGCCCGTCCGATCCCCGTGGATCGAGGACGTGCCGGGCTCCCTGGTCGCCCTCGCCATGTGGGTCCTCGGCAGCTACCTCCTGCGCATCTACCTCACCGGCACGGTCGAGGGCCCCACCATCTACGGCTCCCTCGCCGCGCCCGTCGCCGTACTGCTGTGGATCGGTGTGTCCGCGTTCGCCGTACTCGTCGGGGCCGCCGTCAACGCGGCCATCGACCGGGTCTGGCCGGCCGCCGCGACGGCCGCCGCCCGCGCCGCCAACGAACGCCGGCACGAGGAGCAGGCCGCCGAGTACGTCGCCCGCATGGCCGCCGCCCGCACCCAGGACGACGACGACCCGGACGACCCCGACGACGGCGACATGCCCTCCGAGTTCCCCGAACGCTGGTCCCGCTTCCTGCCCCCCGAGGACGTCACGTCCAGGCTGCGCACCCACGCGAAGAGCACCCACGTCAAGAGCACCCACAAGAACGGCGGGGACACACCGGGACCGGTGAAGTAACGCTCCGCTACGGCTTCCGGACGCCCACTCACACCTTCCAGACGCCCGCCGCCGAGGCCTCCCGCGCGAACTCGGAGAAGTCGCGCGGCTCACGCCCCAGCACCTCCTGAACCCCGTCCGAGAGATACGAGTTCCGCCCGTCGAGCAGCGACTCGAACAGCTCTACCAGGAACTCGACCTCCCCGTCCGGCACCCCGAACCCGGCCAGATCGTCGCCGTACTGACGGGCCGACACCGCCCGGTACGTCAACGCCCGCCCCGCCGCCGCGGAGATCTCCGCGATCGCCTCCCCGAAGGTCAGCAGCCGCGGCCCGGACACCGTGAGCGCCTGCCCGGCATACCGGTCCCCGGCCGTCACCGCGGCCACCACCACATCCGCGATGTCCCGCACATCGACTGGGGGCACCTCCCATGCCCTTAAGGCTATGGGGGAGGCTCCCGCACCTCACCGGCCGGAAACACCAGCTCCCCGCTCTCCCGCAGCCCCTCCACCAGCGGCCCCTCGCTGAAGTTCTGTGCGAACCACGCCGCCCTTACGACCGTCCAGTCCGCCCCCGACCCGCGCAGCGCCTCCTCGGTCGGCCGCGCCCGCTCCTCGCCCCGCGAGGACAGCAGCACCAGCCGCCGTACGCCCAGCGAGACCGCCTCGTGCGCGAACATCCCCACCGCGCCGGGCGCGTCCGGCGCCCCGACGTCCGAGGGATACACCAGGTACGCGGCGTCGGCGCCCCGCAGCGTGTCCGCCCACGTCGACCGGTCCGCCCAGTCGAAGCCCTGCGCCCGCGAGGCCTCCCGTACGGTCAGCCCCGCCGCCCGCGCGGCCTCCGCCACCCGGCGCCCGGTACGACCCGAAGCGCCCGTCACCACCATCGTCATGTCCCGTGCGTTCTCTGTCATGCCGTCCAGTCAACGCCGGTGCCCGCGCACGGGCCATCGCTGAACGGCTCATTCCCATAAGCGCGCGTCTACGCTGGCCGCATGGACGCCCTGTCAGGCCTTCTTGAGGGTCCACGCGCGCGTGGCGCCTTCATGATCCGCGCCTGCTTCGACCCGCCGTGGGCCCTGCGCATCGAGGACCGCGCCCCGCTGACGGTCATGCTCATGGTCCGCGGCGACGCCTGCATCACCCCTGAGACGGGCGAGCGGATACGCCTCCGGGCCGGCGACCTCGCCATCGCGCGCGGCCCCGACCCGTACACCTGCGGCGACGCCCCGGACACACCCCCGCAGGCGCTGATCCTGCCCGGCGGCGAGTGCAGCTACCCCGACGGCACCTCCCTCAAGGGCTCGATGGACCTCGGCGTCCGCACCTGGGGCGACCGCCTCGACGGCTCCACGGTGATGCTCATCGGCACCTACCTCATGCGCGGCGAGATCAACGGCCGCCTCCTGGACGCCCTGCCACCCCTGCTCGCCCTCCCCTCCGAGGTCTGGGAGTGCCCGCTCACCCCCCTCCTCATGGAGGAGATCGTCCGCGACGAACCCGCCCAGGAAGTCGTCCTGGACCGCCTCCTGGACCTCCTGGTCATCGCCGCGCTGAGGGCCTGGTTCTCCCGCCCCGAGGCGGAGGCACCGGCCTGGTACCGCGCCCAGGCGGACCCGGTGGTCGGCAGGGTCCTGCGTCTCCTCCAGGACGATCCCGCCCACCCCTGGACGGTCGCCTCCCTCGCCGCCAAGGCCGCCGTCTCCCGCGCGGCCCTGGCCCGCCGCTTCACCGATCTGGTCGGCGAGCCCCCGATGTCCTACCTCACCGCCTGGCGCCTCGCCCTCGCCGCCGACCGCCTCCGCGACACGGACGACACGATCGCCGCGATCGCGAGGGACGTGGGCTACGGCAGCGCGTTCGCGCTCTCCAGCGCCTTCAAACGGGTCTACGGCGTCAGCCCGCAGGAGCACCGGACGCGGTCGGCGTAGCCTGGCCGGCATGTACGCGGAGAGGGCATCGCGACTGCCGGGCGCGGTGGTGTGGACCCGCACCATGGAGAACCCCGACTCGACCCCGGTCCACCCCGTCCTGCCCGACGGCTGCATGGACCTCCTCTGGAACGAGGGCCGCCTGCTGGTCGCCGGCCCCGACACCCGCGCGTACGTCCCCGGAACCGAACCCGCCCACTGGGCCGGCCTCCGCTTCGCCCCCGGCACCGCCCCCACCTACCTGGGCGTCCCGGCCCACGAACTCCGCGACCTCCGTGTCGACCTCACCGACCTCTGGCCCGCCGCGACGGTACGGCGTCTGCACGCCCGCCTCGCCACGGCCCCCGACCCGGCGACGGCACTGGAGGAAGCGGCACTGGAACGCGCCGCCCAGGCACCCCCACCCGACCCACTCCTACGACACCTCGTCGCGGCCCTCGACACCGGCCGCCCGGTGGCCGCCACCGCCGACGAACTCGGCCTGGGCGCCCGCCAGTTGCACCGCCGCTCCCTGGCCGCCTTCGGCTACGGCCCCAAGACGCTCGCCCGGGTGCTGCGCCTCCGGCGCGCCCTCGCACTGGCCCGCGCCGGAGTCCCCTTCGCGGAGACGGCGGCCCGGTCCGGCTACGCGGACCAGGCCCATCTCGCCCGGGACGTCAGGGAGTTCGCGGGGATGCCGCTGGGGCAGCTGCTCGGCCGGACCGGCTAGGCAGGGTTCAGCGGCGCGAAGAGATCCACGCCGTTGCCGTCGGGGTCGTGCACGACGGCGTACCGCTGCCCCCAGAACGCGTCCCACGGCTTGAGCTCCCCGTGGTGCCCGGCACCGACCAACTCCTCGTACACCCGGTCGACTTCGGCGGGATCGTCGCAGAGCAGGGCGAGCGCGGCCCGCCCGCTGCCTCCGGTGGGCGGCCGCCAACCCGCGTGGAACGAGCGGACGGTGTCCTCCGTGTCCAGCAACAGCCGCAGCCCGCCGGGGAGTTGAGCCTCGGCATGCGGCTGGTCCTCGGCACCCTCGGGGAAACCGAACCCGAGCCGACGGTAGAAGGCGACAGAGGCGGCCATGTCGGAGACGACCAGGCCGATCGCATCGAATCGTGGAGTCATGGGGCCACGGTAGGCGGGGGCGGTCGGCGGGTCTTGAACGAATCGGACGCGTCCTCGCCCGCTGAAATGATCCCGACGATCCACGAGTCCATGGACGGGCTCTTGCGGTAGAACGTGTTCGGCTGCACCGGATCGCACAACGCGACCAGGACGTCACCCTCCCGCAGCTCCACGGTTCTCCGGAACGAGCTGGTCCTGCTCGCCCTCCAACGCCTCACTGTGAACTGCATGTCGTGAAGACCAGGCGGGACGTCGACGAACTTCGGTGCCGTGGCGAAACGGTCCCGAGAGCAGATCTTCAGGCCGTTCTCGCGGACGGACACGACCCCCGCCCTGTCGGTGAAGCTGCGAACCGGTTCCCTGATCTCGGCGATCAGCAGAACCCCCGTCCTGCCGTTCCTCCGCACTCCGCGCAGGCGCCCCCTGGCCCGCCAGGGCAGGTGCCGCGCCTTGTCGAGAGTGCCTACGGAGAAAGGTGCACCGGAACCCTTCATGAGAACGTCACCGCCCCGCGAGGCGTGTTCACCGTGAAGGAGAGGCCCACCGGGCCCTCGGCCAGCGCCAGTTCCACGCCCACGGCGGACAGCAGCGGGCGGATCTCGTCCGGTGCCGGGGCGGTCGCCGCCAGCTCCAGCAGGGGCGCGACGGGCAGACCCGAGGCGGTCGGATGCGGCGACGCGCTCCAGTCGATCAGGAACGGCACCAGACCGGAGGGGTGTGCCGTGTCCCCGTCCGTGAGCCGCCACTCCAACAGCGTGCCGTCGGGCCGGCGGCGGCTCATCGCCCGCACGGGCCCGGGGTCGTACCCCTGGGCGCGGGCCGCCGCGACCGCCGCGTCCAGATCGGGCGGACTGATCGCCCAGGTCACGGTCCGGGCGCCGGACAGCCCGTCGACACCGAACGGCCGCGGCCCGGACGGCTCGGCCTGCTCCGGGTCGGGACCGAGGATCTCCAGATAGCGCGAACCACCGAGAGACACCAGGTAGTTGCGGGTGCCGAGTCCGACATGGGCGCCGCCGGCCACCGGTGCGATACCCGTGCGCAGGGTGAAGTCGGCGACGGTCGCCGCCAGTTCGGGGGTCGCGAGGACGAGATGGTCCAGGCGTGCGGGAACGGCATTCATCCCCACCCAGGCTACGCCGTGTACGGCAGGATGGCCCCATGATCCGTGCCGTGCGCGCCCTGCCGCTGTTGCTGTTGCTGCCCGCGCTGATGGTCGGCTGCGGTACCGAGAAGTCGGGTGCCGGTGCCGGAACCCCGAAGGCCTCGTCCTCCCCTTCCTCTTCTCCTTCCTCCTCCCCGACCCCGGCGACGTCCGCCGAAATCGCCTCCCGCGCAAAGACGTTGGGCTTCGACCCCGACCTCGTCTACGTCATCGACCCGCCCGGATTCACCCTCGCCCAGCAGTCGGTGGGCGTCTCGGACGTCGGTCTCTCCGTGGCGTACATATCGCCGAAGACCGGTGCCGTGATCAACCTGCGCGTGGAGCCCGGCACGATGACCGACGCGAACTGCACGACGCAGGCGGTGACCACCGAGCACATGACCTGCGTACGCGACGGGAACGCCTGGTACCGCACCGGCGGGGGAGACGCGGAGTACGTGATGGCGGCGAAGGACCACCTCGTGCATGTCGCCGCCGAGCAGGGCAAGGTGAGTCGCGAGATCCTGCGCGAGTCGGCCCGGTCGCTGCGCCGACCGTACAAGAGCGAACTCGCCGTGGTCCTCCCGCCCAGGGAGTTCAACGACGGTGCGGGGACGGGTGGTTGAGCCCACGGAGTGAAATAGGCTGCCCCGTATGGCTGTTGCCGCACCCCGCCTCCTGGTCTGCACCCGCACCACCGCCTACCGCCACGACTCCATCCCGGCCGCGGTGACCGCCCTGCGCACCCTCGGCCCCTTCGAGATCACCGCCACGGAGGACCCCGCCGCCTTCGAACACCCCCTGGACGACTACGCGGCCGTGGTCTTCCTCTCCACCAGCGGCGAGGTGCTCACCCCGGCGGGCCGCGAACACCTCGCGTCCTACGTCGAGTCGGGCGGCGGCTTCGCCGGCGTCCACGCGGCGGCCTGCACCGAGTACGACTGGCCGTACTACGGCGACCTCCTCGGCGCCCGCTTCGACCGGCACCCCGCCCACCAGCCCGGCAAGGCCGTGACCGAGGACCGCACCCACCCGGCCACTCGACACCTGCCCGCCGTATGGCAGTTCACGGACGAGTGGTACGACTTCCGCACCAACCCCCGGAGTTCGACGCACGTCCTCCTCACCGCCGACGAATCCTCCTACGAGGGCGGCGGGATGGGCACCGACCACCCCCTGGCGTGGTGCCACGAGAAGGGCGCGGGCCGGGTCTTCTACACGGCCCTCGGTCACGCCTCGGAGGCGTACGAGGACCCGGACTTCCGGGCACACCTGCTGGGCGGGATCACCTGGGCGGCGCGGCTGAGTTAGGCCCGCGCACCGCTCGCCGGGACGGCGGTCGCTCTCACCCGACCGGGCGCCACCGGAACCAGTGGTCGACCCCGTCGAGCCGGTAGCGGTCGTCGCCGTCGTCGAACCGCACCTCGCCCACGAGCCGTCGGGCACCCTCCGGCGCCTCACGGTGCGGTGCGAGGAGCAGGTCCAGTTCGTCGTAGCGGGCGTCGATCCCTCCGAGGCCGGGATGCTCGTCGCCCCTGGGATCGGAGACCTGGTACCTGACGAAGATCGCCCACTGCTCGCGCTCCCACGCCACCGCCGCCTCGCTCGCGGGCCACACCGCGTACACGTCGGCCTCGTCCCGGCGGTCGTACTCCCGGCCCTCGTAGTAGTGCGGGACGCCGTCGACGAGCGCGACTCCCTTTCGCGGCCCGTCGTACCACTCCAAGTCCACATACGTGGGCTCGAAGCCGTCCGCGATCAACTGCCGCTTCTCCCATGACATGGCCATATCGCGGCAGGCTACCGGCCGCCCGGCGCACCCGTGCTCGCCCGCTCCACCAACCGCGTCGACAACTCCGTCCGCGTGCTCTCCGGCCGGTCGCCGTCCATCATGCGGACCAGGAGGCGGAGCGCCGTGGCCGCCATCTCCGACAGCGGCTGCCGGACCGTGGTCAGCGCCGGAGTCACCCAGCGGGACTCGGGAAGGTCGTCGAAACCGACCACGCTGATGTCGCCCGGGATGCTCAACTCCCGTTCCGCCAGGGCCTCGTAGACACCGAGCGCCATCCGGTCGGAGCAGACGAAGACCGCGGTCGGCGGTGCGGGCAGGTCGAGGAGTTCGCGCATCCGGGTGCGGGCCATGGCCTGGTCGAAGCCGCCGTGGCGGATGTAGTCCGCGCGCACGGGCACCCCGGCGGAGGCGAGCGCGGAGCGGTAACCGGCGACGCGGGCGCTGCTGCACATCTTGTGCCGGTGACCTGCGATCACCGCGATCCGTTCGTGGCCCAGCGACAGCAGATGCTCGGTCGCCGTCACCCCGCCGTGCCAGTTGGCCGCACCGACCGACACCACACCCGGCGGCGGTTCCTGCACCGGGTCGATCATCACGAACGGGATCCGGTGCTGGTCGAGCCACGCGTACTGCGACGGCGTCAACTCGGCCAGATTGAACAGGACTCCGGAGGATCCCCTGCCGACGAGCTTGTCCAGCCAGCCCCGTTCGGGCCGGTCGGCCCGCGTCCGCGTCAGCCCGGCCGAGACCACCACCTCAAGCCCGGCCTCGTACGCCGCCTCCTCCACCCCGTGCAGCACCGCCCCCGACCAGGAACTCTCCAACGAGTGCACGACCAGGTCGACAAGCCCCGGCGCCTTGTTCGCGTCGAAGCGCGGCCTGCGCACGTAACCGAGCCGCTCCAGCGCCTCCGTCACCCGCCGCCGGGTCTCCGGCGCCACGTCCTCCCGGCCGTTGACCACCTTCGAGGCCGTCGGCACGGACACCCCGGCCTCACGGGCCACGACCGCCAGCGTCGGCCCTGCCGTCATGCTCGCGCTCCCCGCACGGACCATCGGGAACCACCTCTCCAGCCCGCCCGAGGGCCATCGAAAGTTTCGACCAGCGCTGTTCCACGGCCCGACCACCAACCGATCAGAAAGCGCTTCCTACGATAGGTGCGCGTCAACACGGCGGGAAGACCAGGGAATTCACGTGATGACGGCGACCCGATCTTTCGAAACCCCGAACAGGTCAGCGGGGCGGGGCGCACTCCAGGCGAAAGCCGCCGAAGTCGGCGGTGAACTCCGCCCCGACGAGATCCACGGCATGGATCCCGGCCATCGCCCCGGTGAAGCGCAGCCGCGAGCCGTGGTCGTCCGAGAGCCGGCTGAAGTCCAACACCGGTCCCACCGGCACGCGTTCGCCGTCACGGACATACCAGAACCGCGCGTCGGCACCGTCGACCGTAGCCCCCAGCGTCACCGGCGCCCCGAACTCGACCTCGACGAGGGCCACTTCACGTGTCACGTCCTCGTCCCGCTCCACCAGCCGCAGCACCGTACGCCCGCCGCCGTTCTGCCACTGCTGCCCGTGTTGCCCCTCGCCCTCGGGCTCCGCCCAGGTCAGGTCCAGACTCAGATACGCCTCGGCGCCGTACCAGAGCACCAGCCCCGCCGCCTGCGTGAACGTCGACGGCCGTGCCTCGACGGTGACTTCGACCTCCGCCCGATGCTCGGTGATCCGCTGGGCGAGCAGACTGTGCGCCCACCGCGACTCCGGCCCGTGCCGCCCGCGCAGCCGGATCCAGCCGGGGCGGGTGGTGACGTCGGCCCAGGACGGGTCGGGGTATCCGCGTGGACCGTTCCAGGGCCACCCCAACGGCCCTTCCGAGTACGCGACTTGGGCGGGAACTGCGGCGGGGCGCGTCGACACGGCGACCTCCTCCGCCGGGTGCCACCCCCCGTCCCGCAGCCTCGGCCAGCCCTCCGCGTCCCAGGTCACCGCCTGGACCGCAGTCTCCCGGCCCAGGGTGCACCGAGGCCCTGCGGGAGTCGCGACAGGCCGAGCCGCCAAGTGGCTCAACACCCAGTCACCACCCGGCAGTTCGACCAGCTCGCCGTGTCCCGCCTTCTGCAAGGGCACCGACGGATCGTCCCGGGACGTCAGCAGGGGACGGTCGTCGACCTCGTACGGACCGGTGACCGTACGGCCGCGCGCCACCAGCACCCCGTGCTGGAACCCGGTGCCGCCCTCCGCGAGCAGCAGGTAGTACCAGTCGCCCCGCCGCACCAACTTCGGTCCCTCGACGAGCCGTTCGTGCTGGAGCAGCAGCTGGGTCGGGCCCGCCGGAGCGAGCGTGGACCGGTCCAACTCGGTCGCGACGATGCCCGCGAAGCGCCGGCCGCCGGGGCGGTGGTCGTTCTGGAGGTTGAGCAGCCACAGCCGGCCCTCGTCGTGGAACAGCGCCGGGTCGAAGCCGTGGCTCACGACCCGTTGTGGAACGGTCCACTTCCCGCCGATGTCCGAGGCCGTGGTGACGTAGGTGTCGGCGTCGAAGTACGGCGTGCCGACCGAGCGGACGATCGAGTACGTCATCCAGAAACGCTCGCCGTCCCAGCTCAGCGAGGGCGCCCAGATGCCGCCCGAGTCGGGGACGCCGGCGAGGGAGTCGCCGGGGGCCGCGCCCCGGACGTGGCCCGCGTACTCCCAGTGCGCGAGATCCCGTGAGCGGTGGATCGGGATCGTCGGGAACCACTCGAAGGAACTGGTCGCCACGTAGTACCAGTCGCCGACCCTCACCATGGAGGGGTCGGGGGCGAAGCCACGGACAACGGGGTTGTGCAGCAAGGTCACTTGAGGGCTCCCAGGGTGACGCCCGTGCGCCAGTACCGCCGCATCGCCACCATCATCACGGCCATCGGCACGATCGACAGCAGCGCGCCGGTCAGGACGAGGCTGGTGAGGTCGACGCCCGACTCCAGGCGTTTGCCGGACCAGTTGTAGAGGCCGATGTTGAGGGTCCAGTTGTTCTCGCCGCGCAGCACGGTGAGGGGGAGGAAGAAGGCGTTCCAGGTGTTCACGAACGCGAGCAGGAAGACCGTGGCGCCGCCCGTCGTCATCATCCGCAGCACGATGCTGAAGAAGATGCGGAGTTCGCCCGCGCCGTCCAGGCGGGCCGCCTCCAGGAGTTCGAAGGGGATCGTGGCCTCGGTGTACACCTTGGCGAGGTAGACGCTGAACGGGTTGATCAGGCAGGGGATCAGCATCGCCCAGGGGGTGTCGACCAGGCCGATCTTCGAGAACATCAGGTACAGCGGCAGCGTGAGCAGCGCGATCGGGATCAGGAACGAACCCACCACGCACGCGAACACCGCGCTGCGGCCCGGGAATTCGAAGCGTGCGAGGCCGTAGCCCGTGGCGAGCGCGATGAGGGTGCCGCCCAGGGAGCCGACGCCCGCGTAGAGGAACGAGTTGGCGGTCCAGCGCAGGAAGATGCCGTTCTCGTAGGTGAAGACCTGGCGCAGGTTCTCCCACAGGTGCATGCCGGAGAACCACAGGCCGTTGCTCTGGTAGAGGCCGGTGCGGTTCTTGGTGGCGGCGACGATCAGCCACCACACCGGGAACAGGCTGTAGGCGCTGGCCAGGACAAGACCGACGAGCAGGAAGCGCTGGCCGCCGCGTGAACGGGCCGCCGGATCGGGCTTGTTGAGACGCCGGACCTGATGGGCGGTGCGGCGGTCCTCGGTGAGGGTCATGCGTCGGCCTCCTTCGCGGTGAGCCGGTAGAAGAGGAAGGAGGCGAGGCCGAGGATGAGGGCGAGGAGGACCGAAAGGGCCGCCGCGTAGTGGTAGTTGCCCGCGTTGAACGCCTGGTTATAGATGATCATGATGGGCGTGAAGTTGTCGTTGACCGTCTGCGGGGTGACGTTCCGGAACAGCGCCGGCTCGTTGAAGATCTGCAGCATCTGGATGATGGAGAGCATCCCGGTCAGCACCAACGCCCCTCGTACGTAAGGGATTTTGATGCTCGTCGCGACCCGGAACTCGGAGGCGCCGTCGAGCCGGGCCGCCTCGAAGAGGTCACGGGGCACGCCCTGGAGCGCCGAGTAGATGATGACCATGTTGTAGCCGATGCCGTGCCAGGTCAGCAGGTTGCCGATGGACGGCCACACCATCGAGGGCGCGAAGAAGTTCCAGGACAGGCCGAACACCTTGCCCAGCGGGGTCAGCGGGCCGACGTCCGGGCTGTACAGGTTGATCCACACGATCGCCGCCACTACTCCCGGGATCATGTACGGCACCAGGAGCAGGATCCGGAAGCGGCCCGCGACCTTCGAGGACAGCGCGTCCAGGAACAGCGCGAGGAGCAGGCTGACGAGCAGCATCACCGGGATCTGCACGCACGCGAAGAGCACCACGCGCAGTACCGAGTTCATGAACGCCGAGTCGGTCAGGCCCTGTTGGTAGTTGTGGAGGCCGGAGAACTTCTCCGTGGAGCCGCCGAGGCCGAGCCCGGACTGGTGCTCCACGAACAGTGACTCGTAGACGGCGTACCCGATCGGTATCAGGTAGAGGAACACGAAACCGAGCTGGAAGGGCACCGTGAACGCGGCACCCTTCCAGCGCTGGGAGCGAATCATCTGTGCTGCCTCAGCCCTTGACGCTGATACCGCGGGACTTCAGGTCCTTGACCGTCCACTCCTGCATGTGGGCCAGCAGATCGGTGACCTTCTCCTCCTTGTTCATCACCTTCGCCCAGCCCGTCTGGAGTTCGGTGAACATGGCGGTCCAGTCCGGGCCGAACACCCAGTCCGAGGTGACCGTGCCCAGGCTGTCGGTGACGACCTTCTTCGCGGGCTCGTAGTTCGTGCCGAGGAGCTTGTCGGAGATGGCCTCGGCGACATACGCGTTGCTGTCCGCGAGGGCCGGCATCACACCGTTGCCGGTGGTCGGGCTCGCCATCGTCTTCACCGCGCCGGTGTCGGTCGACATCCACAACGCGGCCTCGGCGGCCTGCTGTTGGTGCGCGCACTGCTTGGTCACCAGGGTGACGCCACCGCTCTGGTTGGTGCCGGCCGGCGTCTTGGCGGCCTCGCCCGCGAAGGTCGGCCAGGGCGAAAGGGCCCACTTGCCGTCGGACTTGGTGAAGTTCTGCACCATGCCCGCCATCTGCCAGGTGGAGATCTGCCGGGTCGCGGTGCCGCCGTTGTCGTAGTTGCGCTGTACGGCCGCGTAGTCGGCGAACGACAGCTTGGAGGCGAGGTCGTTGTCGACGATGTCCTGGATCACCTTGGCCGCCTTGAGGCTGCCCGCGTCCTGGAAGTCCACCTTCCAGGAGTTGCCGTCGATGGCGTACCAGTGCGCCCCGGCCTGCATGGAGAGCACCTCCAGGGTGCTCGGGTCCTCACCGGCGTAGTTGGTGATCTTGATGCCGTGCTTCTTCAGCACCTTGCCCGCGGCGATGAACTCGTCCCAGGTCGTGGGCGCCTTCAGGCCGTACTTCTGGAAGATGTCCGTGCGGTAGATCGTGAAGGCGGGGGCCGAACTGGTCGGCACGCCATAGGACTTGCCCTGCACCTGCGCACTGGCCCAGGCGCCCGCGTTGAACTTGTCCTTGTCGGCGGAGACGTACTGCGAGATGTCGGCGAGCGCGCCCTGCGAGACCCAGGTGGTCACGTACTCCGCCGTGTTCTGCACCAGGCAGGGCGCGTTGCCGGCCTTGACCGCGTTGGTGAGCTGCTTCTGCATCGTCAACTGGTCGGTGACCTTGGTGTACTTGAGCTTGATGTCCTTGTGGGCGGCGTTGAACGCCTTCACGACGGCGTCCTGTCCGTTGGCCCAGCCCCAGAAGGGGAGGGTGACCGGACCGGAGGACGTCTTGTCTCCCGAGCCGGATCCGCCGCAGGCGGAGAGCAGACCTGTCAGTGCTAGGCCCGCGACGGCTGCCCGAGCGAACCTTCTCCGGGGGCTGGTGAAGTTCATCAGACCGTGTTCCTTCGGAAGAGAAGAGGTAGAAACCGGTTGCTTGGAAGGTAGACATCGGGGGCTGTTCGGAGCAAGAGGTGTGCAGCGACTTGTTTCGACAGCCCAGGACAGACCCCGTCCGGCCTGGGACTTTGAAGAGAAACCGGTTACGTAACGCCCTGGTTCCGTGTGCTCGCCGTGTGCTTTCCGTGGGCTGGACTAGTCCCGTCGAGCGGGCGGCCGCACCGAGTTCCGTACGACGACGTGTGTGCCCAGCACCAGATGGTCGCCGTCGCTTCCCCTGCGCCGGCCCGTGCCGCCGCCCTCGCGCCGGTCCGCCACCGCGCGCAGCGCGACCCGGCCCATCTCCTCGTACGGGACGTGCACGGTGGTCAGCTGCGGGGTGAGCTGGGAGGCCAGCGGGATGTCGTCGTAGCCGACGATCGACACGTCCTCGGGCACGCGCAGGCCCCCCGCGCGCAGCGCCTGCATCGCACCCGCGGCGACCACGTCCGTGCCCGCGAGCACCGCCGTGAAGTCCACCCCTCCCTTCAGGCTCTCCTCGACCGCCTCGAACCCGTGCTCGTAGTCGTACGGACCGTGCCGCACCATCCCCGGGTCGAACGGCACGCCGTACGCCTCGAAGGCGCGTTGCGCCCCCCTCAACCGGCCCTGTGCCGTGGTGAGTTCGGCGTGTCCGGGCAGCAGCAGGACCCGGCGGTGGCCGGCCGAGAGGAGGTGGCTGGCCATGGCGTAGGCGCCGCCCTCGTTGTCGTAGTCGACCGTCGTGGCCGGGACGTCGCCCTCCAGCGGCGGGCGGCCGACGAGCACGAGGTGCGAGCCGGCCGCGTCGAGGGAGCGGGCGAAGCGGGCCATGCGCAGCTGGTACTCGTCGACGTCGTAGGCGCCGCCGAGCAACACCACGGCGGCGACGCCCTGTTGGCGCATGAGGTTGACCAGTGCGAGTTCGCGCTCCGGGTCGTCGCCGGTGGTGCCGACCAGGGAGAGCCAGCCGCGCAGGGTGGCCGCGCCCTCAACTCCCTTGGCCACATGGGCGAATGCCGCGCCCGTGATGTTGTTGATGAGGATCGCCACGGTCGGTGTGCCGCCGCCGGCCAGGGAACGGGCGTGCGCGTTGGTGACGTAGTCGAGGTCGCCGACGACCTTCATCACCCGGCGGCGCAGCTCCTCCGACACCGGGTAGTTGCCGGACAGCACGCGCGAGACGCTCGCCACCGAGACCCCGGCGCGCTCCGCCACGTCCCGGATCGTGGCCCGGCCGACGTCGCCCGACGTCTTGCGCTGACTCACCGTGGCGACTCCTTCGCGGTATCGGCTTCCCCACCGGGCGCGCGAGGCCCTGCTCCCGCGCCGGTCCGGAAACCGTATCCCATCGTTGTTCCAGGCAGGAGGGCCTGTGGACGGCCCGGATCAGGCGACACGGGCCAGGTCCGCGTGCCGTACCTCGTGGGCGGGCGGCAGGCCCGCGGCCAGCCGCTCCAGCTCGTCGACGACGATGGAGCCGAGCCGCGCCAGCTCGTTGCCGAGCGAGCCCGCGATGTGGGGGGTGAGGAAGACGTTCGGCAGCTGGTAGAGCGGGGACGTGGGGGGCAGCGGCTCGGGCTCGGTGACGTCCAGGATCGCGGTGAGCCGGCCGGACAGCAGCTCGTCGGTGAGGGCGTCGTGGTCGATCAGCGCGCCCCGGGAGGTGTTGATCAGCACCCCGCCGTCCCGGATCAGGGCGAGCCGCCCGCGGTCCAGCATGCGCTGTGTCTCGGGGATGTCGGGAGCGTGCAGGCTGACGATGTCGCTGTTGCTCAACAGGTGGTCCAGCGGCAGGAGTTCGGCACCGAGCACGGCCGCCTCGGTGACGCTGACGTAGGGGTCGTGCAGGAGGACCTCGAAGTCGTAGGGCCGCAGCAGTTCGAGCAGGCGGCGGCCCACCCGGGAGGCGCCGATGACGCCGATCCGGCGGCCTAGGTTGCCGATCGCGGCGGTCTCGGCGGGTGTCGGGTACGCGTGCGCGTGCCGGAAGCGCTCCCGCTGCGCGAAGGTGTCCTTCCCGGCGAGCAGGATCATGGCGAGGGTGTACTCGGCGACCGGCAGCGCGTTGCCGGTGACCGCGCTGGAGACGGTCACCCCGCGTTCCCACAGGGCCTCGCCGACCAGCGAGCGGACCGATCCGGCCGCGTGCAGCACGGCGCGCACCCGGGGTGCCGCCGCGAGGGCGTCGGCGTCGAGGTGCGGGCAGCCCCAGCCGGTGATCAGGACCTCGGCCCCGGCCAGGGCCGCGGCGGCCTCGGGGGCGGCGAAGTCCCGTACGACGAGCCCGGGGTCGATCTCGGCGGTCCCCCGGAGCCGTGCCATCAGGGGTGGGGGGAAGAGCAGGGGCAGGTGCACCGGATCCATGGCGAACACGGCCCTCGGCGGCTGGGCGCTGGGCATGACCCTCCAGTACGTGACAGGAAACGTTTTCTGAAAGCGTCTTCTACCGTAGATCTGCCGGGGAGCGGGGGTCAATCGGTGAGAGGGGGTGCAGCGGACGGAATCATGACGTGACCCGGCTGGCGGAGTTCGTCCGCCGGAATAGCCGGGCGCGATGTGATGCTCTGATGAGCGTGGTTCACGAGCGCGGTGAGGAGCTGGTGGGCAGATGACGGCTACGGCAGCAGCGGCGACGGCGGAGCAGACGGGCCCCGTGGTGGGAACCCCCTACGGGGCGGTACGCGGCCGGTACGAGAACGGGATCGCGGTCTTCCGGGGCATCCCCTACGCGGCGCCCCCCTTCGGGTCGCGCAGGTTCCGCCCGCCCGTCCCGCCCGAGCCCTGGACCGGGGTGCGTGACGCGCTCGCCTTCGGGCCGACCCCGCCGAAGCCGCCGTACTCCGACGCCTTCGCCAAACTGCTCTCCGACCCCGTCGTCCCCGGCGACGACTGCCTCAACCTCAACGTATGGACCCCCGAGCCCGGCCCGGGCGCCCGGCTGCCGGTCATGGTCTGGCTGCACGGCGGCGCGCTCACCCGGGGCTCCTCGGCCGTCCCTGTCTACGACGGACATGCCTTCGCCCGCGACGGAGTCGTCCTCGTCTCCGTCAACTACCGCCTGGGCGTGGAGGGTTACGGCCTCTTCCCGGACGCCCCCGCCAACCCCGGCCTGCGCGACCAGCTCGCCGCGCTGCGCTGGGTGCACGAATCGATCGAGGCATTCGGCGGCGACCCCGACAAGATCACCCTCTTCGGCCAGTCCGCCGGCGCGATCAGCATCGGCGCCCTGCTCGCCGCCCCGCAGGCCCAAGGGCTCGTCCGCCGGGCCGTCCTGCAGAGCGGCCCCCCGGAGGCCTTCGACCGCGACAAGGTACGGCGGATGGTGCGCCGGATGGCGACCCGGCTGAAGGTCCCCGCCACCGCCGAGGCCTTCGCCGCCGTCGACCGCGAACTGCTGCTGCGTACCCAGGCCGACGTGGGCAGGCTCAGCAGCCCGGTGCTCGGCGGGCCCACGTTCGGGATCGTCATCGACGGCGAACTGGTGCCCCGCGACCCGCTGGAGGCGCTCATCGACGGTCAAGTCGCCCGGGACGTGGACCTGTTGATGGGCTGGACCCGCGACGAGTACCGGCTGTGGCTGGTGCCCGGCGGCCTGCACGAGCGCGTCGACCGGCTCGGCGCGGTCGCCCTGGCCGGTGCGATGGCCCGCTGCCACTGCGGTGTCGAGGTCCCGCGCGGCTACCGCGCCCTGCACCCCGGAGCAGGCACCGCCGAGACCGTCGGCCAACTCGTCACCGACCACCTGCTCCGCTACCCACTGCACCGCCTCGCCGACGCCCGCCCCGGCAACTCCCACCTCTACGAATTCGCCTGGCCGTCAAACCTCCCCGGCCTCGGCTCCTGCCACGCCCTGGAACTCGGCTTCGTCTTCGACACGGGCGACGTCCCCGAGGCCGCCAAGCTCGCGGGCGAGGGCGCACCCCAGGAACTCGCCGACGCCATGCACGGGGCCTGGATCCGGTTCGCCGTGGACGGCGACCCGGGCTGGCGGGCCTGGGACGACTCGCACCCGGTCCAGATCTTCGGCGAGGGCGCGCCCTATGTCGCGAACGGCCCGCGCGACCCCGAGTTCGCCCTGTGGGCGGCCGACACGGCGACGCGCGAGCCGGCGGTCCCGGTCGTGGGCACGCCCGCACGGGGTGCCGTGGAACTGCGGTCGGTCGTACGGCGGTTGCGGCGGACCGGGGATGTGCCGAAGTCGTCCTGAGCGGGCGGATACGGGTCGGAAACCGGTTGCCCAACGCCAGTTGTCGACGACTGCCGTGCTGACGTAGGCGCATTGGCCGACGCACGCCTCTCCTCCCGGCCGTCGCTCGCTGCTACCCTCCGCGCAGGGAACCGGTTGCCGGACGTGTTCCCGCAGGCAGGGGAGGGGCGGGGCGGCGCATGACGAGAAAGAGCCAGGACGCGAGCGGGAGCACCATCCGGGACGTGGCGGCCCGCGCCGGGGTGTCCGCCTCCACGGTGTCTCGGGTGCTCGGCGGCGAGTACCCGGTGAGCACGGCGACCCGCACCCGCGTGCTGCGGGCCGTCCGCGAACTGGACTATGTCGCCGACGCCCGCGCCAAGGCCGTCGCGGGCGTCGGGACACCGACCCTCGCCTTCGTCCTGGAGGACATCACGGGACCGTCGTTCGCGCTGATGGCACACGGTGTGGAGCGCGAGGCGACCCGGCTCGGGCATCTGTGCCTGGTGTGCAGCACGGAGGGCGACGTCCAGCGTGAACTGGACTTCATCGAGACCATGCGCGCCCAGCGCACCGCCGCCGTGATCCTCGTCGGCGGCACCGCCGACACCCCCGAGTACCGCACCCGCACCCGCCGTATCGCCGACTCCCTCGCGGCGGCCGGCTCGCGGCTCGTGCTGTGCGGACGCCCGCCGCTCGGCCCGGGCGCACCGGTCACGGTCATCGAGTACGACAACGAGGGCGGCGCCTACGCCCTGGTCGCGCACGTCCTGGCCCAGGGCCACCAGCGGGTCCTGTTCCTCGGCGGCAAGCCCGACCACGCGACCGCGCAGGGCCGCGAGCGGGGATACCTCGCCGCCCATCGCGCCCGCGGCCTCGAACCCGACCCGGAGCTTGTGCTCCACGGCGACTTCACCCGCGACTCGGGCCACCGGCTGATGCGCCAGGCGCTGAGCCGGAAACTGGAGTTCACCGCCGTGGTCGCCGCCACCGACATGGTCGCGGCGGGCGCGCTCACCGCGCTGCACGAGGCGGGCCTGAGCGTCCCCGGGGACGTCTCACTGGCCGGCTACGACGACATCCCCTTCGCCCGCGACCTGTACCCCGCCCTGACCACGGTCCACGTCCCTTACGAGGAGCTGGGTCGCCTCGCCGTCCGTACCGCGCTGGGCCGCACACCGGAGTCCCCGGACGAGCACCTGCTGCTGGGCACACATGTGGTCGTACGGAACTCGATCACGACGCTGTGAGCGTCCGCCGGATGTCCGCGATCGCCTCGGGTCCCACCCGGCAGCAGCCGCCGATCAGCCGCGCGCCGGCCGCCCGCCAACCCTCGACCTGCTCGGCGGTGAAGGTGGAACGCCCCGTCCACGCCCGGGCGTTGGCGTCCCACACTTCCCCGCTGTTGGGATAGACGACGACGGGCTTCCCGGTGACACGGGCCGCGATCTCGACCGCGCTGTCGACGTCCTCCGGGGCACTGCAGTTCACCCCGACCGCGATGATCTCGTCCGCGTCGGCGGCCAGGGCGAACGCCTCCTCCAGCGGCTGCCCGGCACGCGTCCGGTCGCCCGCGATCGAGTACGACAGCCAGGCCGGCGTCCGCAGCCCGCGCACCGCCCGCAGCAGCGCCTCGGCCTCGTCCGTGTCCGGAATCGTCTCGAAGGCCAGCACGTCGGGACCGACGAGGTCCAGCACCTCAAGGCGCGGCCGGTGGAAGGCCTCCAGCTCGGCCACGCTCAGCCCGTACCGTCCCCGGTACTCGGAGCCGTCCGCGAGCATCGCGCCGTACGGCCCGACCGAGGCCGCCACGTACAGGGGCCGTTTGCTGCCCCGCCGCCCGGCCTCCACCGCCGCGTCGATGCCCAACTCCACGCTCTCGGCCATGAGTTCGGCCGCCCGGTCGTGCTTGATCCCGCGTTTCGCGAAGCCCTCGAACGTGGCCTGGTAGCTGGCGGTGATCGCCACGTCGGCGCCCGCCTCGAAGTACGCGAGATGCGCCTCGGCGATCGCCTCGGGCCGGTCCGCGAGCAGCCGCGCCGACCACAGCTCGTCGCTCAGATCGTGCCCGGCCGCCCCGAGCTGGTTGGACAGCCCGCCGTCGAGGACGAGCGTTCCGGCGGCGAGGGCGTCGGCGAGGAGGGGAGCGGTGTCGCTGGTCATGTCTCGACGCTAGTCGATACGGCCGCACCAGCGCCTGTCGGCCCTACGCCGCGTGCCTCCCGCCTCCGCCCCCACGCCTGCTCCTGCCCCGGGTGCGCGTGGTCGCCGGGACCAGCAGGGCGCCCAGGAGGCCGAGGCCCAGGGCGTAGGGCCACCAGCCGAAGCCTGCGCCGCGGGCGGTGTTCTCGGTGCGGGCCTCGGTGATCGTCGTCCCGGACGACGACTTGGGGCGGGCGGTGGGGGAGGAGGAGCTGCCGGCGGTGACGGTGGTCAGGACGACGTCGTTGCCGTCGCCGCCCCGGTAGCTGATCCGGTACGTCGTGTCGGCGAGCTCGAGTTTGCTGCCCTCGCGAAGTCCCTTGAAGGCGCCGGTCGTTGGGGCGCTGCCCGTGTGGTCGAGGATCGTCACGGTCCGTGCGGGGTGCGTACCGGCGGCCGAGAGGTCGAGGTCGCCGGCCAGGGCGACCTTGCCCGCCGCCTTCAACGGCTTCGCGCCCAGGACCAGTTCGCCCTTCGCGCTCTGCGTGTAGTTCCCGGTCACGGTGAGCCCGGTCGTCACCACGCCGTCGTTCGTCACCGAACCCTTCACCGTGCCCACACCGGTCAGGTCGGTCGCCACACGCAGGCCGGCCGCCCCCACATCCAGCCGCGCGCCCGCCGAGGTGAGCCGGATCGCCCTGCTGTGGACGAGAGTTGCCCCCGAGCGGAGCGCCAGTGTGCCCTTCGAGACCGTCGTCGTCCCCGTGTACGTGACCGCCGTGCCCGTCAGTGTCGTCGTCGCGGCACCGGACTGGACGAGGGACCCCTTGCCGGAGAGGTACGAGAGTTTCACGGGGAGGGACACGTTCCGCGCGACAAGGGTCCCGTCGTCGACGATCCGCCGCCCCTCCGTGCCGGTCAGCAGCCCGCCGTCGCCGCCCCGCTTCCCGGATCCCAGCCGCAGCACCGCCCCCTTCTCCACGGTCGTCGAGCCGTCGTAGTACTGCGGCGCCGCGAAGGTCACGTCGTTCCCGCGCGTCCCCGCCACGACGATGTCCCCGGCGCCGGGCGCGGCCAGCGTGTCGTGGTACCTGCCGCCGCCGATCGGTGCGCCGAGGGTGACCGGACCGTCGTAGTCGAAGGTCAGTCTGGACCGGACCCCGCTCGCCGCGTGGAGGTTGATGTACACGGTGTCCTTGGTGCCGGGCATGAAGATCTGGTGGGTGGTGCCGTCGCCCCACTGGACGTTCGCGCCCTCGATGTTGGTGCCGCGCTTGTTCAACTGGTGGGCGATAGCCCGCCAGTTGAGGCCGGGGTCGCTGAGCGACGGGTTGGTGTCGCCGCCTTGGTCGCTGTAGCTGTACTGGCCCGTGAGGACGACCTTGCTGCCCGGGCGGGAGTGCACGTTGACGTCGCTGCCGTACTCGCGCTGGTAGAAGTTCTGGCGCAGGGTGATCGTCTGGTACAGCGGGGTGTCGATGATCCAGGAGCCCTGGTTGAGGATCGCACGGGCGTTGGGCAGCGCCACCGGGTACTCGGGGCGGCCGACCGCCATGCCGGTGCCGTTGTCGATGACCCCTGAAAAAGGGTGGGTTCCGGCGAGGTCGAGGGTGCCCCACATGTTGCGGGGCTGGGTGACCAGGCCCGAGCCGCTGATGGTGCCGATGTTGAAGGTGCGGGTCAGGGAGAGACGCAGGGTGCCGTCGACCCGGACGTTCAACTCGTTGAGCTGGTAGCCGGGTGTGCTGTACGGGAAGTGGCCGATCAGTCCGGTGCCACCGCCCGTGCCGTACTGGAGAGTCGTGCCGCGCTCGACCGTGATCGCGGGCGGGTCCGGGTTGCTGACCGTGGTGTACGGATGGTTGCCGCCCTGGGTGGTCACCTTCTGCCGTTGCCGGTCCGCCGGGAGCGTGAAGTCGCTGTCCTTGGTGAGGATCAGCGTCCCGCCGCCGCGCACGGTGAGCGTCCCCTGGCCGCGGAACACCCCGCCGTACGTCGTCGTCCCGGCGGGCACGGTGACCACCGTGTCGCCGGTGAGCGTGACATCGCGGCCCGCGAGCACGTCGGCGGTGGCGTCGCGGGCACCGGCGGCGAAGGCGGGATCCACCGTGACCAGGAGAGCGACGGTCGCGAGGGCGC
Organism: Streptomyces sp. MBT53; assembly: GCF_016654115.1. Taxonomy (GTDB): domain Bacteria; phylum Actinomycetota; class Actinomycetes; order Streptomycetales; family Streptomycetaceae; genus Streptomyces. Next base: position 38,537 of record NZ_JAEQAZ010000021.1, read on the forward strand.
CTACGGCGGCTGCTGTCTTGTGGGTATGGCTGCGCACGGGAGTGGAGACGGTTCGAGGCGCACCGGGATAACAGAAATTTCGGCGGGAGACGAAAGAGTGGGGGAAAGCGCTCTCTCTTTGTCTCGTCGGACCCGTTGACCTCGTGGTGGCACACCCTTACCTTTTCGGCGTTCGAAGTCGTTCGTAATGACAGATGGTGTTCGCCACCTCGAACGTTTCCGAGAGGCAGTTGTATGAGCCGCAACGACGAACTGCCCCATGCCCCCAGCCGGAGGCTGATGCTGAAGGGAGCCGCTCTGGCCGCGGGCGCCCTGGCCGTCACCCCGGCCCCGGCGACCGCGTCCCCGAAAGCAGCCCCGTTCGTGAACCCGCTCGTCCGCCAGCGCGCCGACCCGTACATCCACCGGCACACCGACGGCCACTACTACTTCACCGCCACCGTCCCCGAGTACGACCGCATCGTCCTGCGCCGCTCCCGCACCCTCAACGGCCTTGCCGCCGCTGCCGAGTCGGTGATCTGGACCAAGCACGCGACCGGCGCGATGGGCGCCCACATCTGGGCGCCGGAGATCCATCGCATCGGCGGCAAGTGGTACGTCTACTTCGCCTCCGCGCCCGCCGAGAGCGTCTGGGACATCCGCATCTGGGTCCTGGAGAACGCCAACCCCGACCCCTTCCAGGGCACTTGGGAGGAGAAGGGTCAGGTCAGGACCGCCTGGGAGACCTTCTCCCTGGACGCCACCACCTTCACCCACCGGGGCACCCGCTATCTCGCCTGGGCCCAGCACGAGCCCGGCATGGACAACAACACCGCCCTGTGGCTGTCGAGGATGGCGAACCCGTGGACCCTGACGGGCCCTCAAATACGCCTGTCCACACCGGAGTACGACTGGGAGACCGTCGGCTACAAGGTCAACGAGGGCCCGGCCGTCATCGCCCGCAACGGCCGCCTCTTCCTCTCCTACTCGGCCAGCGCCACCGACTGGCACTACTGCATGGGCCTGCTGACCGTCGACGCCGACGCCGACCTCATGGACCCGGCGAACTGGTCCAAGTCGCCGACCCCCGTCTTCACCAGCAACGACACCACTGGGCAGTACGGCCCCGGCCACAACTGCTTCACGGTCGCCGAGGACGGCCGCAGCGACGTCCTCGTCTACCACGCGCGCCAGTACAAGGAGATCACCGGCGACCCCCTGAACGACCCCAACCGCCACACCCGGGTCCAGCTCCTCGGCTGGCACCCCGACGGCACCCCCGACTTCGGCGTCCCCGTGGCCGACACCGTGAAGGAGAGTGTGTGAGATGAGACGTGCGTACGCCATCCTGCTCGCCCTGGTCTGCGCCCTCGCCGCCGGTCTGGTGACGGCGGGCCCGGCCCAGGCCGCGGCCCAGACCATCACCAACGGCACCCAGTTCACGGACACTTCGGGCAACGCCCTGCACGCGCACGGCGGCGGAGTGATCAAGGTCGGCAGCTACTACTACTGGTTCGGCGAGGACCGCAACGCCGACAACACCTTCAAGTACGTGGACGCCTACCGCTCCACCGACCTGAAGAACTGGGAGTTCCGCAACCACGTCCTGACCCAGTCCAGCGCCTCCGAGCTCGGCACCGCCTACATCGAGCGGCCGAAGGTCATCTACAACGCGTCCACCGGCCAGTTCGTGATGTGGATGCACAAGGAGAACGGCGTCGACTACAGCGAGGCCAAGGCCGCCGTCGCCGTCTCCTCGACCGTGGACGGCAGTTACACCTACCAGGGCAGCTTCCAGCCGCTCGGCGACAACATGTCCCGGGACATCACGACGTTCGTCGACACCGACGGCACCGCCTACATGGTCTCCGCCGCCAACGAGAACTACGACCTGCACATCTACAAGCTCACCGCCGACTACACCGCCATCGACAGCCTGGTCGCCAACCCCTGGGTGGGCGGACACCGCGAGGCACCGGCCCTGTTCAAGCGCAACGGCGTCTACTTCATGCTGACTTCGGCGGCCACCGGCTGGAGCGCCAACCAGCAGCAGTACGCCACCGCGACCAGCATCACCGGCCCCTGGACGGCCTTCACGAACGTCGGCGACTCGACCGCCTACAACTCGCAGACCGCCTACGTCCTCCCGATCACGGGCACTTCGGGCACCTCCTACCTCTACATGGGCGACCGCTGGGGCAACTCCTTCGGCGGCACCGTCAACGACTCCCGTTACGTCTGGCTGCCGTTGACCTTCCCGACCACCACCTCGATGTCCATGGCGTCCTGGTACCCGGAGGTGTCGATCGACACGGCCGCCGGCACGATCACCGGCACGAGCGCGACGTACAACACGCTCATCGCCCGCAACAGCAGCAAGTGCGCCGACGTACCGAACCAGTCGCTGTGGCAGGGCGTCGCGATCAGCCAGTACACCTGCAACAGTGGCACCAACCAGAAGTGGTGGTTCAAGGATCTCGGCACCGGCTACTACGAACTCATGGGCCGGGGCAGCTCGTTGTGCCTCCAGGAGAACTCGACCAACGTCACCCAGGAGAACTGCACCGGCGCCACCGCCCAGCAGTGGAGCCTGACCACGTCCGGCAGCTACGTCCTCGTCAAGGCCAGGACCAGCGGCGAGTGCCTGGACGTGTCCGGCGCGTCCACCGCCAACTCCGCCGCGATCATCACGTATACGTGCAGCGGGGCGACCAACCAGCAGTGGACGCGCGGTAGTTGACAGCTCTGTTACCGGACCGGATTCCAGCCGTCCGTGCCCGCCAGGTACTTCTGGGCCGTGTAGTTCGCGGCCTGGGAGTCGGTGAGCTGCGGGCGGTTGGAGTTCACCGTGGCGCCCGCGCCGGTGTTCCTGTACTCGAAGAAGCGGGCGTTCTTCCACGAGTAGCCGCTCATGTCCGTCCAGGGCCCGGCGATCTTCACGGCGGCGGGCAACGAGGTCTGCCGGACGACCAGTTGGCCGACCGCGTCCGCCGTCGGGTGCCAAGGGCGGCCCAGGTAGTAGGTGTTGGCCGCCGCCGAGCTGGTCACCGAACTGCCGGTGACGAGGATGCCGTACGTCTTCGCGGAGCTGGTGTTGGGCGCGGAGAGGAAGCCATTCAAACCACCTGCCGCGGCGCCCGAGTTGCGCAGCTGGATGTTGACCCGGTCGTAGACGGCGGTGGCGTTGCCGAAGACGAAGTCGACGTCGCCGGATATGAACGACGAGTAGAAGTACTGCCGGTACTGCCCGGTCGACGAGGGCGACCAGTTGAGGACGGTGTCCTGGCGGCTGATGAACCGGTCGTTGGTGAAGGTCTGCCGGTCGCCCTGCGCGGTGATCGCGACGGCCTGGGTGTCCGTGATGTCGGGGTGGGCCGCCTTGTCGAAGGTGTTCTGGACGGTGATCCCGGTGACGGTGAGGCCGCTCGCCGAGAACGTGGCCACCGAACTCCCCAGCGTGCCGTACTTGTTGCCACTGGCGTCGGTGTAACCGGCGGCCCGGTCATAGGTGATGACGACGTCCTCGGCGTTGCCGGTGGCACCCTGGATGGTCAACCCCGTTTTCCCGGAAGGGACGTTGACGATCTCGGCGTAGGTGCCCTTCGCCACGGAGATCGTGTCGCCGGCGGCCGCCGCGTTCACGGCGGCCTGCACGGTGGTGAAGCGGCCCGAACCGTCCTTGGCGACGGTGATGACGGTGGCGGCCCGCGCCTGGGTCACCAGCGACACCGCGACCAGCCCGAGGGCGGCCGCGGCACCGGTCGCCACGGCGGCGGCTCGACGCCGGGCGGGGGAGCGGCGATGCGTGTTCGGCTCAGTCATGCCTACAAGTCGCCGTCCCCTGCCCGGAGGTTGCCGCCCCTAGGTGAGAAGGTCGATCGCGTCGATGGACGTGCCCGCGCTCAGATAGGCCGTCGACCCCGAACCGCTCGCCACATAGATCTTCAGCGTGTTGTACGCGCTGCTGTCCGTCAGCCAGGCCGACGCCGGAACGCTGTACGTGAACGTGTAGTTGTTGCCCCGGTACGACCCCACGGTCAGCGACCGCGTGCTCGGCTGCGTGGGTGGCGACGGGACGGCCGAGGTCCAGGTGTCGTTGACGACGACCTGCGGCCGGCCGTTCGCGTACGCGGTCGTCACCCCGATGCGCAGGGTGTGCGCGGCGGCGAGTTGGGCGGCCGTCAGCTTGAAGTACACGATCAGGCCGCTGTTGACGTCCTTCCAGAGGTAGCAGGGGAACGCCGAGGTCTCCGTCCCGCTGCCGATGACGACATTGCCGGTCCAGGTCGCGGCCCGTACGTCCGAGGGATGGGCGTACGTCATCAGGTCCGCGTTCTTGAACCCGCCGGGCGTGCCGTCCCAGTTGCCGATCCGCCAGATCGCGCTCGCGTTGGACGGGTCGTTCGAGGACGGGATCGCGATGCTGTTCAGCGTCGTCGTGCCGCCCGCCGTGACCGCCACCGACCCGGTGTAGACGGCGAGTTCACCCTTGAAGACGGTCAGCGTGTACGTCCCCGGCAGGACTCCGGTGATGGAGAAGTAGCCGTCCGAGGCCCGCGCCGAACCCCAGTACTGGGCCGCCGAGTTGGCGAGCCCGACCGTGTACGCGTACGCCGTGTCCCGCCCGGTGATGCCGACGCCCGCCACCCGGCCCCGGCTGCCGGAAGCCACGTACCCGGAGATGCCGAGCGAATCGGCCCACGAGGTGGTGAGGTCGGCGTGGTACAGCGAGGACGCGGGCGCCCCGCCGTCCGTGAACGCGATGACGTACGGCCCCTGGAGACCGAACCGCTGCGCCTCCGTCTGGTTCTCGCCGTAGTACAGGATCTCGTACAACCCGCCGCCGTCCGCGCTCTGGTGGCGCAGCAGGGAGCGGTAGAACGGGCCGCCGGACGCCTTCTCGTGGTTGCTGCGCACGATCCACAGGCCGACGCTGCCGGTGGTCCAGCCGATGTAGTCGTAGTCGATGACGCGGTTCTTCGAGTAGTGCTTGGAGCGGGTCTGGCCGTCGGACTTGGCGAAGACGTCGGCGGACTCGATGGTGGTCGGCGCGTAAGTGTAGGAATCCGGCTGGTCGTTGAGGAACAGGCCGGCCTTGACGCGCACGATGTAGCGGGTCGCGCTGACGGAGTCGTCGGCCTTGTTGGTCCAGAGGTAGACGTTGTTCTCGCCGCTGCGGGCCGCGTAGTAGTGCTTCAGCGTGCCGTACGCGACGGAGATCAGGATCGTCGTACCGGACTGGGCGATCGTCACGGTGGAGGTGCCGAGGCCGGACTCGACGTGCGAGTTCTTGCCGCCGTAGCCCTGGTACTCCGTGCCCTTGTAGACCAGCGAGGTCAGATCGCCGTTCGTCTTGCTGACCTTGAAGACCAGGCTCGCGCCGGTGTCGACGACGTAGTTCGAGCCGTCGTCGGTGTAGCCGAAACTCGCGGCCGAGGCCGTCTCGGCGAGCGGCCCGGCGAGCGCCGCCGTACCGGCCACGGCCGCCGTGCCGAGGACGAAGGTGCGGCGACGGACCGGTCTGTTCACAGAACCGGACATGGGGGTGCCTCCTTCGGGAGGTGGGGGTGCGGGTGCTTTGGAGGGTGACAGTTGAATCGATTTCGCGAAAGGGCTTTCGCAGCCCAGGAGTTGGCGATGATGCGAAAATCGGCACAGGTCTAGAAAGCGCTTGTCCAGAGCGGTACGGTCCACCGCCAGGCCATGTCGTCGGACGGAGGAGCCACGGATGAGACGTTTCAACATCGCGCTGCTGGCCGCGGTGACCCTGAGCACCGCCCTGTCGGCCGCACCCGCACAGGCCCACGACCGCACGCCCCCGCTCGGCATCGCCAACTGCACTGCCACGGCTTGCCACTTCGACGTTCCGCCCGGTACCTACGACGTCACGGTCCGCCTCGGCGGCGAGTCGGCCGCGAGCACGGCGATCACCGGCGAGACCCGGCGCTCCCTGCTCCCCGAGACGGCCACCGAGGCGGGCCGGACGGTCACCCGCAGCTTCACCGTGAACGTCCGCACCCCCGAGGGCGAACCCACCGGCCCCGACGGCACCCCCGGCCTCGACCTCACCCTCGGCGGCACCGCCCCGGCCCTCGCCGACATCAGGGTCACCCCCGCCCGGCGTGCCCACCAGATCATCCTGATCGGCGACTCCACGGTCTGCGACCAACCGGGCGACCCGTATTCCGGCTGGGGCCAACAGCTCCCGCAGTTCCTGCGCAAGGGCGTGTCCGTCGCCAACTACGCGGATTCCGGGGAGAGTACGGTCACCTATCTGGAGAATCCCCTGCTCTGGGGGACGGTCGAGCCGCTGATCCGCCCCGGTGACCTGGTCCTGGTCCAGCTCGCCCACAACGACAAGACGACCGACGAGGCCACGTACAGGGCGAACTTGGAAACCCTTGTAACGGGTATACGGGACATGGGCGGTCGTCCTGTTCTGGTGACACCGATCGTCCGACGCTGGTTCAATGCCGACGGCACACTGAACAACGGCACAGCACTGCTGGTGAACGGACTCGGCGTGGACCTGCCGGGCGTCATCCGCTCGGTCGCCGCCGCCGAGGGGGTAACACTGATCGATCTCACGGCGCAGACCAAGGCGCTGGTGGAATCGCTGGGAGTCGAAGGCTCCAAGGCGATCTATCTCTACAACGAGAAGAAGGACAACACGCACACCTCCGTGCACGGTGCCACGGTGTACGCGGGCCTGGTCCGCGACGCACTCGTCGCCGGGCATCTGCTGCCGGAGGACCGGGTACGGGTGGGTTGAGACCCGAAAGACCCCTGGGGCGTTCCGACCGGAACCGGGGCGCCCCAGGCTTCACCCGCCGCACCCGTCGCCCGTGAGAGTGAGCCGATGCAACTGCCCGCCGACGACCGCGAGTCGAGCCCCCGCACCGGCTACACCCGCGCCCACTGGGAGACGGCCGCCGACGCCCTCCTCGCCGCCGTGGAGCCGTACGCCACCGAGGACCGCGCGCTCTACCACCTCCCCGGCACCCACACCAGCTGGTCCGGCAGGCTCTCCGACGGCCTGGAGGGCTACGCACGCACGCTCCTGCTGGCCGCCTTCCGCCGCGACGAGACGGCGCTGGAACGCTACGCCGACGGACTCGCCGCGGGGGTCGCGGGCGTCTGGCCCCGCATCGAGGACCGCAGCCAGCCCCTGGTCGAGGCGGCCTCGATCGCCCTCGCCCTGCGCCTCACCCGCCCCCTCCTCTGGGACCGCCTCGACGAGCCCGTACGACAGCGCGCGGCGGCCTGGCTCACCGACGCCCTCACCGCCCAACCCTGGCCCTGCAACTGGGAGTTGTTCCCCGTCACGGTCGGCGGCTTCCTCCAGGACATCGGCCACGAGCCCGAGGCCTCCCGCAAGGCCATCGACCGAGGCCTGTCGCGCATCGAGGACTGGTACGTCGGCGACGGCTGGTACACCGACGGCGACGGCCGCAAGTTCGACTACTACAACGGCTGGGCCATGCACCTCTACCCGGTCCTGCACGCCTGGCTCGCCGACGACCCCCGACTCCTCGACCTCTACGGCACCCGCCTGGAACGCCATCTCGCCGACTACGCCCGCCTGTTCGGCGCCGACGGCGCCCCGATGCACCAGGGCCGCTCCCTCACCTACCGCTTCGCGACGACGGCTCCCCTGTGGCTGGGCGCGCTGACGGGCCGTACACCACTGGCACCGGGGGAGACACGACGACTGGCCTCCGGGGCGCTCCGCTATTTCCTCGACCGGGGCGCGGTCGACGACCACGGCCTGCTCACCCTCGGCTGGCACGGCCCCAATGAGGCGGTCCTGCAAGGCTATTCGGGCCCCGCGTCCCCGTACTGGGCCAGCAAGGGATTCCTCGGCCTGCTCCTCCCACCGGACCACGAGGTGTGGACGGCGGTCGAGGAACCGGGCCCGGCGGAACGATCGGACGCGACCACGGCGATCACACCCGCCAACTGGCTTCTCCAGTCGACGAGTTCGGACGGCCTGGTCCGCCTCCACAACCACGGCAGCGAGGACGTCCGCTACGACCCGTACTACACACGCCTCGCCTACTCCACGGCTACGACGCCCTCGTCGTCGTACGACAACAGCGTGTTCGTGGGCGGGGATCCGACCCGGACGGAGATCGTGCCGTTGGGGGTGGGGGAGGGGTGGGTTGCTTCCCGGCACACGGCTGCCTCCGGGGCCCGGGTGACCAGCGTGGTGATGGCCGAGGGCGCGGTGGAGGTGCGGGCGCATCTGGTGGTGGGCGCTGCCCCCGGGACGCCGGTGCGGGTCACGGGCTGGTCGGCGGAGGACGACGGACTGCGCGCCGAACTCGTGTCCCTGCACGGCCTGTCGGACGGAGAGGGTGCCGTCGGCGACGGGCCCACCCTGTTCGTCGCCCTGGTCCGGCTCACCGGCGAGCCGGACCCCCGTCCCCTCGCGGAACTGGTGTCCGTGGAGGTCGACGGGGATCACGGCCTGTCCGTCCACTGGGCCGGCGGCCGGCGGACCGACTACCGCTTCACGGAGTCAGCCGGGCGATCCGGAGGCTCGTGGCGGTCGGTGACGCCCCGTTGAGCGGGCTCGCGTAGGTCGGGGTGACCGGTGCGTATGCCCAGGTCAGCGTGCCGTTCTTCAGGACCGCCAGGTCGCCGGTGATTCGGGTGCTCACCACCTTGTCCGCGCTCTGGAACTTGCCGTTCCAGTCGATGAGCCGCAGGTGCGTGCCCGTGAAGGTGCCGGTGCAGGTGCCGGCCGCGCACTTGGCACCCTTCAGGGACTCCCAGGAGACCAGGAGACGGTCCTTGCCGTAGGGCGCGATGTGCACGTTGACGTTCTCGGTGCCGGCCGCGCTCGTGAGGTAAATCGCCTTGCCGGGGCCGGAGTTGCGGTTCGCCATGAAGGCGACGGCGACCTGGTGGGTGCTCGTCCTCGGGGTGACCGTCCAGCCGCGGCCGCTGGAGTCGGCGGAGTTCTTCTTGGCCGAGGCGGCACCGCGGGAGGCGAAGGCGGTGGCGTACAGGCCGCCCGCCGACTTGACCAGGTCGCCCGTGCGGCCGGGGAAGGTACCACCGCAGTACCCTGCCCAGCACTGCTCGCGCTGCACGACCGGCGCGACGTCCGGGGCGCCGATCCCGGTGGAGACGAACAGGCCCGAGCGCCAGTCGTCGAAGCAGAGCGAGGTGAACGCGCCGGTGGTCTCCGCGTGCAGCGCGATGCCCTCGTTGTGGCTGCAGCCCCAGCTCCAACCACCGCTCAGCTTCGCGCCCTTGGCGCTGATGTACGCCAACTTGTCGCCGAAGTGGCCGTCCGCGAAGCCGCCCGCGCCGTGGACGACGAAGTACGCGCCGTACTTGGTGCCGTTCCAGGTGAGTTGGCCGTCGAGACCCGGAGAGGTGTCGTTGGAGGCGGTGCCGGTGAGCTTGGTGCGGAAGGTCTGCCTGCCGTTCGTGTAGCGGATGATCGCGGCGGCCGTCTCCTTCCACTTGTTGGTGTCGGCCACCCGGGTGAGCAGCGCGAAGCCGTCGTTGTGCGCGACCAGACCGCCGACCTCCTTGGCACCCTTGACGACCGTGTCGGCGCCCGAGCGCACTCCGGCGGCGTTCAGCGGGGTGACATGGACTCCGTCGGCGGCCGGCCAGGCCACGCGCAGGGTGCCGTTCGGGGCCACCGCCGTGCTCGTACGGGTCCATTGGCGGGTGTTGTTGTAACCGGCCGTCAGATAGGGGAACTTGGCGGCGAGCGCCACCGTGGTGCTGGTCGGGGTGAGCGTGCCGGTCACGGTCTTGGCGGCGGTGGCCGGAGTCTTCGCGACCGCCTTCGGGGTGGACTTCGCGGGGGAGGCGGTCGGGGTCGTCGTGGCCGCGGTGGATGCGGAGCCGTCGGCGCCGGCGTCGTCGGACGGGGACGCCGAGGCGGTCGTCGTCCCGGCCGCGGTCGAGGTGCCGCTTCCGCCGCTGCCGCTGTCCGTCGCCGCGGTCGCGTACCACGCGCCGCCCAGCAGGGCCGCGACGGCGAGCGAGCCCGCGAGCGGCTTGCGGGCGATGCGGCGGGAGTCGCGGCGACGGTGCGAAGTGGTGCGTCTTGCGTTGGTCATGCCCCCAAGTCGCCGCCCGCGCGAAGGAGGTTGCCGTGGTGCCTGTCGCAATGTTCTGGAGGTGAGACCGGCTCCACAGACCGGGCGGGCGGATCCTGGTACGTTGGATGCTTTCCTGGGTATCAGACCCTTTGGACTCATCTCCGGCGAGGGACCGAGGAACCATGACCATGGACCCCGGCGAGAAGCGGCTGGCCGCCGCCGTCGTGATGGACGACGACGGGCGCGTGCTTCTGGTGCGCCGCAGCGCGACCGAGCGATTCCTGCCCCGGGTGTGGGGCGTGCCCTGCGGGAAGCTGGAGCCGGACGAGCACCCCGAGGACGGGGCGCTGCGCGAGCTCAAGGAAGAGACCGGGCTGCTCGGCGAGATCGTCCGCAAGATCGGCGAGTCGTCTTTCGTCAGCGAGTATCAGGGCCGCGAGACCAAGAACTGGCAGGACAACTTCCTGGTCAGGCCGCTGTCGTCGCAGATCACCCTCCCCGAGCCCGACCAGACGTACCGGTGGCTCCGGCCGTCCGAGCTGGCCGACTCCGGCCTCGACATCGACGCGTACAACCTGGACGTCGTACAACAGGCCCTCACGAACTTCTGAGCGATTCCGCGAGATCGTTCAACGCGCCGAGATAGTCCTTCACATCGAGCGGCACCTTCGCCACCGCGCCCGGATGCGGGCCCGCGACCGTGAACACATCGGTGTGGCGCCGCCGCTCGGCCCCCGTCTCCAGGAACAGCGTCACGGTCGGTGCGTCCGTGTCGCACCAGGCCCGGTGCAGGACATTCGCCGGCAGGGCGTAGGCGCTGCCCGCCGCGTACTGGCCCACATGCGTCAGCCGCAGTCGCGCCGGTCCCGTGGGCCGCAGCGTCCAGTCGGCACTGCGCCCGGCGAGGGACTCCTCGTACCGGTCCGCCGTGATCCCGCCGTCGCCGCGCGTCTCGTACAGCTCCATCGCGAGCCGCCCCCGGACCACGTAAGAGGCAAGCGGGGAACGGTGGTTGTGGATGTCCTCCGCGCCGATCGCCGCCACGTCGGGATGCCAGAGATGCGCGCGCAGCATGTGGCGGGGGCCGCCGTCGATCAGCAACAGCTTGTCGAAGCCCAGGACATGACGGTACGACAGCCCGGCGCAGTGCTCGGGATCGCCCTCACCGGAGGCGAGTTCGGCCACCAGCTCCAACAGCCGCTCGGGAGAGCCCAGTTCGGCGATGACGGCACGGGCCGCGGTCACCGTCTCGTCGTCGGACAGGTCGCCGTCCAGCGCCTCGGTCAGCAGCCGTCGCGCCGCCAGGATCTGCCGACCACCCATGCACTCACTCCCCAACTCGCCGTCACACCGGCCTGGTTCGAGTATCCGGCGTATCCGGTCTGTACATCCATACGGCATGTGCGCGCAGCGCCGAAAGCCCCTGATAGGTCATCCAGATCGGCTGGCGCAGTTCCTCCGTCGTCGTGAACATCGCCCCGTCCCGGCTCCAGGACCAGATCCCGTCGGTCTGCGCCGCCCACACCGCGCCCGCCGCCCCGTTCAGCCGCTCCTGCCAGGCCTCCTCCAGGCCGTCCTCCCGGGCGATCTCCAGGGCGCCAGGGGTGAGCAGGGCGCGCAGGATCCAACTCGCGGTGAAATGGCGGACGTTCAGCACCTCGTGGTGCGAGGAGTCGTCCGGGTGGCGGCGGCGCACCTCCTCCCGCAGGTTCGCCAGATCGGCGCAGGCGTCGTGCGCCGTCGCGGGGCAGGCCAGCAGCCAGCGCACCCCGTCCTCGCGCACCGCACGCTCCACCGGCCCCTCGCCCAGCACCCGGGCCGCCCGGTCCAGGGCGACCACGGCCTGCGCGGTGTGCACGGCGGAGGGCTGGGCGGGCTGCCGGGCCGGGTGCACGGCCCATGGCAGCACCCCCAGGCGGTGGCTCCAGCAGCGGCGGTGCTGACGCTGCGGGTCGGAGAGCGCGCCGTCGACCAGGGCCTCCCGCAGCACGGGCAGGATCGGCGCGTCCGGTGCCGCGCGCAGCAGCCCCCGCATCACGGTGGTCACGACATGGGTCAACGCCCGCCCCGTACTGTCGAGTTCGGGAGTGAACCCGGCCTCGCAGCGCGCCACCTCGTCCGCCAGCCGCTCCCGCGAGGCGCCCGCGCGGGCCAGCGCGCCCAGCACCATCGCGGTGACCTCCGGGCGGGCGACCGCCCCCTGCGAGCGGGCCGACCAGCCGCCGCCCTGCAGCCGTAGCCGCCACAGCGTGTCGATGAGATCGCCGGTGTGCAGCCGTCCGTCCGGCACGCCCAGGTCCAGCACGATGTGCAGGCCGTACGCCGTGGCCAGCGAGGTCGGCCGGGCCGGGCCGTCCAGCTCCAGGAGGGAGTGCGGCCAGCCGATGAGACGGCCGCGCACCGGGTCGTCGACCTCGGCGACCTGGGCGACGAGGGTGTCGTAGGCCGAACCGAACACCTGTGGCAGCGGGCCGGGGACGGCCGGTGCCGGGGGAGCGGGGGCGGTGAGCGGTGCGGGTCCGGACGTGCGGGCCCGGAGCAGGGCCGCCGCGAGCCAGGTCATGCCGGCCGTGGCGAGGCCGCTCAGCCCGGCGATCAGATACTTGGCGGGCGCTCCGTCGATCGAGTCGGGCAGCACCTCGAACAGGAACTGGAACACCGCGTATCCGGCGGCCACGCATCCGAACCGGCCCAGCCAGCCCACGAACCGGGCCGGCGGACTCCCGCCCTGCGGTACCGGACCGGGTGTTCCCGGCGCTCTCAAGGGACCACGTCCGAGCTGCTGTTGAGACAAGTCGCGCTCCCTCCCCCCAGGGTGGCACGTGGCATTCGCGAAGCTTCCAGTCTAAGTGGTCAGCGGTGCACCTGGGGCGCGGACCGGAACGAGCGTCTCCGTCAGCCGTCCGCGGCTTCCCGGGGCCAGTGCGTCAGGGCCGTGTGCAGCGCGTCGACCACCCGCTCCCACGATCGCCGAACGTCACGCGGCGCGCCGAAGCCGCCGCCGGATTCCAGGGCGCAGTAGCCGTGGAACGTACTGCGCAACAGGCGTACGGCGTCGGTGAGATCGGGCTCCTCCAGGCCGTAGGCGCGCAGCAGGCCGTAGGTGATGTCGGCGGTGCGGCGCAGGGCGGGGGAGGCGGCGACCAGGGACTGGTCGATACGGATCTGGGTGGCCGCGTACCGGCCCGGGTGCGCCAGGGCGTAGGCCCGGTACGCGTCGGCGAACGCGGCCAGCGCGTCCCGGCCGGAGCGGCCCTCGACCGCGACGGCGATCCGGTCGACCAGCTCGCCGCCCGCGAGGAACGCGACCCGGGTGCGCAGATCCTGGAGGTTCCGGACGTGCGAGTACAGGCTCGCGTCCTTCACGCCGAAGCCGCGGGCCAGCGCGGACAGGCTGACGTTCTCGAAGCCGACCTCGTCGGCGAGGTCGGCAGCCGCCGCCACGACCCGGTCGGCGGTGAGTCCCGCACGCGGCACCGTGGACCACCACCTCTCCGTGACCTGCGAAAACCGTGGAGGCCAGAGTAGTCGTAGGCAACAAGTGGGTGTCCGCCGTGTTTCCACACCGCCGCCACCGGATTCCGGCACCAGACTTGACCACCATGGACGACGACTCCGGCACCCCCGCCCCCACCGGCCTCCGCGCCACCGCACTCCTCGGCCGCCCCAAGCTGTGGCTCATCCCCACCGTGCTGACCGGCCTGCTCGCGCTGCTGCTGTCCCTGCTCTACATGGGCGGCATCGTCAACCCCAACCGCGAGCTGAACGACCTGCCCATCGCCCTGGTCAACAGCGACACGGGAAACCCGCTCCCCGGCCAGCGGCAGAACCTGGGCACCCAGATCGCCCACTCCATCGTCACCGACACCAGCAGCCGTGCGGCCGGCTGGCGACAGCTCACCAGAGCCCAGGCCCAGCAGGAACTCGACTCCGGCAAGGTCTACGGCGCTCTTGTCATCCCCGCCGGCTTCACGGACTCCGTCGCCGCGCTGACGACCACGAACGCCACCGCCCGGCCCACGATCACTGTGCTCACCAACCCCGGCAAGGGCAGCCTCGGCTCCTCCCTCGCGAGCAAGATCTCCACGACCGTGGCCCAGAAGGCCTCGCTCACCATCGGCAAGCAGCTCATGGCGGCAGCCGCGAAGGCCGACTCCACGCAGAAGCTGCTGCTCGCCGACCCGGTGCGGATCGCCACCCAGGTCGGCCACCCCATCGGCAGCAACAGCGGCATCGGTCTGACCGCCTTCTACTACACCCTGCTGCTGGTCCTGGCCGGTTTCATGGGCGGCAACGTCATCAGCAACGGCGTCGACACGGCTCTCGGCTACGCCGACAACGAGATCGGCCCCTGGCACACCCGCCGCCCCACGGTCCCGATCAACCGCACCCAGACACTCCTCCTGAAGATGGTCATGACGGCCGGCATCACCCTCCTCAGCGTCTCCCTGATCATGCTCGCCAGCGTCAGCATCCTCGGCATGGACGCCACCCACATCCCGCTGCTGTGGATCTACTCCTACTGCGCGGCCCTCGCCGTAGGCCTGGGTGTCCAGGCGATCAACGCGGCCTTCGGCGGCATCGGCCAGCTGGTCTCCATGTTCGTGTTCATCGTCCTGGGCCTGCCGTCCTCCGGCGCCACCGTCCCCCTCCAGGCCGTCCCCGGCTTCTACCGCTTCCTCTCCCACTTCGAGCCCATGCGCCAACTCAGCGACGGAGTGAGGGCGATCCTCTACTTCGACGCACGCGGCGACGCGGGCCTGACCCGCGCCTGGACCATGATCGGCGTCGGTACGGCCATCGGCCTGCTCTTCGGATTCGCGATGGTCAGGTACTACGACAGGAAGGGCCACAAACGCCTGACCCCGCAGCCGATGGCCTGAGGGACCTGAAGCGACGTCTCAACTGGCCTGCCAGATCTGAGAGTTGACTCTCAGGCTTTCTGAGAGAACACTCTCGGACCATGGATTCCGGCAATCGCTTCGGCGACATGGAGATATCCGACCCGAAGACCATGCGGGCACTGGCCCACCCCGTGCGGCTCGCCATCCTCGAACGCCTTCAGCGCTACGGCCCGGCCACCGCCTCCCGGCTCTCGCCGCACGTGGGTGCCACCCCGTCCGTCACCAGCTGGCATCTGCGCCATCTCGCCGGCTTCGGCCTGGTCCGCGACGCCGAGGGCGGCACGGACCGGCGGGAGCGGCGCTGGGCGGCGGTGGCACGGGGCTTCCGGGTCGCGATGCCGGAGGACACCGACGACACGGAGGGCTGGTCGGCCGCGCGGGTGCTGGCCGGGGAGATGTTCGCGCGCAACGCCGACCTGCCCCTGCGCTGGCTCACCGAGACGGCGCCCGGCCTTGAGCCCGAATGGTCGAGGCTGGCCGCCGCGAACAACACCCGGATCGTGGTGACGGCGGCCGAACTGGCCGCGCTGAAGGACGCGTTGGAGGCGCTGATCGCGCCGTACGTCATCCGCGAACCGGACCGACGACCACCGGACGGCCGGGATGTCCGCCTGCTGATGTACGCGCTGCCGGAAGCGGCGGGGGACGAGAACCATGACGCGGACCCGGCGGAGTGAGCGGCCGTCGGATCACTCGGCCCGCGCCGGACTCGCTGTGGCGGGATCGCCGCTTCGTACGGTTCTGGTGCGGCCAGTCCGTCTCCCAGTTCGGTGACCGCGTCTCCGAACTGGCCCTGCCCTTCATAGCGGTCGGCGCGCTGCGGGCCTCCGCGAACCAGGTCGCCTGGCTGACCGCCCTGGCCTGGATCCCGAACCTGCTCGGCCTGTTCCTCGGCGCCTGGGTCGACCACCGCCCCGGCAAACGCCGACTCATGCTGCTGGCGGACCTGTTCAGGGCCGCCGTACTCCTCACGCTCCCGATCGCCTACGTCCTCGGCACGGTGACGCTGGGTCAGCTGTACACGGTGGCACTGCTGACCGGCACGGCGGCCGTCGTGTTCAACACGGCCTACTCGTCCTTCTTCGCCCACCTCGTACCGCCGGAGTCGTACGTCGAGGCGAACAGCGGGCTCAGCGCGAGCAGATCGGTGTCCTTCATCGCCGGCCCGGCGGTCGGCGGCGGCCTGGTCCAGGCGTTGACGGCACCGGTCGCGGTGCTCGCGGACGCGCTGTCGTTCGTGGCGTCGGCGATTCTGGTCGGCCGCACACGGGTCGACGAGCCGCTGCGTGAAGTCTCGGCGGGCCCTTCGTTGGTACGGCGTGCGAAGGAGGGCCTGGCCTTTGTGCTTCACGAGCCCGTCATGCGCGCGGGCCTCCTGTGCGCCACGACCGTCAACTTCTTCACGTTCCTGTCGGGCACCGGCCTGGTCGTCCTGTTCGCCGACCGGGCTCTCCAACTCTCCCCGGGGGCGATCGGGTTGGCGTTCGGCATCGGCGCCACGGGCGGCCTCCTCGGCGCGGTGGCGTCCCCCGCGATCGCCCGCCGGATCGGCATCGGCCGCAGCATCGTCGTAGGGGCCGTCCTGTTCCCGGCCCCCTTCGCCCTCGTCGCGGCGGCGACCGGACCGACCTGGACCCGCCTCGGCATCCTGGGCGCCGCCGAGTTCCTCTCGGCCTTCGGCGTCATGCTCTTCGACGTCAACCTCAACTCGCTCCAGGCATCGGTCGTCCCGGACAACCTGCGCAGCCGCGTGGCCGGCGCGTACAGCACGGTCAACTACGGGGTACGCCCGCTGGGAGCACTGGTCGGCGGTGAAGTGGCCACGCTGATGGGGTTGAGAGTGACGCTGGTGGTCGCGGCGGTCGGGGGAGCGCTGTCGGCGGTGTGGTTGGTTGCTTCACCGATACCGGGGATACGGGTGCTGAAGCCGGCGTCCGACCGGTCCTGAGCGGCTCGCGCGCGCACGCCCAGGACCGGGTCCTCAACCGGCCGAACCGATCGGACCGGTCGACTCGGTCAGCCCGCGCAGAGCTTCACGTTCACCGTGTCGCCCTTGACCACGATCTTCGGGCTGTGGGGAGTGAGCTCGACGACCGAGGTCGGCTTGCAGCCGGGGCTGACCACCTTGACGATCGTGCCGAGCTTGAGCTGGGCCTTCTCGAACTGGCCCTTCGCCGTGGCCAGATCCTGGCCCGTGAGGTCGACCGCGATGGGCTCCTTGGTGACGCCGCCCAGGAGGAAGGTGGCCTTCGCGTGGTCGACGGCGGTGGCGGCCGGCGTCGTCTGCGAGGTGCTGCCGGAGATGGAGGCCAGCGCCGAGCCGCCGCCGGCCGCGATCAGGACCGCGGAGAAGGCGGCGACGAGGGTGGCCCGCCTGCGGCGGGTGCGGTGGACCATACCGACCGTGTCGAAGGCCGGGGAGTCGGTGGAGCGCGCGAAGTCGTTCATGGCGTTGATGAGTTCCTCTTCGAAAGGTGTGCAGCCGGAGGACCGCGGGTCGTACGAACTCATCGGGTTCCTTCCGTGAGCTGCTGTGGTGAAGGGGCGGAGAGTGTGGGGAACTGGCTTCTCAACTGGCCGATTCCGCGAGCCAGTTGGGAACGCACGGTGCTCTGCGAGATCTTCAGGTCCGCCGCTATCTCGGCGTCGGACAGATCGTGGAAGTACCGCAGCACCACCACCGTCCGCATCCGCATGGGCAGTTGCTGCAGAGCGCGCACCAACTGGTCACGGCTGTCGATCCGTCCGTACTCGTCACCCGGCGCGGCAGGCTCGCCGTCGACCGGGTGCTGAGCCGTACGGCGGAATCTTCGCCAGCGGTCGTTGGCGAGGTTGACCATGATCCGTCGTACGTACGCGTCCGGGGCGTCCTTGGCGCTGATGGTGCGCCACTTGCGGCAGGTCCGTTCCAGGGTCTCCTGGACCAGGTCCTCGGCCGCGTCGCGGCTGCCCGTCAGGACGAAAGCGCCACGGAACAGCGCGGCCGACCGGGCGGCGACGAATCCATGGAAGTCTCCCTCCGTCGATCCAACTCCGTTGTCTCCCGCGTCCGTTGCCCACTTGGCTGCCAGATCCACACGCTCCTCCCTTCCTGTCACCCCTCCTCGACGGGAAAGCCCATGGATCTGCTGCACGGCGATGACGTGACCTGGGTCACGCCGTCGCGGTCACCCGTTCACCCCCGTGTAGTTGCTGAGGCTCCACCGCCACAGCAGCCGCGCCCCGAGATATGTCACCAGGCCCACGAGGGGTGAGCCCGCCGCCAGCCAGTACGGCACCCCGATGTCGTGGCCGTGCCCGGTGAGTACGGCCGCCGGGAGGAAGGCGACGAACGCGAGCGGAAGGCCGTAGGTGAGGAAGCCGCCGACCGCGCGGGGCAGGACGTTCAGCGGGTAGTTGCCGAAGGTGCCGAGGAGATCCTCGATCCAGCGGCTCCAGTAGTCCGCGGACGGGAAGCGCAGGGAGGCGGAGGCCACGGTCGTGAAGAGGGCCGCTTCCACGAGCATGCCGCCGATGAGCGCGGCGATCAGATACGCCATGCGGCCCGCGTTCCAGTCCAGGTGGCTGCGGCTGAGCGCGCCGACCATGAGGCCGCCGGCCACCGTGAGGTCGCCGATCGCGTTGGTGGGGAAGTACTCCAGCTGCGCCTGGCGATGGACCGGCATCGGCCGCACGAGGTAGATGTCGATGCGGCCTTCCTGGATGTACCGGCCGAGGCCGTGCATCCGGCCCAGGAACAGCACCATCAGCCCGTGCGCCATCATCCGTGTCGCCGGGATCAGCAGTACGTCGGAGCTGTCCCAGCCGCCCATTCCGGAGAACCGGGTGAGCAGCACCGTCGCGAACACGATCACCGACACCTGCCAGATCGCGCCGATCGCGATCATCAGCAGGAACTCGGTGCGATATTCCAGCTGGGCACGGAAGTTGAGGCGCGTGATGCGCCATACGATCCGGACGGCTTTCATTCGACTCAACCTCCTTGGGCCACGACTCGACGGGCGGCGCGCCGCCACAGGAACCGGGTGAACAGGGACAGGACCGCCACCCAGACCGCCTGCAGGGCGATTTGGGCGCCCGCGTCGGACAGCGGGACGCGGCCCACGTAGATCGAGAGCGGCACGCTGAGCGTCGCCTGGAACGGCAGGAAGCGGCTCATCGTGATGAACCAGTCCGGGAAGAACCACAGCGGCGCGTACACACCGGACAGCAGGTTCTGCGCGAAGATCAGAATGAGCATCGCGGCCCCGTTGCGGAGCGTCCAGAAGCACAACTGGTCGATGAGGAGCATGACGTAGTAGAGGACGAGCTGGCCCAGCAGCATGCTCAGTGCGAACACCCCAGCCACCGCCGGTGACTTGGGCGGTTCCACGACCCCCGCCGCGAGGCACACGACATATCCCGTCAGCGCCCAGGCCAGCCCGTACAGCTGCTCGCCGAGCGCCCGCAGCGCGTAGTAGCGCTGGGGCGGCAGCGGGCGCAGATACCAGTAGATGATCGTGCCGAAGTGCATGTGCTGCAGGACCGTGTCCCGGCCCGCGTACTGGTCCAACTCCCGCAGCCGGGAGGCGAGTACGGCCAGTACGGCGTACGTCACCGCCTGGTCGCGGGTGAGTCCCGCGGTGGTGCCGGTCTGGGAGTAGAGGCCGCGCCACAGGGACGCCACCAGCACGATCTGCACCGTCAGCCGGAGCAGGGCGGCGGTGATGCGGGGCGGGGCCAGGAGTTCGCCGAGCGGGGTGACACGGGCGGCGCGCCAGGCGTGCAGGGCGGCCATCTCAGGTCTCCTCGGCGCGCGGGCCGGCCTGGACGTACGCGGCGCGCATCACGTCCTCCAACTCCGCCTCGTCCATGGCGATCTCGGTCACCTCGTACCGCTCGATGACCTGTTTCAGCGCCTGGTGGACGGTCGGTCCCTCGGTGCCGTCCGGGCCGAAGACGAGCTGCGGTCCGTCCCGCCGCACCAGCGCGATGCCCGGCAGGGACTCGGCCTCGGCATGCGGATCGGCCAGCGTCGCGCGGATCTGCCAGGTCGAGCCGAACTTGCGGCGGATCTCGTCGAGGGTGCCGTCCAGCACCAGCCGGCCGTGGTTGATGAGGACGACCCGCTCGGCGAGCCGGGCCACCTCGGTCATGTCGTGCGTGGTCAGCAGGACCGTACGGCCGCGCTCCTCCACCTGATGGCGCAGGAACTCGCGGACCTGTTCCTTCACGACCACGTCCATGCCGATGGTCGGCTCGTCGAGGAAGACGACCGGCGGGTCGTGCAGCAGCGCGGCGGCCAGGTCGCAGCGCACCCGCTGGCCGAGGGAGAGATGGCGGACGCGGGTGTCCCAGAACGACGACAGTTCGAGGAGGTCGTCGAACTCCCGCAGGCGGGCCGCGTGTTGGGCCTTCGGCACCTCGTAGATGTCCCGCAGGATCGAGAACGACTCGCGTACCGGCAGGTCCCACCACAGCTGGGTGCGCTGCCCGAACACCGCCCCGATGTTACGGGCGTTGCGCTCCCGCTCCTGGTACGGCACCACGCCCGCGACCCTGGCCTCCCCGGAGGTGGGCGTCAGGATGCCGGTGAGGATCTTGATGGTGGTGGACTTGCCGGCGCCGTTCGGGCCCAGCAGGGCGAGGAGTTCACCCGGGGCGACGTCGAACGTGACGTCGGAGACGGCGTGCTTGGGCACGCGGTCCGGGTTGACGAGCGAGCGCAGGCCGCCGACGAAACCGGGGCGGCGCACGGTGGTGTGGAAGGTGCGGGACAGCCCCCGGACCTCGATCTGGTTCGCCGTTCGCGTGGTGCTCGCGTTCACTCGGTCAGCCTTCGCGTGAGCAGGAACAGGGCCTTCATGATGCGGACCTCCTCGTCAGTCGGATCAGCCGGAGCGTCGCCAGCAGCGACGCGCCCGACATGGCGGTCAACAGCCAGGGCACCGCGTGGATCCCGGCGGCCTCGATCCCGACGCCGAGCAGCGGTGGAGCCGCCACCCCGCCGACGTTCGAGGCCGCCATCACCCACGCCCCGGCTCGCTCGGCCTGGGGGAGCGCCCTGTTGAGCCAGGAAAGTCCCGTCGGGAAGACCGGTGCGATGAACAAGCCAACACCGGCGTACGCCACCGGTGCCACTCCTTTAACCAGCGTCAACAGCAGACACACCGTCATCCCGACCGCGCACACCGCGAGGATGCGCTCGGGGGAGTACCGCAGGGTGATCGGCACGACCAGGAAGCGGCCCACCGTCATCATCAGCCAGTAGACCGAGGTCGCCGACGCGGCGACGGCCGCCGTGTAGCCGACCGTCTCCAGATGCGTGGGCTCCCAGCCGCCGACGCTCGCCTCGACCGCCACGTTGAGGATGTAGAGGACGAGGAAGCCGACGAGGACCCGTGACAGGCCCAGGCCGACGCCTCCCTTCTCTGCTGGTGGAGCGTCAGATACACGTGTACGTACGCCACTTGAGCCCGCGAACGCCAGCACCGCCGCCAGCGCCGCGCACACGCCGAACGCGTACGGGTAGTCGTCCGGACCGAGCCAGGCCACCATCACCGGGCCGAGCACCGCGCCGATGCCGTAGTGGGCGTTGAGCACGTTCAGCATGGCGGTGGAACGGTTGCCGAAGCCGACGGCGAAGAGCTGGTTGAGGCCGTAGTCGATGCCGCCGAAGCCGAGCCCGCACAGGAACGCGGCGGCCAGCGCCAGCGGCCAGTTCGGCGCCAGCGCGAAACCGGCGCCGCCCGCCGCCATCAGGCCGTAACCCCACACCAGCAGCGCCCTGTTGCTGATCCGGGAGTGGACCGCGTTGAAGGCGAGCACACCGGCGACCCCGCCCGCGAAGTGCAGGCTCAGGCCGAGCCCGGCGGCGGACGGGGAGAGCCCGAACTCGTGGCGCAGGCCAGGTATCGCGGGGCCGTACAGGGCCTGGATCATGCCGATGAGGACGAAGCCGACGCAGGACGCGACCGTGGCCGACCGGCTGAAGAGCCGGTCGGCCACAGGCGATTTCACGGCCGTGCCGAGAACACGAAGGAGAACTCGGCGGGTTCGGCGTTCAGGAAGTACTGCGGCAGCGGCCCCGGGCCGCAGGACTGCGAGCCGATGCCGTGCTGGCCGTGGTCGAGGTTCACCCACACTGTGTCACCGGGCGTGAGGTCCGTGCGGTGGGCGGCGGCGTCCAGCTGTTCCGTCGTCCAGCGGCGGGCCGTGAACCAGAATTCCGGGTCGCCGTCGATCCGCAGCCCGCCCAGCTCCGCCCAACGGACGTCCGGGCGGGCGCCGTTCTCCTGCGGACGGACGTAGGGCGTCTGGAGCGCGTCGACCGTGGACTCCCAACGACCGAGCAGCGAGGCCGACTTGGTGTCCGGGTATCCCTCGCCGGGTCCGCCGCCGAACCACTTCACCCGGTCGGCGCCCGCGTCCAGCCCGAAGCGGATGCCGAGCCTGGGCAGCGGTACCGTCCAGTCGCCCTCGGGTGCCACGGACACCGTCAGCCGCAGCCGCTCGCCGTCCGAGGTCCAGCGGTACACGGTGGCGAGCCCGATCTCCCAGGCGGCCGGCGCCACCCGGGTCCGTACGGTCAGCGCGTCCTCGCCCAACTCCACGCCGTCCAGGCGGTGTCGCATCCGGTGCAGGCCCAACTTGCGCCAGAGCAGGCCGTAGCGGATATCCGTCTGCCAGGACGCGCCGTCGTCGTTGTCCGTGGTCGCCCGCCACACGTCCAGGCGGAGACCGGTGACGTCCACCGCGCCGATCGTCTTCAACTCGCCGGTACGGGCGTCGAAGGAGGCCGGGCCGAGAGTGATCCGCCGCTCGCCGAGGACGGGGGCGGAGGTGGCGGAGACGTACGGCAACGGGCGCGGGGTGACCGGGATCCGGCCCCAGCCCACCACATGGCCGGCCGTAGCCCATGCGGTGTCGGCCGCCAGCAACGCCCTTACGGTCCACTGGGATTCGGCGCCGTCGGACTCCACGGGCGGTGCGGGCAGCTTCACGTCGGCCGACTCGCCCGGTGCGAGCGGCGGCACCGTCAACGGGCCCGACTCGACCGTCTCGCCGTCCACTTGGTAGGACCACTGGAACGCGAATGCGGACAGGTCGGCGAAGTCGTGCTTGTTGGTGACCCGTACGGAGCCGCCGTCGGGGCTGTCGATGGAGACCGGCTCGACGACCTTCTTGTACTCGATCAGGCCGGGGGAAGGGACGCGGTCCGGGAAGAGCAGGCCGTCACAGACGAAGTTCCCGTCGTGCAGCTCCTCGCCGAAGTCGCCGCCGTAGGCGAAGCCGTAGCGCTCGTCCTTGATGCCGTGGTCGATCCACTCCCAGATGAAGCCGCCCTGGAGCCGGTCGTAGGACTCGAAGAGGCGCTGGTAGTCGGCGAGTCCGCCGGGGCCGTTGCCCATGGCGTGGCCGTACTCGCAGAGGATGAAGGGGAGTTGACGGCGTTTGTGGGTGCCGCCGTCCAGGTGCCGGCCGATGCGCTCGACCTCGGCGTGGGAGGCGTACATCCGTGAGTAGACGTCCGTGTCACGGCAGTCGATGTCGCCCTCGTAGTGCACGAGACGTGAGCGGTCACGGGCGTGGATCCACTCGGCCATGGCGGTGAGGCCGCGACCCGTGCCGGCCTCGTTGCCCAGCGACCAGATGACGATCGACGGGTGGTTCTTGTCCCGTTCGACCATGCGGGCCGCGCGGTCCAGCAGGGCCGGTGTCCAGCGTTCGTCGTCAACGGGGTTGTCGCGCCAGGCCTGTTCGGTGAAGCCGTGGGTTTCGAGGTCGCACTCGTCGATGACCCACAGTCCGTACTCGTCGCACAGGTCGAGGAAGTCCGGGTGCGGCGGATAGTGCGAGGTACGGACCGCGTTGATGTTGTGCCGCTTCATCAGCAGCACGTCCTCCCTCATGGTCTCCAGGTCGAGGGCGCGACCCTTCTCCGGGTGCCACTCATGGCGGTTGACGCCCTTGAAGAGGATCGCCTTCCCGTTGACCTTGATCAGGCCGTCGGAGAGTTCGACGGTGCGGAAGCCGATGCGGAGCGGGACGCGCTCGCCCTCCGTCGTCAGCAACCCGTCGTACAGATAAGGGAGTTCGGCCGTCCACGGCCGCACCGGCACGGTGACGGACTCGCCGGTCGCGACATCGATGTCCAACGCGGGCACGGTGATCCGGCCGTCGACGTCGGAGTCGACGCGCAGGGTGCCAGCGCCGCCGAGATGGTCGTAGGAGGCGTGCACGAAGAAGTCGAGGGCGCTGCCCGGCGGGCGGTGCAGCAGGGTGACGTCACGGAAGATGCCGGGCAGCCACCACTGGTCCTGGTCCTCCAGGTACGAGCCCGCCGACCACTGGTGGACGCGGACGGCCAGCACGTTGCCGCTGGGCTTGAGCAGGTGCCCGACCGCGAACTCGTGCGGCAGCCGGGAGCCCCTGAACTCGCCGATGTCCGTGCCGTTCAGCCAGATCCGGGCGCAGGACTCCACGCCGTCGAAGCGGAGCACCGCCCCGCCGTCCGAGGGCCACTCGGACGGCAGGTCGAAGACACGGAGGTGGTCACCGGTCGGGTTCTCGGTCGGGACGTGCGGCGGGTCGACCGGGAAGGGGTAGAGGTGGTTGGTGTAGATGGGGGAGCCGTGTCCTTGCAGGACCCAGTGGCCGGGGACCGTGACCTCGGCCCAGTCCCCGGCGTCGTAGCCCTCCTCGGCGAACGAGTCGTCCTCGGCGTCGGCCGTCGCCGACACACGAAGACGCCAACTACCGTTGAGGGAGAGTGACTTCGCGTCCGAGGACGCGTACCGGGCACGGGGCGGGAGAGCGCCGCTGCCCGGCGAGACGTCTTCGAGATGGTCGACGGCGGTGCTGAAGGACATGGATCTCCCGGTGGTGAGTGGCGGGTGTCAGCCCTTGATTCCGGTCTGCGCGATCCCCTGCACCAGCCAGCGCTGGAGGAAGAGGAACACGAACACCAGGGGCAGGATGGAAACTGCGGTGGCCATGAAGATGAGATGGAAGTTGACAGTCTGGTTCGTCATGAACGACGACAGGGCGATCTGCACGGTCCAGGAGTTCGGGTCCTGGCCGATGACCAGCGGCCACAGGAAGGCGTTCCAGCCGCTGATGAAGGTGATCGTGGCGATCGCGGCGAAGAAGTTCAGCGAGTTGGGTACGACGATCCGCCAGTACGCGCCCCAGTAGCCGAGTCCGTCCACGCGTGCCGCCTCCTCCAACTCCTTGGGGAACCCCAGGAAGTACTGCCGGAAGAGGAAGCAG
Organism: Streptomyces sp. MBT53; assembly: GCF_016654115.1. GTDB lineage: Bacteria > Actinomycetota > Actinomycetes > Streptomycetales > Streptomycetaceae > Streptomyces. The sequence goes on from NZ_JAEQAZ010000021.1 coordinate 63,741, forward strand.
GTGAAACCACTGAAGAGACCCGGGATGATGAGACCCCGGTAGGTGTCGACCCAGCCGAGGGACGAGACGAGGACGAAGCTCGGCACGAAGGTGACGGCCGTGGGCACCATCAGGGTCGCCAGGACGAGGTAGAAGACCTTGTTGGCGTGCTTGTAGGGGATGCGGGCCAGGCCGTAGCCGGCGAGCGAGCAGACCAGCAGAGTGCCCACGGTCATCAGGACGGCGACGACCGTGGAGTTCCACAGGGAGCGGCCGAACTGGACGGTGGGGTCGTCGAACAGTTCGGAGATGTTGCCCCATTGGAAGGAGGGCAGCAGCTTCCAGTTCTCGCCGGTGATCTCCGGGTCCGTGGAGAGGGAGTTGCGGAGGATCAGATAGAAGGGGAGCAGGAAGAGCAGGGCGGCGACGCTGACGGCGACGTACAGGCCCGTGTTGCCGAGGACGCCTCCGCGCTTCTTGCGGCGGTTCTTGTTCAACTGCGGTGCGGTGGTGGTCACTTGGACTCCTCACCCCTTCCGAAGCCCATGAACTTGCCCTGGGCGAGGGTGACGATGCAGATCAGCAGGGACAGGATGACGGCGCCCGCGCTGCCGGCGCCGTAGTCCTGGTTGGTGCCGAGGGCCGCCTTGTACAGCTCCATGAGCGGTGTCTGGGCCCAGGTGGCCTTCTGGCCGATGATGTTGAAGAACTCGTCGAACGCCTGGTAGGCGGCGACGAGGAGCAGCAGGACCACCGCCGTGGAGGTGGCGCGGAGTTGGGGCAGCGTGATGAACCGGAAGGTCTGCCAGCCGCGCTTGGCGCCGTCGATCTCGGCGGCCTCGTACAACTCGGCAGGGATGTTCTGGAGCGCCGCCAGGAACAGGATCATGTAGAAGCCGGCCTGGATCCACAGGCGCAGGCTCACGATGACCAGCCAGTACCAGGGCGGACTCGGGTCGGCCAGATAGGCGATGTTGTCGACGCCGAACCAGCCGAGGACGGTGTTCATCAGGCCGAAGCGGACCCCGCTGAAGATGGACATCTTCCAGATCAGTGCGGCGGCGACGTACGACACGGCGGTCGGCAGGAAGAACACCGACCGGAAGAACGCCCGCATGAACCGCAGTTGGTTCACCAGCAGGGCCAGCCCCAGCGACAGCGCCCAGGTGGTCGGCACGATGAACGCGGCGAACACCGTGAACGTCAGCAGCGATTCGGGGAAGTTGCTGTTGGTCAGGATCTGCTTGTAGTTGTCGAGCCCGATGAAGTGGCTCGGCGTGACCGTGTAGCGGGCGTCGAAGAAGCTGAGCCAGATGCTCCATCCGATGGGGACGAAGACGAAGATCACCAGGCCGATGAGGAACGGGCCGGTGAAGAGCCAGAAGTTCAGGGTGGCGCTGGACCGCAGGCCCCGCCGCGGCCGGGCCTGTGAGGCCTTGGCCGCGGCGGGCTGGGCGACCCCGCGCGTGGTGGTGGTCGACATGTCGGGTTCCGTCCGCCGGCCTATCCGAACAGCTTCTTGAGTTCGACGTCGACCTTCTTGTCGCAGGCGTCGAGCGCTGCCTCGGGGTTGCCGTTTTTGCGGACGGAGTTGGCGATCACGTCGTTGAACGCGGTGATCATCACCTGGTCGAAGCCGATGTTGTCGAAGTGGCCGTAGTCGGTGAAGAGCTTGACGGCCTCGGCGGGCAGGCCCGACTTGAGCTTGGTGGCAGACTGGGCTATCGAGCTGCGCGGCGGGATGTGGAAGCCGTAGGACAGCGCCCAGTCCTCCTGGTACTTCTTCTGGTCGATCCACAGCCACTTGACGTATTCCTTGGCCGCGTCGACGTTCTTGCCCTTGGCGTTGACGTAGATCGACCAGCCGCCGTTGTAGACCGACAGCTTGCCGGCGCTGCCGATCTTCGGGAACGGGAAGATGCCGAGGTCGTCGCCGAGCGCCTTCTGCATGGCGGGCATGGACCACATGCCGCCCCACTGGATGGCGCAGAGGCCCTGGTCGAGCGAGGACGGGTCCCAGAAGTCGGTCGGGGCGTCCAGCAGCACGTGACCGCTGGTGAACAGGGTCCGGAGCTTCGTGAGGCCCTCGACGACGCCGTCCGTGTGATAGCCGATCTTGTTGTTCGCGTCGAGGGTCTCGGCGCCGGCCGAGAAGATCAGGTTGTTCTGGATCGCGGTGAAGTCGTTGCCGAGGAAGACGCCCTTGACCTTGCTCGTGGTGAGCTTGGCGGCGGCCTCCAGCAACTCGTCGAGTGTGGTGGGGACGTCGACCTTGGCCTTCTCCAGCATCGACTTGCGGTAGTAGAAGAACTGCGGGTCGTCGATCATCCGGATCCCGTAGATCTTCCCGTCGACCGTGTGCGACTTGATGTCGGCCGGGTTGAAGTCGTCCTTGACCGGATCGATGATGTCGCTGAGGTCGGCCACCTGACCGCTCTTGACCAGCTGCAACTGCGGGTGGAACTCGAAGACGTCGGGTGCCTGCTTGGTGAGCAGGGACGAGAAGAGCTTGGCCTCGAAGTTGTTGCCGGTGATCCAGTTCGTGGTGACGTCGGCCTTGGTGTACGCCTTCGCGTACCGCTTGATGGCCTGTTCCGTGCCGGCCTCGCCGTACGCGTGGAAGTACTGGACGAGGTTCGTGCCCGAACCACCGCTCCCCCCACGCCCGTTGTTGCCGCCGCACGCGGCCAGCGTGCCGGCCGCGGCCATCCCCGCGGCCGCCCGGAATATCGATCGGCGGGAAAGGTTGCTGTTGCTCATTGCCGACATGGTGACGTCCTTGTCTCTCGCGCGGCTGCGGCTCCACGGCTCAGCTGCCCGTGGCTGAATTCGAGGTGCGGAGCGGGACGTTAACCTTCGGCTAAGCCTTCGGCAAGGGGTTGGACGAAGCCTGTTCGAAGCGTTGTGCAACGTTCGGAATACCGGACGTGACGAGGGTGCGGGCCGCCGCGTGGCCGGCCCGCACCAGCTGTCAGGTGGTCATCAGACCTTCGACCAGGCCTCGTTGGCCCCGCCGTTGCAGCTGTAGAGGATCACTCTGCTGCCGTCGGAGGTCGCCTGACCGCTCACGTCGAGACACTTCCCGGACGCCTCGCTGAGGATCTGCCCGTTGGCGTTCAGCAGCCATCGTTGGCTCGGATCACCCGTGAAGTCCGTGGCGGTCGTCAGCCCCGAACTCCCCACCGTCAGATACCCGTTGGCCCCCTTCAGACCACCCTTCGCGTCGTACGACCACGTCTGCCCGGCCCCGCCCGTGCAGGTGCCGATCGCGGCCCCCGAGACGTCCGCCGACAGGCACTTCCCGGACTGGCTGCCCTGGAGGGCACCGGTGACGGCCGTCGAACTCCCTTGGCCCTTCCTGGACTTCTGGTCGAGGACGTACGTCGTGATCGAGCGGGCGGCCAGCGTCGTGGAGACCGTGGAGCCGCTCACGTCCGGCTTCGCGACCTGCGCCCAGTTCTCCGTGGCCGAGGTCCGCACGGCCTGCGTCGCGCGCACCGGCACCTTGCCGTTGAAGTGCAGGTTCAGCGAAGTGTCCGTGGTGTTCTGGTTGTTGACCACGACGACCCACTTGCCGTCCCGGTCGTAGGAGGTCACCTCGACACCGCTCGGCGCGCCCGTCACGTTGTGCGCGACCGAGCCCGGCCGCACGAACTTGCTGTACTGGCCCAGCGCGTAGTACCGCTTGGTGAAGTACAGGGTCTGGTTGCCGTCCGTCGCGTAGTCGGGGTCGTAGTAGATCAGCCCGTCGTTCCAGCCGACGTCGTTGCGCGCGGCCGGGTCCGTGCCGTAACCGCTGGCGAGGGCCACCCACCACTGGAACGCCGAGTCGTGTGCGCTCGCGAAGTCCTTGTACATGATCCGGGACATCAGCAGGGCGTTGTCGATGGTCGGGTCGTACTCCTGGTTCCAGCCCGTGGTGCCCTTGCCGAAGCAGCAGATCTCGGTGGCCCAGGAGGGCTTGCCGACCGTCTTCGCCGTCTCGTAGACATTGCCCAACTGGCCGTCGTTCGGGTTGTTGTACGTGTGGTGCGCCAGCTCGGACACGTACTGCGCGGTGTCGGGCTGCGCGATCCACTGCGGGACCTCGGTGCTGAAGCTGACCGTGCTGCTCGACTCGTCGGCGATGATGCTGGTCTTCTGCTTCCGGGCCCGCTGCTCGGCGCCCAACGCCCGCACGATGTCGTCGCGTTGGTCGACGGTGACCTGCATGCCCTCCTGGCCGCAGTCGCCGAAGTTGTTGTTGGGCTCGTTGAAGGGGCTGATGTAGTCGAACTTCGCGCCCTGCTTCGCGAAGTGGGCGGTGACGTCGGCGATGTACTTCGCGTAGTCGCCCTCGTTCTCGGCCTTCAACTGGCCGCCGCAGCTCTGCCCGTTGGTCGTCCACTGCGCGGGCGCGCTGTTCACGAACCCGATCAGGTCCTGGACGCCGTACTTCGCGGCGTACTTGAGGAAGGTCCGCCCGCCCTTGTCCTTGCTCCAGTCGTAGGTGCCGTCGGCGTTCAGGAAGTCCTGGGCGGCGCGGGCCGGGGTGGTGACCGCGGCGCCACCGCCGCCGATGTTGTAGCGGTAGGAGGAGAGGTCCAACCCCTTCTCGGAGAACAGGAGTTGGGCGACCCGGGCCTGTACCTCGGGCTTGAAGTACTGGAGGTCGTTGACCCACCAGGCGCCGGACGCGCCGATGTTGTCGATGGTCTGGGCCGCGTGGGGGGAGACTTCCGCCGGTGCGACGCCGTCGGCATTCGCGGGCGGCGCGGACATCAGGGCCCCGGTGACGGCGAGCGCGGCTGCCGCTGTCGCGAGGATCGATCTCCTGGGGTGGGGCTGGGTCACGTGCATCCCTTCCGTCGTCATGAAGGTGGTGCGGTACGGCTCCTTGCCTGGGTAGTGCGGTTCTTGCCGTTCCTCTGTCCCACCGACTGAAGTGCCCCTTCGAGTGCGAACGTTGCCGCTCCGAGGCACGCCGGGTCGGTGGGGATGGGGGAGAGGACGATCTCGGTGGCGGCGAACGGCCGCCTGAGCGCGTGCCGTTGGACGGCCTCGCGCACTTCGTGCAGCAGGGGTTCGCCGAGCTTGCGGGCCACCCAGCTGCTGAGCACGACCACTTCGGGGTTGAGGAGGTTCACCAGGTTGGCGATGCCCGCGCCGACGTAACGGGCCGTCTCCCGCACGACCTTGAGGGCCACGGGATCGTTGGCGGCCACTGCCCGGGCCAGCGCGTCGATCGTGGCCGTCTGGTCCTCGGGGTGCAGCAGCGGGCTCTGCGGGCTCAACTCCCGTAGATTCAGCATGATTCCGGGCGCGCCGACATAGGCCTCCACGCAGCCGTGGTTGCCGCAGCGGCACAGCCGCCCGTCCAGGACGAGCGTGGTGTGACCCCATTCGCCGGCACTGTTGCTCACGCCCCGGTAGAGCCCGCCGCCCAGTGCGAGCCCGGCGCCGACGCCGGTCCCGAGGTTGACCACCACCGCGTCCCCGCGCCCGCGCGCCGCCCCGAACCACATCTCGGCGACCGCGCCGGCCCGCAGCGGATTGTCCAGGTAGAGCGGGTAGGCGATGACCTCGGACAGCAGGTCGAGCAGCGGTACGTCGTGCCAGTCCCAGTTGGGCGCGTACTCCGAGACGCCGGTCTTGCGGTCCACCTGACCGGGCACGCTCACCCCGACGCCGAGGACGCGCGCCGCCTCGACCCCGGCCTGCGCGACCACCGCCCCGACGGCGGCGGCGACATGGCCGACCACCTGCTCCGGACGGCTCTCGCCGGGCCGCATGTCCTCGTCGGCGCGGGCCAGGACGTTCAACGCCAGGTCGAACAGCTCGACATGGACGTACGTCTCCGCGATGTCGACGCCGATCAGCGCGCCCCCCGACGCGTTGACCGCGACCAGACCCCGGGGGCGGCCCCCCGCCGAGTCCTCGAACCCGACCTCGGTGATCATCCGCAGGTCCAGCAGCTCACCGACGAGGGTGGCCACGGTGGCCAGGCTCAGCCCGGTCGCGGTGGCCAACTCCTGCCGGGAGGTGGGCGATTGGGCGATGATCTGACGCAGCACCTCGTAGCGGTTCGCGGTGCGGATGTCACGTGATGTGCGCTTCACCGGAGGTGCCCCACCCTTTTCTGCCGTCATGCCGGGGCACGACGGCTCCGGCGCGCGGCAAGGCTATGGGCTGCGGGTGACGTTCGACAAGGGGTTAGGAAAGGGGCTATACAAAGTCGCCCACCCGGCCGTCGGCCCGGTCCTGCGCCGGGCCGCCCGCCGAGTCGTGGACCGGGTCATCCACCGATGACGTCCCGGACGAATGCGTTCGCGAACACACCCCGCGGGTCGAGGTCCCGCGCCAGCGCCGCGAAGTCGCCGAGCCGCGGATAGCGACCGCGCAGCACCTCCGCCGAAGTGGTGAACACCTTCCCCCAGTGCGGTCGCGCGTCGAAGCCGTCCAGCGCCTCCTCCAGCCGCCGCACCACGGGCAGTACCGCCGCCGTGTCCTCGATCCAGGTGAAGTGCAGCGCCACGGTGTCCCGCCCGTACGAGGGGCTCAGCCACTGCGCGTCGGCGGCGACCGTCCGCACCTCGCAGATCTGCAGTACACCGGCGACCGTCTCCCGGATCCCGTCGACCGCATACAGCGCGTCGTATGCGGTCGACCGCGGCAGCAGATACTCCGACTGCAGCTCCGCCCCGCTGCTCGGGGTGAACTCCGCCCGGAAGTGCGGCAGCCGCTCGTGCCAGGGCCCCGGCACCCCGAGCTGCTCGGTGGTGTTGACCGCGGGCATCCCCGGCACCGGGTGCAGCGCCTCCGTCGCGGGCGCGGCCCACGGGAAGTCCACCGGCGCCTGGTCGGTGCGCCGCTTCAGCCACACCTGGCGGAAGCCCGGCTGCCGCCAGTCGGTGAACAGACTCACGCTGTACGCCGAGGCCGCCACCGTCTCGAAGTCCAGCCCGGCAAGCGGGAGTTCGGTGAAGACGTGCTGCTCGACCTCGAAGGACGGCTCCAGGTCGAGGGTGAGCGAGGTGACGACACCGAGCGCGCCGAGCGAGGTCACGGCGCCGTCGAAGCGGTCGTCGCCGCGGGCGATCGTCACCGTCGAGCCGTCCGCCGTGACGATCTCGACCTCGCGGACGGCCGCCGCGAGCGAGCCGTTGCGGACGCCCGAGCCATGGGTGCCGGTCGCCACCGAGCCCGCCACCGAGATGTGCGGCAGGGACGCCATGTTGGGCAGCGCGAGCCCGTGCTCGGCCACCCGGCGGGCCAGCTCCGCGTACCGGACGCCGCCCGACACCCGTACCGTCCGGGCCGTCGTGTCCACGTCGAACTCGGCCGGCAGTGCGGCGATCGACAGCAGGGTGCCGTCCGGGCCCGGCTCGGCGATCTGGTTGAAGGAGTGGCCGCTGCCCAGCACCCGCACCCGCGCGCTCTCGGCCACGAGGGTCCTGAGCGCGTCGAGTGTGCGCGGGCGGTGGAGTTCCTTCGCCGCGTAGGTGATGTTGCCGGCCCAGTTGGTGACCGTCTCCGTCATGCCTGCCGTCCCTCCGGGAGCGTGCCCTTGCGTGTTCTGCCCCAGGGGTCGGTACGCCACAGCCGGGCGTGGATCAGCCCGACCAGGAGGACTCCTGCTGCTGCCGCAGCATAAGTCGGCAGCGGATGCGCCCGCGTATCGGTGTAGTGCCAGCAGACGGCCGCCGCGACGATCAGCACCCAGCCGGAGAGGACGTTGGCGACGGCGGAGGGACGGAACGGGCCGGGGCTGATGCTCTCTCCCGTACTGCCCATCACGTAGTAGGGGAGCCCGTCTCCCGCGCAGAAGCCTGCCGCGAGACCGAGGGCGAGCGTACCGATCATGGTGCTCAACTCCTTTGACGTGGTGCGGTGTCGAGGCCGACCGTCACGAGGTCGACCAGCCGGCGCAGGCGACGCCGGAGCACTTCCGGGGTGCCCTCGGACTGGCCGATGCCGACGGTCGCGGCGAGCAGCAGCTCGGCGGTCTCACGGGGCTCGGGCACCTCGTGCAGCAGGTCCGCCAGCGCGTCGACCAGCCGGTCCTCGACCGAGGTCAGCCCCATCGCGGCGGCCTCCGCGACCAGTTCCTGCCGGAACCCGGCCCCGGAGACGCCGATCGCCGTCTCCAGCTTCACCGAGAGCACGCCGTGGACCTGGTCGGCCGGTGTCCCCCCGGCGTCGCGGGCACGGTGGGCCGCGTCCGTCATGAGGTCGGTGACGCGGGCGGCGACGGCGGCGAAGACGTCCTGCTTGTTGCTGAAGTGCTGGTACAGCGCGGGCCGGGACACGCCCGCGGCCCGCGCGACGAGTTCCATCGAGGTCTGCCGGAACCCGTACCGGCCGAAGACGTCGACGGCCGCTGTGACGATGTCGTCCCGCTTGCTCATGCTGACAATTTTGACGAGAAATGTCAGATCCGTCAATGCTTCGGATTTCGTTGTTGTGGTGCCTTGGGTGTGCGGTATTCGAAAGGAGCATGGTCTTTTGAGTGCTGCATCGATAGTCTCGGGCGTTATGACCGACCGCCTGCCCGAGACCGACCTCACCCGCCATCGCCGGTTCCGCGAGCAGGGCAGCCTGGACCGTGCCGACCTGGACGCGATCCTGGACGCCGGTTTCGTCTGCCATCTCGGGGTCGTGGTCGAGGGGCGGCCGGTCGTCGTGCCCACGGTGTACGGGAGGGACGGGCGGCGGCTGTATCTGCACGGGTCCGTCGCGAGTCGCAGCCTCGCGGGCGGGGAGCCCGTGTGTGTCACCGTCACGCATGTCGACGGGCTGGTGCTGGCCAGGTCCGTCTTCGAGCACGGCGTGAACTACCGCAGCGCGATGATCCACGGGGTGCCCCGCAAGGTCACCGACCCGGAGGAGAAGCTGGCCGGCCTGCGCCGCGTCACCGAACAGGCGGCGCCTGGGCAGTGGTCGTACGCCAGGCAGCCGAACCGCAGGGAACTCGCCGCCACCACGCTGCTCGTCCTCTCGCTGGAGGAGGCCTCCGTCAAGATCCGCACCGGTGGGCCCGACGACGGCGACGGACCCGACGCGGAACTGGGCCTGTGGGCCGGGACGCTGCCACTGACCTCGACCTGGGGCGCGCCCGAGCCTGACCCCGTGCTGCCGGCGGGCATCCCGGTACCGGAGCACGTCGCGCGGCGCGAGGGGACGGGGCAGGGCTGACCTGGCCCGTGGCGCTGAGCGGCCCGACCAGCCCAATCCCGCTCACCCCATGCCTTTAGGGGCGCGGGCCGTGACATTTGCGGCTCCGCCGCGGGGCGCGCCCAGCCACAACGCACCCGCAC
>NZ_JAEQAZ010000220.1 GCF_016654115.1 Streptomyces sp. MBT53
TCCGCCCACCGGTGGCGACCACCACACCCCGCCCCCCACGGGCGGCAACCACACCCCGCCTCCCGCAGGTGGGAACCACACCCCGCCGCCGCACGGTGGGAGTCACACCCCGCCGCCCGTTCTGGCGCACACCGGCAGTGAGGCCATGCTGGCCGCTTCCGGCGTCAGTGCCGCGTTGATCGCGGGTGGCACGATCCTCTACCGACGAGGCCGGGCCGCGTCCCGTCGGTAATGCGCACGGGGTGCCGGACGTCACCGCCCGGCACACCCGCACCGCTCTACGCGGTCAGCGTCGTACGAAATCCAGTGCGCCCCGTCGCCCCGGCGCCGGGATCATCCCGCCGCGCGGCTCCGAGTTCAGCCGGCGCCGGACTCCCCGGACCAGNGCGGGCCTCCTGCCACCACGAGCGCTCCCAGGCCGGCGGTACGTCGTTCCAGTACAGCTCGTCGGCCCGCGCCAACACCCTTACCCGGGTGCCCTGTTCGGCGAGCAGGGCGGCCGTCTCCAGCGCCGCCTGGCCGCCGCCGATCACCGTGACGTCCTTGCCGCGGAAGTCGTCCAGCGCGCTGTGGTGGCTGCTGTGCGAGACGAGGGACTGACTCAACCCCCGTAGCGCGGACGGGATTTCGACGAACGGCATGACACCGACCGCGAGGGCGACGGTCCGGGCGTGCAGCACCGTGCCGTCGTCGGTCACCGCCTCGAAGCCGCCGGGCACCGGCGCGATCCGTTCCACGGTCCGCTCGTCCACCTCGGGCACGGCGTTGCGGGCGAACCACAGGCCGTACGAGGCGAACATCTCGACCGGGATCGGTTCGCCGTGCCGGGACTCCACGCCCTGGGTCGCGCAGTACGCGTCGAGCGGCCAACGGCCCTCGGGGTCGGACAGGTTGGAGGCCCAGGGCTCCGACTTGAGGAACATGCCCCGGGGCATGTGGTCGCGCCAGGACGCCATGGGCCGGCCGAAGACGCGCAGGTTCAGCCCGGCGGCCGCGGCGTGGGACGCGATGGACAGGCCGTACGGGCCCGCGCCCACCACCAGCAGGTCGTACATCAGCAACTGCTCGCTTTCTCGTCGTCGGACAACTCGGTCAACTTGGTCAACTGGGCTTGTTCGGCGGGCTCGTCGAGCGGGCTCGTGCCCGACTGCCGTACCACCCGCGTCGCCGTGCGCGGCGGTACCGGGCCGCCGCCCAGCCGCCCCCGCAGTTTGCGCAGCACATGTCCGGCCCACAGGCCCCACATCGCCCGGCCCGGTGCCCGGTCGTCCGGCGCGTACCAGGCCAGTTCGCGTCCGGCGGGGGCCGGGCGGAGCGCGCTGAGCGGCGCGTAGTTCTCCACCACGAACGAACGGCCGGGCCGGGGCGCCCCGTCCGGCAGCGGACGGTGGGTCAGGTCCAGGTGCTGGGCGCGGACGACGTCCAGGCCCGCGCTGTCGGTGAAGAGCCGGAACTGGGCGCCCGGCCGCGGGTTGAAGTCGAGCAGGTGATAGCTGCCCGTCGTGCCGCAGCGGCGGAAGTCCAGGTCGAAGATGCCGCGGTAGCCGAGTTCGGCGGTGAGGCGTTCGGAGAGCGCCTGCACCTGGGAGTTGGGCGTCCAGCGGCCCACCGCCGTCAGGCCCGCCCCGCGCGGCCAGGCCCGCTGCTTGCGGCCGGGGCCGCCGCCGCGCACGGCACCGGTGCGGTCGACGTAGCCGTGGAAGAACCAGTCGCGGTCGGGCCCCGACGGCAGGAACGCCTGCAGCAGCAGCCGGCTGCCCGCCTCCTCGGCGCGCAGATACAGCTCGCGCGCCTCCTGCGCGCTGTGCACGACCACCGTGCTGCGCAGCCCGGTCCCGCACGGCACCAGCCAGGGCCGGCTCCACTTCGCGACCACCGGCAGCCCCAGTTGCCAGGCGGCGCTCGCGGCCTGGGCCGGGCTCTCCGGGATCAGCGTCACCGGGTGCGGGATGCCGGCGCTCGCGCACACGGCGGCCAGTTCGGCCTTGTCGGCGACCCGTTCGGCCAGCGCGCCGGGCTGCTGCGGCAGCAGGTAGGAGGGCGCGAGTTCGTCGCGCAGCCGGCCGACGGCGACGGCGCTCGCGTCGTCCATCGGGATCAGCACGGCGGGACGGGCGATCCGCGCGGCCACCCGGCGCAGCGTGACGGCGATCTCGGCCAGGGACGCGCCGGGCGCCGGCGGGGGGTGCATCTGGCAGACAAAGCGGGAGCTGCGTACGGGACTTCCGGCGGAATCGGCGACCACATGCACCTCCACTCCCGCCCTGCCGAGCGAACGCACGGCGCCCAGCGTTCCGTGGTGAAAGGGATTCCGGTCGATCCGCAACAGAACTGCGGGGACACGGATGTCGAGCAGCGACACGGACTGTTTCCTTCGGTTCGGTTCACCCACGCGGGCGACAGGGACACTCAAAAGCCGTAACGGCGGTGGCGTAATTCATATTCGTATGACTGAGTGTCAAAAAGAGAAACGAGAACACGAGAGTGGAGAGAGGAGCAGGCATGGCCCCACAGCAACGACGGTCCCGGACCGGACGACTGGCCTTCATCGCGGCTACGGTCGCCGCGTCGGCGGCACTGGCGTCGGGTCCCGGGTTCGCGGCGGGGGCGGAGGCGGTGCGGGTCACCGATCCGCCTGCTCCCGTGACCACCGCACCCACGAGCACCGTGCCCACGACCACCGTGCCCGCCACGCCCATGACGGCCGCGCCCGCGGTCACCGTGCCCACGACCCCGGCCGTCGTCGCACCGGTGAAGACCCCCGAGCCGAAGGCGACTCCGGCCTTCGGCGCCTTCCTCGACTCCGGTGCCCGCGGTGTGGCCCGGATGGCGGCGCTGAGCAGCTGGCTGGGCGGTGCCGAACTGCGCGTCGGCCACACCTACCTGCCCGGCAACCACTGGAGCGACATCGAAGGCGCCCCCGGCCTCCTCGACGTATGGGCGGACTGGCGCACGGAGAAGACCGACCGGATGCTCGTCCTCAACGTGCCCATGCAGGAGCACAACGAGGACGGTGTCTCCGACTGGCAGGTCCGGCGGCTGCTCCAGCTGGGCGCGGCCGGCCAGTTCGATCAGCACTTCAAGGCCCTGGCCGAACGGCTGGTCGACCTGAAGGTGCCGGACACGGTGATCGTGCTCGGCTGGGAGATGAACGGCACCACGTACACCTCTCGCTGCGGGCCGGACCCGGAGGCCTGGAAGAAGTACTGGAACAGGATCGTCACCACGATGCGCTCGGTGCCGGGCCAGAAATTCCGGTTCGACTTCACTCCGAGCCGCGGCCGGGACGCCGTTCCCTGGACGCAGTGCTATCCGGGGGACGACACGGTCGACATCGTCGGAATGGATTCGTACGACCAGCCTTCCGGGCTGACGTTCGACGAGCAGGTGAAAGAGCCCTACGGACTCCAGGAACACGTGGACTTCGCCAAATCCCACGGCAAGCCCATTTCCTATCCTGAATGGGGACTCTTCCGCAATGGCGACAACGCGGAGTACATGAAGCGCATGCTCGCCTGGATGGACGAGCACAAGGCGCTGTACAACACGGTCACCGACTACTGCCCGCACGGTGTGTGGCAGTGCTCCCAGAACCCGAAGTCGTCCAAGGTCTACCGCTCGGTCCTGTTCGGCCGCACGGAGGAGCCGACCCCGACCACACCCACGACTCCTACGACACCCACGGCACCCACGACTCCCACGACCCCGGTCACCCCGGAGCCGCCCAAGCCGACCACGCCGGCGCACCCGGCCAACTGCTCGCCCGTGGAACTGGGCGACTGGGTCGAGTACTGGCTCGGCGGGAAGCTGTGCGTGAAGTTCGACTGGTGGCAGCGCGACCGCTGAACCAGAGGTGGCGGCGGGCCGCTCAGGGTCCGTCGCCACCGCGCTCCCTCCACTTCCGCAGTATCGCCTTGCCCCGCCGGCGCGCGGCCACGTCGCAGACGACCGCCGCCATCAGCGGGGCAGTGCGCTTCCGGGCCAGCAACAGCCGCTGGTTGACGACCGGTTCGGGCCGCCAGTGGTGCTTGTACGGCTCGTTGCCGCGCAGCAGGCTGAGCGTGCCGGGCCCGTCGGTGCCGGTGTGCTCCGCGCACGCGTCGAGCAGCATCACCGCCACATCCGCCTTCCGCTCCCGCAGCCGCGGATGCGCGCCGTACAGATACCCGCCCGCGAGCCGCCGCGACAACAGCGTGAGATCCACGGCGACCACGTCCTCGTCGAGCCGGAACTCGGTGACGACCGCGTCCCCGGAGCGGACCATCGGCCCGACCGAGCGGACCAGGTGTTCGCAGAACCGGGTCTGCAGATGCTCGGACGTCACCTTCCGCCCCTGCCACTGGAGTTGATGCAGCTCCAGCAGCCGCCGCAGCGCCGAGTCCACCCCGTCCGGCTGTACGACGGTGCGCTCGACGCCCAGTGCCGTCAGCTTGCGCAGCTTGGCGCGGACGCGCTGGGCCTTGGAGGAGGGGAGGCGGGCGACCAGTTCGTCCATCGGTACGGCGGGCAGCTCCAGGCAGAGCGAGTCGTGGACGCGGCGGCGGGGGCCGCGCCAGCGGTCGTAGACGCGCTCGACCGCGCCGCCGGGCCGCACCTCGCGGAAGTCGATCAGCGCGGTGCGGGCGGCGGACGCGAGGCCCTCCGTCAGCGCGGCGACCGCCGGGTCGCCGTGGTCGTCGTCCAGCAGGACGTCGCCGTAGTCGGAGATCGCGCCGCCGAGCGGGACCAGCGAGGGGACCGGGCGGCGGACGAGCATCAGGGGTGCCGCGGCGACGAGTTCGCGGCCTTCGCGGACAACGAGCAGACGCAGTCGGCCCGTTCGGCCGTACGACAGCCACCAGGAGTGCAGCCAGGCGTGCGACTGGAAGGGGGTCGCCGCGCCGCACTTCTGGTACAACCGGCCCCAGGCCGGGGCCAGTTCGGCGAAGTCCTGGGCGTCGGTGACGAGTTCGGTCGAGTACACCGGTGTCACAGGACGTCGGCCGCGGTGGCCGGGCTGGGCACGGAGGCCGGACGGCCCGTCTCGTCGGTGGTCCGGCGCGGCCGGACGAGCAGCAGCAGCCCGCCGAGGAGGCCGCCCGCGCTCGCGCCGACCAGACCGGTCACCGCGGGCGAGGCCGAGGAGGGCCCGGCCGGCTTGATGGCGCGGGCGAAGGTCTGGAGTTCGACGTGGGTGGAGTCCTTGGAGTCGTTCGCGTGCGCGGTCAGCGAGCGGGACACCGCGTTGGCCATGTCGGCGGCGAGGTCCGCGCGCGAGGAGGTGGCCGTGACGGCGACCATCGGCGCGTCCGGCGAGGTCGCCGTCTGCACGCTCGACTGGAGCGTCTTCACCGGGACGCCCGCCCACACCTGCGCGTCCCCGAGCACCGCGAGCTGGGTGGCGACCCGGCCGTAGGCCTGCGCGAAGCCGAGCGCGGTCGAGGAGTCGGCCTTGTCGGTCGGTACGGCGATGACGTAGCTGGTGGCCGTGTACGTCGGCGGCTTGGCGAGGCCGTATCCGGCGCCGAGGAGGCCGCCGGTCACGGCGCCGGCCGCGAGGAGGGACCAGGCCGGGAGGGTCTTCGCGCGGGCGAGCGGACGGTGCTGTCGGATCTCGGTCATGAGGAACTGGCTCCCTGGGGTGCGGGGGACGGCGACGAGGTGGAGACCGCCGCGTACACGTCCATGAGTTGGGCGGCGCTGCGGGTGATGCAGTAGTGGTGGGCGGCGTCCGGCGCGGTGCGCGGACGCGGGCCCCGCGCGCGGGCCGCCGCCAGCGCGCGGGCGAAGACCTCCGGCCCGCCCTGGACGCGGTGCGCGCCGGCGGCTGCCTGCGGTGGGAGATCCTCGACGGCCGGGCAGGAGGCGTAGAGCACGGGCAGCCCGGACGCCAGACCTTCCACGACGGCCAGGCCGAAGGCCTCCTCGGGGGACGGCGAGGCCAACAGGTCCATCGCCGAGGTGAGGGAGGGCAGATCGGGGCCCGGGGTGCCGTCCGGGACGTAGGGGCGTTCGCCGGTGAACAGCACCCGGTCGGCCACCCCGCAGTCGTGGGCGGTGCGGCGCAGAAGGTTCTCCTCGGGGCCGCCGCCGACCAGCAACAGCCAGTAGTCGGAGGGGAGTTGGGTCAGGGTGCGGATCAGGACGTCGAAGCGTTTGCCGGCCGCGAGCCGGCCGATGCCGCCGACGACGTACGCGTCCTCGGGCAGGCCGAGGCGCTGGCGGGTGCGCAGCCGCTGGGCCGGGTCGAAGCGGAAGCGGGGCAGGTCGATGCCGTTGGGGACCACCTCGATGCGCGGGCCGGGCACGCCCCACTGCTTGAGGCGTTCGGCGACCGTGGGGGAGACGGCGACCGTGGAGCGGCCCAGGCGCTCGCTGGCGAGATACAGGGCGCGGACCCCGGAGTTGAGGCTGCGGCCCTCCATCTGGGAGTCGCCCAGGGAGTGTTCGGTGGCGACGACCGCCTTCACGCCCGCGAGCCGGGCGGCGAGTCGGCCGTAGACGCAGGCGCGGTAGAGGTGGGTGTGGACCAGGTCGTAGCCGCCGCCGCGGATGATTTTCACCAGGCGGGGGAGGGCGGCGAGGTCGCGGTTGCCGGTCATGCCGAGGTGGTGGACGCGCACCCCGTCGGCGGTGAGCCCGTCGGCGACCGCGCCCGGGTTGGTGAGCGTCACGACATCGCAGTCGACCGGCAAGTGGCGCAGGAGCAGCCGGAGTTGCTGCTCGGCGCCTCCGATGCCGAGCCCGGTGATGATGTGCAGGGCCTTCATGCGGGACCCTCCACCGGACGGCGGCGCAGACCGTGCAGCCGGTACTTGAGGAAGAGGCGGACGGCGGTGTCGTTCTGGCCGATGTGCACGCGGGGGAAGGCGTGGACGCCGTTGAGTTCGCCAGGGTCGATCGCGCAGGCGTAGGCGTAACCGGCTTCCTGTACGGCGGCCACGGCGCGGGCGTCGACCGTGCCGTACGGGTAGCAGAAGCCGTCGACGGTCGTGCCGGTCAACTCGGCGAGTACGGAACGGCTTTCGGCGACCTCGGCCTTCAGGGTGGCGTCGTCCGCCTTGGTGAGGTCGACGTGGGTCAGGCCGTGGGAGCCGATCTCCACGCCCTCGGCGGCGGCTCGGCGGATGCCGTCCGCGGTGAGGAGCGGTCTGCGCGGGCCCAGCGGGTCCCAGGCGTTGTCGCCGCCGAGCCTGCCGGGCAGCACGAAGAGGGTGGCGCCGCAGTCCCAACGGGCCAGCACGGGAAGGGCGTTGTCGACGAAGTCGGCGTAGCCGTCGTCGAAGGTCAGCCCGACCAGACCGTGCCCCTCGCCCCGGGCGCGGGCGGCCAGCAGCTCGGCCATGGACACACCGCGCAGCCCGCGCCGGCTCAGCCAGCGCAGCTGCCGGTCCAGGCGGTCGGGGGTGACCGTGATGCGGTAGGGGTCGTCGGAGCAGTCGCCCACCGAGTGGTACATCGCCACCCACGGGACCGGGCCCGTGACGCGACTGCCGGTGGTCGGGGAATCAGCGGGAGCGGCCATGCGGGAGCCTTCGTGTGACGGAGCGGACGGATTCCAGTGCGGGTGCGAAGCCCTGGGCGCCGAGGGCCCAGCCGAGCAGGACGAAGACAGCGGCGACGGCCGCGCAGCCGACGGCGAGACCGAGCAGCGGCGAGGGCATCGCGCGGGCCGCGAACGCCCCGGCGACCGTCGCGACCGCCGCCGCGCGCACCGGCCGGCTCAGCTCGACCAGGACCTGCCGGGTGCGGATCGGGACACTGCGCGGGCCGCTGCCGCACAGCAGGAGCACGGCGGTGACGGTGATGCCGGTGGCGTTGGCGATCGCGATGCCGATGACGCCCCAGGGGCCGACCGTCCACGCGCCGATCCAGGAGGTCACGACGATTCCGGCGGCCATCGCGCCGACCGGGAACCAGGTGGGGCGGCCCGCCGAGAAGTAGGAGCGGACCAGGACGCCGACCAGGGTCTGGCCGAGCAGACCGAGCGCGTACACCCGCATCACGCCGGCCGTGGCCGCGGTGTCGTGGGCGGTGAACGCACCCCGCTGGAAGAGGAGTTCGATGATCTGCGGGGCGCACGCGATGACCGTGGCGGCGCCGAGCAGGACCAGGCAGGCGGCGAGTGCGAGGTCGCGCTCCACCCGGTTGCGGGCCTTCTCCGTGTCGCCCTCGGCGAGCGCCCGCGCGACCACCGGGAAGGTGACCGTACACAGCATCAGCGACAGCACCATCGGCATCTGGGCGACCTTCTGCGCGTAGTTCAGATGCGAGATGGCGCCGGCCGGGAGGTGGGAGGCGAGAAAGCGCTCGATGAGGACCTGCGACTGGCGGCACAGCGCGAAGAGCAGCACGGTGGCCATCAACGCGAAGTTCATCGGGCGAGGGGCCTCGGTGGTGCTGTCGGCGACGCTGTCCGGGGTCGTCGGCTTGTGGCTCCTCAACTGGCGTACCAGGGCGGGCAGTTGGGTCAGCACCATCAGGCAGCCGCCCCCGGCCACGCCGAGCGCCGCCGACCGTACGCCCCAGTGGCTGCCGAAGGCGTACATCCCGGCGATGATGCCGATGTTGTACGCCACGTAGATCGCCGCCGGGGCCACGAAACGGCGGTGGGCGCGGAGCGCCGCGCTGCAGTAGCCGGCCAGGCCGAAGCTCAGGACGCAGGTCGCGGTGATGCGGGTGCAGCTCACCGCGAGGGCGGGGTTGGGGAGGCCGGGGGCCAGGGCCTCGACCAGGTAGGGGGCCGCTGCGATGAACAGTGCCGACACCGCGATGAACGCCAGCGCGAGGCGGGGGAGGGTGGCTTTCACCAGGGTGCGGACCGGGTCGCCGGGGGCGCCCTGCGCTCTGCGGGCCAACGCCATGCTGAACGCCGGGATCAGGGCGAACGCGAGGCCGTCCTCGATGAGGAGGGTGGCGGCGAACTCGGGGATGGTCCAGGCGACGAGGAAGGCGTCCGTCTCGCTGCCGGCGCCGAAGAGGCGGGCGAGGGACTGGTCTCTGGCGAGGCCCAGGAGGGAGCCGGTGACGGAGAGCGCGGCTGTGATCAGGGCGGCTTTTGCCAGGAAGCGGCGGGATTCCGGGGCGGGGCTTTCTTGTGTGGGGGATGGGATCAGGGGTGGTTCGGTGGGTGGTTGACTGCTGCGCCGTTGGGGCTGGGCGCGCCCCGCGGCGGAGCCGCTGATCGATACAGCCCCGCGCCCCTTTGGGGCGCTACCAGTGACCGTCATTGGATCGCGGCCTCTGTCTTGGGCACGCGCACCGAAGTCGGCACAGGAAGCCGTTCTTCCGCGTTCGCCCCCACCAGCGACCACCACGCCGCCACCCCGAAGACCACCGCCGTCAGGACTGTCGACGGGCCGCCGATGTCGGCGTACATGAAGTCGATCAGCTGCCAGATCAGGAGGCCGGTGGAGACCAACGCGCAGTCCAGGCCCGGGAGTTCGGTGCGGTGGGTGCGGTAGAGGCCGCGCAGGGCGCAGACCAGGAGGGCCAGCCAGCTGCCTGCGAGGGTGAGGAGGCCGATCAGGCCCTGTTCGCTGAGGACCAGGAGGTACATGTTGTGGGGGGAGAGCAGGGGCTGCTTGAGGTACCCGGCGCCCGCGCCGTCCGTGTCGCTGCCCGAGGACAGGGCCAACGAGGCGTTGCCGTCGCGGTGTTCGGGGAAGCCCTTCAACCCGACGCCGGTCAGCGGGTGTTCGCGCCACATCGCGGTCGCCGCCGCCCACATGGTGTAGCGGTCGGTCACCGACTGGTCGGGGGCGTCGGTGACTTGGGTGATGCTGCTGATCCGTTCCTGGAGCATCGCCGAACCGACGCCGAAGCCGCCGACCAGCACCACGCCCGCCGCCGTCACGGCCGCGGCCACCTTCAGTGCGCGTCGCAGTCCGGCCAGCGCCAGTTGCAGTGCGCAGGTCGCGGCGGTCGCGATCCACGCGCCGCGGCTGAAGGAGAGGGCAAGGGGGAGCAGGAGGGCGAAGGCGCACCCCGCGGCAACTGCCCGCTGCCGCACGTCGTTTCGGCCCAGGCCGAGTGCCAGCGCCACCGCGCAGATCAGGCCGAAGGACACGACCGTCGCCATGCCCATCACGTCGGTCGGTCCGAAGGTGCCCACCGCGCGGATGTCCTCGCCCTGGTAGGAGGCGCCGGTCGCGGTGACGTACTGCTTGACGCCGATCGCCCCCTGCCACAGGGCGAGGGAGACGAACGACCAGGCCAGCACGCGGAAGTCGCGGCGGTCGCGGACCAACAACACGACCGCTGCCGGGACCAGGACGAAGATCTGGAGGTAGCGGCCCAGGCCGCTCAGGCCCGCGCCCGGTGAGGACGCGCCCATCGCCGCGATGGACAGGCCCAGGACCGGAAGTCCCATGACCGCCACGGCAGTCGGGGTCAGGGGGCGCCTGCGCTCCCGGAGCAGCCGGATCCCGCAGTACAGCACCACCAGCCCGGAGACCGCGTCGGCGGGACCCGCGCCGCCCACGCCCGGGGCGAGCGGCAGGCAGAGCAGGGCGATCACGGCGATGACCGGCAGGACCGGGGCGAACGTGCGCAGGCGGTGGTTCACGGCTCAGCTCCCCGTCGGACGTACGAGCGAGGTCGCGGTGCGGGCGAGGATGCAGATGTCCTGCCACAGCGACCAGTTGTCGATGTACGCGTTGTCGAACCGGCAGCGGTCCTCGATCGAGGTGTCGCCGCGCAGCCCGTGGATCTGGGCGAGGCCGGTGATGCCGGTCTGCATGCGGTGGCGGGCCGCGTAGCCGGGGTAGGTCTGGCTGAACTGCGCGACGAAGTACGGGCGTTCGGGGCGCGGGCCGACCAGGCTCATGTCGCCGCGGAAGACGTTCCACAGCTGGAGCAGTTCGTCCAGTGAGGTCTGGCGCAGGAAGCGGCAGAAGCGGCTCATCTGGTGTTCGCCCGCGACGCTCCAGCGGGTCGCCGCCTCGTGCTCGTCGACCGGGCGGTGGGTGCGGAACTTGAGGAGGGTGAAGGGGCGGCCGTCCTTGCCGATGCGTTCCTGGCGGAACACGACACCGGGTCCGTCGGTGAGGCGGAGGACCGTGGCGCACAGCAGGAGGAGCGGGCTGACCAGGAGGAGCAGGGTCCCGGACACCAGGACGTCCAGCGCCCGCTTGCCGAGGCTGCCGCGTCTGCGGGAGCCCAACTCCAGCCGCCTGCAGGCGAATCCGGCGAGCTGGTCGCGCATCTCGTACGAGGGCGAGTCGGCGTCGACCTCCCAGACCGTGCAGCCCGACTCCGCCAACGCCCGTAGCAGCGGCCCGCGTTCGGACCGTACGGAGGGATGCACGGTGAGGACGGCGCGTACGCCGTTCTGGATGAGGGCGCGTTCGACCTCCTCGCCGGTGGTCAGGACGGGCAGGCCCTCGGTGCCGTCCGGGTGGTCGGCGACGATGCCGATCGGCTCGATCCCGCACCCCGGGTGTCGTAGCACCGCTGCCGCGACGCGTTGCGCGGTCGTCGCGGGGCCGATGACCAGGGCGGTGCGGGGGTGGTTCAGGAGGGCCTTGCGGCGGCGGTGGTGGACCGCGCCGCGGGCCACGCAACTGGCCGCCGACTGGAGGGCGAAGCCCAGCAGCAGGGTGCGCGGGGACAGGGCGCGGTCGGGGGCGTAGGCCGCGGTGAGGGTGCCGAGCGCGAGCCAGGCGACGGCGATCCGGCCGCAGACGGCGGGCAGTTCGTCGAGGACGCGCGGTACGGCCCGGGGGAGGTGCGGGCGCAGCAGTATCGAACCGGCGACCAGCAGCGCCACCAGAAGCGGGCGGCGCTGGCCGCCGGTCAGCGCGAGGGCGCCGAGCAGGGCGGCGGCGAGGTCCGCGCCGAGCAGCGGCAGCGGTGAGGCCGGGCGCGCGGGCGGGCGGCGGACCGGGAACCGGAAACCGCCGCCGGTGCGCCGGGGGATGACCGAGACGTTCGAGGATCCGTGGTCCCGTGGCTGTCCGCCGGGGGAGGGGACGGTGCTTTCCGCAGTCACGAGTGGATGGACTCCCTGCACTCGGTGGGCACGACGGGTTTGCCGCCGAGCAGGTCGCGATAGACCCCCGCGACCGCTTCGGCGGAGTGCCGCACGTCGTGCGTGGACTGGACGTACCGGCGTCCCTGGTGGCCGAGGGACTCACGCAGCAGCGGGTCGAGCAGCAGTTCGGCGACGGCCCCCGACAGCACCGCCGGGTTGTCGGCCGGGACCAGGCAGCGCGGTGCGAGGCCGGGGGGCAGGCTCTCGCGGGCGCCGGCCACGTCGGTGACGACGACGGGGCGCCCGCAGGCCATCGCCTCCAGCGGGGCCAGCGCCATGCCCTCCCAGCGCGAGGGCAGCACCACCAGGTCGGCGGCCTGGTACCAGGGCACCGCATCGGCGACCGCGCCCGCGAACAGCACCGATTCCGGGGCCAGTTGACGCAGCGCGGCCCGGTCGGGGCCGTCGCCGACGAGCACCAGGCGTGCCTTCGGGACCCGCCGGAGCACCTCGTCCCACGCCGTCAGCAGGACGTCCTGGCCCTTCTGCCGGCACAGCCGCCCCACGCACACCACCAGCGGCGCCGCCGGATCGACCCCGGCGAGCTGCTCGATCCCGGCCCGTACGGTGTCCACGGGGGCCGGATGGAAACGCTCGGTGTCGATGCCGTTGGGGATCACGCTCCAGCGGCCCCGGACCCCGGCCCGCAGCCCGGTCGTCCGCTCCGCCTCGCTCACGCAGACCGTCCGGGTGGCCCAGCGCGCGCCCCACCGCTCCCAGCCGACGGCGAGCGCGGCGGTGACCCCGCCGACCGCCTCGAACGACCAGGCGTGCGGCTGGAACACGGTCGGGATCCGCCCCCGCACGGCAAGGCGTCCTGCCAGCCCGGCCTTCGCACTGTGCGCGTGCACCAGGTCGGGCCGCACCTCTGCGACCACCTGGGCGAGCCGCCGTACCTCGGAGACGAGCCCGGGACCCGGCGACCGCGTGGCCTGCCACCGGCGTACGTCGGCGCCGAGCGCCCTGATGCCGTCCGCGAGCGAGCCGCCGTCGGGGCAGGCGACCGTGACGTGCAGGCCGGAGGCGAGCTGGGCCCGCGTCAGATCCGTGACGACCCGGGCGACCCCGGCGTCCACGGGCTGGGCGAGGTGCAGGACCCGTGGTCGAGGGTCGGTTGCTGGCTGGTGCATTGCGCGGTTTCCTCGCTCACGGGTGGCGCTCGGGACTGCGGGCGGGAACGCGCCTCACTGCTGGGCGTCGACGGCGACGAAGAGCGCCCCGAACCACGCCGCGTCCCGCTGGGAAACGAGCCGGAAGGCCAGCTGGTCACCGCCCGGCCGCAGCGCCTTGCCGAGATCGAACACATCGGAGTCGTAGCCGAGCGTGTTCGCATACGCGGGCGCACGCTCCGAAGGCGCCGCCCCCGGCTCGCTGATCGTGGAATTCAGCACGTCGTCGCGGGGATTGGCACCGTCACCGAGCGGGATGGCGTTCGTACGACCGGTCGAGAGCGTGAGCGAATCCCCGGTCCGGCCGCGATCCCCGTTGTACGCCACCACGCCCGCGCGTCCCCCGGCGTGCGCGGGCGTGGTGGCGTACA
>NZ_JAEQAZ010000221.1 GCF_016654115.1 Streptomyces sp. MBT53
CGCCCTCACCCCGCTCCTCCTCCGCGGCGCCCTCCTCTCCCCCTTCAAACGGCCCCACGCCGACGCCGAGTTCCCCCGCACCCGGCTGGTCCTGCCCGGCGTCCGCGTGGACCTGGCCAAGCTGGCCGCCTACGAACGCGTCTGCGGCTTCCCCACCGGCGACGACGCCCTCCCCGTCACCTATCCGCACGTCCTCGGCTTCCCGCTGGCCATGCGCCTGATGAGCTGCCGCGCCTTCCCGCTCCCATTGCTCGGCCTGGTCCACACCTCGGTGGAGATCACCCGGCACACGGCGATCCCCGCCGCCGGCGAGTACGAACTCACGGTCTACGTCGACGAGTTGGCCCCGCACCGGCGCGGCACCGAGGCCACGGTCACGACGGAGATGCGGACCGGCGACGCACTCGTCTGGGAGTCACGGAGCACGTATCTCGCCCGGCACCGCACCGAGGCCCAGGCCCAGGCCCCCAGGGCGACCGAGGAACCGGCGCCGCTGCCCACCGTCGCCGAGTGGCGGCTCGGCGAGGACGTGGGCCGCCGCTACGGCGCCGCGTCCGGCGACCGCAACCCCATCCACCTCCACCCGCTCACCGCCCGCCTGTTCGGCTTCCCCCGCGCCATCGCGCACGGCATGTGGACGGCGGCCCGCTGCCTCGCCGCCCACGGGACCCCCGAACGCGCCCTGGTGCGGGCCGAGTTCAGGGCGCCGGTGCTGCTGCCGGGAACCGTGGAGTACGCGGCCCTCGACGACCGCTTCGCCCTGCGGGACACGGCCGGGCGGACACACGTGGAGGGGTTCGTCTGCCCGCTCGTTGCCTGAACACCCATGAACAGTGGGCGAACAAAACATGTCCGCCCCCTTTCGGGCGATCGCGAAACCCCAGGCGAACAAAGGGCCGTTGAGCATTCCGCACAGGGAAACCCCAGCTCACCCAAGGCTCTTTCAAGACATCGCTCATACGTTCCTCAGGGTTCCTTCTTACCCTCGGCTCACTTCGCCGGACCCGCCAGGAAGGGCCCCTGAGCCATGCCCCCCAGACGCATCGCCGTACTCGCCGACTCGGACACCCGCTGGAAGTGGGGCGCGTCCGTGGCCCAGCAGATCGCTCCCGGGCACGCCCTCGACGCGTACTTCCTGCGCGGCCGGTCGACACCGACCGAACGGCAGCTCGCCGAGATCGGCATCGAGCCCGACACCGCGCGCGAACTCCCCGCCGCCGAACTGGTCGACGACACGGAACTGGCCGACGCGGACATCGTCGTCCTGGCCGTCTCCGGCGGCACGGTCCTCGCCCTCACCCACAGCCTCGGCCTCGCCTGGGCGGGCCGCGAACACCGGCCGATCACCGTCACCGGATACGTCGGCGTCGTCTACGAGAAGATGATCGACGGACTCCTCACCCGCGGCGGCAGCGACATCGTCCTCGCCAACTCCGCCTACGACGCACGCCGGTTCGGCGCCGCGTTCGCGAGCGTCGGGGTCGACCCGGACTCGGTGGTGGAGTGCGCGCTGCCCTTCCTCGGCGGCGAGCCCTACCGCCCGTCCACCGAGCGGCCGTTCACCCTCACCTTCGCCGTCCAGCCCTCGGTCCCCAAGAGCAAGCAGGACCGGCTGCGGCTCCTGGAGCGGGCCGCCGCGCACGCCCGGCGCCACCCCGACCGCCAGGTCCTGATGAAGCTGCGCAGCCTCCCCGGCGAACACACCACCCACGTCGAGGCCGACCCCTACCAGCTCCTCATCCAGAACCTCGCCGAACCCGCCCCCGCCAACCTCCAGTTGGTCTACGGCAACATGGGCGAGGTCCTCGACCGCACCGACCTCCTGGTGACCGTCAGCTCCACCGCCGCACTGGAGTCGATACAGCGGGGCATCCCCACCGCGATCCTCACCGACTTCGGCGTCCGCGAGGCGCACGGCAACCACTACTTCATCCACTCCGGCTGCCTCGCCTCCTGGGACGAACTCGACGCCGGCGCCCTCCCGTCGCCCGACCCCGCCTGGGCCGACGCCCAGGGCATCGGCAAGAACGACCCCTACGCCGCCGCCCGCGCCCGCGTGGCCGCGCTGCGCGCCGCCGGACCACTGCCGACACTGCGCCCGTACTACACACCGGAGCGCGCCGGCATCTACCTGAGCGGCCTGCTGGCCCGCAACGGCTTCGACGAGAAGGGCCGCCCGCTCAACACCCCGCTGGGCACGGGCGGTTCGGGCCGGGTGAAGAGGGCCGTACGAGGAGCGGCCAGGCGCGGCGCCAAGGCCGTGTACCGGGTGGGGTATCAGCGGGTGGCGCCGACGCTGCGGAAGTGGGGAGCGGTGTGAGGCCTGCGGCGCCCTCCGGCCGTCGTTCCTAGGACCGGTCCTCGGTGCCGGCCGGCGGTGACCAGGGCCGCCCCTCCATCAGGTTGCCGAGGCCGGCCCACGCGAAGTTCATCAGGGTCGCCGCCGTCTGCTTCGCGCTGACGCCCGGGGTCGCGTTGGACCAGGCGGCGAGCGACTCGGCGGCACCGACCAGCGCCTCCGCGAGACCGGCCACCTCGCGCTCGGCGAGGTCGGGGTCGCGGTCGCGATGCGCCTCACGGGCGGTGACCGCGATCAACTCGGTGACGAACGCGACGAGTTCGGCGCGCAGCGCGGCCACCTCGGCCGCGAACGGCTCCCCGTGGGTACGGGCCTGGAGATGCAGGACGGACCAGCCGTCCGGGTGCTGGGCGGTGTGGGTGAAGAACGCCCGCAGCCCGTCCCAGAGTTGGCGGTCGGCGGGCAGGCGGGTGTCGACCCCGGCCCGCACCGCCTCGGTGAGCGCCTGCCCCTCGCGCCGGATGCACGCGGTGAACAGGTCTTCCTTCGAGTTCAGGTAGAGATACACCAACGGCTTTGACACGCCCGCGAGTTCGGCTATCTCGTCCATCGACGCGGCCATGTAGCCGCGCTGTCCGAAGGTCCGCACGGCGGCATCGAGCATCTGCTGCTCACGGACCGCACGCGGCATCCGTTTGGTCTTCACGGCACCCATGAGGGCAAGGGTAGTTGGACCCCGGTGCTAGGAAGTCTGGCCCTGCGGGTGGGACGTCGGCTGGGCGGCGTCCACGGTCTCGTCCTCCTGGCTGCGGTTGGCGTCCAGGTTCGCCTTCATCCGGTCGACCCGCTCGACGATCTGCACCGAGGCCCGGTCGCGCACCCCGCGCAGCACCACGAAGCTGATCGGCGCCGAGATCACCAGCGCCAGCAGGACGATCCACATGCCGTTAGACTCGCCGAAGCCGCGCGGGAAGACGCCGAGGTAGACGAGGCCCCAGACGACTCCGAGGCAGCCCGCGAAGACCCCGAGGCGCCACAGTGTGTAGCGGAACATCTCAATCCACTCTTCCGATTCGGGACAAGGCCATCAATCAGTGAAGCACGGTGCCGCACGGATCTTGCAGGGGGGTCACAGCAGCGGCAGCAGCATGAAGATGTCGTCCCGGTCGTCCCCCGGGGCGACGCGGATCGCGCCGGGCACCCGCCCGACCTCCTTGTAGCCGCAGGAGCCGTAGAACCGTTCAAGCCCGTGCCCGCCCCGGCAGGTGAGCCGGATCGCCTCGATGCCGTCGAGGCCGCGGGCCGCCCGCTCGGCGGCGGCCAGCAGATCCCGCCCGTACCCCTTGCCCTGGTGGCGGGGGTGGACCATCACCGTGTAGAGCCACAGCCAGTGCAGCATCAGCCGGTGCGTGTTGAACGCGAGGAACACGGTCGCGGCGACCGTGCCCGTCTCGTCCCGGCCGACCAGCAGCCGGGTGCGGCCCTCCGCCATGGAGACGAAGTGCTTGATCAGCTCGGGCCGAATCTCGTCCACCGTGACCGGTGCCACGAAGCCCACCGAGCCCCCCGCGTTGGAGACGTCCGCCCAGAGGGTGAGGATCTCCTCGCGGAGGGCAGGGGTTATCGCGGGGTCCAGTTCGAAAGAGAGCGCCATCGTGCCGTTCTCACACTCGCATCGGCTGCGGGGACTCGCGCCGCGCCGGGTCCGGGCCGTCGTACTCGCGGATGATCTCGTACCGCGTGTTCCGCTCGACCGGCTGGAAACCGGCGTCGCGGATCAGGTCGAGGAGGTCGTCGCGGGTGAGCTTGTTCGGGGTGCCGTAGTTGTCGGCGTCGTGCGTGATCTTGTACTCGACGACCGAGCCGTCCATGTCGTCCGCGCCGTGCTGGAGGGCGAGCTGGGCGGTCTGGACGCCGT
Organism: Streptomyces sp. MBT53; assembly: GCF_016654115.1. GTDB lineage: Bacteria > Actinomycetota > Actinomycetes > Streptomycetales > Streptomycetaceae > Streptomyces. The sequence continues at coordinate 4,218 of NZ_JAEQAZ010000221.1, forward strand.
GCATGACCCAGAAGACCTTGACGTGCGGGACGTTGTCGAAGAGGAGACGGGAGACAGCGAAGGTCTTGAGCGCCTCCGCGCCGGTCGCCATCTGCGTGCGCGCCTGCAGCCGGTTGCGGACCTTCCCGTCCTTCATGTCCACGAAGTCGTGCTGGTAGCGCAGCGGGATGAAGACCTGGAAACCGCCGGTCTCGTCCTGGAGTTCACGCAGCCGCAGCACGTGGTCCACGCGGTGGCGCGGCTCCTCGATGTGGCCGTAGAGCATGGTGCACGGGGTCTTCAGACCCTTCTCGTGCGCCAGCCGGTGGATGCGCGACCAGTCCTCCCAGTGCGTGCGGTGGTCCACGATGTGCTGGCGGACCTCCCAGTCGAAGATCTCCGCGCCGCCGCCGGTCAACGACTCCAGACCCGCGTCGATCAGCTCGTCGAGGATCTCGGAGGCGGACAGCCCCGAGATCGTCTCGAAGTGGTGGATCTCCGTGGCCGTGAAGGCCTTCAGCGAGACGTTCGGGAGGGCCTTCTTCAGTTCGCTCAGGGACCGGGGGTAGTACCGCCAGGGGAGGTTGGGATGGAGCCCGTTGACGATGTGCAGCTCGGTGAGGTTCTCGCCCTCCATCGCCTTGGCGAGACGCACGGCCTCCTCGATGCGCATCGTGTACGCGTCCTTCTCGCCCGGCTTGCGCTGGAACGAGCAGTAGGCGCAGGACGCGGTGCACACGTTGGTCATGTTGAGGTGGCGGTTGACGTTGAAGTGGACGACATCGCCGTTCTTCCGCGTCCGCACCTCGTGCGCCAGCCCGCCCAGCCAGGCCAGGTCGTCCGACTCGTACAGCGCGACGCCGTCCTCACGGGACAGCCGCTCACCGGAGCGGACCTTCTGCTCCAGCTCGCGCTTGAGCCCGACATCCATGCCCATACCTCTTCCTGAGACAACTTCTTAAACGGTACGCCTACGCCACTACGACTCTTCCGGCAGCTCTCCGACCCGGTTCTCCCACTTCGTGGAGAGCACGATGGTCGTCCGCGTACGGGACACGCCCTTGGTCCCGGACAGCCGCCGGATGGTCTTCTCCAGACCGTCCACGTCCGGTGCCCGCACCTTGAGCATGAACGAGTCCTCGCCCGCGATGAACCAGCAGTCCTCGATCTCGCTGAGGTCCTTCAGCCGGGCCGCCACGTCCTCGTGGTCGGCGGCGTCCGAGAGGGAGATGCCGATCAGGGCGATCACGCCGAGGCCGAGCGAGGCCGAGTCGACGGTCGCGCGGTAGCCGGTGATGACACCGGCCGCCTCCAGCCGGTTGATGCGGTCGGTGACGCTGGGTCCCGACAGGCCGACGAGGCGCCCCAGCTCCGCGTAGGAGGCCCGGCCGTTCTCTCTCAGGGCCTGGATGAGCTGCCTGTCCACCGCGTCCATGCGATCGATTGCCTTCCGGTGATGAGGATGAGTTCGTCGGTGCCGTACGTCAGTTGCCGGTGGTGCGGGAACCCCCGAGGTCGCCCTGCCACCGGCGGTACAGATCGTGCTCGACGCCCGCCGCGTCCAGGACCCGCCCGGCGACGAAGTCCACCAGGTCCTGGATGTGGGTGGCGCCGGCGTAGAAACCGGGCGAGGCAGGCACCACGGCCGCGCCCAGGTCGTCCAGGGTCACGAGGTGCCGCAGCGTCTGCCCGTTCAACGGCGTCTCGCGTACGGACACCACCAGCCTGCGCCGCTCCTTGAGGGTCACGCTCGCCGCGCGCTGCAGCAGATCCTTGCTCAGCCCGAGAGCGACCCCGGCGACACAGGCGGTCGACGCGGGCACGATCAGCATCCCCTTCGCCGGGTACGACCCCGAGGACGGCCCCGCCGCGAGGTCGCCCGCGCTCCAGTGCCGTACGGCGGCGATGTCGGGCGCGAAGGTGCCGGGCTTGCCGTCGGCGCCACGGGCCAGCCATTCCCGCAGGTCGTCCTGCCAGTGCGCGTCCCTGAAGGAGATCCCCGTCTCGTCGAGGAGGGTGAGCCGGGACGCCCGGGACACGACGAGGTCGACACTCTCGCCCGCGTCGAGGAGCCCGCGGAGCACCGCAGCCGCGTATGGGGTGCCGGAAGCGCCGGACACCCCTACGATCCAAGGCGTACGCGGCGTCTCTCCTGGCTTGACTGGGTTCACGAGACCGAGCCTAGCTGGCGTCGCGGAACGGGAACCGGCCAAGGGGGCCGGGGCGTTCTTCTGTGGGGACGAGTGGACCGCGAGTGGACCGTGGGGGGTGCCATGTCCGGTACGGAGTTGCAGTGGTCGCGGGGCGACCGCGCGAAGGCCGCGGCCAAGCTGATGGTGGGCTGGGTCGCGCTGTTGTGGCTGCTCGAAGTGGTGGACGTGGTGTCCGGCCACGCGCTCGACAGCCTCGGGATCGTGCCGCGTGAGCCGTCCCAGCTGATCGACATCGTGCCGGCCGCGTTCATCCACTTCGGCTTCGCCCATGTGGCGGCGAACAGTGTGCCGCTGCTGGTGTTCGGCTTCCTGGCAGCGCTGGGCGGCCTCCGTCGCTTCGCCATGGTCTGCGCGCTGATCATCGTGGCGGACGGTCTCGGCGTCTGGCTCATATCCCCGGCCCACACCAACACGGCGGGTGCCTCCGGCCTGATCTTCGGCCTCTTCGGCTTCCTCCTGGTCACCGGCTTCGTCGAGCGCCGCCCGCTGGGCATAGCCGTCGGCCTGCTGATCGGCGTGGTCTGGGGCACGTCGATGCTGCTCGGGCTCGCGCCCACACAGTCGGGCGTCAGCTGGCAGGCACACCTGATCGGACTGGCGGCGGGGGTGACGGCGGCGTTCGCGTTCCGGCGGCGGGCCGTCACCGGGGAGCGCGACGCGCTGACGGCGTAGGCCGCCCCGCCCCCACGTACCGCGCCTACACCGTGAGCCCGCGCACCAGCAGATCCAGCAGCGCGCACACGAACAACGCGATCCCGATGAACCCGTTGACGCTGAAGAACGCCCGGTTGAGGCGGGACAGGTCATGGGGCCGCACGATCGAGTGCTCGTACAGGAACGCCCCCGCGACGATCAGCAGGCCGAACCAGAAGAAGGCACCCGCGCCGGTCGCCGCGCCGTACCAGGCCAGCAGGGCCGTGGTGATCGCGTGGCAGACGCGCGCGCCCCAGATGGAGGCCGGGATGCCGAAGCGGGCCGGGACCGACATGACGCCGATCTCGCGGTCGGTCTCGATGTCCTGGCAGGCGTAGATCAGGTCGAAGCCGCCGATCCAGATGCCGACGGCGAGTCCGAGGATCACCGCGTCCCAGGACCACTCGCCGGTGATCGCCAGCCAGCCGCCGACCGGGCCCATGGCCTGGGCGAGACCGAGGATGGCCTGCGGGAAGTTCGTGAACCGTTTGCCGTAGGGGTAGATCACCATCGGGATCACCGCGATGGGGGCCAGCGCCAGACAGAGGGGGTTCAGCAGGGCCGCCGAGCCGAGGAACACGACCAGCGCGACGAGCGCGCCCGTCCACGCGTGCTTGACCGTCATCGCGCCGGTCACCAGCTCGCGGTGGGCCGTGCGCGGGTTACGGGCGTCGATCTCCCGGTCGATGATCCGGTTCACCGCCATCGCGAACGTGCGCAGCCCCACCATGCAGATGGTGACCAGCAGCAGCCGCCCCCAGTGGATGTTCTTGTCCCACTGGAACATCGCGGTCAGCGCCGCGATGTAGGCGAAGGGCAGGGCGAAGACGGAGTGCTCGATCATGACGAGGCGTAGGAACGCCTTGGTGCGCCCCGGCTGCGGGATCGCGGCTGACGCGCTGCTCACAGGCCGTACTCCTTCCACCGGCGGTCGACCTTCGCCGCCGTCTCCGGGTCGGACAGCACCATCTCGGGCCAGCCGCCGTCCCGCGTGTAGCCCTCCTCGGGCCACTTCCTCGTCGCGTCGATCCCCGCCTTGCCGCCCCAGAACTGCTGGTAGGAGGCGTGGTCGAGGTGATCGACGGGTCCTTCCACGACCGAGAGGTCCCGGGCGTAGTCCGTGTTGCCCAGGGCCCGCCACGCGACCTCGTGCAGATCGTGGACGTCGCAGTCGGAGTCGACGACCACGATCAGCTTGGTCAGGGACATCATGTGCGCACCCCAGACCGCGTGCATCACCTTCTGGGCGTGCTTCGGGTACTTCTTGTCGATGGAGACGATCGCGCAGTTGTGGAATCCGCCCGCTTCGGGCAGGTGGTAGTCCACGATGTCCGGCACGATGATCTTCAGCAGCGGCAGGAAGAACCGCTCTGTCGCCCGTCCCAGCGGTCCGTCCTCCGTCGGAGGCCGGCCTACGACGATCGACTGAAGCAACGGCCGCTTCCGCATCGTGACGCAGTCGATGGTGAGGGCCGGGAAGGGCTCCTGGGGCGTGTAGAACCCGGTGTGGTCCCCGAACGGCCCCTCCGGCAGCATCTCGCCGGGCTCCAGCCACCCCTCGATGACCACCTCGGCCTGCGCCGGCACCTGCAACGGCACGGTCTTGCAGTCGACCATCTCGATCCGCTTGCCCGCGATGAACCCGGCGAAGAGGTACTCGTCGATGTCACCGGGGAGGGGCGCGGTGGAGGCGTAGGTCACGGCGGGCGGACACCCGAAGGCGATGGCGACCGGCAGCCGCTCCCCGCGCCGGGCGGCGACCTGGTAGTGGTTCCGGCTGTCCTTGTGGATCTGCCAGTGCATGCCGATGGTGCGCTTGTCGTGCCGCTGGAGCCGGTAGAGCCCGAGGTTGCGGATCCCGCTCTCGGGGTCCTTCGTATGAGTCAGCCCCAGATTGAAGAAGGACCCGCCGTCCTGCGGCCAGGTGAAGAGCGCGGGCAGCGCGTCGAGATCGACGTCGTCGCCCGTGAGCACGACCTCCTGCACGGGCGCGTCCTTGACCTTCTTCGGCGGTACGTGGGTCATCGACCCCAGCTTCCCGAAGGCGTCCCGCACCCCCACGAACCCCTGCGGCAGCTCGGGCCGCAGCAGCCCGCCGATCTTGTCCGAGATGTCGCCGTACGACTTCAGCCCGAGCGCCTTGAGCAGCCGCCGGTCGGTCCCGAAGACGTTCATGGCGAGGGGCATGCTCGATCCGCGGAGGTTCTCGAAGAGAAGCGCGGGCCCACCGGCCTTCTGGACCCGGTCGACGATCTCCCCGACCTCCAGATACGGGTCCACCTCGGCCTTGATGCGCTTGAGGTCTCCCTCGCGCTCCAGTGCCCTGAGCAGGGAGCGAAGATCGTCGTAAGCCATGTGTCCAAGTATCGGCCACCCGCTAACCTGACCCCGTCACCGGGGCCGTCCCACCACTCAGGAGAATCTCGCCGCCATGCTCAGGTATCTGCCCTTCCTGCTGGTCCTGGCTCTGTGGATCTACGCCTTCGTGGACTGCCTGAACACGCCCGAGGAGGACGTGCGGGGCATGCCGAAGCTGGCGTGGGTGTTCGTGATCCTGCTCTTCGGCGAGGTTCTGGTCGGTCCGGTCGCGTGGCTGATCGCGGGCCGGGCGCGGCGCAGCCCGGACGGGGCGACGGCCGCGGAGGGCCGGTGGATCGCGCCGGACGACAACCCCGAGTTCCTGAAGTCCCTGAACAAGGACGACCTCAAGGACGACCCCAGGGCCGAGTGATACGTGCAGGTTGTACGCCGGTGAGCGGCCCGGTACGGACATTGCGCCTCTGGGCCCGGACCGGCAGGAACCGGACACTTACCTCGCATGACGACTGCTCCCGCCGACACCGCCGGCACCCTCGCCCCCGAATACGGTGACAAGGTCATCGCCGTAGAGACGGCGGGTGCCGAGCCCATCCCCGACGCCGAACGGCACGGCAGCCCGCTCCAGTTGCTCTGGACCTGGGCCTCCCCGAACATCGAGTTCGCGACCGTCTACATCGGCGTGATCTCGGTCCTCTTCTTCGGCCTGAGCTTCTGGCAGGCGACCGCGGCGATCGTCCTGGGCACCGGCCTCGGCGCGATCACGCAGGGCTTCCTCTCCCTGGACGGCCCGCGCTTCGGCGTCCCGCAGATGGTGATCGGCCGTTTCTCCTTCGGCTTCCGCGGCAACATCCTCCCGTCGGCGGCCAACGGCCTTGTCGCGGGCGTCGGTTGGTTCGCGGTGAACAGTGTGAGCGCGGCCTTCGCACTAAACACCCTGACGGGCCTACGCCCCCTCCCCTCGCTGCTCCTGGTGGTCGTGGCGGAGATCCTGATCGGCTTCATAGGCCACAACTTCGTGCACACCTTCGAGAAGTACGCGTTCCCGGCGCTCGCGGTGATCTTCCTGCTGGCCGGCGTGTGGACCTTCAAGGACGCGCACCTGGGCGGGGGCGGCACGGGCGGCGGCGTGGGCGGCTTCCTGCTCGCGTTCTCCGCGGCCTGGGGCTACGCGGCGGGCTGGAACCCGTACGCGACGGACTACTCGCGCTATCTCCCGCGCACGGCGAACAAGTTCAAGACGATCCTCTACCCGGCGGTCGGCCTGTTCGTGTCGGTGACGTTCGTGGCGGTGATGGGCGCGGCCTCGGCAACGCTGCTGGCCCCCAAGGACGCGACGCCCACGGCGGCCTTCACCGGCCATCTCCCCGGCTGGCTGGGCGACTTGGTGCTGATCGCGATCATCCTCGGCGCGGTCTCGGCGAACGCGCTGAACGTCTACTCCGGCGCGATCTCCCTCACCGCGCTGGGCCTGAAGCTCCCCGCGTGGCTCAACCGCAGTGTCCTGGTAGTGGTTTCGGGCGTGGCCGGTACGGCGGCGGCGTGGGCGTCCCTGTCCGACGCGGGTTCGGCGTACGAGGCGTTCCTGCTGGTGATCGCGTACTGGGTGGCACCCTGGCTGGGCGTGGTCCTGGTGGAGCGCTGGTTCCAGTCCCGTACCCCCACCGAGGAACTGGCCCCTCGCCTGACCGACCCCACCTTCACCAACTGGCCCGGCCTGGCAGCCCTGTTGATCGGCATCGGGGTCTCGGTCCCGCTCTTCTCCAACCAGGAGGACTACGTCGGCTACGTCCCGAAGCACTGGCCGTCGTTCGGCGACAGCACGCCGATCGTGGGGTTCGTGCTGAGCGCGGTGCTGTACGTGGTGCTGCGGTCGGCGCTGGGAACGAAGGGGCGGGTTCAGACTCAACCGGTCAAGGCCGACGCCTGATCCACGTGCTCGACCTTGATGTACCGGGCGTTCTCCGCGCCGTAGGCCTTCTCGACGATCGATCGTGCCGTGTCGGGGTCGTCGACCCCGACCAGCACGAACCCCCGTTCGTCCACGCCGACTTCACGCATCTGGAAGGTGCCGTCCCAGCGACGCATGTCGTCGCCGAGGCGGTCGGCCAGCGCGTCGAGCGTGCGCCGGTCGACGTCTGTGCCGTGCAGCCGGACGGTCACACCCTTCACGACGGACCCGCAGACCTCTGTGTCGAAGGCGGCGGAGGGCACGCGCCACACGTCCACGCTCTTGCTGTCCTCGTCGAGGGAGAGGCCGGTGTAGACGGCGGCGTAGCGGTCGGCATGGGCGAGCTTGTCGACGCGGGCGACGACGCGTTCGAGGGGTTCGAGGGGGGAGTCGTCGTCGTAGGCGTGCGGGAGGCTGTCGACGGGGCGGGTGCCGACGCACTCGCGGCCGACGCCGGTGCTGGGGCTGCTGCCGGTGCCGGCCTTCGGCCGGGCGCCGCTCACGGTCCCGTCGTCGGCACCCAGGTTCATGAGCCCGCGCACGGCCAGGGCGGCCAGGACCGCCACGGCGACGATCGCGACGACCGTGAAGGTCCACAGGTACTTCTTCAGGTACTTCTTCACGCCGGAGTCCCCTCCACGTCCCACTCGACACTGTGACGCGGAGGCGGCCGGAGGCGTTCAGTCCCCTTTGCCGCGGTGCCCGGCGCGGCGGTGCAGGACGCCGGGACACCGAGCGGTCAGCGCACCCAGCTGCCGGTGAGGGTCTGGACGGCGGAGCCGTCGGGGTCGGCGAGGGTGGTGGCGACGAAGTCGCGGGCCCACTGCGAGGTCTGGACGCGGAAGGGCGGGTGGGCGGCGGTCAGGGCGTCGACGATCGGGGCGGCCGCCTCGGCCGGCGTCTGGGCGTTGCCGAACGACTGCTGGGTGCGGGCGATGTAGGCCTGGAGCGCCGGGGCGTAGGGACCGGCGGCGGCGAGCAGGGCCGGGACGTCCAGTCCGAGGTTGGCGACGAACTCGCTCGCCACCGCGCCCGGTTCGACCACGGTGACGGCGACGCCGACGGTCGCGGCGACCGGCGCGAGCGACTGCATGAAGCCCTCGACGGCGAACTTGGCCGCGCAGTACGCCTCGTTGCGCGCAGTACGCCTCGCCCGCCTCGGCGGCGGCCTTGAGCAGGGCGTCCGCCTTGCCGGTGTCGCGCATGGTGGCGATGGTCGTCCAGCCGGCCCGTGCGGTGCCGACGGCCGTGGCCAGGCCGATGCCGGAGGACGTACCGGTGATCAGAACCGTCTTCGGGGAGGTCATGAGGGTCTTCCTTGCCTGGAGGAGGTACGACGGGCCTTTGTTCAGCACATGACCCGATTCATTCTGCACGCAGTACGAGTTCCAGCAGCCCCGGGAACCGGGCACCGAACTCTTCCCTCCGCAGCCGGTTGACCCGCTTGGGCCCCTCGTCCCGCTGTTCCACGATCCCCGCGCCCCGCAGTACGGCGAAGTGGTGGCTCAGGGCGGCCTTGCCCACCGGCACGTCGAAGCTGCCGCAGCTGCGGGACCAGTCCGCCGAACCGGCCAACTGCGAGGGCGGCGAGAGCCGTCTGTACGGGGACGCCGTCGGGGTGGGTGTGTTCGGGGGCGGGGCGGTGACTGGTGCCGCCGCCGGTCCGCTGTGCCGCCATGTCCGCCTCCCGCTTGCCGAGTGTTCGATGAAAACCATACACTCGCGAGTGTTCGCTTTTCATTGAACAGTCGAGCGGGGAGTGTGTCCGGCATGCGCGCAGTCGAGTTCCAGGAGTACGGCGGCCCCGAGGTCCTGAAGGTCGTGGAGGCGGAGATCCCGCGCCCCGGCCCCGGCCAGGTGAGCGTCGACGTGACCTACACCGGAGTGAACTTCGCCGACCTCAAGGCGCGGGGCGAGGGATACCGGGTGCCAAGTCTCCCCTTCGTACCGGGACTTGAGGTCTCGGGCCGCGTCCGGGAGGTCGGCGCCGGCGTCGAAGACCTCGCCGTGGGCCAGGAGGTGGCGGCCCTGACGGCGGGCGGCGCGTACGCGGAGGTCGTCGTGACCGACGCGGCGACGGCCTTCCCCCTCCCCGAGAACATGGACCTGCGCACGGCCGCCACCCTCCCCACCGTCCTCCCGACCGCCTACGCCCTCGTCCACACCGTCGGCCGCCTCCAGCCCGGCGAGACGCTGCTCGTGCAGGGCGCGGCGGGCGGGATCGGCACGGTGGTGGGGCAGTTG
>NZ_JAEQAZ010000222.1 GCF_016654115.1 Streptomyces sp. MBT53
GTTGCGTCGGCGGGTGCGGGTGGCCGCTGTGGGGCGGGTTCGCCGTCGGCGGGTGCGGGTGCGTCGTCGCTTTCGCGCGGGCCCGCTGTGTCGGCTTCGCCGCCACTGCGTGCGGTGTGGGTGACGGTTGCGTCGGCGGGTGCGGGTCGCCCCTGTGGGGCGGGATCGCCGGCGGCGGCCGCGGGTGGTTCGTGGGTGGTGGGGGCGGGTGCGTCGTCGCTTGCGTGCGCGCTCTCCGTGTCGGCTTCGACGCCACTGCGTGCGCTGTGGGTGGCGGTCTCGTCGTCGGGTGCGGGTGGTCCCTGCGGGGCGGATCCGTCGTTGTCGGGTGCGGGTGGTGCCTGTGGGGCGGGTTCGCCGTCCGTGGGTGCGGGGGGTTCAAATGCAGGGGTGGGTCTGGTTGTCGGCGATTCAGACGACTCGTGGGGATGCGTGTCGAACAACGACAGGCCTGGGCCCCGGAGTTCGTCGAAGCGGGCCGCGTCCCGGCGTGAGGCGCGGGCTGTGCGGCGGGCCTGGCTGCGGGTTTGTTGGCCCGGGCCTCGGCCGCCGATTACTCGGGCGATGACGAACAGGATCAGGACCAGGGCCATCAGTACCGCCGCCGCTCCGAATCCTCGGGCGATCATCGCGGGTTCGGGGGAGCGGACGAAGCTGAAGACCGCGAGGGGGAGGGAGATCATCGGGCCGTGCAGGGGGTCGTAGTTCGTGGCGGCGGTGAAGCCTGCGGTGAGGAGGACCGGGGACGTCTCGCCTATGCCGCGTGCCGTGCCGAGGATGACCGCTGTGGCGAGTCCGGAGCGGGCCGTTGGCAGGACCACGTGCCAGACCGTGCGCCAGCGCGGTGCGCCCAGGGCCTCGGCCGCCTCGGTGAGTGTGCCGGGGACCAGGCGCAGGACCACGTCCGCCGCTCTGATCACGATCGGCAGCATCATCACGCTGATCGCGAAGCCGGCCGCAAGTCCTGATTTCTCCATGCCCAGTTGGAGGACCCAGACCGCGTAGACCATGAGGCCGGCCACGATGGACGGGAGTGCGGTCATCGCCTCGACGATGGTGCGGACGAAGCGGGAGAACCGGCCGGGGATCTGGTTGAGGTACACCGCGCAGGCCAGCCCCAGTGGGACGGTGATCAGCAGCGCGATGGTGATCATCAGCAGGGTGCCGATCATTGCGTGGGCTATGCCGCCTACGCCCAGCGGGTCCAGCGGGCCTGCCGCCTGCATGTCCTGGTGGAAGAAGTTGAGGTACGTCAGTGCCTCGCGGCCTCGCCAGAGGGTGAAGCCGACGACCATGGCGAGGGCGGAGAACAGCAGGCCTGCCGCTGTCCACAGCACCACCGTCATCACCCGGTCGCGTACCGCCTGGGCGTTCTCCTCCAGGCCGGTGAGTACGCCGTAGACGACGAGGGAGACCGCGTACCAGGTGACGGCGAAGCCCAACGCTCCGGAGAAGGGGGCGAGTTCGCCGAACAGGAGCACGCTCACGCAGAGGCCGGACACCGCGGCACCGGACAGTGCCAGTACCCCGGAGCGGGTGGGGCCGCCGATCCGCCGTGGTACGTCCGGGGGTTGGGGGGTCAGTACTTCCAACTCCGGTGCCATTACTGCTTCTTCTACGACCGTCATCTCATGCCTCGCTCTGCGCGCCGGACCGCGAGCGGGCCGCGATCGTGGAGGCGGTGAAGTTGACCGCCAGGGTGAGGAGGAACAGCGCCAGGCCGGCGGCCATCAGGGCCGACATGCCGAAGCTGGAGGCGTCGCCGTAGTGCAGGGCGATGAGGGAGGAGACCGAGTTGGAGCCGGTCTGCAGGATGTGCGGCTGGATCACGAAGACCGGCGAGATGATCATGTAGACGGCGATCGTCTCGCCCATCGCCCGGCCGAGCCCCAGCATCGTGCCGCCGATCATGCCGCCCTTGCCGTAGGGCAGGACGACCGCGCGGATCATGCCCCAGCGGGTGGCACCGAGCGCGTAGGCGCCCTCGCGTTCGCCGGCCGGTGCCTGGGCGAAGACCTCGCGCATCACCGAGCACTGGATGGGCGCCACCATCAGCGCGACGACGATCCCGGCGACGAACGCGGACGCGGTGTAGACGCTCGCGGAGGCGAGCGGGTCGCCCGGGTGGGTGCCGTCGACCTTGAACAGGGGGATCCAGCCGAACCAGTCGGACAGCCAGCGCGACAGGCCGATCACGTGCGCCTGGAGGAAGAAGAGGCCCCAGAGGCCGTAGACGACCGAGGGCACTGCCGCCATCAGGTCCACCAGGCTCACCAGGGTGCGGCGCAGGCCGCGTGGGGCCACGTCGGAGATGAACAGGGCCGTGCCGACGGCCAGGGGTACGGAGATCGTGACCGCGACCGCGGCGATCAGCAGGGTGCCGGTGAGGACCGCCGCGATGCCGAACCGGTGGACGTCCGGCTGCCATTGGGCCGTCGTGAGGAAGGACGGGCCGGTGGCGCGAAGTGCCTGGGTGGCCCGTAGGAGGAGGAACAGTCCTACGGCGGCCATGATGGCGAGGACGACGATCCCGGTGGCCGTCAACTGGTAGCGGAAGATGCGGTCGCCGAGCCCGCGGGCGGCCTGTGGCCGTCTGGGCGGCGGATCGAGCACGGGTCTGTGGGGCTCCGTTCGGTCGGAGCCCTTCTGCGCGGACAGCACGTGTCCCTCCACCTGAGGAAACGAAACGAAACGAACGAGGCGCTTCGCGACTTCCCGGTGGATGCCGCGCGAAGTGAGTCAATGGCCGGATTCTTTCGGCGCAGAGCTTCGTATGTGGAGGATTAGTGAACGGGTCATGTCACTTCGGTGGGGCTGTCGTGGAGGAGGCGCCAACGAGAGCACTCCTGGGGTTCGTCGGGCATCTTGCCTCCCTCGGGCAACCTGGCAGGCCGGAACACTGCCGGAGAGCGCACAAGCGCTTACCGCGCGGGCCGGGGCAGAGTGGGGGCCATGACCGAGGTCCACGCGGTGCACTGCCGTGCCCGCCCGCGCCGGGCCCTGTGGCTGTCCGTGGCGTTCTCTGCGGCGGGCGCGGGGGCCTCGGTGGGGTGGGCGGTGTTGCGCGGGCCGAGTGTGCTGTGGCTGGTGGGCGGTGGGTCGTTCGCGGTCGTTGGTTTCGTGTCGCTGTACCTGGTCACCGCCCGGGTGAGTGCCGACGCGCGCGGGCTGCGGTCCTGGACGCTGCTGCGTGGGTGGAGCGTGCCGTGGCCGGAGGTCGCCGAGCTGCGGATCCGGCTGAAGCGCGGGAGCGGTTCGCGGGGCGGGCAGGTCCGTCGCGTCGGTGTGCTGCTGCGGGACGGGCGCAGTCGGACGCTGCCCCTGCCGGTCGCGACCGGGCCGTATGAACTCGACCTGTTTCAGGAGCAGTTGGCCGCTCTTCGTGCGCTGCGGCAGCGTCATGGGGCGACCGGGGTGGCGGATGCGGCTGCCGTTCCCGTCGTCTCGGACCGTACCGCCGGGCGCGGGTGGGCGGGGGCCGCGGTTCTGTGGTGTGCGGTGCTGCTGGTGGGCGCGGGCGTGGCCGCCGCGTTCGTGTCGGACACCGCGGCCGACCAGCGGGCCTGGCGCGCGGCCGTCCCGTGCACCGCGTCGACCCCGGTCGCCCAGCGCCGGGAGTGTCTGACCTACACCTCGGCCGTCATCGCGCGGACCGACCCCAACCGGCCCAAGAAGTCCAGCTGGGTGTACTTCACGGAAGATCGGCCCTTCCGGCGTCTTGAGGTGCCGGTCGAGGCCGCCGACGGGTTTCACGCCGGTGACAAGGTCCAACTGACGTTCTGGCGTGGCGAGGTGAGGGTCGTCAGCGGGTCGCGGTACGTCTGGCACCGGCACGTTCCGAACGCCGGCACCCTGGCCGTCATGTCGGCCCTCGCCGGCCTGGCCGCGGGCTACCCCGGCGCGCTGACCGTGCAGCGGGTGCGCGGGCGCCGGCTGCCCGACGACGAAGTCCTGCCCTCTGCGGTGCCGTTCGGGTTCGTCCTTGCCGGTACGGCTCTGTGGCTGGTGCCGCTGTGTTACTTCCACCCGACGACGTTGCTCGCCTCACCCGCCGCGATCGGCTGGCTGGCGGCGGGCACGCTCGGCTCGGCTGTGTTGCTGGTCCGGGCCTGGCGCGAGACCCGGGTCCGTCCGGTCGGTGAGGTCGAACGGGGCGTAGAGCCGGGCGAGTTGGAGGGGGAGGTGTTCGTCTCCGCGCGGTTCCTGGAGCACACCGACTACAACCCGTACGGCTTCGGTACCCATATCGCCCTCGGCGACGGGCCGCCCGCGGTGACCCCGGGGCCGGGGCGGTTCGCGGCGCGCCGGATTCCGGTGGAGCGGTTCACCGTCAAGGGTGTGCGGCGGGTGCGGGGCGGGGACGGCGACACCGTCCCCGGTGACTGGCACATCGCCGAACTCGACGACGGGGGGCGCCCGGTGCGCCTCGCGGCGGCACCGGACGACCTGACCCGCGTCCTGCGCGAACTGACGGCGGTGCGGGAGGCGCAGTGGTAATAGCAGTGCTTCTCAGTCCTGCTTGGGGCCTGCCTGCTGGACCACCTCGAAGGTCCACAGCGTGGCGTCCGTCGCGGCGGGCCTGGGGCGCTCGGCCGGTGCGGAGCCGTCCTGGGGTGTGCCGCGGTGGGCGGCCTGGCCCATGCCGGACATCCACTTCTGGAAGTCCTCCTCGGCGCGCCAGCGGGTGTAGACGAGGTAGGTGTCGGTGCCCTCGACGGGGCGGAGCAGCTCGAACCACTCGAAGCCGTCCGAGCCGTCCACCGTCCCGGCGCGGTTCGCGAACCGCTTCTCCAGCGTCTCGCGCTGCTCTTCGGGGACGGTGAGTACGTTGATCTTGACGATGCTCATGGGCCCATTGTCCCAGCGCCGTCACCCGACCCGGTGAACTGGCGTGTCCTCCGGGGCGGTTGTGTGCCGAACGGCGTCACCGGCCGTCCTCTTTCGGGTGATCCGTGGACGGCATAACGGGCGTAACGTTTCCTCACTTCGGCCGCTGAGCTGCGTTTTTGCTGGTGGGGAGGGCATTTTGGCTTGCGTGTTCGAGCCGTGTCACGTTCCCGGCCCGATCTTGATCCGATCTACAGTCGTGCTCGCTCGTCCAAGATCACTTACGAACGAGGCGTGTGTGACCCACCGACTGCCCAGCGCAGCCCCCCTCTTGACGCCGTCGCGGACGGCCGTGCTCGAGGGCATCGCCGGTTTCGTCCCCCCGGACGCGGTGGCGAACGACGCCCTGCCCGCCGCGTGGGGAGTCGACGACGCCTGGGTGCGCAGACGCACCGGCATCGGCGAACGGCGGCGCGCGGCACCGGGGGTGACCACCGGCGACCTCGCGCTGGAGGCGGCCGGCCGGGCGCTCTCGGCCGCCGACCGGTCGCCGGTGGACGGTGGCCGGCCACTGGTCGACGCCGTCATCGTCGCCACCTCCACCCCCGACCGGCCGATGCCCGCCATGGCCCCCCGACTGGCCACCCGCCTCGGCCTCGGCGGAACCGCCGCCTGGGACGTGTCCGCCGCGTGCAGCGGATTCGTCTACGGCCTCGCCGCCGCCGTCGGCGCCCTGACCTCGGGGTGTGCCGACCGGGTCCTGCTGGTCGCGGCCGAGGTGTACTCGACGCTCCTCGATCCGCTGGACCGTTCCGCCGGGATCCTGTTCGGTGACGGCGCCGGGGCGGCCGTACTGCGGCGCGGCGCACCGGACGAACCGGGCGCGGTGCTGGCCCTCGACCTCGGCAGCGACGGCTCGGGGGAGGGGCTCATCCAGGTGCCCGGTGGCGGTGCGCTGGAACGGTCCCGCCCGGGTGAATTCGGCCCGGACGACCGCTACTTCCGCATGCGGGGACACGATGTCTTCCAGCATGCGGTGACCCGTATGACGCAGTCCGCCCACACCGTGCTCAAGCGCGCGGACTGGGCGGCCGAGGACATCGACCGGTTCTGCGCCCACCAGGCCAACGCCCGGATCCTGTCCGCCGTCGGCGCCCGCATCCCCGTGCCCGACGACCGGCATGTCACCAACATCGCCCTGGTCGGCAACACCGGCGCCGCCTCCATCCCGCTGGCCCTCGCCGATGCCGCCGGGCGCGGTGAACTCCACGTCGGGCAACGGGTGTTGCTCACCGCCTTCGGCGCCGGGCTCACCTGGGGCTCGGCGGCCCTGGTCTGGCCGGAGATGGCAGCTGTGGCCGGGATCGACGGCGCCGACCCGGCCGTGCCGATGCCGGTCGCCTGAGACCTCGCCCGTTCGCGGGCGGCCCCGCCGCCGGTGCTTGCTGTCCGCGTACCGCGAAACAGGTCAAGTGCCCTGATCGCGTTGCTCCGTTCACCCGTCGAAAGGAACGCCATGTCCCCCGTGCAGACCGCCGTGACCGCCGTACTCACCCAGAAGTTCGAGGTCAGCCCCGAGTACATCCGCCCGGACGCCACCCTGGAGAGCCTCGATCTGGACTCGCTCGCGCTGGCCGAACTCGCCCTGGCGCTCCAGGAGGAGCTGGGGGTCCCGGTCGCGGAGGAGGAGGCCGCCCGGCACAGCACCGTGGGTGAGCTGGTCGCCACGCTGAACGCCAAGCGGGCGTGATGAAAGCACCCTGCGCACCCGTCTCCGTCACCGGCCTGGGGCTCATCACCCCGGCCGGGGTCGGCCGCGCGGCCACCTGGGAGGGGGTCCTGTCCGGTCGTTCCACGGCGGCCACCGATCCCGAACTCAAGGGCTGCGCCGTCGACTTGTCCTGCCGTATCCCCCTCATGACCCCGGAACAGGCCCGGATCGGCGGCGGCAAGGCCTGGCGCATGGGCCGCTTCAGCCAGTTGGCGGTACTCGCCGCGCGGGAGGCGGTCGCCGACGCCGGGCTCGACCCCGCCGGGTGGGACGGCGCCCGGGTCGCCGTGGTCATCGGCTCCGGTCTTGCCGGGGCCGCCCATCTGGAGGACCAGACCCTCCGCCACCACCAGGGCGGCCCGGAACTGGTCTCGCCCGCCCTCGTGCCCATGCTGATCTCCAACATGGCCGCCGGAGAAGTGCTGTTGGACCTCCGGGCTCATGGTCCCTCCCTGGCGACCGAGACCGCCTGCGCCTCCGGGGCCAGCGCGCTGGCAACGGCCCGCGCTCTGCTGCTCGCCGGGCTGTGCGACATCGCGGTGGCGGGCGGCGCGGAGGCGGCCGTCACCCCGGTGATCACCTCCGGCTTCCAGCGGATGGGCGCGCTGTCGTCCCGGGTCGGTGAACCCGGCGCCGCCTCACGGCCGTTCGCGGCGGACCGGGACGGGTTCGTGATCGCCGAGGGCGCCGCCGTCCTCGTCCTGGAACGGGAGGCGGACGCCCGTGCCCGTGGACAGCGGCGCTACGCCCGGTTCGCGGGCGTGGGCCAGACCTCTGATGCGTTTCATCCGACGGCCCCCGCACCGGGGGGAGTTCATGCCGAGGCCGCGTTGCGCGCCGCGCTCGCGGAGGCGGGGCTCGGTCCCGGGGACGTCGACCACGTCAACGCGCACGGCACCTCGACCCCGCTCAACGACCTGACCGAGGCCGAGCTGATCGAGCGGGTGCTGCCGCACCGGCCAAGTGTCACCGCCGCCAAGGGAGTTCTCGGGCACGGGCTCGGCGCGTCCGGCGCGGTCGAGGCCGCGCTCACCGCCCTGACCGTGCACCGCTCCACCGTGCCGCCGATCGCCAACCTCACCCCGGACAACCTCCCCTACGACCTGGACTGTGTGACCGGCCTCCCCCGCCGCCAGCGCGTCCGGGCCGCCGTCAGCAACTCCTTCGGGTTCGGCGGGCACAACGTGGTGCTGCTCTTCACCGCCGAGCACTGAGGGTCGGGGGCTGGAGGGCTGAGGACTGACGGACCTGACACAGGAAGGATCAATGACCGTTCACAGCACGATCGTTCACGCCACCGTCCACATCCCCGAGGGCCGGCAGAGCGTGGCCGCGGTGGAGGACCGCTTCCGGGCGGGCAGCCCCGCCGTGCCGCTGGCGCGCGGGGTGCTCCAGCGCATGTACGGGCTGGCCGAGCGCACCGTGGCCGACGACCTGGAGCAACCCTCCGACCTGGCCGCCCACGCGGCCCGGCGCCTCCTCGACGACACCGGCACCGACCCGGCCGACATCGACCTGCTCCTCTACGCCGGCATCCTCGCCGACATGGAGGAGCCCGCCACCGCCCATGTCGTCGCCGACAAACTCGGCCTGGGCTGCCCGGTGTTCGACCTGAAGAACGCCTGCAACGGAGTCCTCAACGCGCTGGAGGTCGCCGACGCGCTCATCCGGGGCGGCCGGTACCGCCGGGTGCTGGTGACCACGGCCGAGGTCAGCACCCGCGAGAG
The DNA here is from genome assembly GCF_016654115.1 of Streptomyces sp. MBT53. Classification (GTDB taxonomy): domain Bacteria; phylum Actinomycetota; class Actinomycetes; order Streptomycetales; family Streptomycetaceae; genus Streptomyces. Next base: position 8,326 of record NZ_JAEQAZ010000222.1, read on the forward strand.
CCGCTGGCAGCTCGACGACCCGGCCGACCTGGCGACCGCGCTGCCCAGCCTCAGCACCGGCGACATGGGCTCGGCGCTGCTGGTCGAGGCGAGTGAGCGGCCCGGCATCCTCGGCTCCCGGTTCTTCGCCAACTCCTGGGGCTGGCGGGCGGCCACCCTCCCCAACCCCTACGCGCAGCACCGCAGGCTCGGCCATCTCCGCATCGACTCCGTCCAGTTGGTGGGGTCGTTCGAGGGGTTGCCCGGCAAAGTGCGGGGTGCGATGAGGGAGTTGGGCGTCGAGGGCGACGACCTCGACCTCGTCTGTGTGCACCAGCCGTCGGTGCCGTTCACCAAGGTCGTGTGCGAGTGGGTGGGCGTGGACCCGGGGCGCATCCTGGCCACCTTTCCCACCCACGGCAACGTGGCCACCAACACCATCCCCCTCCAACTCGCCGCCGCCCTCGACGCCGGACGGCTTCGACGCGGCGACCTGGTCGGCATGTTCGGCTTCGCGAGCGGGGCCAGCGCGGGAGTGGTCGTCGCCCGCTGGTGAACAACGTCGACGCCCTGTCCCTCGGCTCCGTGTCTCCGTGTCTCCGTGTCTTCGTCGGAAGGTGAATACGAAGGTGAAAGCGCCTTGACCACGACCCGCGTCCCCCGCATCCCTCCCCTCCCGCCCGCCGAATGGCCCCCGGTCCTGCGGTCGTTGCTCGCCGACTCCCACCGGGACGGCCCCGGCCGGGAGAACCTGTTCGGCACCCTCGCCCACCACCCCGTCCTGGCTCACGCCTGGCTCTCCCTCGCCCGCGTCCTCACCCACGAGGGCACCCTCGGCCACCGTCGGCGCGAGCTGATCGTCCTGCGCGTCGCCCACCGCCTCGACGCGCCCTACGTCCACCGGCGGCACCGCACCCCGGCCGCGGACGCCGGGCTGACGGCCACCGAGATCGACGCGACGGCCGCCGACCTGGACACGCATGCCTGGGCGGGCGAGGACCGCGACCTTCTGGAGGCGGCCGATCTGTTGGCCGTCAACTCACCTGTTCCTGAAGGACTTTGGGGCCGCCTCGCCGGAGTCCTCGGTCCCGGGCAGCTCGTCGAGCTGCTGGTCCTGGCGGGCCAGACCGCCGCCATGTGCGCCACGCTCAACACCCTCCGCACCCCCTCCGACCGGCAGCCCACTCTCACCGTCCTCCTGGACCGCGAACGCTGTTGCAGCGCGGGGCAGTGCGTCGGCGCGGCGCCCGAGGTGTTCGAGCAGGGCGAGGACGACGGCCGGGTCGCCCTGCTCGTCCCGGACCCGGAGGCGCGGTACGCCGACGAGGTGCGGTTCGCCGCCGACCTGTGCCCCAGTGGCGCCATCACGCTGGTCGACGACGAGGAGCCGGCCCTCCCATGACGACCGTCACCGCCACCAACCTCCCCGCTCCTTACGGCAGTTGCCCCTTCTCTCCGCCGCCCGCCCACACCGCCGCCGCCCGCGAGGCCGCCGTCACCCGGGCCGTGCTGCCGGACGGCACCGCGTGCTGGCTGGTCACCGGCTACGACGAGGTCCGCGCCGTGCTGGCGGACGCCCGCTTCAGCGCCGACGCGCGCACACCGGGCTTTCCCTTCCTCTCCGCCGGGCAGCGTGAACTGGCCACCGCCAAGCCGAGTTTCATCCGCATGGACGACCCCGAGCACGCCCGGCTGCGCCGCATGGTCAGCAAGGACTTCCTGGTCAAGCGGATCGAGGAACTGCGCCCGGGCATCCAGGACATCGTCGACCGGGCCGTGGACCGCATGACCGAGGGCCGCACGTCCGCCGACCTGGTGGCGGATCTCGCGCTGCCGATCCCCTCGCTGGTCATCTGCCTGATGCTCGGGGTGCCGTACGAGGACCACGAGTTGTTCCAGTCGTTCAGCCGCACTCTCCTCGACAACCGCACCACTCGGCCGGAGGCGGAGCGTGCGCACGCCGAACTGATGGGCTATCTGGCGGAGTTGGCGGCCCGGAAGCGGAGTCGCCCCGCCGACGACATCCTCAGCCGGCTCGCCGCCCGCGAGGATCTGACCGACCAGGAGACGGCGTCACTCGGCTTTCTCCTGCTCGTCACCGGGCACGAGTCCACGGCCAACATGACGGCCATCAGTGTGCTCGCGCTGCTCCAACGCCCCGACCAGCTCGGCCTGTTGCGCGCCGACCCGGGTCTGGTCCGAGGTGCCGTGGAGGAACTGCTCCGCCATCTCACGATCATCCACCTGGGCCTCGGGCGTGCGGCGACGGAGACCGTGCGGGTGGGCGGGGTGACGATCCCGGCCGGGGACGGCGTGATCTGCATGCTGTCCACGGCCAACCGGGACCGGCAACTCTTCGGTGAGGCCGACGACTTGGACCTCACCCGGGACGCGCGCCGCCATGTCGCCTTCGGCTACGGCGTCCATCAGTGCCTGGGCCAGACCCTGGCCCGTGTCGAACTCCAGACCGTTCTCACGACCCTGTTCCGCCGCCTGCCGGGACTGCGGCTCGCCGTCCCGGCCGACCAACTCGCCTACAACCAGGACAACATCGTGTACGGGCTGCGCGCGCTCCCGGTGACCTGGGGCTGAGGGGTCAGAACACCCGCCCCAGATCCTGCCGCACGATCGTCCGCATGCTGTGTTCGGCGAGCGCGGCGATCGTCATGGACGGGTTGCAGGCGCCGGTGGAGCCGGGGATGCGGGCGCCGTCGAGGACGTAGAGGCCCTGGTGGCCGAGGACACGGCCGGTGAGGTCGACGGCGTCGCCCATCGGGACGCCGCCCAACGAGTGCCAGGTGGACGGGGCTTGGGCATTGGTGTCGATCATGATGCCGCCGCCCGCCGTGGCGATGTCCCGCATCTTGGCCGCGATCAGGGCCTGGAGTTCGGCGTCGGCGTCGGTGGGCCAGGTGAGGTGGGCGTCGTCGGTGTCGGCGTCGTAGGCCCAGGTGCCCGCGCCGTCGACGATGCCGAAGCCGACGACGGTGAGGGCCGTGACGCCCGGCTGCTGGACGGGGGATCCGGCGTGCACGACGGTGAGCGGGATGCTGCTGTTCGGGTCGCGGCCGCCGACGCAGGCGGGGCCGCCCTGCTGGGTGCCCGCGTCGCCGGTCGGGTTGATCCAGGCCCAGATGCGGTCGCCGTTGTTCCCCCACTTGGTGCCGATGGCGTCGGGCAGGTCCGGAATCAGGCCCTTGGCGCGGGACTTGACCAGGAGCCGGGTGGTGCCGGGCGAACCGGCGTTGAGAAACACGGCGTCCGCGGTGATCCGGATCTGCTCCTGGACCGCGCCGCCGGTGTCGATGCGGTCGACGGACAGCACCCACTTCTTGTTCGCGTCCATCGCGAGGTCGCGGACGACGTGCAGGGGCGCCACCTGCACCAGGCCGGTGGACTCCGCCTGCGCGAGATAGGTGACGTCGATGGAGTGCTTGCCGCCGTTGTCGACGCCGAACGCGATGTCGCTGGTGGTGTACGTCGGGTCGTACAGCCCCTCCAACTCGCCCCGGACATAGGCCCAGTCGATGGGCAGCGGCACCTTGAAGGGGGTCAGGCCCGCTCGCGGTGCGACGTCCTGGAAGAGGCGGGACGACTTGTAGGGGTCGGAGGCGAGGACGTCGTAGGGGACGGTGGAGATGCCCAGCATCCGCGAAACCGTGGGGTACGCCCAGAGGTTGAGGTCGTCGTAGAGGGCGGCGGCCTGCGGGATGGAGGTGGCGAAGTCCGCCTTCGTGGGCTGGAGGGTCATGCCGTGGTACATGATCGAGCCGCCGCCGACCGCCGCCCCGCACATCGCCGTCATGCCGTCTCCTACGACGGCTTCGAGCACGCCCGTGTACGGCGTCCAGGTCTTGTCGACGCCGCCGACGATGGCGTGGTCGGTGAGCCAGGCGGAGCGGTTGTCCATGTTCGCGAAGCGGCAGAACGTGGTGGAGTTCGGGCCGGTCCGCCAGCGCAGTCCGCGCTCCAGGACCAGGGTGGAGACCCCGGCCTGGGCCAGCCGTAACGCGGTGACACCGCCGCCGAAGCCGGTGCCGACGACGACGGCCCGTTCGCGAAGTTCCGTGACGGCGGCGGGGGTTGAGGCCGCGGCGGCCCTGGTCTGCCCGGCGCCTGCCAGGGCGACCGCGCCGAGTGCGGTGGCGCCGAGCAGACCGCGGCGGCTGAGGGCGGGGGTGGGG
>NZ_JAEQAZ010000223.1 GCF_016654115.1 Streptomyces sp. MBT53
AACGGGGCGTGGGCGGGGGCCAGTTCGACCACACCGCGTGCGTGCGGGCCGAAGGAGACGGCGAGCCGGCCGGAGGCCTCGGTGACCACCCGTACCGGTACGTCGACGGACGGCGTCGCCGTCAGCCAGCGGTCGAACCGCGCGTCGTGCACGGCGACCGCGCGCATACCGGGCGCGGTCCGCTCGGCCGCGTCGATGATGTGCTGGACGATCGTGGTGGCCGGGACCACCGGCCAACGGTCCGCCGCATCGGGCCAGTTGGGCCGCTGCGGGAAGAAGCAGTGGTCCATGAGGTAGGGCATGGACTCGGGGGAGACATGGACCGTGGTCTGCCATTCCCTGGGCGGGGCGGGCGGCTGCTGCCGGGGTGGAGCTGGGATGGTCGCAACCGCCCGACGACCGCCCGCGCCGAGGAGTTGGGCGGCCGTGTCGGCGGTTTCCCGCATCAGGGCGTGCAGTTCGGCGGCGGCCGGGAAGCGGTCGGTGAGTGCGTCCAGGGGGGATGTGGCGGCGCTCGTCGGGAGCGGTGTGCGCAGCTCCGCACGCAGTTTCACCAGGCTCGGGCCGTCGAGGGACACCAGCGCCCCGTCCAGGTCGAGCCGCACGGGCGGGCGTTCCTGCCGAGGCGGTCTCTTCTCCGACATGAGTGCCGCCGGGTCGACCGCTCCACCCGCCGCCCACAACGCCACTGCCACGCGCCGGAGTTGGGCGAGGCCTGAGCGGTGGGGCGAGTTGGCGGCGATCACCAGATGGTCGCGTCCGCTCAGTGTCGCGTCGACGAGAGAACCGAGCTGGCCGGTGCCGACCTGGACGAACGCGCGGTGACCGGCGTCGTACATGGCCTCGACGAGTTGCCGGAAGCGCACGGGCTCCAGCAGATGCCGGATGAAGAGTTCGCGGACCGCCTTCTCGTCCGTGGGGAACGGCGAGGCGGTCGTCCCCGACCACAGGGGGACCGTCGGCGGATGCAGGCGGAAGCGGTTCGTGGCCTCCTCGATCGGTGCGAGGTAGGGCCTCAACATCGGTGTGTGGAAGCCGGATTGGAACGGCAGCACCTGGCTCAGGACACCCTGCGCACGGAAGGACCGCACGAACGCGTCCACCGCCTCGTCCGGCCCGCACACCATCGACTGGCCGGGCGCGTTGTCGTGGGAGAGGACGATCCCGGAGTCCGGCCACTCGGCGGCGAGCGCCGACAGCACACGCTCGGCGGGAGCACCGATCGCCCCGAAGGCCAGCCCGGGCACCGTCACCGAGTCCGGGTCGAACGACTCCATGAAGTCGCTCACCTCGTCCGGCGAGTACACCCCGGCGGCCGTCATCGCCGTCCACTCGCCGACACTGTGCCCGGCGACCGCGTCCGGCACGACACCCATCCGGCGCAGCGCGGAGTCCAACAGCCGTCCCACGCCCACGACATCGAAGCCGTGGCGGCCGACATCCCCGACCTGCGCGGGAGTTGAGGACTTGTTCTCGCGCAGTCCGAAGTGCGCGGCCACGTCCTCGACCCGGGGCGTGAAGTCGCCCTCCAGACCCGGGAAGACGAACGCCAGCTTGCCGCCGCCCGCGCCGAGCAGCGGGCTCGGCGTGAACCACACATCGCTACGACCCTGCCACGCCCGCCCCTTGGCGACCGCGCGCCGAGCGAGCGCGAGCCGTTTGGCGTCCGGGGCGACGATGCCGAGCCGGGAGCGGCCGGAGAGGGAGTTGGCTGTCGCTGCTGCCAGCAGTGCGGAGTCGTCCGCGTCCAGCAGCGCGGCCAGCGCCTCGGGGCTGTCGGCGGCGAGGGTCAACACGCGTTCCGGCTCGTCGACGACCACCGCCGACGCACGGGATGCGCGAGCCCCGGGCGCCTCCTCCAGCACGACATGCGCGTTGATGCCGCCGAACCCGAACGCGTTCACCGCCGCCCGCCGCACCGGCTGTTCGGGCGTGGTCTCCCAGGGCGCCGCCTTCGCCAGCGGACGGAACCGCGTTGCCGCGAGCGCCGGATGCGGGTCGTCGCAGTGCAGGGTCGGCAACAGCGTCCCGTGGTGCACGGCGAGCGCGGCCTTCACCAGACCGGCCACCCCGGCGGCTGGCATCGTGTGGCCGATCATCGACTTCACGGAGCCGATGACCGCATCACCTTCGGGTCCGAACACCTCGGCCAGCGTGGCCAGTTCGGCCCCGTCACCGGCGGGCGTCGCCGTGCCGTGCGCCTCCAGCAGGCCGATCGAATGGGGCAGCGCCGGATCAAGTCCCGCCGCCTCCCAGGCCTGGCGTACGGCGTGGGCCTGGCCGGTCGAGTCCGGGTTGACGAGACTCGCGGCTCGGCCGTCGCTGGACACACCGGTGCCACGGATGACGGCGTAGATCCGGTCGCCGTCGCGTTCGGCGTCGGCGAGGCGCTTGAGGACGACAACTCCTGTGCCCTCGCCGATCAGGATGCCGTCGGCGTCCCGGTGGAAGGGGCGGATCCGCTGGCTCGGGGAGAGCGCGCGGAGTTGGGAGAACACGCTCCACAGGGTGATGTCGTGGCAGTGGTGGACGCCTCCGGCGAGCATCAAATCGCAGCGCCCGGCGGCGAGTTCGGTGACCGCCTGGTCGACGGCGATCAACGAGGACGCGCAGGCCGCGTCCACCGTGTACGCCGGGCCGCGCAGGTCGAGGCGGTTGGCGACGCGGGACGCCGCGAGGTTCGGCACCAGGCCGATGACCGACTCGGGGCTGTCGGGGCCGAGGCTGTCGGTGAACGCCGTGCGGATCCGGTCGAGTTGACCGGTGTCCAGGTCGGGCAGCAACTCGCCCAGGGTGCGGACGAGTTGGCCAGCCGTACGGACCCGCTGGTCGAGGCGGACCAGGCCGGGGGTGAGATAGCCGCCCCGGCCGAGCACCACACCGACCCGGTGCCGGTCGGGCAGTCGGCTCTCCCCGCCGGCGTCGGCGAGGGCGGCGGCGGCCACATGGAGGGCGATGAGCTGGTCGGGTTCGGTGCCGGGCACCGAGTTCGGCATGATGCCGAACCGGGTGACCTCGACCTCCGCGAGTCCGTCGACGAAGCCGCCGCGCCGGCAGTACACCTGATCGGCCACGGCCGGACCGCTCGCGGAGTCCGGCCGGTAGTAGTCGGCGTCCCAACGCCCGTCCGGCACCTCGCTGATGGCGTCGGTGCCCGCGAGCAGATTCCGCCAGTACGCGTCGAGGTCGGCGGCGCCGGGCAGCAGCACCGCCATTCCCACGATCGCGACCGGCACTTGACGGTCGGTCATGTCACCAGCCCGAAGCGGTGTAGACGACGGCTCCGGCCGACTCGTCGCCGAAGGCGAGTTCGCGCAGCAGGGCCGCGGTGCCCTCCTCGGGGTCGATCAGCGAGATACCGCGCCGCGCGTACTCGCGTCCCAACTCCGGTGTGACCATGCCGTGATGGCCGCCGGTGGGCGCCCACGGACCCCAGTGCACGGTCAGCGCCCGGTGCCCGGTCCGCGCCGACCAGGCGGTGCCGAGGCTCTCCAGGGCGTCGTTGGCCGCCGCGTAGTCGACCTGTCCGCGGTTGCCGAGCACGGCCGAGATGGAGCCGAACAGGACGGCGAAGGCAGGGCCGTTGGGCAGTTCCTCCAGTGCCGACAGCAGTGTCTCGGCGCCGTGCGTCTTCGTGCCGTAGACCCGCTGGAAGGACTCGGTGGTCTTCTCGGCGATCAGCCGGTCCTCGATGACCCCGGCCGCGTAGACGACACCGTCGAGACGGCCGTGCTCGGCGTGGATCTCCTTGACCGCCTGGAGCGCCGCGTCCGGTTCGCGGAAGTCGACGGAGTGGTAGCGGGCCTCGCTGCCGAGGGCCGCGAGTTCTTCCAGGGTCGCGGTGATCTCCCGCTGGGCGAGCAGGAGTTCGGCGGTGCGGTTGATCTCGGCCGGGGTGCGTCCCCCCTGTCCGGCGAGGGCCGCGCGCAGTTCGGCCGGGGTACGGGCACCCGCGGTAGCCGGGTCCTCGGGTCCGGCCGGTGCGGCCGTCCTGCCGAGGAGTTCGATACGGCACCGGGAGGCCGCGGCGAGCGCGACCGCGAACTTCGCGGTGATGCCCCGCGCGCCACCCACCAGCAGTACCACCGCGTCACGGTCGAGACCGATGGCGGCGGCCTCGGCGACCCCGTCACCGGCAGGACCGGCACCGTTGGTCGCGAGCGCGCCGAGCGGTGTCTCGGTCAGCTCAAGTCCGTGGCGTCCGGCGGCCGTTCGCAGCACGACCGGCTCGCTGCCGGGCGCCAGCAGTTCGGCGAGCAGCGCGTCGGCGACGGCGGCCGGTGCGGTGTCCGCCACCTCGACGAGGCGGGCGACCGTGTCCGGATACTCGCGCGCCACCGTACGGAACAGCCCGTGCAGGCCCGCTGATCCGCCCTCCGGCCCTTGTACGGCGATCAGTTGGCGCGGATTCCGGGCGAGCGCGGCCTGGAACACGGGGAACGCCTCGGGCAGCACCGGCGCCGACGCGGTGAGCGGCGCGAGATACAGGACGCCGTCCACCTGCCCGTCCGCTGCGGTGAGTTGGTGCTCTGGAGCGACGGTCACCGTGTCGGCTCCGTACGAGGAGAGGCGCGCGGCGATCGCTTCCGGGACGTCGCCGTCGCCGTGGAGGACGAACCGTCGGCCGCTCAGGACGGACGCCGGGTCCGCCGGGTTGTCGCTGTCCTGATGCGGCAGCAGTACCGGTCGCAATTGGAGGCGTTTGGGCGCCGAGCCCATGACCTCGTCCTGCGGGGCGGTGTCGGCTGCCGGGGCGGCGGGCCCGGTCAGCCGTGCCGACAGCCAGCCCGTGACGGAAGCCGCCGTACGGGCCTTCGCCAGGTCCTCCAGCTCGGCGTCGTCGAGCGAGGCGATGTCCGCGCCGCCGCCGATGCCCAGCCGCTGCGCCAACTCACCCGCGATCTCGGCCCGTTTGATGGAGTCGATGCTGAGGTCCGCCTCCAGGTCGAGGTCGGGCTCGATCATGTCGACGGGATATCCGGTGCGTTCGCTGATGATCTCCAGTACGACCCGCAGCACGTCGTCCTCGGTGACGGCCTCGGGTCCCGACTCCGGTTGTACGGTGGTCTGTTGGGCGACCGGAGCCTCGACGGCGGCGGGCAGGGCGAGTGTCTGCGGGAGCGCCTCGACCACGGCGGGTGCCGGTGCGGGAATCCAGGTCCCCTGGGGCACCGTCGCCTGCGTCGCGCCGAAGTAGGTCAGCAGCACGTCCCGTTGCGCGGCCACCATCTCCCGGCTGGTGCGCAGGAATTCGGAGATGAGCGCGTCCCTGTTCGCCTCGACGGGGGCGCCGCCCTGAGGGTTCGTCGTCACAGTCGTCTCCACAACGCGTCGGGCCGGTGCGAGGGCACCGGGGAGAAGGTCTCCGGCGGCGGTGCGGACCAGCTGTCCGTCGACCGTCCAGCCGGGCCGCTTGGGCACAGGAGTCCGGGCCGCGTCGACGGCGTCGCGCCCGTTGAACAGCCATCCGGTGCGCACCGGCAGCCCCGCGACGGCCAGTTGGGCCAGCGCGTCGAGCCAGCCGCGCAGCCCGCTGTCCTGCCGGGGCTCGCACGCGACGGTGCGGTGCGGACGCTCCCCGAGGATCTGGGCCACCAGCCGGGTCAGCACCGACCCGGGGCCCGCCTCGACGAAGACCCGCGCCCCCGCCTCGTACATCGCCTCGATCTGTGCGACGAAGCCGACCGGCGCGCCGATCTGCGCGGCGAGTTCGGCCCGGACCGCGTCGGCGCCCTCGCCGTACGGGGCCGCCGTGCGGTTGGACCACACGGGGAACTCGGGTGTGAGCACGGCCTGTTGGGCGAGGGCCTGGGCGAACCGTTCGCCCGCCCCCGCCACCAGCGGGCTGTGGAAGGCGCACGCGACGGGGATGCGCTTGGCGCCGAGACCGGCCTCGCGCAGCAGCCGCACGGCTTCCGCGACCGCCTCCGTCGGGCCTGAAATGACCGTCTGGCGGGGCGAGTTGTGGTTGGCGAGGACGACCGAGTCGGGTGCGCCCGCCGTCTTCAGGGCCTGCTCGACCTCCTCGGCACCGGCGGCGACCGCGGCCATGGTGCCCGGATCGTCGGCGCCGGTGGCTTCGAGGATCGCCACCGCGCGTTCGGCGCTCAGTTGCAGCAGCGCTTCCGGGGCGATGGCGCCGGCCGCGCACAGGGCGACCAGCTCGCCGTAGCTGTGCCCGGCCGCCATGTCCGGCCGTACGCCCGCCTCGGTGAGCAGCGCGTGGGCGGCGAGCCCGGCGATGCCCAGCGCGGGCTGCGCCACCCGGGTGTCGGTGAGGCCGGCCTGCTGGCGGTCGCGGGCCGTGTCGTCGAAGGCGGTCGGCGGGTAGAGCGTGTCGGCGTGGTCGCGGCCGAGGTGCAGATAGTGCTGCAGCTCGGGAAAGGCGATGAACACGTCGGCTAGCATCCCGGGCCGCTGACTGCCCTGACCGGGGAAGAGGAAGGCGACCTGGCCTGCGTCCTCCTGGAGGTCGGCCGCGTGGATCCCCGCGCCGGGATCGTGCTCGCCGGCCAGCGCCCGCCGCAACTGCCCGGCCAGCTCCTCGACATCCTTGGCCACGACGGCCACTTGGACCGGTTCATGCCGGGCGTCGGAGCGGCGGGACGCGCTGAGGGCGAGATCGCGCAGCCTCCAGGAACCCGACTCGGCGAGTTTCAGGGTCTCCTCGATGCCCCGGCGCGTCGCGACGCGGTCCGCGCCCCGGAAGGTGAACAGTTCGGCGGGCCACGCGTCCAGGCCGTGCGCGGGGGGCACGGCATCGCCGTAGGCCTGGATCACCGTGTGGAAGTTGGTGCCGCCGAAGCCGAACGCGCTGAGTCCCGCGACGCGTTCCTCGGCGGGGGCCGCCCAGGGACGAGGCCGGGCGTGGAAGACGAACGGGCTGTCGTCCTCCTTCCAGGCCGAGTTGGGCTGCTTCATGTGCAGAGTGGGCGGCTTGACCCCGGTGTAGAGGGACAGCACGGTCTTGATCAGTCCGGCCAGTCCGGCGGCGCACTTGGTGTGCCCGATCTGTGACTTGACCGAGCCGAGCGCACAACTGCCCGTCTCCGCACCGGACTCGGTGAACACCTCGCTGAGGATGGAGAGTTCGGTCCGGTCGCCCACGACCGTGCCCGTGCCGTGCGCCTCGACCAGGCCGACCGAGGCGGGGGAGACGCCCGCGTTGCGGTACGCCCGCTCCAGCGCGGCCCGTTGACCCTCGGGCCGGGGTGCCGTCAGGCCCAGAGAGCGGCCGTCGCTGGAGCTGCCGACTCCCTTGATGACGCCGTAGATCCGGTCGCCGTCCCGCTCCGCGTCCGCGAGCCGCTTGAGGACCACGCAGGCGACACCCTCGCCTAGCGCGATGCCGTCCGCCGAGTTGTCGAAGGCGCGGGAGCGGCCGGTCGGGGACAGGGCGTGCACGGAGGAGAAGAGGACGTAGTCGTTGATGCCGTTGTGGAGGTCGGCGCCCCCGCACAGCACGATGTCGCTGGTGCCGCCCACGAGTTCCTTGCAGGCGACGTCGACGGCGGCCAGCGAGGACGCGCAGGCCGCGTCGACCGTGAAGTTGGCCCCGCCGAGGTCGAGCCGGTTGGCGATCCGGCCCGAGATCACGTTGGAGAGCATCCCGGGGAAGGAGTCCTCGGTGAGCGTGGGGAGTTGCTCCTCGATGCCCTGCGGGATCCTCCCGTAGTAGGAGGGGAGTACGGCGCGCAGCGTGGTCGCGTTGGAGAGGTCGCTGCCCGCCTCCGCGCCGAACACCACGGAGGTGCGCGCGCGGTCGAACTGCCGCCCCCGGTCGCCGTATCCGGCGTCCTCCAGGGAGCGCCGGGCCGCTTCGAGGGCCAGCAGTTGGACCGGTTCGATGCTGCCGAGGGAGGTCGGCGGGATGCCGTAGCGCAGCGGGTCGAAGGGGATGCGGGGCAGGAAGCCGCCCCACTTCGACGGGGTGGCGCCGCTCTTGTCGTCCGCGTAGTGCACGGCGGGGTCCCAGCGGTCGGACGGGACCTCGGTCACCGCGTCGCGTCCGCCGAGGATGTTCGCCCAGAAGGTGGGGAGGTCGGGGGCCTCGGGGAACATGCAGGCCATGCCGATGACAGCGATGTCCAGCGGGGCGGGCGGCTCCGATTCGGCCTGCTCCGCAACTCCCAGGAGGGCACGGGCGGTTCGCGCGCTGTCGGCCAGGAAGTCGGCGGCCCCTTCGGTCACCGAGCGGTGCAGGGCGTCGATCGTGGTGGTCGCCGAACGCAGCACGGCGACCTCGCCGGCCATGAACATCCCCTCGGCGAGCTGGCGTTCTTCGTCCACGGAGGTCAGCGCACCGGCCGCGTCCCGCTCCACGCCCTTGCTGGCGATGCGGAGCCGGCCGACGTTGAGCCGTTCCAACTTCTCCCAGATCTGCCGGTCCGGGACGCCCTGCTCGCGCAACTCGGCTTCGAAGAGCAGGTAGTTGTCGCTGAACGGGCTGGGTACGCAGCGGGTGGCGTGACCGGGCGCGGTCTCCAGCAGCGCGGTCCGCGTGGCCCGGACCACCTGCTCCTGGAAGAGGGGTTGGACCGCTCCACGCGTCACCGCCTCCTCCGTGAAGAGGTAGGCGGTTCCCATCAGCACGCCGACGGCGGCGCCGCGCGCGGTGAGCGGTGCGGCGAGCGCCGCCACCATCGCCGCCGAGCGCTCGTCGTGGACGCCGCCCGCGAAGAAGACCTCGACGTGTTCGGCCGTGCCCGCTGCCGCTGTCTCCAAGAAGTCGTCCAGGACGGCGAGTTGGGCCTCCCACAGTGGGAAGCTGCCGCGCGGTCCGACGTGGCCGCCGCACTCGGAGCCCTCGAACACGAACCTGCGCACCCCGGCGTCCAGGAACTGCCGCAGCAGTCCCGGCGAGGGCACGTGGAGGAAGGTGGCGATCCCGGACCGTTCCAACGACTCGGCCTGGGAGGGGCGGCCGCCCGCGACGATCGCGTGGGTGGGCCTCAACTCCCGTACCGCTTCGAGCTGGGCGTTGCGCATCTCCTCGGGCGCGAAGCCGAGCACCCCGACACCCCAGGGCCGGTCGCCCACGGCGGCGCGGGTCTCGGCCAGGACCGTTCGCGACTGCTCGCCGCTCGCCAGCGCCAGCGCCACGAACGGCAGGGCACCGCCCCCGGCGACGGCCGCGGCGAACTCCGCCTGGTCGCTCACACGGGTCATCGGGCCCTGGGCGATGGGGAGTCGAGTACCGAGCCGGCGGCTCATCGGTGAGCCGGCGCGCAGTGCCCCGGCCGGTGCCTCGTCGCGTATCGACTTCCGTACGGCGGCGGTCAGTTCACGCACGGTCCGGCCCACGTCGCCCCAGCGCTCGGCGAACCGCGCGGCGAGGAAGCCGTCCTGGCCGACCGGGAGCAGCTGGGTGCGCGGGTCGCGGGCGCCGAGGAGTTCGGAGACCCGCTCGGCGGGCACCTGCGGGGCGTCGGGGCCTCGGCGCAGCAGCACCCGGTGACCGGCGATCACCGCGGTCTCGGAGCCGTCCATCGAGCGCAGCGCCGCTGCCGCCGTCTCCGGCAGCGACGACTCGGTGAGCAGTGCCAGCTGGCTGTCCAGCACGACCCCGGCCGCGCCACCGGCCACCGCCGCGGCGGCCGTGTGCGGGCCGATGCCGCCGCAGGCCCAGACCGGGACGGTGACACCGGGCTCGGCGAGCAGCCGTTGGAGCAGCACGAACGTGCTCAACTCGCCTATGTGGCCGCCGCTTTCGGCACCCCGGGCGATGAGCCCGTGCGCACCGGCGCGGACCGCCGTCAGCGCCTGGTCGGGATCGATGACCTCGACCAGCACCCGGAACGAGTCGGCGACCTCCTCGATCCGCCACGGAGCGTCCACGGCGAGCACGACGGTGCCAGGGCCGCCGTCGGCGGCCGTGGCGAGTTCCGAGGGGACGATCCGGCAGTGGGCCCCGACGCGTACCCCGAAAGGGCCAGGGGACCAGCGTCGGATTCGCGCCAGGGCCTCTCTGGATCTTCGGTCGCCAATTCCCAGGTCCAGTACACCGAGCCCACCGGCGCGGCTCACTGCCGCCGCGAGTCGGGCATCCGGTTCATGGAACGGCGTGATTCCAATGATCATTTCTGCGGCGCGCGCGACAGACGTCATGATTCTCCGAATAAACGGTGAAACTGCACGGTGGGGGGTTTCGGCCTGTGGGCGCCGAACGGAATCGCAGAGACGCGAGTTGGCTGGTTGAAAGCTAGCGTCACTGTTACTCGGCGGTCAACAACGGAAAGGTAAGCGCCAGGCGCAGGGAAATGATCCGGCCAGCGCGAACGAGCCCCCAAACAACCGGAAACCCCGCCAATTTCCTTCAGAGGGCACGCCATTCGGACCGCAGTGGCGCAAGCGGTCCAAAAACCCCCGGTATTCATCCGAGGCTCATGGTCCCGAAACATGGCCGACTGCGGAACGGAATTATGTAAACGTTGGGTGTCGCTGCCTCCTCGCACGAGCCGCGCTAGGTTGGCACCCATGAGCACACCCCGGGACCTGCTGATCGTCGCCATGGATGTCGCCCCCGACCACCCCGTCGAGTCGGGTGATCTCTCGCTCGCGCTCGCGGGCGCCGAGGTTGTCGACCTCCTCGCCGCCGATGCCGTCGCGCTGGACGGCGAACTGATCGTGCCGAACGTCCAAGTTCCCCTGTCGGACGGTCTGTTGGACGAGGCCGCGACCGCCCTCGTACGGGAGACGCCGTACGAGTCGGTCGAGGACTGGCTGTGGCGGCGGGGGCGGGGTCTGTCCTCGGCCTATCTCGCCGCGCTGGAGAACGAGGGGCTGGCCGCCCGGCAGCGGGGTCGCTGGATCCCGGTCCGCAGCGGCAAGGCGGCCCTGGTGGACTCCCCGGCCCGCAGCCGGGCGGCGGATCGCTGGGCCACGGGTGAACCCGTCCTCGCCCAGCTCGCCGCGGCCGTCGGCATCCGCGAGGTGTCGGACGAGGACTCCGCGAAGGTCACCGACGAGGCCCTGGACACCGTTCTCGCCACCGTCCACGACGCGGTGACGGAACTGGAGGCCGTCCGACAGCGCAAGAGCGTCGAGGACGCGGCCTATGACAACGTGTGGCGCGGTATGTGACGGTCGTTCAGTTGCCGCGCAGTGCGGCAACTGCCGAAAAGGCAGAGCCAGTTGATGGTCCTGTGCCCCAGGTGACGCCACGTTACCCATGGTAGGCACAAGGTGTGCGCCGGGCCTAGGACGCGGTCGCCCCCAGCGGAATCGTCACCGTGAACACCGTCGCCCCGGGCTCCGACGTCAGCTCGACCGTGCCGCCGTGGGCCGTCGCCAGCGAGCGCGCCACCGCGAGGCCGAGCCCGCTGCCGCCGCGGTCCCGGCTGCGGGCCTTGTCGACACGGTAGAAGCGGTCGAAGACCTGGGCCCGGTCGGCGTCCGGGATGCCGGGACCCGCGTCGGCGATCCGTACCGACGCCGTGCCCGCGGTGACCGTCACCGTCACCGACACCCGGGTGCCGGGCGGGGTGTGCACGGCCGCGTTGGTCAGCAGGTTGTCCAGCACCTGCCGGATCCGCACCGGGTCGACGCGCAGCCGCACCGGGGCCGGCGGCACCGTCACCGTCAGCGGACGGTCCGGATGCCCGGCCCGGAACGCGTCCGCCGCCTGCGCCACCAGCTCCACCAGCTCCGCGTCCTGCAGCCGTATCGGAGTCTCCACGTCCGCCGCGTCCAGGCGGGCCAGCAGGAGAAGGTCGTCGAGCAGGATGCCCATGCGGGCCGCCTCGGCGCGCAGTCGGGCCAGGTGCTTGTCCCGCTCCTCGGGTACGTTCGCCGCCGCGTACTGGAACAGGTCCGCGTAGCCGCGCACCGACATCAGCGGCGTCCGCAGCTCGTGCGAGGCGTCCGCGACGAACCGGCGCAGCCGCTGCTCCGCCTCCGCGCGCACCGCGAGGGAGTCGTCGATGTGCTCCAGCATCGTGTTGAACGCGGTGCGCGCGGAGGCGGAGCAGCGGCAGCTCCTCGATCTCAGGGCCGCCGCCCCGCTCGTCCGCGCGCAACGGCAGCCTGGCCGCCGACTCGGACAGGTCGTGCGAGGCGATGCCGTGCGCGGTGTGGGCCATGTCGCTCAGCGGCTGCAGCCCGCGCCGCAGCAGCCTGCGGCCCAGCACCACCAGCGCGAGCAGCGCAAGACCGAAGGCGACCACCTGGATGATCACGAGCTGTCGTACCGTGTCGTCGATGTCGTCCATCGGCGCACCGCTGACCAGCACCACACCGGGTTCGACCGCGCAGCCGCGCAGCCGGTACTCGCCCTCGCCCGTGAGATCGCTGGTGCGCAGCACCTCGGTGCCCTTGGCGATCTGGGCCTGTGCCACTGCCGTGAGATCGCCGATGTCGGCCGGCAGGTCCGAGCTCTCCTCGGGCTTGCGGAGCACCGGCTTGCCGTCCTTGACGTCGTACACGGCGTAGTACCAGCGGTAGTACTTCTTGCCCTGGAGCGTGCCGCTCGCCGCGATGGACTTGGACTGGGCGCCCTGGGCGAGCCCGAGCTGGTCGTCGAGCTGGGCCGACAGATAGTCCCGCATGTACGTCGTCAGGGCCGTACCCACGACGGCGAACACCACCAGGGCCAGCGCCCCCAGCCCCAGCGCGAGCCGCGTGCCGAGCCGCAGCCTGCGCCAGTTGTGACGCAGTCGTCCGATCATTCGGCGGCCTGCCGGATCACATAGCCGAAGCCGCGCACGGTGTGGATCAGCGGATCGTGCCCCTCGTCGAGCTTGCGGCGCAGCCGGCTGACCACCAGTTCCACCACATTGGAGCGGCCGCCGAAGCCGTACTCCCACACATGGTCGAGGATCTGCGCCTTGGTGAGCACGGTCGGCGCCTTGCGCAGCAGATAGCGCAGCACCTCGTACTCGGTCGGGGTGAGCGTGATCAGATGCTCGCCGCGCCGCACCTCCCGGGTGTCCTCGTCCATCGTGAGGTCCGCGACCCGCAGCACCGAGCGCGGGAAACCGGGCCCGGCGCTGCGCCGCAGCACGGTCCGCAGCCGGGCCATCAGCTCCTCCACCGCGAACGGCTTGACCAGGTAGTCGTCACCCCCGCGCGTCAGCCCGGCGACCCGGTCGGCGACCGCGTCCCGCGCGGTGAGGAACACCACGGGCACCATCGTCCCGGAGTGCCGCAGCCGGTCCAGCACACCGAAGCCGTCCAGGCCGGGCAGCATCAGGTCGAGCACCACGATGTCGGGCTGGAACTCGGCGGCGACGGTCAGCGCCTCCTCACCGGAGTACGCGCACGCGGCCTCCCAGCCCTCGTAGCGGGCGACCGTCGCGACGAGGTCGGCGATCGGCGGGTCGTCGTCCACGACGAGGAGTCGAACTTTGTCCACCCGCTCATACTGCGCCACCCGCCGATCAGCGCCAGACCCGCGGCACCGCCGCACCCACATCGATAAGTACTTGAAAGTTGTTCGACAGGAAAACGACAGCGCCCCGAGGTCAAGCTCGTCTCCCAGGACCCGATCAAGGAGCTGCCGTCCGTGACGACCGTCCAATCACCCCCTGCGCCCCCCACGGCGATACGCCCCAGGGTGGTGGCCCGCACCGGCCTGTACGCCGTGCTGGCCGCGAACGTCGCCGTGGTGACCGTCTTCTTCGCCCAGGCCGGATTCGCCTCCAACTCGCTGATCGTCATCGGCCGCCTCCTCGGCCTCTACGGCGCGCTCGTGATGGCCTTCCAGCTGCTGCTCGTGGCCCGCCTGCCCTGGCTCGACCGCCGCATCGGCATGGACCGGATGACCTCCTGGCACCGCTGGACCGGCTTCGCCCTCCTCTGGACGCTGCTCGGGCACCTCGTCTTCATCGCCTTCGGCTACGCGCAGGGCACCGACACCGGCCCGGTCGGCGAGGTCGTCGACCTCGCCGAGACCACCGAGGGCATCCTGCGCGCGCTCGTCGCCTTCGCCCTGATCCTCGTCATCGGCGCGACCTCCGCCCGCTACGCCCGCCGCCGCCTCGCCTACGAGACCTGGCACTTCATCCACCTCTACACCTACGTCGCGGTGGTCCTCGCCTTCACCCACCAGGTCGCGGTCGGTACGACGTTCACGGCGTCCTCCGCCGCGAAGACGTACTGGTACGTGGTCTGGGGCGTGGCCCTCGGCTCGGTCGCCCTCGGCCGCCTGGTCCTGCCGCTGTGGCGCAACCTCCGCCACCAGTTCCGGGTCTCCGCGGTCGTCCCCGAGTCCGACAACGTCGTCTCGATCTACATCACAGGCCGCGACCTCGACCGGCTCCCCGCCCAGGCCGGCCAGTTCTTCCTCTGGCGCTTCCTCACCAAGGACCGCTGGTGGCAGGCCAACCCCTTCTCCCTCTCGGCCGCCCCCGACGGCAACGGCCTCCGCCTCACCGCCAAGACCGCCGGCGCCGGCACGGCCGCCCTGCGCCACCTCAAGGTCGGCACCCGCGTCTTCGCCGAGGGCCCCTACGGCGCCTTCACCACCCTGCACCGCCGGAAGACCGAGTCCCTGCTCATCGCGGGCGGCGTCGGCGTCACCCCGATCCGCGCCCTGCTGGAGGACCTGGAGGGCCACGCGGTCGTCATCTACCGCGTCTCCGCCGAGCGCGACGCCGTCCTCTACGGCGAACTCGCCGAGCTGGCCCGGGCCAAGGGCGCCGAACTCCACCTGCTCACCGGCCCGCCCGTCCCCGACAAGCTGTCCTCGCGTGAACTCGCCCGCCTGGTACCGGACATCGCCGACCGGGACGTCTTCCTCTGCGGACCCCCGCCGATGATGAACGCGGTACTGCGCACCCTCGGCGACATGGGCGTGCCCAAGCAGCAGATCCACTTCGAACGCTTCAGCCTGGCGGGATGAGAGACATATCTTGAAACCTCCCCCACCTAAAGGTGGGGGATTCCTGGCTCACGTTGGCTGTGGACCGGCGGTCCGTCAGCTCTTACACGATCGGCACCAGCCGGGTTGAGACCAGCCCGGACCAGCATCACGCGGGCGGAGTTCTTGTCCCTGGGAGACGCGGTTCCGCACGCGGTGCAGGTGTAGGTACGTTCTGAAAGAGGAAGTGCGTGCTTGGTTCTCGCTCCGCACTGTGCGCAGTCCATGGTGGTGTGCGCGGGGTGTACGAGGTGCACGGTCCGGCCGTGCTTGCGGCTCATGTCCAGCAGGGCCGTCTTCGTCGTGCCGATCGCGGCGTCCGCCGCCTTGCGGGCCATCGTGGACTTCGCGAGGAACTTCGGGCGGAAGTCTTCGACCGCGAGCTGGTCGAAGTCGCGGACGATGGTTTTGGCCCATTTGCGGGCGGTGTCCTGCCGTTGCCGGGCGGCCTTCTTGTGGACCTTCGCGGCCTGGGCCTGTGCTTGCCGGTAGCCCTTGGACTGTGGCTTGCCTCTGGGGGCACAGCGGCGGGCCATCTGCTTCTGGTAACGGGTGATGCGGGTGGTGGCGGTCTTGCCGTGCTGGGGATGCGGGAGGTCGTGGGCGTCGCTGGTGGTGGTCGCGGTTTCCTTCACTCCCCAGTCGATGCCGATCACACGGCCGGTGGCGGGAAGGGCCTCGGTGGTGGTCGCCACGACGAACGAGGCGTACCAGTGGCCAAGACTGTCGCGGTAGACGCGGACGGAGGACGGCGGCTTGGGCAGGTCCCGCGACCACACCACACTCAGCACGATCCCGCCCGCGAGATGCAGGCGGCCGTCTTTGAGTCGGAACCCGCGCTGCGTGTAGTTCAACGTCGGGTCGGCCACGCGCTTCTTCTTACACTTCGGCATTCCGGCCCGCTGGTGCTGCGGCAGCCGGGCCTTGATGTCCTTCAGGGCCTTGGCGCGGGACTTGGCGAAGTCGCGGATCGTCTGCTGTTGCGGCACCGAACTGCCTTCGCGCAGCCAGGAGTTCGCGGTGCGGGCTTCGGTCAGCATCTTGTCGAGACGGGCCGGGCCGCACTTCTCCTCGTCGGCGTACGCCTTCTTCGACCGGGCGCAGCACTCGTTCCAGATCCACCGGCAGCGCGCCCACTCCGCCTCAAGGGCCGTTCGGGCGGTCGACGACACGCGGAGCCGGTAGGTGTACCGGGCACGTCCAGCAACCTCGGCTTCCTTCAGGGTCGTCATGCCACCAATCTACTACTACGCTAGGGGTATGGATGAAGAAACAAAGATCACGCTCAGGCTCCCTACGGAGCTGCACCGGTGGCTCACCGCTCAGGCCAAGTCTGCCCGCAGGTCTCTCAACTCCGAGATCGTCTACCGGCTGGAGGGTGAGCGCGACGCCGCTGTTGCGGACGCCGAATCGTCCTGACAGTGACTCGGCTTTTCCTGCCCTGCTCCGCAGGAGCGCGATTCCTCTCCGGCCTGAAGGTCGGGGCATCCTCGGAGGTACCCGGTGAAGCGAGTCATACCTGTCCTGGTGCTGTCCGTCGCGGGTCTGATCCCCGTGTGGCGCTACGAGCCGTCCATCGGGACGACGACGAGTTCGGTGAGTACGCCGAGCACGGCGGCGGTCTCGACGCCGACCCCCACCTCGACCTCCACCTCTACGGATGCCTCTTCGTCGACCCCTTCCACCTCCTCGAAGAAGGTCGTCCAGGGCACCGCGATCAACACCGAGAAGGGCACCGTGCAGGTGCAGGTGACCTTCGAGGGCGACAAGATCAGCGCCGTGAGCATGCTCCAGCAGCCGAACCACCCGCAGACCACCGCGGCCGTCCCGGTGCTGATCGAGGAGACCCTCAAGGCGCAGAGCTCGAAGATCGACACGGTCTCCGGCGCCACGATCACCAGCGACGCCTACGTCCAGTCGCTCCAGGCCGCCATCGACGCCAAGGGCGCCTGAAATGAACCGCGTTGAGCATGTGATGGGGTTCCCGGTGTCGTTGCGGATCGACGACGAGGGCGGCGGTTCCCGCCTGGACGAGACGGCGGACGCGCTGTTCGCCTGGCTGCGTGAGGTCGACGCCCGCTTCAGCCCGTTCCGCCCGGACAGCGAGGTCTGCCGTTACGACCGGGGCGAACTCCAACTCCCTGACCTCAGCGCGGACTTGACAGAGGTACTCGACCTCTGCGAGCAGTACCGGCTCGCGACCGGCGGCGCCTTCGACGTCCGGCTGCCCGGTCGGCCCCTCGACCCCTGCGCGGTCGTCAAGGGCTGGTCGGTGCAGCGGGCGGCCGAACTGCTCACCGCCGCCGGCGCCCGGCGCTTCATCCTCAACGCCGGCGGCGACGTGGTCGTGTCCGGCGGTCCGTGGCGGGTCGGCGTACGGCACCCCGAGCACGCCGACCAGCTGTGCACGGTCCTGGAGTTGACCGACGGGGCGGTGGCGACCTCCGCTCGCTACGAACGCGGCGACCACATCGTCGACGGCCGCACCGGGCGTCCCGCGACCGGACTGCTCAGCCTCTCCGTCGTCGCCGCGTCGCTGACGGAGGCGGACGCCACGGCGACCGCGGCCTTCGCGATGGGCCCGGAGGGCGTCGACTGGGCCGCCGCCCGGCCCGGCTGCGAGGTCTTCGCGGTCGACGCGGAGCGCCGGGTCCGCCGTACACCGGGATTCCCGGTCGCGACGGTGGCGGCGTAGGGACACGACCGAAGTAGCCACGACAAGCGGAAGGGCCGCCGGGGTTACCGGCGGCCCTTCCTGTCGGGAAATGTGGCTTGTGGTTCAGCTGACGTCGGACGCGTCCAGGCGGTAGAGGCCGCTGTAGGCGGAGACAGCCGTGCCGTGTGCCTTGACCCAGGTCGTGATCTCGGAGTTGGTGCCCTGGCCGCCGGTGCTGCTGACCGTGATGTAGTGCAACTTGCCCGACTTCACCAGGGACTTGAGCTTCGCGAGGGTCATCGCGTTGTCGCTGCCGGACCAGCCGCCCATGGAGATCACGGGCTGCCCCGACTCCAGGATGATCGAGGACGCCGTCTGGTCGGTGGACACCGCCAGCAGCCAAGTGGCGCCGTCCTGGTGCTTCTTGAGGTACGTGATCATCGCGGACGAGACCTGCGTGTCGCCGCCCATACCGCCACCACCGGCCTGCTGCGTACCGGACTCGGAACCGGACTCCGAGGAGGCGGAGGAGTTCGACGAGGAGGACGACGAGGACGAAGGCGCCGAACCGCTGCCCGAGGGCCGCGTGCCGGACGGGGCCGAACCGCTGGGCTTCGTACCGGACTTGGCGCCGCTCGGCGCGCCGCCCATACCGCCACCGCCACCTCCGCCGCCCATACCGCCACCGGTGCTCGGACCGGCCGTCGGGTTGGTGCCGTTGGTCGAGGAGGTCGCCGCCGAGACCGAGTAGGCCGCGGGACCGGCGAGGAGGGCGACCACGGCGGCCAGCGCCGCGAAGCCCATCAGGCGGTGGCGGTGCGTGAACCGGCCGACCAGCAGGCCGAGTACGGAGGCGATGCCCGCCACCGCGACCACGATCTCCGCGACCGTGTACACCGTGCCGGAGCCGGAGACCCGCTGGAGCAGAACGACCGCCCAGACCGTGCTGGCCGCGATGGCGACCGGCAGCACCCAGGCCCACTTCGCCGCCGCGCCCTCACGGAAGGCGCGGTACAGGAGCACCCCGCCCGCACCGGCCAGGGCCGCGATACCGGGGGCCATGGCGGTGACGTAGTACGGGTGGAAGGTGCCTTCGGCGAGCGAGAAGGTCAGGAAGTGGAGGACGAACCAGCCGCCCCAGAGCATGAGCGCCGCGCGCTTGGGGTCGGTGCGGGGAGCGCGTCCGCGCAGCACCAGACCGGCGATGAGCGCGATCGCCGCGAAGGGGATCAGCCAGGAGATCTGGCCGCCCATGATCTCGTTGAACATCCGGTATAGGCCCGAACTGCCGCCGAACGAAGCCCCGTTGCCCTGCGAGCCGACCGAGGAGCTGGCGCCGAAGATGCGGCCGAAGCCGTTGTAGCCGATGACCAGGTCCCACACCGTGTTGTCCGTCGAGCCGCCGATGTAGGGGCGGGAGGAGGCCGGGATCAGGTCGACGATCACCATCCACCAGGCGCTGGAGACGACCAGCGCGACGGTGGCGACGGCGAGGTTGCGGATGCGCTTGCCGAGGGAGACGTTGGTGGCCCAGAGGTAGACGAGGAAGAACGCGGGCAGGACGACGTACGCCTGCATCATCTTGGTGTTGAACGCGAAGCCGATCGCGACCGCCGACCACACCAGCGGCATCAACTTCCCGTTGCGGACGGCCTTCAGGAGGGCCACCGCGCCGAGCATCATCAGCAGGACGAGGATCGGGTCCGGGTTGGTGTCACGGGTGATGGCCACCGTGATGGGGGTCAGGGTGAGGACCACCGCCGAGATCGTGCCCGCCACCGCGCCGAAGTCCCGCTTGATGCTGCGGTACAGAATGGCCACCGACCCGGTGCCGGCCGCGACCATCGGGAGCATCAACTGCCAGGTGCCGTAACCGAATACGCGAGCCGATAGGCCCATCACCCAGAGGGCGAACGGTGGTTTGTCGACCGTGATGAAGCTGCCGGAGTCCAGCGCGCCGAAGAAGAACGCCTTCCAGCTCTTGGTGCCGCTGTACACGGCGGCGTCGTAGAAGGTGTTGCCGGTGATCGAGGTCAGGTTCCAGGCGTAGAGCGCCGTGGCCAGCAGCAGGATCGCCCAGAGGGCCGGGCGGGCCCAGCGCGGGTCGTCCTCCGGGCCCGTGAAGAGCCTTCTGGCGCGGGCGTTGAGGCCGCCGTCGGCGGGCGGGGCCGCCCGGTGCGAGCGGTGGGCGCTCTCCTGACCGGGGGGCGGGGCGAGGGTCGTCATGACGCGTACTCCAGGTGTTCCGCGGAAGTGGCGGGCGCCCCAGCGGGCAGGACAGGGGTGGTGGTGCGGGTGCGGTGGGGTACGGCGGCGATGCGGGCGCGGCCGGTGATCGTCTGCTTGAACATGCGGCGCATGCCCTTGAGGTCGTCGAGGGCGGTACGGACGATGTCGACGCGGCTGTCGGGGTCGTCGATCCAGTCGACCGGGACCTCGTGGATACGGAGCTTGTTGCGCTGGGCGAGGACGAGGAGTTCGGTGTCGAAGAACCAGGCGGTGTCCTCGATGTGCGGGGCGAGCGCCCGGAACACCTCGGTGCGCACGGCCTTGAAGCCGCACTGCGCGTCCGAGAAGCGGGCCGCGAGGCCTGCTTTCAGCAGCAGGTTGTAGGAGCGGGAGATGAACTCCCGCTTGGCGCCGCGCTGTACGGCCGACTGCCGGTGCAGTCGGCTGCCGATCGCCACGTCGCTGTGGCCGGACAGGAGCGGGGCGACCAGGGGGAGGAAGCCTTCGAGGCCGGTGGAGAGGTCGACGTCCATGTACGCGACCACGTCCGCCTCGGAGCGGCTCCACACGTGCTTCAGCGCGCGGCCCCGGCCCTTGGCGTCGAGGTGCACGGCGTGCACGTGCGGCAGCCGCTCGGTGAGGTCGAGCGCCGCCTGCCAGGTGGCGTCGGTGCTCGCGTTGTCCGCCACGGTGATCGTGAACGGGAACGGGAAGGACGATTCGAGGTATGCGTGGAGACGGCCGACACTGCCGGCGAGGACGTGCGCCTCGTTGTAGACCGGCACCACGATCTCGACCGACCGCTGCCGGGCGCCTCCCGCGTTCTGTTCGTTCATGACGGTGACGATCCGGGCGCTGTCTAGGGCGTGGCTGTGCCTTCGCTGAACGGCCGATGAGAATCAGCGGACTCACAGGAAGGGCACAGTCGATCCGAGACGAACCCCCAGGAAGCGGCACCCAAAACCCCTCAGGTGCCCGCCAAGTTCCCGCTACACAAGCCGTCTAGACTCTCCCCTCAACGGCCTGAGACAGCGGCCAGGAACGGGCAGTTTCTGCCACATCCGAAGGGTATTCGGCGCTTTGATACGGATAGATTCAGTCACCAAGCGGTACCCGGACGGCACGGTGGCGGTCGACCGGTTGTCCTTGGACATACCGGACCGCTCGATCACCGTCCTCGTCGGCCCCTCGGGCTGTGGCAAGACGACGACCCTGCGCATGATCAACCGGATGGTCGACCTCAGCGAGGGCACGATCTCCCTGGACGGCGCGGACATCACCAAGCAGCCGGTCAACACCCTGCGCCGGTCCATGGGTTACGTCATCCAGAACGCCGGACTCTTCCAGCACCGCACGATCGTCGACAACATCGCCACCGTGCCCCGCATGCTCGGCTGGGGCAAGGAGAAGGCCAGGGCGCGGGCCACCGAACTCATGGAGCGGGTGGGCCTCGACGCCTCCCTCGCCAAGCGGTACCCCTACCAGCTCTCCGGCGGCCAGCAGCAGCGCGTCGGCGTCGCCCGCGCCCTCGCCGCCGACCCGCCGGTCCTCCTCATGGACGAGCCGTTCTCCGCCGTCGACCCCGTGGTCCGCAAGGGACTTCAGGACGAACTCCTGCGCCTCCAGGAGGAGTTGGGCAAGACGATCGTCTTCGTCACCCACGACATCGACGAGGCCATCAAGCTCGGCACGATGGTCGCGGTGCTGCGCACCGGCGGCAAGCTCGCCCAGTTCGCGCCGCCCGCCGAGCTGTTGTCCGACCCGGCGGACGCCTTCGTCGAGGACTTCCTCGGCGCCGACCGCGGCATCCGCCGCCTGTCCTTCTTCTCCTCGGCCGGCCTCGACCTCAAGACCTCCCCGATCGTCGCGGTCGACTCCACCGCCGAGCAGATCGCCGAACGCACCACGCCCGGTGTGCCGTACCTCCTCGTCACCGACCTGGACGGCAGGCCGCTCGGCTGGAGCGAGCCCGGCGCGCTCGCCGCCGGAAGCGTCGACACCGCTCAACTCCTCGCGTACGGCCGCCCCTTCGCGGCCGGCAAGGACTCGCTGCGCGCCGCGCTCGACGGCTCCGTGCTGTCGCCCACCGGCTGGGCGGTCGGCGTGGACGACACCGGCCGGGTCGTGGGCGTCGTGTCGCAGCAGGCCGTGGGCGAGGCGATCCGCAGCGCCCACGCGGCGCTGCGGCCGGGCACGAAGGTCCTCGGATGAACGACTGGTTCCGCATCCCCAGCGACCTCCAGAACAGCTACCTCGGCCTGATCGGGCTGCATCTGCGCGAGGCGGTGATCCCGGTCCTCGTCGGCCTGGTGGTCGCGCTGCCCATCGCCCAACTCTGTGTGCGGCTGCGCTGGTTGTACCCGCCGGTGCTGTGGGTGACGACCGTGCTGTACGCGATCCCCTCGCTGGCCTTCTTCGTCGTCCTCATCGACTACACCGGCCAGACCGAGACCACCGTGATGATCCCGCTCGGCGTCTACAGCCTCGTGGTGTTCGTCCCGGCGATCGTCGACGGCGTTCGCTCGGTACCGCAGGAGACCCTGGACGCGGCCACCGCGATGGGCCTCGGGCCCGTACGCCGGTACCTCCAGGTGCAGTTGCCGATCGCCGTGCCCGCGATCATCGCAGGGCTGCGGGTGGCGACCGTGTCCAGCATCTCCCTCGTCAGCGTCGGCATGCTGATCGGCAACCAGGGCGCGCTGGGCAATCTGCTCAACGACGGTCAGATCTACCACCAGCCGCGGCTGATCTGGCTCTCCGTGATCACCACCGCCGTCCTCGCCATCGTCGTGGACGCCGTCCTGGTCGCCGTACGCCTGCTCCTCACGCCCTGGATGCCGCGCGGCACCCGCAAGGCCCGGCCCGCACCGGCCGAACCCGTACTGGAGGACGCAGCCCGGTGAACGTACTCCACTACATCAACCTGTTCTTCAGCGACAGCACCCACTGGCACGGCTACGACGGCATCCCCACCCGGCTGCGCGAGCACGTCCAGTACTCGCTGATCGCGCTCGCCATCGCCGCCGCCATCGGCCTCCCCGTCGGTCTGCTGACCGGCCACACCGGACGCGGCGGCAACACCCTCTCGCTCATCGCCACCGCCGCCCGCGCACTGCCCAGCTTCGGACTGCTGGTGCTGATGTTCGTGCTGATCGGCTTCGGCCTGGTGCCGGTGATGATCCCGCTGGTCGTCCTCGCCGTACCGCCGATCCTGGTCACCACGTACGAGGCGATGCGTTCCGTCGACCCGTCGCCGGTCGACGCCGCCCGCGGCATGGGCATGAACGAGACGAACATCCTCTTCCAGGTGGAACTGCCGGTCGCGCTCCCGCTGATCCTCAGCGGCCTGCGCTCGGCCGCCATCCAGATCGTCTCCACCGCCACCATCGCGGCCTACGTCAGCCTCGGCGGCCTCGGCCGCTACATCATCGACGGCCTCTACCAGAAGAACTACGAGAAGGTCGTCGGCGGCGCCACCCTGGTCGCCGGGATGGCCCTGGTGACGCTGGCGGTCTTCTGGGGCATCGCGCGGCTCGCGGTGTCCCCGGGGGTGCGCAGGAGCAACTGAGCGTCGTAGCAAGTGAAATGGGGGGGGGAGGGCCTGAGCCCTCCCCCCCATCTTCTGTGTCGTCCGTCAGCCCTGGGAGCGTGCGAGCGCCAGCTCCAGTACGACCAGCAGCGCGTCCCGCACCGAGCCGCGCTCCCGCGCGTCGAAGGCGATGACCGGGACCCGCTCGTTGACGTCGAGCGCCCAGCGGACCTCGTCGAGGGAGTGCTCGATCTTGCCGTCGAAGGCGTTCAGGGCGACCGCGAACGGGATCTGCTTGTGCTCGAAGTAGTCGACCGCGGCGTAGCAGTCGTCGAGGCGACGGGTGTCGACGATGACGAGACCGCCGACCGCGCCCTCCACGATGTCGTCCCACATGAAGCCGAACCGGTCCTGCCCGGGCGTACCGAACAGATACAGCTTCAGGGTCGGGTCGATGGTGATGCAGCCGAAGTCCATCGCCACCGTGGTCGTGGTCTTGCGCGGGGTGTGGGACAGGTCGTCCACGCCCGCCGCGACCTCGGTGATCGCGGCCTCGGTGGTCAGCGGCTCGATCTCGGAGATCGCGCCCACGGTGGTGGTCTTGCCCACGCCGAAGCCGCCCGCGACGACCATCTTGACCGGGAGCGGCGGTCGTACGACGGTCTGCGCAGCCGCACCGCGGGCGACCGGTTCAGTCGGTGTCACGGAGTACTCCCCGGGAGTTGGGGATGGCGCGGAGGCCATCGATGACCCTTCGCAGGACGGTTGCGTCATGGGTGATGTCGGTGTTCGGCACATGCACCGTCAGCTGTCCCGCGGCCCGCAGGTCCTCGGCGAGGACCCGCACCACGTTCAGGTGCAGCCGCAGCCGGGCCGCGATCTCCGCGAGGGACTGCGGCTGCCGGCAGGCGGCGACGATGTCGTGCTGCTCGAAGGAGAGCCGGTCGAGCACGTCGAGCCCGGCGGCCGTGGCCACCACCTGGGTCTCGACGGGGATCGGCCGCCCGGAGGCGGTGGCTCCCGCACCCGCGACCCGGCCGGCGGTGACCAGGAACGGCCGTACGGCGGAGGGCGTTCGCACCGGATCGCGATCCGGGGGCGTGTCCCCGTCCGCGCCGGCACCGCTCGGAGTGCGGCCGTCGGGCATGAGTGGCTGTTCCTCTCTCGACCGGTCGGGGACCGGTCACCGAGCCGAAGCGGCGCCGACGCTGTTCTTCAGCTGGAGCACCAGCTGCGGGTTGAGCGCGGAACCGGCACGGTTGGCGAACAGCGTCATCTCGTAGGCGATGTTGCCGAGCTTGGCCTCCTTGTCGGTGACGACGCCGAGGACGGCGCCGCTGCCGATCGCGGAGACGAGGACGTGGCCGCCCTCCAGGTCGATGATGACCTTGTTCAGGCCGCCGAGGCCGTAGTTGCCGGAGGCGCCCGCGGCCAGGCTGGTGATGCCGGAGACGATGGCCCCGAGCCGCTCCGAGTGGGCGTGCTCGCGCAGTTCCGCCACGGCGATCAGCAGACCGTCGGAGGACACCGCGATGGCGTCGACGACACCCGCGGTCTCCGTCGCGAAACGGTTGAGCAGCCAGTTGAAATCGGCCGCGGCTGCCTGCAGTTCGGCCGGCGTGGTGCCTCCCCTGGGAGTTTCACCTGTCGACGTACTCACTGCTCCGCTCCTTTCGGGAGATGGTTCCGGTCGTGCGGGTGGTCCGCGTCCGAGGGGCGCAGGCCCGTGAGGGTGTCGCTGTCGCGATTGGCCTGCTCCACGGCTGCCTCGAACTCTTCGAGGGCCGAGCGGACGGCGTCCGCGTCGGCGGGCCGGGGGGCCTGCCTGGCGGCTTGCTGGGCGGCGTCTTCGGCGCCCGTACGAAGGGTGGCGCCCTTGACCCGTCGGCGCAGGGGGCGGGAGCCTCCGGGGCCGGTGTCGAAGGCGGCGGAGTCGTCCGCCGGGGCGTGGTGGGTGAGGG
>NZ_JAEQAZ010000224.1 GCF_016654115.1 Streptomyces sp. MBT53
ACGTCATTGGGAAGTCTCCTGTGACGGTGGGTGTGCCGTGGAGGGTGGCGGACCTCGGTCGGCGCCACGCTTCCGCCCATGTCTGAACACGAGTTGAACACCGGTCGACTTCGCCGGGCTCTCTTCCATGAATCCGTATGCAATCGGCCATCGATCTCTATGCGATCGGCCATGGATCCGTTTGCGGTCAGCCAGGAAGTCGTATGCCGTTACCCATGGGACTCAAAAGCCACCGCCGTCGCGTCGACTCAACTCCCTTGCTGGGAGCGCGCCTTGAAGGCCGCCTTGCGGGCTTCCTTCGCGATCCGCTTGTCGGGGTGGAGTCGGCCCATCGCCTCCAGGACGTCGGCGGTCGCGGGGTGGTCGACCCGCCAGGCCGCCGCGAAGAAGCCGTTGTGCTGCTGGGCCAGGCCTTCGACGAGGGCCTGCAACTCCTCGGAGTTGCCCTCGGCGGCGAGTTGCGCGGCGACCGTGTCGACGGTCAGCCAGAAGACCAGGTCCTCGGAGGGCGCGGGGACGTCGCTCGCGCCGCGTTCGCTGAGCCAGACCCGGGCGAGGCCGCCGAGTTCGGGGTCGTCGAGCACCTCGCGCAGGGCGGGCTCGGCCTCCGGGCCGACGAGGGATAGGGCCTGCTGGCAGAGCAGCCGACGCAGGGGTGCGCCGGTGTCGGCGCCGCGGGCCGCCGCCAGCAACTCCCGTGCGGCGGCGAGGGGTTGGCGGCCCGCCAGCCACTGTTCGGTCTCGGCCCGCGCGGCCTTCTGCGGGAAGGTGGACGTGCCGTCGAGGAGCGCGTCCGCGCCCTTGTCGGCGAGGTCTCCGACGGCGGGCGCCACGAAGCCGGCCTCCTGGAGGCGGGCGCGCAGGCCGTAGAGGCCGAGCGGGGTGAGCCGCACCATGCCGTAGCGGGTGACGTCGGTCTCGTCGACGGAGGGCGAGGATCCGTCGGCCGCTTCGTCGAAGTCGGCCATCAGGGCCTCGTCGACGGGCTGGTACTCGACGATCCCGACCGGTGCGAGCAGCCGGAACTGGTCGTCGAGGCGCATCATCGCGTCGGAGACCTGTTCCAGCACGTCGTTGGTGGGCTCGCCCATGTCGCTGGGCACGATCATCGAGGCGGCCAGCGCGGGCAGCGGAACGGGGCCGTCGCCGGGGCCCTCCTCGTTGACGGTGAGGAGGTAGAGGTTGCCGAGGACGCCGTCGAGGAACTCGGCCTCCGCCTCGGGGTCCCAGTCGAGTGACGAGAAATCGACCTCGCCGCCCTCGTCCACGGCGTCGACAAGACCGTCCAGATCGGGCACGCTCGCGTCCGCGAGGAGGGTCTCGAGGGCGCCCAGCCAGACCGCGAGGACGTCGTGCGGCGAGCCGGAGGTGAGCAGCGCCAGCTCCTCGCCGGCCGCGACGGTGCCCTCGTCCTCGTCGACGATCTCGACGAGCCCGGTGTCGAGCGCGACCCGCCAGGCCTCGCTGGCGTCGGCCGCCGCGTCGTCGCCGGTCAGGCCGAGGAGTTCGGCGGCGGCGGGCAGTTGCTCGTCGACAAGGCTGCCACCGGCGTCGATGCGGGTGTCGGGGCCGGCCCAGCGGGCGAGCCGGGCCGCGCGGGCGAGCAGGGGTGTGGACAGCGCGTCACGCGCCAGCTCCGCTTCGGAGTGCAGCCGCACCGGCGGCAGGGGGGAGCTGTCTGACATCGGGGGGTTCTCCTAGGGCGCCTCGAAGGCCGTACGACGGCCGTACACGACACACGACTCAGCCGCTCAGCCTAGACGGATTTCGACCCATGCCGCCCGGTTCATGTCCCGGCCACCAGGCGTACATGGCTGAAACCTTGACAACTGAGCGGCCCCGCAATGAGATTGACGCGCGTAGAAATGTCATGGACACCCGGTTCAGGTATCTTCTACGCGCGTCGCTACCGCCCCACCGGTCGCGGCTCCCACCGCCGCTGCACAGCTTCATCCACCCTCGTCCCGGCTCATGCATGTCCCCGGAGGGATCCCGTTGCCGAGCAAGTCCTCCGCGCGTCTCGCCGCGCTCACCGTCGCCGCCGTCTGCTCCGTGGCGTCCACGATCGTTCTCACCTCGCCCGCGCACGCCGACGGCGTCCGCATCCACGACATCCAGGGCACGACCCGGGTGTCGCCGTACGCCGGCCAGAAGGTCGCGGACGTACCGGGCATCGTCACGGGCGTCCGTACGTACGGCTCGTCCAAGGGTTTCTGGTTCCAGGACGCGACCCCGGACGACAACCCGGCCACCAGTGAAGGCGTGTTCGTCTTCACCAGCTCGGCCCCGAAGGTCGCGGTCGGCGACTCGGTCACCGTCTCCGGCACGGTCTCCGAGTACGTCCCGGGCGGCGCCGCCACGGGCAACCAGGCGCTGACCGAGATCACCAAGCCGACGGTCACCGTCGTCTCCAGCGGCAACGCCGTCCCGGCCCCGGTCGTGATCGACTCCAAGTCGGTGCCGAGCGCGTACACGCAGGCCGGCGACACCGCCGCGAGCAACTCGATCAACGCGCTGCCGCTGCAGCCCAAGAAGTACGCCCTGGACTACTACGAGTCCCTCGAGGGCATGAACGTCCAGGTCTCCGACGCGCGCGTGGTCACGGCGACCGACCCGTACGCGGAGCTGTGGGTCACGGTGAAGCCGCACCAGAACGCCACCCCGCGCGGTGGCACGGTCTACGGGTCCTACGACTCGCAGAACGGCGGGCGCCTCCAGATCCAGTCCCTGGGCGCGACGGCGGACTTCCCGGTCGTCAACGTCGGCGACAAGTTGACGGGCACCACGGCCGGCCCGCTGGACTTCAACCAGTACGGCGGCTACACCCTCGTCGCGAACGAGATCGGCACCGTGAAGAGCGGCGGCCTCAAGCGCGAGACGACGAAGAAGCAGTCGCGCGGCCAGCTCGCGGTGGCGACGTACAACGTCGAGAACCTCGACCCCTCGGACGGCACCTTCGCCGCGCACGCCGCCGCGATCGTCAACAACCTGCAGTCCCCCGACATCGTGTCCCTGGAGGAGATCCAGGACAACAACGGTGCGACGGACGACGGCACGGTCGACGCGAGCGTCACGGTCAACAAGCTGATCGACGCGATCGTCGCGGCGGGCGGCCCGAAGTACGACTGGCGTTCGATCGACCCGGTCAACGACAAGGACGGCGGCGAGCCCGGCGGCAACATCCGCCAGGTGTTCCTGTTCAACCCGCAGCGGGTCTCCTTCACCGACCGCGCGGGCGGCGACTCCACGACGGCCGTCGGCGTCACCAAGGTGCACGGCAAGGCCCAACTCACCGTCTCCCCCGGCCGGATCGACCCGGCCAACGCGGCCTGGACCGCGAGCCGCAAGCCGCTCGCGGGCGAGTTCGTGTTCAAGGGGAAGACGGTCTTCGTGATCGCCAACCACCTGATCTCCAAGGGTGGCGACCAGCCTCTGACCGCGCAGTACCAGCCGGTCACCCGCAGCTCGGAGACCCAGCGCCACGCGCAGGCGACGGCGGTCAACGCCTTCGTCAACGAGATCCTGGCCGCGCAGAAGAACGCGGACGTGATCACGCTCGGCGACATGAACGACTTCGAGTTCTCCGACACCGCGAAGATCCTCGAAGGCAAGGGCGAGCTGTACTCGGCGATCAAGTCCCTGCCGAAGAACGAGCGTTACACCTACGACTACCAGGGCAACCAGCAGGTCCTGGACCAGATCCTGATCAGCCCGTCGATCCGCAAGGACTGCTTCGAGTACGACAGCGTCCACATCAACTCGGAGTTCAACGACCAGATCAGCGACCACGACCCGCAGGTGCTGCGCTTCCAGCCGTAGCACCTACGGGCCCACGGGGGATGGGTGGACGGGGTCTCGCCGACTTGCACCAGGTCAGGCGAAGGCCCCGTCCAGCCAGTTCTGCCAGGCGAGTTCGTTCGACTTGGCGTCGGCGTCCGGGGCGAAGTCGTGGACGCTGATGCCCACCGGCGCGCCCCAGTGGTTGCGCCCGAAGAAGCGGATCAGCGCGCTGTCGGTGCGCAGTCCGATGAAGTACGGGTCACGGAAGTCCAGTACGGCGTCCAGGAGTTGACCCTCGGGCCCACGGGCCTGGATCCGTGCCCCTTGCTCGGTGTCGTCGGCGAGGCCGAGCGCCCGGCCGACAACTCCGAAGGCGTCGGCGGCGGTTGAGGTGTCGGGGCCGTTGAGCGTGGCGAACGCGACCGGCCGGCCCGCGAAATGGACGACGTACTCCCGCAGCGTGTGCAGGTAGAAGGCGTTGTGCTTGCTCGCGCCGTCGTACTGGTTGTCCCAGTCGTCGGTGAAGATCCCGCTGTGCACGTACCGCACCCAGGCACGTCGGCCGTCGTCGCGGGGCTCGATGGTCTCGTCGATCTGGTTGAGGCTCTGGATCGGGAACCCGACGTCCTCGGTGCGGGCGGTGAGCCGGTGCGGCGGGTCGAAGTTGGTGAGGGTCGACCCGAAGGGCCCGACGCGCTTCTCGCCGTCGAACTCCATCGGCCACAGCCAGCCGCCGATGCCGGACGTGATGGCGTCCCACACCTGCTCCGGAGTGGCGTCGACCTCAAACTCGTAGACGATCTCGAATTCCTTGGACATGGCTGGCTCCTGAGTACTACGGGTTGTACGGGTTCTAGTGGTTCTCTTGGTTCTAGTGGCTCTGCTGGTTCTCTTGGTTCTCTTGGTCCAGTTCCGGGGTGGGTGGCTTCTTGACCGTGGGGTGGACGGCCACGACGATCCGGTGATCGCGGCCCTCCTCGGCCCCGTCCGCGTCGTACTTGCGGATGAGGGCGCTCACCCCGGCGGTCAGTTCCTGGATGAACGCGGCCCGGTCGGCGGCGGACGCGAAGCGCACCTCGCCGTCCAGCGCGTAGGTCGCGAGCCGCTGGTGGGCCTTGGCCGCGCCGGTGATCAGCGAACCGACGTCCCGCACCAGCCGGGCGCCGAGCGCCAGCAGCCAGCGCGCGGAGAGCTGGTCGCGGAACCGGTCCGGGTCCGGCTGCACGGCGGCGAGCGCGAGCGGCGAGATGACGTACGACGCGGCGGTCGCTCGCATCAGCCGCTCGGTGACATTGCCCTTGCGCCGCTCCCCCGCGAGCTCGACCAGGCCGTGCCGCTCCAGCGCCTTGAGGTGGTAGTTCACCTTCTGCCGGGGCAGTCCGACCTTGCCGGCCAGCATGGCGGCGGACGCGGGTCCCGCCCCCAGCTCGGCGAGCAGCCTGGCCCTTATGGGGTCCAGCGAGACGGCTGCGGCCTCGGGGTCCTCGATCACGGTGACATCCAGCATGCGTCCACCGTCTCACCGAACACTTTTTTTGTCCAGGGGAGTGAGATTGTCGGTGGGGATTGTCGATGGGAGTCGTTGTTGGGAGTTGTCGGTGGGGGTTGTCGATGGGAGTTGTCGGTGGGGTCCGGCATTCTTGACCGATGAGCACCGATCCGGGGCGCGAGCCGCTCCTCGCCGCGGACATCACGATGGACGACGCCTGGGCGATCTACGACTTTCTGGTGCCGCGCCTCGAATCGCTGCAGCGTGCTCACGGTGACGGCACGGAGGAGCGCCGCACGGCCGAAGCTCTCGCCGAGGCGATTTCGGTCCTCGTGCTGGAGATCGAACGTGAGATCCGTGGCCCCAAGAGACCGCGCCTCGCCAAGTCCTCGGCCCGGCCGCCCGCTCCCGCGCCCGTGCCCGCGCCGACCGAGAGCGAGCGGATCGCCAGGGAAAAGCAGCGACTCACCATGATCAGGGAGTACTGGAACCAACTCCACGCCATCGTTCAGGTCTGGCGCGACAGCGAGGGCTACGACCGGGTCCGATGGCGGCAGGTGGGTTTCCTCGACGCGGCCGCCGAGGCCGAGTACCGGCGGTACGTCACCGAAGCCGGCCTCCGGAAGGCCGAGCGGCCGTGAACACCGCGATCACTCGGGAACGAGGCCGAGCGCGTGATCGTAACGGCTGACCGTGGTGCTCTTCAGGCCGGGCCAGGTCTGGACGCGCTGCCAGAATTCGGTGGCGGAGCCGATGCCGTCGCCGGGGGCCGTGAGGGCCTCGATGTGGGACTGGGCGCTGTCCCACTCGGCGTAGTTGAGGACGCGGGTGCCGTCCGTGGAGACGTGGAAGTGGGCGGCGATACCGCCGGGGTGCGGCGCTGGCTCGTTCTCCAGCGCCTCCAACACGGCGTCCACCCAGGCGCGTTGACGGTCGGGGTCGGATCCCTCGAACTCGATGTCGACGATCACGACACACCCCGGCACCCGGCCGCCGCGTCCGCCCCGGTCCGCCGGGCCGCGGCTGCGGTAGTGCCGGTAGCGGCCGAGGCCGAGCCGCTCGATGCCCGGTACGGCGGTGTCGATCTCGTCGACGCGCTCCTGGCGGCGGGTCCTGACGAAGGCCTCGTAGGCCTGCTCGCTCGCCCACTGCGAGTAGTGCAGCAGGGTCGAGGCGTCGTGCCCGGTGTAGAGGTGGTAGCCGCGGAGGTCGTCGGCGGGCCACGGCCGGCGCTCCCACGCGACGGCGACCGCCTCGACGGCCTGCCGCTGGCGCAATGGCGTGCCGACACGCCAGGTGCTGAAGAAGGGGGCGCCGACGCGGGGGTCGGAGAGGTCGGGGTGCGAGTCGGTACGACGGGTCATGCGAGCCTCCGCTGATCGGTTCGGGTGGGTGCACCGACCAGCCTTCAACCTCGACCGATGTTGAGGTCAAGGGCCGGGCTACTGCTGTGCCGTGCCCCCTTCCAGCCGCGCCAGCCGACTCTGGAACCAGTCGAGCCGGGCCTGCAACAGGGCTGCCTCCGCGACGAGTTCGGGCACGCCGAGTCCTTCGGGGAGTCCGGGGTCGGCGCTCGCCGTCGCTCCGCCGCTCGCCGCCACCACCCGCAGTCCGTCCCCGGCCAGCCGCGTGAACGCCGCGAGCGGGACGGACGTACGACCTCGTACGCAGCCCGCGCAGGCGGCGGCGAGGGCGCGCCAACCCGGCCTGCCCCAGCCCGCGTCGGCGAGCGCGACGGCCCGGGCGCCGCAGGCGCAGGGGCCGACGGTGGCGGTGCGGACGCGCTGGCGGGCGTAGCGGAAGCCGCGTTCGAAGCGGATGTAGGCGCCGAGGACGGTGATGTCGAGGAGGACCGCGGCGCGGTGCTCGGCGGTGCACAACAGGGCCTCCGCCGCCGTCCGTTCGTGCACGCAGTGGAAGCCGCAGTCGCAACGGCGCGCGGGTGCCCGGTGCCGGCGGCCGTAGACGCAGGACGCGTCGGCCACGACTCCGTACGGCAGCGCGCCGCCCAGTGACACACCGGTGAACCCGGCCCGGGTGCCGTCCTGGGACAGCACCGGGTGGGCGATCTTGAATCCGGTCGGCGGCTCCGTCGGGCGTTCCTCGGGGAGCCGCAGTCTCATCGGGCGGCCGGAACCTCTTCGGGCGCCTTCTCCTCCGTGAACTCCGCGACGCTCTCGGGGAGTTCGAGTTCCTCGTGGCGGATCTGCGGCCGCTCCTCGGCGACTCCGGTGGCCAGTGCCTTGCCGAGCTTCATGACGCCTCCCGTGACCAGGGGGTGGATGAACTTCCCACGCCTGTGACCTTCCTGGCCATGGTGACCCATGAAGGGGTCAATTGGACATAGGGCCTTGGGCCGGGGGGCGGAGAGCGGCTTGGGGTACGGGGTCCGCTGCGCGGGCGGCGCGGGCGATCGCTGCGTTTGTGGGCCGCGGCGGAGCGGGCGCTGGAAAAAAAGGGGCCTCGGTGCCGCCAGGTTCGGCCGACCAGAGCTCCGCCCCGGGTGTCGCCGCTCCCGCGCTCGTCGGCCCTGCCCCCTTCACTCATTCCGCAGTATCCCTTATCAATACCCTGTAGGAAATTTAAGTGGAGCTTCACTGTTGCTCTGCCGAGACTACTCCCATGACGAATGCCACGACCGCCTGCCCGTCCCCCTCCCCGCCTCCTTTCGGCCGTGCGCTCTGCGCGATGGTCACCCCCTTCAGCGAGTCGGTTGCGCTCGACCTCGACGGGGCCCAACTCCTTGCCGGGCGGCTGGTGTCGGAGGGGTGCGACGGGCTCGTGCTGTCCGGGACGACCGGTGAGTCGCCGACCACGACGGACGCGGAGAAGGCGGCGCTCGTCACGGCCGTCCGCGAGGCCGTCGGCGACGGCGTCCCGCTCGTCTCGGGCGTGGGCACCTTCGACACCCGGCACACCGTGGAACTCGCTCTGCAGGCCGAAAAGGCGGGCGCGGACGGGGTGTTGGTGGTCTCGCCGTACTACAGCCGGCCCCCGCAGGACGCCCTGGAGGCCCACTTCCGCGAGGTCGCCGACGCCTCGGGGCTCCCCCTCGTGCTCTACGACATCCCGGGCCGCACCGGCACCCGTATCGAACCGGAGACCATGATCCGGCTCGCCGAGCACCCCCGGATCGTGGCGGTCAAGGACTGCTCCTACGACTTCCTCGGCACCCAAAAGGTGCTGGACCGGACCGACTTGGCGTACTACGCGGGCTGCGACGAACACATTCTGGCGTTGTACGCGGTGGGCGCGGCGGGGTATGTGAGCACGGTCGCGAATGTCGTGCCCGCTCAACTCCGGGCCATCCTCGACGCGTTCGAGGCGGGCGACACCCCCGTGTCCGCCCGCCTCCAACAACGCGCCACGCCCCTCATCGAGTTGATGATGTCGGCGGGACTGCCCGGCACGGTCACCTCGAAGGCCCTCCTCAACGCCCTGGGTCTGCCCGGGGGTTCGGTCCGGGCTCCGCTCCGGCCCGCCGGCCGGGACGCGGTCGACGGGCTGGTGGCGGCGTACGAGGAGTTCATGGCCGGCTGACCGAGGTGTCCGAGACGCTCCAGATGTTCGCGGTGCTCAGCGCTCCGCGAACACCGGCTCCCACCGTCCCGAGCCGTTGTCGGGATTGGTGCCGCTGTCCTTGCGGAAGCCACTCAGCGGTACCTCCTTGTCGCTGCCGATGGTGACCAGCACCAGCCGCTGGTGGTACTCGCTCTCCTTCGCGCCCTTGCCGATGTCCCAGGCGACGAGTGTCCTGTCGTCGACCCAGGCGAGCAGTTGCTGTCCGCGCATCTCCGTCTTCGCACCGGTGGCGGAGTCGACGACGTAGGACGAGGTGTGCCACTTCTTGCCCGCGAAGCCACCGGCGACGAGCCGGCCGCTCGGCGAGTCCAGCGCTTCGACGGACCAGTCCAGGTACTTCTCGTTGTCCGGTACGGGCACCGAGGCTCCCTTGAGGTCCCAGAACTGCTTGCCGATGTCGCCCATGGGGTTCCCGGCCCAGACGTACCTGCCGTCCCGGCTGAGGGCGAAGTCCTGGCGGGAGTTGATGAAGTCGAGGCCCATACGGTCGCTCTTGCCGCCCCCGAGCTTGACCTCGCTCCACGAGCCCTTGCCGGAGGCCACGTCGAGGACGTAGAAGCCGGTACGGCTCGACGGCTGCTGCCCCATCCAGGAGTCGGAGCCCTTGGGCTTGACCTGCAGGTCGGGATTCTCGCTGTAGGTCGACGCGACGAGTTTCCGTCCGTCGTGCGAGAACTCCAGCCCCGCGACCCCGTGGTCGACCTCGATCCACCGCTTGACCTCCCCGGTGGTCAGGTCGAGCAGTCCGATCCGGGAGGCGGGCAGGGTCTTCTCCAGGACGGCTGCGGTCTTGAGTCCGGGGGCGACGGCGACGACGGACCACTGCGGGGCCTTCACGTATGTGCCGGTCTTCTGGTCGAGCAGCCAGTAGGTGCGCTCGTATACGGCCTCCGTGGCCGATCGCTTGACGGTGTTGGGAATGTAGTAGGCGGCAAGTGCCGTGTTCCCGGCGGCGATCAGGTCGCGCGGCGGCGACTGGTCCGGGTGGGCGCTGACTCCCCGCTGTTCCACGACGCCCGACGGGCGGACGTCGTCCTTCCCGGAGTCCAGCAGCGGCACGGCCACCGCGACGGCGACCACGGCGGCCGTGGCGGCGGCGACACTCGCGAGCCTTCGGTTGCGGCGGCGTCTGCGGAGCGCCAGCACCCATTCGGCGAACCCCGTTCCCGCCGGGGGCTGTTCGGCGGCCTGCTCGCGCAGCGCGTCGCGGAGGAGTTCCTCGACGTTCATGGACGCACCTCCACGGGTGAGTAGTCGCGGGACGGCTGACGCTCCACATCGGCGAGGCCCAGAGCGGCCAACTCCGGCGCGAGAACGCGCAGTCGGGCCAGCGAACGGTGAGTGGTGGACCGTACGGTGCCGACGGAGCAGCCCAGAAGGCGGGCCACGTCGGCCTCGGGGAGGTCCTCGAAATAGCGGAGCACGAGCACGGTGCGCTGACGGGCGGTGAGTCGGGACAGCGCCGCGCGCATCACCAGGCGCAGTTCGGCCGCCGACGCGGCGTCGGCGCCCGCGTCGGCCTCGGGCGGTTCGGCGACGCTGACCTCGCGTCTGTGCCACTTCAGCCGCCAGCGGCTGACCTGCTGGCGATAGAGGATCCGCCGTACGTAGGCCTCGGGTTCGTCGATCCGCTGCCATCGGCCGGCCGCCTTGACGAGGGCGTTCTGCAGCAGGTCCTCACCGGCGTGCCGGTCTCCCCCGCTGAGCAGCACGGCCGTCTTCAGCAGGGCCGACGATCTGCTGTCCACGAAGTCCCGGAAACTCTCCAGCCCTTCGGCATTCATCGTCACCTTCTCTTCCCCGGCGGTGCCCGTGCCCCGCCCCTGTATTCCTGGTGACGCTCACGGCACCGCGTGGCTATGCCTGCCGACCCGAGAAATTTCCACCCACCTCGCCCAACCATCGTCCTACGGTGGCCATATGAGCCGCCGCCCCCTGCTGTTCCTCGACGTCGACGGCCCCCTCAACCCGTACGCGGCACAGCCGGAGCGCCGCCCCGAGGGGTATACGACGATCAGGGCCAACGTACGACCGGGCCCGCCGCTCCGGGTCTGGCTGAACCCCGCGCACGGCCCGGCGCTGCTCGGTCTCGGCTACGACCTGTGCTGGGCGACCACGTGGATGGCCGCCGCGAACCGCTGGATCGCCCCGGTCGTGGGCCTGCCCGAACTGCCGTACGTCGACTTCGGTGACGCGCTGTTCGCCGAGCGGCCCGACGGTGTGCACTGGAAGACGGAGGCGATCGTGGCGTACGCCGAGGGCCGCCCCTTCGCCTGGGTGGACGACGAACAGGGCGCGCCGGACGGCGACTTCGTGACCGCCCACCATTCCGGCCCGGCGCTGCTGCACCACGTCAATCCCCGACTCGGGCTGCGCGAGGGGGACTTCGCGGCGTTGGCGGAGTTCGCGGCGGCCGTACGGGCATGAACCCTGATACGCGTCGAGCGCCCTCCCGGTGACCGGAAGGGCGCTCGACTCACGTCACCGCACCGCTAGTTGTGGCTGTGCAGGATCTCGTTCAGGCCGCCCCAGACCGCGTTGTTCGGGCGGGCCTCGACCGTGCCGGTGACCGAGTTGCGGCGGAAGAGGATGTTGGAGGCGCCGGAGAGTTCGCGGGCCTTGACGATCTGGCCGTCGGGCATGGTGACGCGGGTGCCGGCGGTGACGTAGAGACCGGCCTCGACCACGCACTCGTCGCCGAGCGCGATACCGACGCCCGCCTCGGCGCCGACGAGGCAGCGCTCGCCGATGGTGATGCGGACGTTGCCGCCGCCGGACAGCGTGCCCATCGTGGACGCGCCGCCGCCGATGTCCGAGCCGTCGCCGACCACGACACCGGCGGAGATCCGGCCCTCGACCATCGACGTGCCGAGCGTGCCGGCGTTGAAGTTGACGAAGCCCTCGTGCATGACCGTCGTACCCTCGGCGAGGTGCGCGCCCAGGCGGACCCGGTCGGCGTCGGCGATCCGGACGCCCTTGGGGACCACGTAGTCCGTCATGCGCGGGAACTTGTCGACGGACGTCACCTGGAGGTGGAGGCCCTCGGCGCGTGCGTTCAGCCGGACCTTCTCGATCTCGTCCACGGCGACCGGGCCGAGCGAGGTCCAGGCGACGTTGGCGAGGAAGCCGAACATGCCGTCCAGGCTCTGGCCGTGCGGCTTCACCAGGCGGTGCGAGAGGAGGTGCAGGCGCAGATAGACGTCGTGCGCGTCGAGCGGCTTGTCGTCGAGGGAGGCGATGACCGTGCGGACCGCGATCACTTCGACGCCCCGGCGGACGTCCGGGCCGATCGCCTTGGCCGCACCGTCACCGAGCAGTTCGACGGCCCGCTCGGCGGAGAGCCGCTCCGTACCGGCGGGGCCGGGTTCGGCGGACAGCTCGGGCGCGGGGAACCAGGTGTCGAGGACGGTTCCGTCGGCGGTGACGGTGGCGAGGCCGGCGGCAACGTCCGCATCACCATCGGCGAGCGCTGCCTCGTCGGCGCCGAGGCGGGCGTCGGTATCGCGCTCGGCG
>NZ_JAEQAZ010000225.1 GCF_016654115.1 Streptomyces sp. MBT53
TCTATCAGACCGTTTCCGGTTTCGATTTCCTCGGTGCTTTCCAGGTTCCCGCTTCCGCGTTTCCCTTTCCGGCGACTCCGACTTTATCAGAAGTTCCGGGCCGGACTTACCGGCCGCTCTTTTCCGATTCATCGGGAGTGTGGCTTCTTTGGAATCGAAGTTCCCAGAAGCAGACAGACACTCGCTGTTGCCGACCGGATCAGATCCAGTTCTAGGCAACTGTTCGAATCTA
Organism: Streptomyces sp. MBT53; assembly: GCF_016654115.1. Lineage (GTDB taxonomy): Bacteria > Actinomycetota > Actinomycetes > Streptomycetales > Streptomycetaceae > Streptomyces. The sequence goes on from NZ_JAEQAZ010000225.1 coordinate 233, forward strand.
CCTCCCCGACCGGTCCGTGTCAACGGCTCCTTTGGGGCGAAGAGGAGACTAGCAGCTCAGCGGGAGTGCACGCACATCAGGCAGCCGTAGGGACGGTTGAGCTGCGTTCGGATGCCTCGACGTCACCTGTCTCACCGGCTCGTACTGCACGACCGCCCAGGACGTAGACGTACGACAGGAAGGCGCCCTCGGCGATGATGCCGATGCCGACGCGGGCCCAGGTGGGGAGGCCCGACGGGGTGACGAAGCCTTCGATGGCGCCGGAGACGAACAGGACCAGGGCCAGGCCGATGGCCATGCCCACGGCTGCTCGCCCCTCTTCGGCGAGGGCTGTGCGGCGGGAGCGTGGGCCGGGGTCGATGAGGGTCCAGCCGAGGCGCATGCCCGTACCGGCCGCTACGAAGACTGCCGTCAGTTCGAGCAGGCCGTGCGGGAGGATCAGGCCGAGGAACGTGTCGAGGCGGCCGGCCGATGACATCAGGCCGATGCCGACTCCGAGGTTGAGCATGTTCTCGAAGAGGATCCAGAGGACCGGTAGGCCCAGGAAGATTCCCAGGACCAGGCACATCGCGGCGGCTTGGGCGTTGTTCGTCCAGACCTCCGCCGAGAAGGCAGCTGCCGAGTGGCTGGAGTAGTAGGTCTCGTACTCGCCGCCGGGACGGGTGAGTTGACGCAGTTGGCTCGGAGCCGCGATGGAGGCCTGTACTTCGGGGTGGGTGCCTATCCACCATCCCAGGAGGATCGCAACGACCGTGGACAGGAGTGCGGTGGGGACCCACCAGTGGCGTGCTCGGTACACCGCGGCCGGAAAGCTGTGCCCCAGGAAGTGCGTGACATCACGCCAGGAGGCGCGCCGGGTTCCTGTCACCGCACTACGCGCGCGTGCCACGAGTTGGCTGAGCCGGCCCGTGAGTTGCGGGTCCGGGGCACTGGACTGGACCAGGGAGAGATGGGTCGCCGTCCGTTGGTAGAGGGCGACCAGTTCGTCGGCCTCGGCGCCGTTGAGGCGACGCTGGCGGCGGAGCAGCGCGTCGAGGCGGTCCCACTCGGCTCGGTGGGCCGAGACGAAGACGTCGAGGTCCATCTGGTTGCCTGCTCCTCGGCTGCTCGTCGACTGCTCGTTGGGGATCAGCTTGTCGTACTGGGGCGCGATGTGCCCTCAGCTTGGCAGACTGGCTGTTCCAGGGGCAGGGCAGGGGAAGGGCGGCAGGCGTGAGTGAGCTGGTGACGGGCGAGGCGGTGGCGCTGGAGCTGCGCCCCGCGAGGCTGCCCAGCAGGGCACTGGCGGTGCTGCTCGATCTGATCGTGGCCATGGCCGCCTACATCGGTGTGAGCGTGGCTTTGATGTTCTCCACGGCCTCTTTGGACGACGCGGCGCAGATCGCGCTGTCGATCGCGGCCTTCTTGCTGGTGCTGGTGGGCGCGCCCATAGCCGTCGAGACGCTGAGCCATGGGCGTTCGCTCGGGAAGCTGGCGTTCGGGCTGCGAGTGGTGCGGGACGACGGCGGGCCGATCCGGTTCCGGCACGCGCTGGTGCGGGGTGCGATCGGTGTGATCGAGATCCTGATGACGTTCGGGACCGTCGCCTGTATCGCCTCGCTCGTTTCGGCGCGTGGGCGGCGACTCGGAGATGTGTTCGCGGGCACTTTGGTCGTACGGGAAAGGGTGCCCGCGGGACGGACGTCCTTCGTGCCGCCTCCGCCGGCCTGGCTGGCGGGACGTTTCGCCGAGCTTGATCTGTCCGCCGTTCCCGATGGGTTGTGGCTGGCCATCCGGCAGTATCTGACGCGGATGCAGCAGCTGGACCCGCAGGTGGGTTGGGTGATGGCCGAACGGCTCGCCACGGATCTCGTGGCCCGTACGGGGACCCCGGCGCCGCAGGGTGTTCCGCCGGCCGCGTATCTGGCGGCGGTGGTGCAGGAGCGGCAGGCCCGGGATGCGCGGCGGGCCTTCGGGAACGGCAGGGCGGGCGCCTATTCGTCGTCTCAGGCGTTCGGAGGCGCACCGGCCGGGAGGTTCACGCCTGGGACCGGTGTGCCAGGCGCGTTCGGCAACTCGGCGTCTCAGCCGTCGGCGGCGTCTCAGCCATCGTCAGCTCCTCAGCAGCCTTCGGCTCCCTCTCAGGCTTTCGGCTCGGCTCCCGCGCCCGCTCCCGTTTCCTGGTCGGCCCCGGCCGCTCCCGCTTCGTCCGCCGCGGGCGGCAGTGGAGCGGATCCGGTCCCACCCGCCCCCGGCCCGCAGCCTCCGGCGCCGCAGAAGGCTTCGCCCGCCGATCCTCGGCCCTCCACCGGATTCGCGCCGCCCGCCTGAATCCGTCGGCCGCGCCCCCTCACCGGCCGGAGGGGAACGGCGTCGCTCAGCCGAAGACGGACGGCGGCGACTCCAGCTCCTCGAGCTCGATGCCGGGTGCCGCGAGTACGACGTCTCCGGCGATGTGTACGGCGTGCTGCTCGCCCGTGTCCAGGGCTGTGACCTGGTATTCGTCCACGGTCAGAGGGCCGTTGTCAGTGCCGTGTGTTTCTCTTTTCAGCAGAGCCCAGGACTGGTCCACGGTGCGCGGGGCGAGGACCGGATCCGTGAAGGCGACCAGGCGGACGCGGGTCGCGGCGGAGGAAGGGGTGAGGCGCAGGAGACGGGTGGTGGCGATGAGGAACGCGGGGGAGGTTCCGGTGAAGGCGTGGGCGCGGACATTGCCTTCGGCGGCATCGGTGCCGGTGGGGTCGGTGCGGACCCAGGTGACGCCGTCGAGGGCGGCGGCGCGCACCTGCCAGTTCGCCGCGTGGAGTTCGAGGCGGATGGGGCGGCCGAGTTCGTCGAGGGTGAGGTCGACGGAGCCGCGGTGATCGCCGGAGGGGGCGGTGAGTTGGGAGACGTAGCGCCAGCCGGACGGGCCGGGGGCGCACTGGAAGTGCTCGTCTGCGAAAGGGGTGTGATCGTGCGGATCGTGGAGCGAATAGCGGCCGCGGGGCATCGGAGTCCTGGGTCTTGACGGGCCGGTCCGGCCGGCGGAACCAAAGGGGCAGGCCCCCGCCACGGGGGTGCGGGGGCCTGCCTCGGAGGATCTGCTGCTGAGGACCTGCCGCTGTGACCGTGTCAGTGCACGGACGCGGTCACAGCGGGCGGGGTCGTCGGCTCAGTAGCGGTAGTGGTCCGACTTGTACGGGCCGTCGACCTCTACGCCGATGTACGAGGCCTGCTCGGGGCGGAGCGTGGTCAGCTTCACGCCGAGCGCGTCCAGGTGGAGGCGGGCGACCTTCTCGTCGAGGTGCTTGGGCAGCACGTAGACGTCGGTCGGGTACTCCTCGGGCTTGGTGAACAGCTCGATCTGGGCCAGGGTCTGGTCCGCGAAGGAGTTGGACATCACGAACGAGGGGTGGCCGGTGGCGTTGCCCAGGTTCAGCAGGCGGCCCTCGGACAGCACGATGAGGACCTTGCCGTCGGGGAACGTCCAGGTGTGGACCTGCGGCTTGACCTCGTCCTTGATGATGCCCGGGATCTGCGCGAGGCCAGCCATGTCGATCTCGTTGTCGAAGTGGCCGATGTTGCCGACGATCGCCTGGTGCTTCATCTTGGCCATGTCCGCGGCCATGATGATGTCCTTGTTGCCGGTCGTGGTGACGAAGATGTCGGCCTTGTCGACGACCTCGTCCAGCGTCGTGACCTGGTAGCCGTCCATCGCCGCCTGCAGCGCGCAGATCGGGTCGATCTCGGTGATGATCACGCGGGCGCCCTGTCCGCGCAGGGACTCGGCGCAGCCCTTGCCCACGTCGCCGTAGCCGCAGACGACCGCGGTCTTGCCGCCGATGAGGACGTCGGTGGCGCGGTTGATGCCGTCGATCAGGGAGTGGCGGCAGCCGTACTTGTTGTCGAACTTCGACTTGGTGACGGCGTCGTTCACGTTGATCGCCGGGAACAGGAGGGTGCCGTCACGGTGCATCTCGTAGAGACGGTGCACGCCGGTCGTGGTCTCCTCGGTCACGCCGCGGATCTCCGAGGCGAGCTGGGTCCACTTCTGCGAGCCGTCGCTGATGGTGCGCTGCAGGACCTGGAGGACGACGCGGTGCTCGTCGGACTCGGCGGTGTCGAGGGAGGGGACCTTGCCGTCCTTCTCGTACTCGACGCCCTTGTGGACGAGCATGGTGGCGTCGCCGCCGTCGTCCAGGATCATGTTCGGGCCGCCGGTGGGGGTGTTCGGCCAGGTCAACGCCTGCTCCGTGCACCACCAGTACTCCTCCAGCGTCTCGCCCTTCCAGGCGAAGACCGGAATGCCCTGGGGGTTCTCGGGCGTCCCGTTCGGGCCGACGGCGATGGCGGCGGCGGCGTGGTCCTGGGTGGAGAAGATGTTGCAGGACACCCAGCGGACCTCGGCGCCCAGGGCGACCAGGGTCTCGATCAGGACGGCGGTCTGCACGGTCATGTGCAGCGAGCCCATGATGCGGGCGCCGGCCAGCGGCTGGCTGGCGGCGAACTCACGGCGGATCGACATCAGGCCGGGCATCTCGTGCTCGGCGAGGGTGATCTCCTTGCGGCCGAACTCGGCCAGGGAGAGATCGGCGACCTTGAAGTCCTGTCGGTTGTCGACAGTCGTCATTGCGAGGTACTCCTCGGGGTTGGGGCGAGGTGGGTACGGCTGGTCTGCGCGGCGGCGGACACAGGGGTGCCCCAAGGAGGACACAGGCATGCCCGCGTGCGCGCAGCGCAGTCCGTCGGAGGCCCTCTCTCCCTCGGTCGGTCCGCGGTGGGACCGCCCGACCGCCATCAGCAGCGACGTCTGGCTCGGTCCCAAGTTACACCGGTAGGACCGGCGCCCCCAGTCCGCTCCGGACAGTTCCAGCCGAACCGAGCGGGCGCCCGGTGTCGGAGCGGGCCTCCAGGGGCGCGCCAACGTGCTGTCCGCGCCCGTGCACACGGCAGGCGGTACGACCGCGGCGGCAACCGTGCCCGGCGTGCTGAGCGAAGTCGGTCAGCGGTGGCCGGCTCGTGGCTGGGGCGGGTCGCGGGTCCGCACAGTCCGTTCACAGACGCCCGCTACCCTCTGCGCCGCGGAGGTGCCGCATGGGGAGGGAAACGATGTCGGGCAAGGGGCGGGGACTTGGGGTCGCGGCTTTGGTCGTGGGGCTGTTGGGGGTGGTGCTGGCGCTCGGCTCCCTCGTGTACGCGCGGAACTCGTACGGGGGTTCCACCATCAGCAGCCAGAGCATGTCGCCGACGTACAAGCCGGGTGACCGGATCATCTTCGAGAAGGTGGACGGCGGGGATGTGCGCCGCGGGGATGTGGTGCTGTTCTCGGCGCCGGATCGCTATGGGTTCTCGGCGAATGTGATGCAGCGGGTCGTCGGGGTGGGCGGCGACGAAGTGGTGTGCTGCTCGGGCTCGGGCACGGGTGCTCGGATCACCGTGAACGGAAAACCGCTGTCCGAGCCGTATGTCGACCGGGGTGATGTCGACGGTGTGCACAAGACGTACGACGTGAAGGTCCCGAAGGGGCGGCTGTTCCTGCTCGGTGACAACCGTGCGAACGCGATGGACTCGCGTTTCTTCGCGAGCGATCACGACGGGACGGTGGCCGAGTCCGCCGTCCGGGGCCGGGTGACCGACGACCGTACGGTCGCCTTCGTCATCGGGTCGGCCGTCATCGTCGGGGTCGTACTCGTCCTGGTCGGTATCGGCCTGGGCATCGCCGCGTTCGTCGTACGGCGGCGGAGGGCGGCCCCGGTGGCGCCGTGGCCCGTGCAGCAGGGGTAGCGGGACGGGGAGGGCCCGTCGAATGTTCCGGCGGGCCCTGTCGTCGTAGGGGCGGGTGAAGTCAGTGCCCGGCCGCCGGGTGCTGGGCCGGGCCGCCCGGGGTGGCTTCGCGGTCGGGGCCCTTGGTGGCTTCGGACTCGCTGTAGATGTCGGGTTCGAGGTAGATGACGCGGGCGATCGGGACGGCCTCGCGGATGCGGGACTCGGCGGCGTTGATCGCGGTGGCGACCTCGGTGGCCGTGTCGTCGTGCTGGACGGCGATCTTGGCGGCGACGAGGAGTTCCTCGGGGCCGAGGTGGAGGGTGCGCATGTGGATGATGCCGGTGACGGTGTGGCCGTCGACGATGGCGGCCTCGATCTTCTGGACGTCCTCGATGCCGGCGGACTCGCCGAGCAGCAGGGACTTGGTCTCGGCGGCCAGGACCAGGGCGATCAGGATGAGCAGGATGCCGATGCAGAGGGTGCCGATGCCGTCCCAGATGCCGTCGCCGGTGAGCAGGGCCAGGCCGACGCCGCCGAGGGCGAGGACCAGGCCGATGAGCGCGCCGAAGTCCTCCAGGAGGACGACCGGCAGCTCGGGTGCCTTGGCGCGGCGGATGAACTGCGACCAGGAGTGCGTGCCGCGCAGTTCGTTCGACTCCTTGATGGCCGTGCGGAAGGAGAAGCCCTCGGCGATGATCGCGAAGACGAGGACGCCCACCGGCCAGTACCAGTGCTCGATGTCGTGGGGGTGCTTGATCTTCTCGTAGCCCTCGTAGACGGCGAACATGCCGCCGACGGAGAAGAGGACGATCGAGACGAGGAAGGCGTAGATGTACCGCTCGCGGCCGTAGCCGAAGGGGTGCTGCGGGGTGGCCTCGCGCTGGGCCTTCTTGCCGCCGATCAGCAGGAGGGCCTGGTTGCCGGAGTCGGCGAGGGAGTGGACGCCCTCGGCGAGCATCGAGGACGAGCCGCTGAAGGCGAACGCCACGAACTTCGATGCCGCGATCGCGAGGTTGGCGCCGAGTGCCGCCACGATCGCCCTGGTGCCGCCTGACGCGCTCATGTGTTCGCGGTGTCCCTTCGCCTTCGTACGTCTGTGCCGGACGTCCAGGTCGGACGCCCACGTCGGACGTCTGCCCCGGGTGTCCGCCCGGATGGGTCGTCCGGCCGTCTTTGCCCGTCCTTTGCCGGTGGGCCATTCTTGCAGCCCTGTCCGGCGACGGCGCGTCAGGTATCCACAGGCCCGGTCATACGATCACAGTGGCTCTGAAGACCGTGCCGACTCCGGACACCTCGGCCTTGTCGTCGGCCGGGACGAACACCGACTGGCCGGGGGCCAGTTCGAACTCGCCCGCCGTCACCGCACCGGCCGTGCAGAGCAGGATCTGCGGGGTGTCGAGGGTGAGGTCGTGGACGCCTGTGCCCGCCGGGAGGACGTACCGCGACAGCCGGAACTCGTCGATGGGGGTCTCGTAGACCTCCTCGCCGTCGGGGGACGCCTCGGGGCGCAGCACTCCGGGGTCGCTCGCCTCGAAGCGGACGACGCGCAGGAGTTCGGGGACGTCGACGTGCTTGGGGGTCAGGCCGCAGCGCAGGACGTTGTCGGAGTTGGCCATGATCTCGACGCCGAGCCCGTTGAGGTACGCGTGCGGGATGCCGGCGCCGAGGAACAGGGCCTCGCCGGGCTGGAGTCGGACGTGGTTGAGGAGCATCGCGGCGATGACTCCGGGGTCGCCCGGGTAGTGGTGGGCGATGTCGGCGTAGGGCGCGTAGTCGCCGCCGAGGCGGGTGCAGGCGGTCGCCGCCGCGGTGACCGTGTGGCGCATCTCCTCGGGGTCGGCGGTGAGGATCGCGGTGAGGACCTCGCGCAGGGCGGCTTCCTCGGGGTGCGCGTGCAGAAGGTCGACGTACGGCTTCAGGGAGTCGACGCCCAGGCCGGCGAGCAGGTCGGCGGCGCGCAGCGGGTCGTTGAAGCCGCAGAGGCCGTCGAACTCCGTGAGCGCGCAGATCAGTTCGGGCTTGTGGTTGGCGTCCTTGTAGTTGCGGTGCGGGGCGTCCACGGGGATGCCCCGGCGCTCCTCGTCGGCGTAACCCTCCTTCGCCTGCTCCAGGTTGGGGTGCACCTGGAGGGAGAGCGGGGCGCCGGCGGCGAGGATCTTCAGCAGGAAGGGCAGCCGGGGGCCGAACTTCGCGACCGCCTTCTCGCCCAACTCCCGCTCCGGGGACGCCTCGACGACCTCGACGAGCGTCCCGCGCGCGGTGCGCGAAGGCGCCCCCGGGTGCGCGCCCATCCACATCTCCGCCTGCGGCTCACCGCTCGGCTCGACGCCGAGCAGCTTGGGGATGGCGGTGGTCGAACCCCAGGCGTAGGGGCGGACGGTGTTGTCGAGGCGGTCCATGTGGCTCTCTACCGGTTCTCTCTGCGTACGACCCGAGGACGACCTGGGTACGACGTGGCTTCGCGCCCCGTACGACGGTGTACGGCGGCTCAGGGCTTCGACGACAAGATCAGGCGCCCGAGGCGAGCGCCAGGTAAACGGCGGCGAAATCCGTCATGGCGATCAGCTCCGCGAGGGTCTCCAACTCGCCGCCGTCCTCGGGCTCCAGCTCACTGATCGGCGTGTCGTGGCTGAGGGCCAGGTCACGGGCGGTCGGGGCGGCGGTGAGGCCGCCGATCGGACGGTCCCGAAGCAGCACCACGCGTGCGTGCAGCGCGGGCGCCTCGTCGACGCGGTCCCTGAAGAAGTCGTCCGGGTCGGCGCTCGCGGCGAGCGGGCCGGCCAGCAGGGCGTTGTGCTCGGCGAGTGCCTCGGGCAGTTCGGAGACGAGTGCGGGGCGGCCGGCCAACTCGGCGAGCGCGGCGGCGAATCGGCGGCCCGCCGGACCTGCCGACGCGCCCTCCGTCCAGATCACCGGGAGCGAGTCGGCCAGTTCGGAGGCGAGGGTCTTCGCGGGGTTGCTGTAGGTCGCGACGGCGGGCCCGCAGCGCTCGGCGACCTGGTCGAGCCGGTCGGCGACCTTCTCCAGGGCCTCGGGCGGCGCGCTGAGCAGCCCGGTGCGGTCCAGGAGCGCGAGGAGCGGGGTGAGCAGTGCCCAGAGGACTCCGGGGGCGGAGGCGGCCAGCGGTTCGTCGTGCTCGTAGGGTGCGGTCGCCATCGGTACGAAGAGGCCGTGGGCGCCGTCCACGGCCTCCGTGAGGGGGCTGCGGGACGGGGCGACGGCGACGACGGTGCAGCCGCGGCGGTAGGCCTGCTCGGCGAGCAGGGCCAGGCCGGGTTCGCTGCCGTCCGGGGTGGTGATCAGCAGCAGGTCCACGGAGCCGGCCCAGCCCGGGAGTTCCCAGCGCAGGGCGCCGGCCGCGGGGGCCACGCCGGTGGGTGCCAGGCGGGTGACGGGGCTGCTGGCGCCGGCGAGCTTGCCGAGCAGGTCGGCGACGCAGGTGGCGGCGGCGCCGGGGCCCGCGATCAGGATGGCGCGGGGGCGGCCGTCCGGTTTCAGGTCGTTGACGCCTGCCTCGGCCGCGTGCCGGGCGGCGGTACGCACCCGGGCACCGGCCTCGGCGGCACCGCGGAGCAGGGCCCTGCGGTCGGCCTCGGTCAGCGCGTCCGGGGAGTCGAGCAGCGATTCGTCGAGCATGGGCGGCGGCCTCCGATCGCGTCGTCGTCGGTTACGCGGGGTGGCGGGCCTCGTCGACGAGGAGGACGGGGATGCCGTCCCGTACGGGGTAGGCCAGGCCGCAGTCCTCACCGGTGCAGATCAGCTCGGTGTCCTGCTCCTTGAGGGGGGCGTGGCAGGCCGGGCAGGCCAGGATCTCCAGGAGGCCGGCTTCGAGCGGCATGGGGTGTCCCTCCAGGGCGAGTGTCGACGACGGTGCGTGCGGATGTGCCTGGTCAGGTTACCGCCGGTGGGGAGTGCCTGCCGGGGTTGGGGCCGACGGACCTGGCGGCTTCGCCCCTGGACCCCGCTTCGGCCTGAACGGCCTCGTCCTCGAACGCCGGACGGGCCGAAACCACCCGACCGGCATCGAGAAGGAACCGTCAGCCCCTGATGATCCCCAGCACCTCGTCCCGCACCTTCCCCATCGTCGCCTCGTCCCGCGCCTCCGTGTTGAGCCGCAGCAGCGGTTCCGTGTTGGAGGGGCGGACGTTGAACCACCAGTCGGCGGAGGTGACGGTGAGGCCGTCGAGTTCGTCGAGCGTCAGGTCGTCCTGGCCCTCGTAGGCGGCGCGGATCGCGGCGAGGCGGGCCCCCTGGTCGTCGACCGTGGAGTTGATCTCGCCGGAGCCCACGTAGCGGTCGTACTGGGCCACGAGGGCGGAGAGCGGGCCGTCCTGGCCGCCCAGCGCGGCGAGGACGTGGAGGGCGGCCAGCATGCCGGTGTCGGCGTTCCAGAAGTCCTTGAAGTAGTAGTGCGCGGAGTGCTCGCCGCCGAAGATCGCGCCGGACTTCGCCATCTCGGCCTTGATGAAGGAGTGGCCCACGCGCGTGCGGACCGGTGTGCCGCCGTTCTCCTTGACGACCTCGGGGACCGACCAGGAGGTGATCAGGTTGTGGATGATCACGCCCTTGCCGCCGTTCCGCGCCAGTTCGCGGGAGGCCACCAGGGCGGTGATCGCGGACGGGGGGACCGGGTCGCCGTTCTCGTCGACCACGAAGCAGCGGTCGGCGTCGCCGTCGAAGGCGATGCCGAGGTCGGCGCCCTCCTCGCGGACGCGTGCCTGGAGGTCGACGATGTTGGCCGGATCGAGCGGGTTGGCCTCGTGGTTCGGGAAGGTGCCGTCCAGCTCGAAGTACATCGGGACCAGGGTGAGCGGCAGGCCGGCGAACACGGTCGGGACCGTGTGACCGCCCATGCCGTTGCCCGCGTCGACGACGACCTTCAGGGGGCGGATGGAGGCCAGGTCGACGAGGCCGCGGAGGTGCGCCGCGTAATCCTCCAACGTGTCCCGCTTTGTGATCGTTCCCGTCGAGCCGGAGACCTCCGGGGCGGCGGAGTCCAGCCAGGATTCGACGAGTTGGCGGATCTCGGCGAGGCCGGTGTCCTGGCCGACGGGGGCCGCGCCCGCCCGGCACATCTTGATGCCGTTGTACTTCGCCGGGTTGTGCGAGGCCGTGAACATGGCACCCGGGAGGTCGAACGCGCCCGAGGCGTAGTACAGCTGGTCCGTGGAGCACAGGCCGATCTCGGTCACGTCGACGCCGCGTGCCGCCGCCCCGCGCGCGAAGGCGGCGGAGAGTCCGGGGGACGAGGGCCGCATGTCGTGCCCGGTGACGATCGCACCGGCGCCGGTCACCTGGACGAAGGCCGCCCCGAACAACTCGGCCAAGGACTCGTCCCACTGGTCCGGGACGACGCCCCGTACGTCGTACGCCTTCACGAGCTGCGACAAATCAGCAGACACGGCCAACCCTCCAGAAAGTCCTATCGGTCGCCCCAAACTACCCGCAGGGACGGACAGCGCGACGCGCGGAAACTGAGCCGTCCACAGACTCTTACCTGGGCTCCGGGCAACGCCACGCGCGGCGAGTCGCTCCCAGGGGCGCGGTCACGGTGGGGATTGTTGAACGAACTCCCGGACAGGTCCGGTCAGTTGTCCGGTGAGCGCAGTACCCGCAGATGCCCCCGGCGCGCGACCTCCATCGGGTCCGCCGTGCGAGCCCCACCCCCGGCTCCGCTTCCGCCGCCGGCTCCCGCCGCCCGCTCCTGCGGACGCGCCGCCTCGCGGACCGCGTTGGCAAGCGCTTCCAGGTCGTCGCCGCTCGGGCGGGCCGGAGCGGAGCTGTCGAGGAGGCGGACGACCTCCCAGCCTCGGGGCGCGGTGAGGCGCTCGGAGTGCTCGGCGCACAGGTCGTAACAGTGGGGTTCGGCGTAGGTGGCGAGCGGGCCGAGGACCGCGGTCGAGTCGGCGTAGACGTACGTCAGCGTCGCGACGGCGGGCCGGCCGCAAGCGGTGCGCGAACAGCGACGTACAGGGCTCACGACGTTGGACGGTACCGCACTCTTGAGCGGGCCGCGACGACTCTCCCCCAGGTCACTCCACCGTGTCGGGTTGTGAAACGCCCCACACACCTCTCCGGGAACGCGCCGCTGACCTGCGCGAACACCCCTTCTCGGGATCTCGAACGGGGTCGGGTCCGGTCACCACTCGGCACAAACACCGTCAATTGCCTTGAGAGCGACGGTCTTGGAGACATACGGAATCGAGCCCAACCTTGGCCGGAATGGTCATCCGGCGACATGGCGCCCGAGCGCCCGGACGGCGAGTGGACGGCGAGTGGAGTCCGGCGGCCGGACCTGACGGGGACTACGCTTCACCAGTGATGGACACCCCCGTACCGCCCCCCGCCGCCGGACTCCACTCGCCG
>NZ_JAEQAZ010000226.1 GCF_016654115.1 Streptomyces sp. MBT53
CGACGTCACACAGGCCCTAGCGGGCCAGCCGCAGCGCCAGTCCGTCGAGGACGACATCGAGGCCGTAGGCGAACTTGCTGTCGCGCAGGGCCACCGGGTCGGTGGGCGTGGCGGCCGACTCGGCGTAGGAACCGGCGAGATGGGCGTGCCCGGCCGCGGCCTGTCGCGCGGCCGGCATCAGCCGTGCGATGAACTCGGCCTCGCTCTCCCCGGACCGGGCGACCGTCGTCAGCCACGCGGCCTCCGTGGTGCTCATGCCGATCGTGTACGACAGGACGGCGTCGATCGCGCCGCTCGGCTCGGGGAACCCGGCGGTCGTGAACAGCGCGGCCAGCCGCTCCGAGAAGGACATCAGGTTGGGACCGAGATAGGCGAGCCCGGCCTGACCGAGGACCGAGGACAGCCAGGGGTGCCGTAGCGCGGTCGTACGGAAGGAGCCGGCGGCCTCGGTGGCGGCGGCGCGCCAGTCGGCGGTGTCCGCGGCCGGGACGTGGATCTCGGCGGCGACCTCGTCCACCGCGAGTTCCATCAGCTCGTCCTTGGTCGCGACATGCCGGTAGAGGGAGGTCGCGCCGGCGCCCAGGCGGGCGCCGAGCTTGCGCATGCTCAGCGCCTCGATGCCGTCGGTGTCCAGCATCGCGATCGCCTCGCGGACGATCGCGTCCCGGCTGAGCGCGGGCTGATCGGGAGCGCGGCGCTCACGGGCCCACACGGAGGGGATGGGGTTCGGCTCCGGCGTGCTCTTCGTCGTCGGCTTCGTCCTGGCGGCCATCTGGAGGGCTCCTTCGTGGGGGCCGTGCGTACGTCGTTCGCAACCAGCGTACAGAGTTCAGGGATTGCGCACACTGTTCCGCTGTGCGTACAGTGTTCGCATCGAAGGAACGGTGTACGCATGAAGGGAAGCCCCATGGAAACCCGAAACCCCCGGCGCTGGTGGATCCTCGTCGTGCTGTGCCTCAGCTCGCTGGTCCTGGTGGTCGACAGCATGGCGCTGACCGTGGCGGTGCCGTCGATGACCGAGAGCCTCGGGGCGAGCGCCCAGGACACCCAGTGGATCCTCGACTCCTACATCCTGGTGTTCGCCGGTCTCCTGCTGACCTCCGGAAGCCTCGGCGACCGCTTCGGCCGCCGGAAGGTGATGCTCATCGGACTCGTGCTCTTCGGGGCGGCCTCACTGGCGGCCACGTTCTGCACGAACCCCGGCGAGGTGATCGCCGTACGGGTGGCGATGGGCGTGGGCGGCGCGCTGATCATGCCGTCGACGCTCTCGATCCTCATCACGGTCTTCGACGCGGAGGAACGCGGCAAGGCGATGGCCGCCTGGGGCTCGGTGTCGATGCTCGCGCTGGTCGGCAGCCCGGTGCTCGGCGGCGTACTGATCGACCACTTCTCGTGGCACTCCATCTTCTTCCTCAACGTGCCGGTCGTGGCCCTCGCCCTCGTGGCCGGGGTGACGCTGATGCCCGAGTCGAAGGGCCCGTGGCAGAAGCCGGATCCGCTGGGCGCGGTGCTGTCGGCGGTCGGCATGACGGCGCTGATCTGGTGGATCATCGAGATCCCGCAGCACGGCGCGTTCGCGGGCCGCGGGCTCGGCACCCTGGTCGTGGCCGTCGTCGCACTCGCCGGATTCATCGTCTGGGAGAACGTCACGCCGACCCCGATGGTCCCCCTCGTCCTCTTCAAGCACCGTAATTTCAGCGGTGGTTCGCTCTCGCTGACGCTGGTCCAGATAGGCAACGGCGGTCTGCTGCTGGTGCTCACGCAGTATCTGCAGTTCGTGCTCGGCTATTCGCCGGTCAAGGCGGGCCTGGCCTTCGTCCCGCTGGCCGTCACCGCGCTCGCCGGCAACACGGCGGGTGCCAGGTTCACCGCCAAGTACGGCCACCGGTACCTGATCCTGGCGGGCATGCTGGTGATGGCCTCGTCCTTCGCCCTGCTCACCACGGTCACCGCCGACACCGGCTTCACCGTCCCGGCGGTGGCGCTCGGACTGCTCGGCCTGGGCGCGGGCCTCGCGATGCCGGCGGCGGTGGGCGCGCTGATGGGCACGATCCCCGAGGACAAGGCGGGCGTCGGCTCGGCCCTCAACGACACCATCCAGCAGGCCGGTACGGCCCTGGGCATCGCGATCCTCGGCTCCCTCCTGTCGAGTGGCTTCGCCGACCGGATGCCCTCCGGTACGTCAGAGGAGGCCGGGCACTCGATCGGCGGGGCGCTGGCCGCGGCGCACGGGGACGCGGGGCTGGTCCGCACGGCCCGGGAGGCGTTCGCCCACTCCATGTCGACGACCTTCACCGTCAGCGCGGTCGGCGTGGTCGCGGCGGCGGTGCTGGCGGCGGTGGTGATGCGGGACTCGGTGCCGGAAAGGCAAGAAGCGGCAAGTGAGCGGGAGTTGGCCGCCTGAACCACAACTCGCCCACACCACAAGGCCGTTGCCCGATGCGGGCAACGGCCTTGTCGTCACGCCTTTCTGTCGATCCGTCAGTCCCTCCGCCGCCTGGCGTGCCTCAACTCGCGGTCCACGGCCCAGGCGTCGGCGACCGGGCCGAGGTGGGTGAGCTTGTCGGGGTTGATCACCGCGCGGATGGTCTGGATCTGGCCGTCGAGCACATCGAGGGCCAGGGCGTGCAGCACCTTGCCGTCGCGGTCCCGGAAGACCGCGCCGGGCTGGCCGTTGACCTCGTGCGGCTCGAACGACACATCGATCCGGATCAGCCAGGGGAAGACCGTACCGAGCACCCGGGCCACGTTCTCCGCGCCCATGACGGCCTTGGCCAGCTGCGGAGCCTTTCCGCCGCCGTCCCCGACGAACTGCACGTCGGCGGCGAGCAGTTCACGCAGCCCGCCCACGTCACCGTCCTTCAGCGCGTCGAAGAACCGGGTGGCCAGCTCCTGCCGCTCCTGCCGGTCCGCGGCGAACCGGGGCCGCTTGTCCGCCATGTGCCGCCGTGCCCGCACCAGCAGTTGCCGGCACGCCGACTCCGAACGCCCCACCGTCGTGGCGATCTCGTCGAAGCCGAAGGCGAACACCTCCCGCAGCACGAACACCGCCCGTTCCAGCGGGCTGAGTTGCTCCAGCAGCAGGAGCGCCGCCATCGACACCGAGTCGGCGAGCTCCACCGACCGCGCCGGATCCTGGTACGGGTCGCTCAGCAGCGGCTCCGGGAACCAGGGCCCGACGTACTCCTCCCGCCGCACCCGCGCCGAACGCAGTACGTCGATGGAGATCCGCGTGACCGTGGCCGACAGGAACGACTTGGTCGAGGTGGGCCGGGTCGTCGAGCCGTCGTAGCGCAGCCAGGTCTCCTGCACCGCGTCCTCGGCCTCGCCCACACTGCCCAGGATCCGATAGGCGATCGAGAACAGCAGCGGTCGCAGTTCCTCGAACTCCTGGGCCTTCCGGTCGGTCTCGCTCACGCGGGGATCTCCTTGTCCTGGCCGGTGCGGGTGGGGCGCGGGTGGGTTCAGCCGAGGATGCCGGGCTTGTAGTCGCCCGCGCACGGCTGTCGGGTGATGATGTTCAGCCGGTTCACCGAGTTCATGAAGGAGACCAGGATGACCAGCGAGGTGAGCTGCTCGTCGTCGTAGTGCTTGGCCGCGTGCGCCCACACCTCGTCGCTCACCCCGCCGGCCGCGTCCGCGACCCGGGTCCCCTCCTCCGCCAGTGCCAGCGCGGCCCGTTCGGCCTCGGTGAAGACCGTGGCCTCGCGCCACGCCGCGACCAGGTTCAGCCGCACCGAGGTCTCGCCGGCCTCGGCGGCCTCCTTGGTGTGCATGTCGATGCAGACGGCGCAGCCGTTGATCTGGCTGACCCGCAGCGCCACCAACTCCTGTGTCAGGACGGGCAGTTCGGACTGCTTGAGCGACCTGCCGACCGCCATGAACTGCTTGGCGGCCTTGCCGGCGGTCGGGCTGGCGAAGAAGTTCAGTCGTGCGTCCATGGTGCCCTCCGTGGGCCGTCGTCGTCAGTGGCTACACCCACGAGACGAGACGGCCCGTTCCCCTGTGACATGGACGCATGTGACCCGGGTCTCACCCCACGTTGACCGCGCTCCAGGCGGCGGCCACCGCGTTGTACTCCGAACTCCCCACCCCGTAGAGGTCCTTGGCCGCGTTCAGCGTCGCCGTGCGGGCCCCGGCGTAGTTCGTCGAGGACGTCATGTAGACCGTCAGCGCCCGGTACCAGATCGCTCCCAGCTTGTCCCGGCCGATCCCGCCGACCGAAGAGCCGTTGCAGGTGGGGGAGTTGTAGTCGACCCCGTTGACCGTCTTCGCACCGCTGCCCTCCGCGAGGAGATACGCGAAGTGGTTCGCGACGCCCGACGAGTAGTGGACGTCCAGATTCCCGACCGTCGAACTCCAGCAGTCCGCGGAGTTCCCGTCCTTGGACGGCTTGTCCATGAACCGCAGCGCCGGCCGCCCGAAGCCGGACCGCACGATCTTCTCGCCGATGAGGTAATCCCCCTGGTCGGACGCGTTGTTGGCGTACCACTCCACCAGCGTGCCCATGATGTCGGAGGTCGCCTCGTTGAGCCCGCCGGACTCGCCCGAGTACGTCAGCGCCGCCGTCTTCGACGTCACCCCGTGCGTCATCTCGTGCCCGGCGACATCCAGCGCCACCAGCGGACCGAGCTGCGTCCCGTCACCGTCGCCGTACGTCATGCAGAAGCAACTGTCGTCCCAGAAGGCGTTGTTGTAGCTGTTGCCGTAGTGGACCCGGTTGTACGAGCCCTTGCCGTCGCCGGCGATGCCGTTCCGGCTGTGGACGTTCTTGTAGTAGTCCCAGGTCTCGTTCGTGCCGTACTGCGCGTCCACCGCCGCCGACGAACGGTCCGACGTCGCACCCGTGCCCCAGTGGTTGTCGGTGTCGGTGAACACGGTGGACGGCGCCCGGCTGATGCAGATGCCGAAGATGCACAGATCCGTCTTGTTCGCCGCGTCACCGGTGTAGGTCCCACCGCGCGAGGCGTCCTTGAGCTGGTACGTCGACCCCGACAGCGTCGTCTCCAGCGGCACCGTCCCGCTGTACAGCGACTGCCCGTCGCCGGTCGCCGTCTCCACGCTGTCCCAGGCGTCGATCCGGGCGCCGGTGCGGGCGTCGGTCAGCACCGTGCGGGCGACCGGGTTGCCGAGCGAGTCCTTGGCGACGACGTCGGTCCGCCAGGCGAGCCTCGGGGTGCCGTGGAGGGCGTCGACTATCAGCCGGGGCTTGGCGGTCACGCCCTTGAGCGCCTCGCCGGGATGCGCGGCCCGCAGCGCGTTGACGGCCAGGTCCGCCGCCTTCGGCGCGGCCACCTTCGGCGTGACGGTCGCCAGGGATATGGAGGCACGGGTCGCACGGTCGGCGCTCCGATAACTCCCGTTCGGAGCCAGATGGACCACGAAGTCACCGCCGAGCACCGGGAGTTGACGGTACGTCCGGTCGTAGCGGACGTGCTGGGTGCCGTCCGGGTCGACGATCACGTCCCGCACCGACGTGCCCTCCGAGGCGGTCAGCCCCAGACTCGTGGCATGGGCCAGCAGCGCGGACGCGGCGTTCGCGATCGCGGCGGACCGGGTCGGCCGGTCGGCGGCCTGGGCGGTGGGGGAGAGGGTGGCGGCCAGCAGGGCCGCGGCGCCGGCCGCGATACCGGCCGTGGCGAGACGGGAACCATGAACGTGCCGTGTCCGACTCATCGGTCTCCTCAAAAACGCAAGTGGGGGGCGTGGGGGCTGCGTTGATGTTGAATGAGATTTAAAGGGTCATGACATGTCATGTCCATAGCGCGTGCAAAGACTTCCGGGTTCCAGGAGGCCGAGTGACATCTCTCCCGTTCTTCGTCTACGGCACCCTCCGCCCCGGCGAGCCCAACCACGACCTCTTCCTGCGCGGCCACACGGAGTCGGAGGAGTCGGGACACCTGCACGGCGCCGTCCTCTACGAAGGCCCTGGCTACCCGTACGCCGTCGAGGAACCCGGCTCGGCGGTCGTCGGTGAACTCGTCACCGCGCGCCCCGAGTCCTACCCCCGACTCCTCCTCGCCCTCGACCGACTCGAGGACTACGCCCCCGGCGACCCGCGCAACCTCTACGAGCGCGTCGAACGCCCGGTGACCCGCGCCGCCGACGGCACGGCCGTACGTGCCTGGGTGTACCTCGCGGCCCCCGCCGTCACCGCCGCCCTGCGCACCCACGGCAAGCTGATCGAGGGCGGCGACTGGCGCCACCGCCACTGAAGGATTGTTGAACGATCCTCAGTTGCCGCCGGAGGCCAGCGCCCGCGCGACCCCCTTCTCCTTCGGCCCGAGGAACTGCGGATCGGGATGGACCGCCACGTCCAGCGCCGCCTTGGCCGCCGCGAACACCTCGCGGGTACCGCCGTAGTACCAGGTCGCGTTGTGCGCCTCGTCGACCCCGACGCCGTACGAGTCGACGCCCGCCGCCTCGCACAGCGCGACCGCCCGCCGGATGTGGAAGTTCTGGCTGATGAGCACGGCCTTGTCGACGCCGAAGATCTTCTTGGCGCGGACACAGGAGTCCCAGGTGTCGAAACCGGCGTAGTCGGTCACCACGCGCGCGCGGGGCACCCCGTGCTTCGCCAGGTAGACACGCATCGCGTCCGGCTCGTCGTAGTCCTTGCGGCTGTTGTCACCGGTCACCAGGACGACCTTCACCCGGCCCTCCCGGTACAGCGTGGCCGCCGCGTCCAGCCGGTGCGCGAGATACGGCGACGGCTCGCCGTCCCACAGCCCGGCCCCGAAGACCACGGCCACATCGGTGCGCGGCGCGTCCTGCAAGGTCCGCAGCCGGTCCGCCGTCGCCAGCCACAGCCAGGTCGCCGGAAGCAGCGCGAGGACACACCCGAGGGCCACCCCCTGCACGAGGTGCCGCCACCCGGCACGCGTGCGTGGCAGCCGA
Organism: Streptomyces sp. MBT53; assembly: GCF_016654115.1. GTDB lineage: Bacteria > Actinomycetota > Actinomycetes > Streptomycetales > Streptomycetaceae > Streptomyces. The sequence goes on from NZ_JAEQAZ010000226.1 coordinate 6,898, forward strand.
GGTCGGCGAAGTCTCAGGCGACGCACCAGACGCTTCAGACGTATCAACGGGGGCCCCTCACCGTTCGGTTTCGACAGTCACAGACGCGCTGTAAGGCGCTCCGGTTCGCCGCCGGCAGTGTGACCGGCTTCACTGTGAACCCCGAATCCGCAGGTCACCTCGCCTCACACACCCCCCGCACCCCACCGTGAACCCCCGGAAAACCCCCGTCATTCCGGTGCAACGGCACGGCAACGTCCTGCCGCCACCATCTCTCCATGACGGCGTCGCGTCATCCCCACGACGAGTCCACGACCCTCGACAGTACGGCGCATCTCATGAACCGGATCAGCAGTCAGCTCGCCAGCCAGCTCAGCCGCGTCTCCCTGAACGGCGACCGCCGGCCCGGCCCGCCCCCGCTCGTCCTGGTCGCCCACGGGAGCCGCGACCCGCGCGCGCTGAGCACCGTACGAGCCCTCGTGGAACGCGTCGGCGAACTGCGCCCCGGCCTCTCCGTCCACCTGGGCCACATCGAACTCAACGAGCCCCGCCTGACGGACACCCTCACCGCACTCGGCCCCACGGACGCCGTCCTCGTCCCCCTCCTCCTGGCCCGCGGCTACCACGTCAAGCGCGACATCCCGGAGATGGCGGCGGAAACACAGGCACGCGCGCGCGTGGCACCCCCTCTCGGCCCGCACCCCCTCCTCGTGGAGACCCTCTACGACCGCCTGGTGGAGGCGGGTTGGCGTACGAGGGGCGATGAGCAGTCCCGCCGGGGCAGCGCGGTGGTCCTGGCCGCGGCAGGCTCCCGCGACCCCGACTCCAAGCTGGACACCAACCACACGGCCCAACTCCTCGCCGACCGCCTGGGAGTCCCCGTGATCCCCGCGTACGCGTCGGCGGCGACGCCCACGGTCGCGGCGGCGATCCGCGCCCTCGCCGCGAGGGGCCGCCACAGGGTGGCGGTGGCGTCCTGCTTCACAGCCCCCGGCCGCTTCGCGACACAGTGCGCGGAGCAGGCTCCATGGATCGCATCAGCACCCCTGGGAGCCCACCCCGCGATGGCCCGCTTGGTCCTCCACCGCTACGACCAGGCGCTGGCGACGACGGAGGTTACGGCCCCGGAACTGGCGTCGGCTTAACACTTACGGGAGCTGTCTCTTTTAGGGGCGCGGGGAACTGCGCGCCCAGCCACAACGCACCCGCACTCGCAAACGAATCCGCACCCGGCAGACGCATAGGCGCCCCGCAACTCCCGAATTGTCACTACCGCCGCTTACTGTCGAAGCATGGAAGGCACCGCAGGTACGCGCACAACAGCACCGAATCCCTACGACCCGACATCAGTCGACCGCTGGGCGACAGAGCCCGACAAGCGCCCGGGCCGCACCGCTTTCCAACGCGACCGCGCCCGCGTACTGCACTCCGCCGCCCTACGCCGGCTCGCCGGCAAAACCCAGGTGGTCACACCGGGAACCCGAAGCCAGGCCTGGGACGCCAGCCCCCGCACCCGCCTCACCCACTCCCTGGAATGCGCCCAGGTGGGCCGAGAGCTGGGCGCGGCCCTCGGCTGCGACCCCGACCTCGTCGAGGCGGCCTGCCTCTCCCACGACATGGGCCATCCCCCCTTCGGTCACAACGGCGAACAGGCACTGAACGACTTCGCCGACGACTGCGGCGGCTTCGAGGGCAACGCCCAGTCCCTGAGACTCCTCACCCGCATCGAGCCGAAACGCTTCGTAAAGAGCGATACGACCGGCGAGTTGGTGAGCGTGGGCCTCAACCTCACCCGGGCCACCCTCGACGCCGCCACCAAGTACCCCTGGCCGCGAGGAGCGCACCCCACCACCCCCACGTCCCCCAAGTTCGGCGTCTACGAGGACGACAGACCCGTCTTCGACTGGGTCCGCAAGGGTGCCCCCGGCACCCGCACCTGCTTCGAGGCCCAGGTCATGGACTGGTCGGACGACGTGGCGTACTCCGTGCACGACGTCGAGGACGGCCTGCACGCGGGCCACATCGACCCCAACTGCCTGCACGCGGAACCGGAACGCCAGGAGATCTTCAAGGTGGCCGTCGGCCGCTACGTCCCCGCGGACACGGCCCCCGAAGAACTCGCCGAAGCGCTGGACCGGCTCCAGAACGAGCCGTGGTGGCCGCACGGCTACGACGGCTCGGCGGTCGCGCAGGCCCGCCTCAAGGACGCCACCAGCCAGCTCATCGGCCGCTTCTGCCTGGCCGCCGAGGCCGCCACGCGCGCGAGGTACGGCACCGGCCGCCTCACCCGCTACGACGCCGAACTCGTCGTACCGCACGAGGCACGGCTGGAGTGCGCGGTCCTCAAGGCGGTCGCCGACCGGTACGTGATGCAGCGCGCGGAGCAGGAGCGCATCCGCGCGGACGAGCGCATCGTGGTCGCCGAACTCGCCGAAGTGCTCACCACGCGCGCCCCCGACGGCCTGGAGCCGCAGTTCCGCGCCCAGTTCGACGAGGCGCCCGACGACCGCGCCCGCAAGCGGGTGATCGTCGATCAGATCGCGTCACTGACCGACGCGTCGGCGCGGTCTCTTCACGCGCATCTCACATCCCTGGGGCACAGTGACGCGAAACAAGCCCGAATGTGACCCTCCGTGGCCTGATCGGGCCACACCCCCTTCCCGCATCACCCTGCGTGCGGGACGCTCGCATATGGCGGCACCCTTACGAGGAGGCATCAAGTGGTCGACGCGGATCAGACATTCGTCATCGTCGGAGGAGGCCTGGCCGGCGCCAAGGCGGCCGAGGCGCTCCGAGCGGAGGGCTTCACCGGCCGCGTGATACTGATCTGCGACGAACGCGACCACCCGTACGAGCGTCCGCCACTGTCCAAGGGCTACCTCCTCGGTAAAGAGGAGCGCGACAGCGTCTTCGTCCACGAACCCGCCTGGTACGCGCGCAACGACATCGAGCTGCATCTCGGCCAGACCGTCGACGCCATCGACCGTACGGCGAAGACGGTCCGCTTCGGAGACGACGGCACCCTTGTCCACTACGACAAGTTGCTCATCGCCACCGGCTCCGAGCCCCGCCGCCTCGACATCCCGGGCACGGACCTCGCGGGCGTCCACCATCTGCGCCGCCTCTCGCACGCCGAGCGCCTCAAGGGCGTCCTCGCCTCCCTGGGCCGGGACAACGGCCATCTGGTGATCGCCGGCGGCGGCTGGATCGGCCTGGAGGTCGCGGCGGCGGCCCGTGAGTACGGCGCCGAGGTCACCGTCGTAGAACCGTCGCAGACGCCGTTGCACGGAGTCCTCGGCCCCGAACTCGGCCAGCTCTTCGCCGATCTGCACGCCGAGCACGGCGTCCGCTTCCACTTCGGCGCCAAACTCACCGAGATCGTCGGCCAGGACGGCATGGTCCTCGCGGCCCGCACCGACGACGGCGAGGAGCACCCCGCGCACGACGTCCTCGCGGCCATCGGCGCGGCCCCGCGCACCGCGCTCGCCGAGGCGGCGGGCCTGGAGCTGGCCGACCGCGCGCACGGCGGCGGCATCGCGGTCGACGAACGGCTGCGCACCTCCGACCCCGACATCTACGCGGCCGGTGACGTGGCCGCCTTCCACCACGCCCTGTTCGACACCAGGCTGCGCGTGGAGCACTGGGCGAACGCCCTCAACGGCGGCCCGGCGGCGGCCCGCGCGATGCTCGGCAAGGACGTCACCTACGACCGCGTGCCCTATTTCTTCTCCGACCAGTACGACTTGGGTATGGAGTACTCCGGCTGGGCGCCCCCGGGCTCCTACGACGAAGTGGTGATCCGGGGAGACGCGGGCAAGCGGGAGTTCATCGCCTTCTGGCTGAAGGAGGGACGCGTGCTGGCCGGGATGAATGTGAATGTGTGGGACGTCACAGAGCCCATCCAGCAGCTCATCCGCTCCCGGGCACAGGTGAACACCGAGGCCCTCGCGGACCCACACGTTCCGCTGGACAGCCTGGGGTCCTAGACGTCCTCGTCGTCACTGGTGTCAGTCCGGCCCCGTAGAATTCACGCGTGGCTGGACGGATCAACGACGAGGACGTGAAGGCGGTTCGGGACGCGGTCCCGATCGACGCCGTGGTGTCCGAGTACCTCCAGCTGCGGAACGCGGGCGGCGGCAACCTCAAGGGTCTCTGCCCGTTCCACGACGAGAAGTCGCCGTCCTTCCAGGTCAGCCCGAGCAAGGGTCTCTTCCACTGCTTCGGCTGCCAGGAGGGCGGCGACACCATCACGTTCGTGATGAAGGTCGACCACCTCACCTTCTCGGAGTCGGTCGAGCGCCTGGCCGCCCAGGCCGGCATCACGCTGCGGTACGAGGAGGGCGGGTACAACCCCGCCCACCAGCGCGGCGAGCGCATCCGCCTGGTCGAGGCCCACAAGGTGGCCGCCGACTTCTACGTGGAGCAGCTCGCCGTCAGCCCCGAGGCGGACACCGGCCGCAAGTTCCTCGCCGAGCGCGGCTTCGACCAGTCCGCCGCCGAGCACTTCTCCGTCGGCTACAGCCCCCAGGGCTGGGACCACCTCACCAAGTTCCTCCGCGGCAAGGGCTTCAGCGACAAGGAGATCCTCCTCTCCGGCCTCGCCCAGGAGGGCCGCCGCGGCCCCATCGACCGCTTCCGCGGCCGTCTGATGTGGCCCATCCGCGACATCGGCGGCGAGGTCGTCGGCTTCGGCGCCCGCAAGCTCTACGAGTCGGACAACGGCCCGAAGTACCTCAACACGCCCGACACCGCGATCTACAAGAAGTCCCAGGTCCTCTATGGCATCGACCTCGCCAAGAAGGACATCGCCAAGTCCTCCCGCGCGGTCGTCGTCGAGGGCTACACCGACGTCATGGCCTGCCACCTCGCCGGAGTCACCACCGCCATCGCGACCTGCGGCACGGCCTTCGGCGGCGACCACATCAAGATCCTCCGCAGGCTGCTGATGGACAACGGCTCGGCGCGCGTGATCTTCACCTTCGACGGCGACGCGGCCGGCCAGAAGGCGGCCCTGCGCGCCTTCGAGGACGACCAGAAGTTCGCCGCCGAGACCTACATCGCGATCGCCCCCGACAACATGGACCCCTGCGAACTCCGCCTCGCCAAGGGCGACGAGGCGGTCGCCGACCTGGTCCAACCCCGCACCCCGCTCTTCGAGTTCGCGCTCCGCCAGATCGTCGTCCGCTATGACCTCGACACCCCCGCCGGCCGAGCCTCCGCCCTGGACGAGGCCGCCCCGATCGTCGCCCGCATCAAGAACAGCGGCGCCCAGCACGAGGTCGCCGTCCAGCTCGCCGGCATGCTCGGCATCCTCGACACCCAGTTCGTGGTCAAGAGGGTTGCCCAGCTGGCCCGTTGGGCCCGCGACCGAGGCGGCAAGGGCCCGGCACCGACAGGGGGCGGCGACCGGCAGCGGTACGACACCGCCCCCCGCACCCCCACCG
>NZ_JAEQAZ010000227.1 GCF_016654115.1 Streptomyces sp. MBT53
CTCGCTGCTCTCATCGCTCTCCTCCCTCAGCTCGCCGCATCCCGGCACCCAATCCCCGTCCGACCCCACCGAGCCTCCACTCGGCCCCGCCAACCCCCCGTCCTGCCCCGTCACAGCCTCTTGGCCCCGCGCCCGGCACTCCCGGAGCCCTTCCCGCACAGCGCCCGCGAGAGCCGCGCCCAGGGGCCCCGCGAGGGCCAGTGAGCCTCGTTCCTTGTGGGCGAGGAGCATCGCGCGCACCGCGTCCGCGTAAGGAGCCGCCGCATACGTCGCCGGCAGCCCGGACGGCTCGGGCACCGGTCGCACCCGGCTCGGTACGGCCCCGTTCAGGGCGGCACGGCACTCCGGACAGAGCACCGTGCGAGGCATCCCGCAGCCTCCGCACTCGGCCGGCAGCACCAGATCCGTGAGGTCCCGCCACCAGCCCCGCATGCCCACCACTGTGCCAACGCTCTCGCCGACCGGCCACCCCTGTGGACAACCGACGGACGCCTGCCTGTGGACAACTCCGCGAAACCGTCGACAGCCGTCCCCCACACGAGTGCGGCCCGCCCCGGAACACGCGAACGGCCGCCTCCCGCCGGGCCTCAGCCCGACCGAGGACGGCCGCTCCGCGCTGCCTCACAACAGATCAACCGGCAAGCAACTCAACCCAGTTGGGCCGACGATCGCCTCACCCCGGGTAAACCGGCGCCGACCCCGTCTTGACCACCTTCTGCCACTGCGCCCCGGTGGGCAGCCGTACGATCCCGTCCTCCGAATAGGCCACCAGCGGGAGCTTGTCGTCCTCGGACGCGGCGATCTCCTTAACGCCGGTCAGGGCGGTGGGTGCCAGGCCCTCCGGTGTGGAACCGTCGACCTGGACGTACCGCATCTGCTGCACGCCGCCCTTCGCGCGCCCGACCACCACGAGCCGGCTGTCCCCGGCCCACGACATGGCCGTGATCTCCTCCAGGTCCGGGGTCGCGGAACGCAGTTCGAGGACCGAGATCACCGGCTGCTCCCCGGTCGCCCCGCTCCGCTGGATCCGCCCGATCTGCAGGGACCGCTTGCCGTCCTTCTCCACGACGAGCGCGATCCGCACCCCGTCGGCCGCCACCCGGACCGACTCGATCCGGCCGTCCAGCCCCAGGGTGTCGACCGCGATCGGCTGGCCGACGCCCCTCTGCAGCAGGAGCAGCCGGGGGTTCTTCGGGTCCCGGTCGGCCACCCAGAGGTCGCCCTGAACGTCCCAGCTGGGAGCCGTCAGCCGGTCGGCCGCCGTCTTGCCCTGGCTGGTCAGCACGGGGTCCCCGAGCGGCGCGTCCGGCACCATCGACCCGACGTAGAGCGACTTCCCGTCGAGAGTGACTCCGGCTCCGCTCTCCTCGTCGCGTGACACCGCGACCGATCCCAGCTGCTTGGTGCCCTCGCCCAGCGCACCCGGCACCGCCTCGGCGTGGGTGCCCCTGCTGCCGCCGGGTATCCGCACCACCCGGTGCTTGTCGTCGAGGAAGTACAGGTACACGGGGTGGTTCACGGGGCTGCGGGTCACGAGGGACTCCGCGTTGTCCTCGGAGTACACGCACAGCTGTGCGCCGTTGGCGGCCTGCAGCTCGACCTCGTCCACCGTGGGCGTCATGGTGTGGAGCGAGTAGAGGATCTGGGTCGCCATCTCGTTGCACCGGGCCAGCCCCACCCGTGAGGCCTTCTGGTTCAACGGGACCGTCAGCTTGTTCTGGTCGTCGGGGGTCAGCGAGGTGACTCCCTTGCGCAGCGCCGTCCCGGTGGGGAAGCTCGACCTGACCACGGGCCCGAGCCAGCTGGTGGGCCCGTTGAGGAGCGAACGCACCATCTGCGTCATGGGGTCCACCCGCCGCCGTACGAACACGGGATCCGCCACGGCGATCGGCTGCGTGGTCGCCCCGGCCGTCGTGTTCGACGCGAAGTAGTACTTGTTGACCGACATGTAGTTGCGCTGGAAGTCCGAGCTGCCCATGACGATGCCCTGGGGCAGCGCGTCGATGCGCCACTGCCCGCTCTTCGGGTCCTTCGCCAGGTGCACCCGCTGGCTGTACTGCCCGTCCGCGGGCGAGTACGCCTGCTGCGAGTCCACCGTGGCGACCCGGTCACCGGTCAGTGTGTACGCGAAGGCGTCGCTGTCCTCCCGGTCGCCGGGGGGATGGACGGCCTCGGTGCTCGGCCCGTCGGCGAGCACCGTGGTGGACGCCTCCGGCTGCCAGCCCCGCGCCGCCTTGGCGGTCAGGTACAGGCGTGCCGTCTTGTAGCTCGGATCGTCGCTGGTCAACGCCTCCAGGAAGCCCTGCACGATCTCCCCCTGCGTCGCGTCCTCCCGGGGAGGCATCGCGAAAACCCGCACCTGGGTGTCCTGCCGCGGCGTCGACTCGACACCCCGGAGGTCCCCGCTGTCCGGCATCGAGGCACATCCCGCCAGCACTACGACGCCGCACGCGACGTACGCCGCCGCGCGTGCCGGCTTTCGCCGGGCGCCCTCCTCGCGGTCAGCGCCCACGAGATGCCTCCCCCTGCTTGTTCGATTCCTCCGGGACTGCGGCCGGGTCGACACCGCGCGCGGTGTCACCGCGAGGCGCGTCCGCGGTCGGCCGGTCCTCCTGGCGCCGTGTGCCGCCGGTCGGGCGGGGCACCACGCGTGCGCCGTTGCCGGGCAGCGCCGTCGGGTCCGCTGTCGCGGTCGTGGCGGTCGGCCTCGGGCCGATCGGGGTCCGCGCGGGTATCGGCGCCCCCTGGTCACCCATCGGCTGCACCGGGACCGTCGCGCGCTTGTCCCCGCCCCCGCTCGGCAGACCGGCGTCATTGAGTCCACGGTTACGGCGTGAGTCCTTGGGCTCCAGTGGTATCGGTGAGCCCCGTAGCGGTTCGTCCGCGGTCCTCGGCAGCGTCAGCCGGAACTGCGAACCGCCGCCCGGCTCACCCCACGCCTGCAGCCAGCCGCCGTGCAGCCGCGCGTCCTCCAGGGCGATGGACAGCCCCAGACCCGTACCACCGGTGGTACGCGCGCGTGCCGGGTCGGCCCGCCAGAAGCGGCTGAACACCCGGGTCGCCTCGCCTGGCTTGAGACCCACCCCGTAGTCGCGCACCGCGATGGCGACCGCCCCGCCCGCGGTGGCGAGCTTGACTATGACGTCCTTGCCGTCGCCGTGCTCCACGGCGTTGACGACGAGATTGCGCAGCACCCGCTCCACCCGCCGGGCATCGGCCTCGGCGACCACGGGCTGCTGGTCGCCGACGACGCGTATCTGCGTGCCCTTGCGCTCGGCGAGCGGCTCGGCCCCGCTGATGACCCGCCGTACGACCTCCCTGAGGTCTATCGGCTCGGCCTCCAGCGCCGCCGCTCCCGCGTCGAAGCGGCTGATCTCCAGCAGGTCGGCGAGGAGCGTCTCGAAGCGGTCCAGCTGGTCGGCGAGGAGTTCGGCCGACCGCGCGGTCATCGGATCGAAGTCCACGCGCGCGTCGTGGATGACATCGGCGGCCATGCGTACGGTCGTCAGCGGCGTGCGCAGCTCGTGCGACACGTCGGACACGAACCGGCGCTGCATCCGCGACAGGTCCTCCAGCTGCTGGATCTTCAGCTGGAGGTTCTGCGCCATCTTGTTGAAGGCCTCGCCGAGCCGCGCGATGTCGTCCTCGCCGGTGACCTTCATCCGCTCCTGGAGTCGCCCGGCGGAGAGCCGCTCGGCGATCCCGGCGGCCATCCGCACCGGCGTGACGACCTGCCGCACCACGAGCCAGGCGATGGCCCCGAGGAGTACGACGACGAAGAGCCCGGCCGTCGCCAGCGTCCCCTTGACCAGGCTGAGCGACTTCTCCTCCTGGGTGAGCGGGAAGAGGTAGTACAGCTGATAGGGGTTGTTGTTCGGGTCGTTGACCTGCTTGCCGACGACGAGCGCGGGCTGGGACTCCTTGCCGTTGCTGTAGATGATCCGGGTGTAGCTCTGGGCCGCTGCCGTACTGCCGTTGACCCGCGCGCGCAGGTCCTCGGGCACGCTCGCGGACGGATCGACGTATCCGGAACCGCGCGGACTGCGTCCGCCGCCGCTGTCGGCACCCGCCGGCAGCGTCACCACGTCGAAGGCGCCCTGGCCGCCGCTGGACAGCGACGACACCAGGTCACTCATCCATGAGATGACGTTCTGCGAGGAGTTGCCGTCGGTCGCTGAGCCGTCGTCGGCGGTCCCGCTGGCGGCCTCGTCGGCCCTCTGCTTGGCCACGGCGAACCCACCCGTGGCCTGGCTCTGCGAGGCCTTCACCTTGGCGTCCAGCAGGCCGTTGCGCACCTGGCCGATGACGACGAAGCCGAGCAGCAGGACGACGCCCAGCGACATCAGCAGGGTCGTTACGACGACCTTGAGCTGGATGTTGCGCCGCCACAGCCGCATGACCGGCAGCAGCGGCCGGCGCACCCAGCGCATGAACAGGCGGAGGACCGGGCTGCCCTGGACTCCGCCCTGCAGCAGCCCGCCCTCCAGGAGGCGTGCCCAGCGGGAGCCCGCCGCCGTCCGGCCGACAGGCCGCCCCGCGCGGGCCCCGGTCCCCCCGGGTGCCGAAGCGGCACTGTCCCTGGACATGTCAGCTCGGTCCCGCCTTGTAACCGACGCCGCGGACGGTCACCACGATCTCCGGCCGTTCCGGGTCCTTCTCGACCTTGGAACGCAGCCGCTGGACATGCACGTTGACCAGACGGGTGTCCGCCGCGTGCCGGTAGCCCCAGACCTGCTCCAGGAGCACCTCACGCGTGAACACCTGCCACGGTTTGCGGGCCAGCGCGACCAGCAGGTCGAACTCCAGCGGGGTCAGCGCGATCGACTGCCCGTCCCGCTTCACGGAGTGACCGGCCACGTCGATGACCAGATCGCCTATGGCGAGTTGCTCGGGCGCCGGCTCCTCGGACCTCCGCAGCCGCGCCCGGATCCGGGCGACCAGCTCCTTCGGCTTGAACGGCTTCACGATGTAGTCGTCGGCGCCGGACTCCAGGCCCACCACGACATCGACGGTGTCGCTCTTCGCCGTGAGCATCACGATCGGTACCCCGGACTCCGCCCTGATCAGGCGGCACACCTCGATACCGTCCCGTCCGGGCAGCATCAGGTCCAGGAGCACCAGGTCGGGCTTGCTCTCACGGAAAGCGGCCAGCGCCTTGTCGCCGTCGGCTACGAAAGACGGCTCAAAACCTTCACCACGCAACACAATGCCGAGCATCTCGGCCAGTGCGGTGTCGTCATCGACGACAAGGACTCGTCCCTTCATAAACGACATCATCCCATTAACTAAATCGTTACCTGTCGTGACCTGTCACACAGCTCTGCCAGCGCCCCCGCCGTCACGGGCGAAACAGCGCCTTCTTCGGTGACGATCGCCGTCACCAGCTCGGGAGGCGTCACGTCGAACGCCGGGTTGTAGGCCTGGGTCCCCAGAGGTGCCACCGGAATCCCGCCTCCCGCTCCCGACACCGTCACTTGGGGTGACGTGATCTCCGTCACTTCAAATCCAGGGCGCTGCTCCACCTCGATGGACGCCCCGTCCGGCGTGTCCGGATCCACCGTCGTCACTGGCGCCACCACGATGAACGGCACATGGTGGTAACGCGCGAGCACGGCGAGCGGATAGCTCCCCACCTTGTTCGCCACCGAACCGTCGGCGGCGATCCGGTCCGCCCCGATCAGCACCGCATCCACCTCCCCGGCCGCGAACAAGGAGCCCGCCGCGTTGTCCGTGAGCAAGGTGTACGCCATACCGTTGCGCGCCGCCTCATAAGCCGTCAGGCGAGCACCTTGCAGCAATGGACGCGTTTCGTCCACCCAGAGCCGCCGCAGCCGCCCGTCCCGGTGCGCCGCGAGCGCCACCGCGAAGGCCGTGCCCTCGCCGCCCGACACCAGCGCTCCGGTGTTGCAGTGCGTCAGAATCCGGTGCCCACCGCCGGGCAGCAACTCGTCCAGCAGGGCCAGCCCGTGCGCGGCCATCCGCGCGCTGGCCTCGGCGTCCTCCCGGTGCAACCGCCGCGCCGCCGCCAGCGCTGCCCCGGCCGCCTGCTCCGGATCGCCTCCCTTGGCCACCGCGTCATGGTGCGCGGCCTGGGCCCTGCGCACGCCGACGGAGAGGTTCACCGCGGTCGGCCGGGCGCCCGCCAGCGCCAGCGCGGCCTCGTCCACGTCGAAGCCCCGCGCGGCGGCGAGCGCGACGCCGTACGCCCCCGCGATGCCGAGCAGCGGCGCCCCGCGCACCGCCAGCGAGCGGATCGCGTCCACCAGCGCGGAGGCGTCCGTGCACACCAGCTCGACCTCCTCGGCGGGCAGCCTCGTCTGGTCGAGCAGAACCAGTACAGGGCCCTCGGGGGGTTCGTCCCAGCGGATCGCGGGTATCTCGGTCGGCCGGCCGTTCTCGCCGGATTGCGCGTACTGATCAGCCATGCGGTCAGTCTGCCCCGTATCCGACGGACAATTGAAGGTGTGCAGCCCATACCGCGGCCGGTCACCGGTCGACCACCCCATGGCACGATGGCTGCCAACCTGCCGCCGCGCCCGCGGACGGGCACCGTGAAGGAGCGACGATGAACGACACTCCGGGCTGGGCCTCGCCCGGATCCGCCCCGCCCGACGGGCCCGAGCCCGGCGGGTCCGGTCCGGCCGGATACGGCTCCGGCCCCGCACAGCCCGCGGACCAGCCCGGCACGGACCCGTCGGGCACCGGCCCGCAGTGGTCCAAGGAGCAGCCGCCACCCGCCCAGTGGTCCGCGCCCACCGACGCCCCGGGCCCGGGCCAGGCACCGCCCCCACCGCCCGGCCCCGGCTGGGGCGGCGGCCACCCCGGCGGCCCGGCGGGCCCCGGAGGCCCTGGGGGATACGGCGGGCCCGGCGGCTACGGCGCTCCCGGCTGGGGAGCCGGCTGGGGCGGTCCCCCGCCCGCGGCCAAGCCCGGTGTGATCCCGCTCCGCCCGCTCGGCGTCGGGGAGATCCTCGACGGCGCCGTATCCACCATGCGCACCTACTGGCGCACGGTCCTGGGAATCTCGCTCAGCGTCGCGGTCGTCATGCAGACCATCGTCGTCCTCGTCCAGGGCTTCGCCTTCAGCGACCTCACCAGCGCCAACGCCCTCGACGACCCGAACGCCAGCACCTCCGAAGTGACCCGCGGCATGAGCGAGGCCTTGCTCAGCACCGGAGTCGTCTACCTGGTCGCCCTCATCGGCACAGTGATCGCCACCGCCCTGCTCACCACCGTCACCAGCCGCGCCGTGCTCGGCAAGCCGGTCACCGCCACGGAGGCCTGGCGTGACGCCCGCCCCCAGGTGCTCAAGCTGTTCGGCCTGATCTGCCTGCTGATCCTCATGGCCATCGCCCTGATCGGCATCCCCACCGTGCCCGGCATCATCGTGGCCGTCACGGGATCCGTGGACGGGGGCGTCGCGCTGGCCGTCATCGGTGGCCTCGCCGGCTCCGGCGTCACCCTCTGGCTTGCGATCCGCTTCTCCCTGGCCTCGCCCGCACTGATGCTGGAGAAGCAGGGCATCGTGAAGTCGATGAGCCGCTCCGCGAAGCTGGTGCGCGGCTCCTGGTGGCGGATCTTCGGCATCCAGCTGCTCGCCCAGATCATCGCGAGCATCCTGTCGTCCATCCTCGTGATCCCGTTCGCCTTCATCGCCGGACTGCTGAGCGGCGACGGCCTCAGCGGCCTCGTGAACGGCACCGGCGACGTCGGCTGGACGTTCCTCGTCATCAGCGGCATCGGCGCGGTGATCGGCCGCATGATCTCGTTCCCGATCACGGCGGGCGTCACCGTGCTCCTGTACATCGACCAGCGCATCCGCCGCGAGGCCCTCGACCTCGACCTGGCCCGCGCCGCCGGCGTCCAGGACTACGGCGCCGCCTCCCCCGGCCCCACCCCGGGGAGCTGATGCGGTGAGCCTGGCGGGGGGAGTACTCACAGCGGTGCCCGCGGCGCTGCCGCACACCGTCGAATCGGCCACGAGGGCACTGCTGCGCGCCCACGGCACAGTCGTACGGTCGTCGGCCCTCTCGGGGGACGAGCCGCCGGTGACGATCCCGCGCGACCCCGCGCGGGAGGCGGCCCGGCGTGAACTGTCCAAGCAGATGTACCACGAGAACGACCCCAGCCTGGTGCAACGAGCCCTGGACGCCGTCTCCCGCTGGGTCGACAAACTGTTCAGCAGGGCATCGGAGGCGACACCCGGCGGAACGCTCGGCCTGATCGTCGTCATCCTGGTCGTCCTCGCGGTCGTGGCCGCCCTGTGGTGGCGCCTCGGCACCCCCCGCCACGAACCCGCCTCCACCGCCGCCCTGTTCGACGACCGCCCCCGGAGCGCCGCCGAACACCGCTCGGCCGCCGAGGCACACGCCGCCCAGGGACACTGGAACCCCGCCGTGCAGGAACGCATGCGTGCCATCGTCCGCTCCCTGGAGGAACGCGCCCTGCTCGATGTCCGCCCCGGCCGCACGGCCGACGAGGCGGTCGCGGAAGCCGGCCGCGCACTCCCGTCGCACACGGACGAACTGCGCGCCGCCGCCGGACACTTCGACGACGTGACGTACGGCGGACGCGGCGCGAGCGAGCAGTCGTATCGCCGCATCGCCGAGCTCGACCGCGGCCTGGAGCGGACCAGGCCCGTCCTCACGAGCAGCGCCCACAGCACGGCCCACCACACCAGCCAGGGGGCCGCGGAATGACCACGGAGGCGACGCTTCCCGCGACCTCGGCCTCGCCCACCGTCCGCCAGGTGTGGACCCGCGCGCGTGGCATCGTCCTCGCGCTCGTGGTCCTCCTGGCAGCCGCCGTGGGGATCGCCGCGATCCGCTCCGACGCCCGGCACGGCGACCTCGACCCGCGCTCCGCCGACCCCTATGGCAGCCGCGCCGTCGCCGAACTCCTCGGCGACCGGGGCGTGTCCACGCGCGTGGTCTCGACCCTGGCCCAGGCCCGCGCCGCGGCCGGCCCGGACACCACCCTCCTGGTCGCCGTCCCGGACCTGCTGACCAAGCGCCAACAGGCCGCCCTGCACGCGGCGTTCGCGAATTCCGGCGGCCGTACGGTCCTCGTCGCGCCCAGCACGCCGTCCCTGAGCCGGCTCGCCCCCAAGGTCACCGTGGACGCCGGGCCCAGCTTCGACTCGCCGCTCTCCCCCGACTGCTCGATGCCCGCCGCGCGGCGGGCGGGCGACGCCGAGACCGGTGACTACCGGTACACGACCACGGCCACCGACGCCGACGAGTGCTACCCCAGCGACGGCCGACCGACCCTCCTCCGGCTCCCAGACGCGTCCGAGGGCGGCGACACCGTGGTCATCGGCGCGCCCGACATCTTCCTCAACAAGCGTCTCGACAAGCAGGGCAACGCCTCGCTCGCCCTCCAACTCCTCGGCTCGCGCCCCCATCTGGTCTGGTACCTCCCCTCGCTGTCCGACACCGCGGCCACCGACTCCGGCAGCCAGAGCTTCCTCGACCTGCTCCCCTCGGGCTGGCTCTGGGGCACCCTGCAGCTGTTCATCGCCGCAGCCCTGGCCGCCCTCTGGCGGGCACGCCGACTGGGCCCCCTCGTGCCCGAAAGACTCCCCGTGGCGATCCGCGCCTCCGAAACCGTCGAAGGCCGCGCCCGTCTCTACCGCAAAGCCAACGCCCGCGACCGCGCGGCCACCGCTCTGCGCTCCACCACCCGCACTCGCCTCGCCCCCCTCGTCGGCGTCCCCGTCTCCCAGGCGCACGCGCCCGAGGCCCTGCTCCCCGCGCTCTCCGCCCACCTCCACGGCGACGGACAGACCCTGCACGCCCTCCTCTTCGGCCCGCCGCCCAGCGACGACGCGGCCCTCATCGCACTTGCCGACCAACTCGACGCCCTCGAAAGAGAGGTACGCCGTCCATGATGGACCCGACCACTGACAACGCCGGGCCTGTGGGGAATCCGGGCGCCGCCCGAGCCTCCCTCGAATCCCTGCGCGCCGAGATCGCCAAAGCCGTGGTCGGCCAGGACCCCGCCGTGACCGGCCTCGTCGTCGCCCTCCTCTGCCGTGGACACGTTCTACTAGAAGGAGTCCCTGGAGTCGCCAAAACGTTGCTCGTCCGAGCGCTCGCATCCGCGCTCGAACTCGACACCAAGCGCATCCAGTTCACCCCGGACCTGATGCCCAGTGATGTCACCGGCTCCCTGGTCTACGACACCCGCTCCGCCGAGTTCCGCTTCCAGCCCGGCCCGGTCTTCACGAACCTCCTCCTCGCGGACGAGATCAACCGCACCCCGCCGAAGACCCAGTCGTCCCTCCTCGAAGCGATGGAGGAACGCCAGGTCACGGTCGACGGCACCCCGCGCCCCCTCCCCGACCCCTTCCTGGTCGCCGCGACGCAGAACCCCGTCGAGTACGAGGGCACGTACCCCCTCCCCGAGGCCCAACTCGACCGCTTCCTCCTCAAACTGACGATCCCTCTCCCCTCCCGCCAGGACGAGATCGACGTCCTCACCCGCCACGCCGAAGGCTTCAACCCACGCGACCTGCACGCCGCCGGCCTGCGCCCCGTAGCGACCGCGGCCGACCTCGAAGCAGCCCGCGCGGCGGTCGCCAAGACAACGATCTCCCCCGAAATCACCGCCTACGTAGTCGACATCTGCCGCGCCACCCGCGAATCGCCGTCCCTCACCCTCGGCGTGTCCCCGCGCGGCGCCACCGCCCTCCTCGCCACCTCACGCGCATGGGCCTGGCTCACGGGCCGCGACTACGTCATCCCCGACGACGTGAAGGCCCTGGCCCTCCCCACCCTCCGCCACCGCGTACAACTGCGCCCCGAGGCCGAGATGGAGGGCGTGACAGCGGACTCCGTCATCAACGCGATCCTCGCCCACGTCCCGGTCCCCCGCTGATGGCCCTCACCGGCCGCGCCGCCCTCCTCGCAGCCCTGGGCTCCCTCCCCGTAGGCATCTGGGAACCCAGCTGGACAGGCATCCTGGCCGTCAACGCCCCCCTGGCACTGGCCTGCGCCTGCGACTTCGCCCTGGCCACCCCCGTACGCCACCTGAGCCTCACCCGCTCGGGTGACGCCTCCGTACGCCTGGGCGAATCAGCCGACGTCACCCTGACCGTCACCAACCCTTCCCGCCGCCTGCTCCGAGCCCGCATCCGCGACGCCTGGCCCCCCAGCAGCTGGCTCCCCGGCACGGAATTCGCCGCATCCCGCCACCGCCTGACGGTCCCGCCCGGCGAACGCCGCCGCCTCACCACCCGCCTACGCCCCACCCGCCGAGGCGACCGCCAAGCAGACCGCGTGACCATCCGTTCCTACGGCCCCCTCGGCCTCCTCACCCGCCAGGGCACCCACGTCGTCCCCTGGGCCGTACGCGTCCTGCCCCCCTTCACCAGCCGCAAGCACCTCCCGTCGAAACTCGCCCGCCTGCGCGAACTCGACGGCCGCACCAGCGTGCTGACCCGCGGCGAAGGAACAGAGTTCGACAGCCTGCGCGAATACGTCCCCGGCGACGACACCCGCTCCATCGACTGGCGCGCCACCGCCCGCCAAACGACGGTCGCGGTACGCACCTGGCGCCCGGAACGCGACCGCCACATCCTCCTGGTCCTCGACACCGGCCGCACCTCGGCCGGCCGCGTCGGCGACGCCCCGCGCCTCGACGCCTCGATGGACGCCGCCCTGCTCCTGGCAGCCCTGGCATCCCGCGCCGGCGACCGCGTGGACCTCCTCGCCTACGACCGCCGGGTCCGCGCCCTCGTCCAGGGCCGCACCGCACGCGACGTACTCCCCTCACTGGTCAACGCGATGGCGACCATCGAACCGGAACTCGTCGAAACAGACGCCCGAGCCCTCGCCGCCACGGCAATCCGCACCGCACCGCGCCGCTCCCTGATCGTCCTGCTCACCAGCCTCGACACGGCCCCGGTCGAAGAGGGCCTGCTCCCCGTCCTCTCCCAACTCACCCAGCGCCATACGGTTCTGGTGGCATCCGTAGCAGATCCGCACATCGCAAGCATGGCCAAGGCCCGTGGAAACACAGAAGCGGTCTACGAGGCGGCAGCCGCGGCACGTGCTCAGACGGAACGCGACCGCACCGCAGAAAAACTCCGCCGATATGGTGTCACCGTCGTCGACGCGACACCGGACGACCTCGCGCCGGCACTGGCGGACGCGTATCTGGCTCTCAAGGCTGCGGGACGTCTGTAATACAGGGGTCTGCTTACAAAAAGCAGGCCCTTTTCAGAGGCCCTTAAACGCAGAAAACCCCTGTACCGAATAAACGGTACAGGGGTCTTCGCAATATTTGTTCGGCGGCGTACTACTCTCCC
>NZ_JAEQAZ010000228.1 GCF_016654115.1 Streptomyces sp. MBT53
GCAACAAGATCCCGTCCGATCTGACGATCGGACGGGATCTTGTTGCTGTGTGGACCTGTGGGGATTTGAACCCCAGACCCCCTCGATGCGAACGAGGTGCGCTACCAGACTGCGCCACAGGCCCTTGCAACGAGTGAAACTCTAGCATCCCCCTCAGGGTGCTTGGAAATCCGTTCCTTGCCTGGTCACTCGTTGGCCGCGCGGGGCCGCTCGCCGTCCTCGTACTGGTCGAACAGAGGGGTGCGCCCCCGTTCACGGGCCCGGCGGGCGGAGGCGGCGCGGCGGGCGTCGGTGCGGCCGTCCGGCGACGCCTTGTCGTCGTCCGACAGGTCCTCAGCCTCCTCGTCCGGGGCCTCGTCCCGGGCCGTCGGCTGCGCCTCCTGCTCCGGTGCGACCGCGCTGGAGCGCGCGGAGCTCCACGCGTCGGGCGCCCCGAGGTCCACGTCGGAGGTGGCACGTGGGGCGACCGGCGCGGTGACGTACGTCGGCAGCGGTACGGGGACGGGGTCCCAGCTGTCGCCCTGGCCCGGTCGGCGCTGACGTTCGCGCTGCTGGTCGACCCACTCGGCGTGGTCGGTCTGTTCGACGAGGGCACGGCGGTCGGCGGCGAGGGCGGACATCCCGGGGTCCGTCTCCGGTTCTGGTCCCTCCTCGGCGTCGTCGATCCCGGCGTCCACGGTCGCGCGCCGGCGCGGCTGGCGCTCCCGCAGTCGCTGCGCGGCGGCCTCGGCCTGGCGGCGGTCCATCTGGTAGGCGAAGCGGCTGCGTTCCTGGGAGCGCAGATAGGCGATGTACCCGCTGAGCAGTACCGCCGGCACACCGGGCGCCCAGAGCAGGGCGAGCCCGCCGACCGCCGCGACGATCGCGCCGAGCGTGAAGGCGAGGAAGAGCATGACGGTGGTACGTCGACGGCGCGCGAGCACCTTCACACGCCGGGCGCGCGCCGCAGCGGCCTCCTCGGCGGGCGTACGCCGCCCGACCGGGACGCGCCTACGGGCGGACGCGGGGGCGGACTTGGGCGCGGTCTTGGGCGTGGACTTGGACGCCTGGGCGGAGGAAGGGGCGGGGACGGAGGCCTGCTGGGGTGCCGGTTTGGCCGCCTGGTCACGTGCCTGGTCCCGGGCTTGGTCACGGACCTGACCCCGGGCTTGCTCGCGGGTCTGGTCGCGCGCCGGTTCGCGACCCGGCTCACGCGCGGGTTCGCGCGCCGACTCACGGGCCGCTTCGCGCTCCGGTTCCCGCGTCGCTTCCGACCGGTCCGGGCCCGGCCGGCGGACCTGTGCGTGCACCTGGGGACGGGCCGGGGGCATGGCGAAGGCCCGGACGTCCACCGAGTCGGTGACGGCGTCCGGCACGACGGCGCTGGGCTCCCCCTCCTCGGTGGAGCGCGCCCGCAGGTCCTTGGCGTACCGGCGCTCCATTCCCGCCCGTCCGGACAGCAGCCGGATGGCGGTGCTGAAGCGTTCCGTCGGACGGGCCTCGTTCAGCTCGTCCTGCCTACGGAGCCACATCGGCACCAAGTAGGCGGCCCAGGCCCCGACAATGACTGCGTAGATGAGGCCGCTGCTGCTCACGCCTCACACGGTAGAGGGGTTTGCGTGAGGCCATCTGCCAATTGAGCCGGTGTGTCGCACGATCTGGCTGATATTTCGAGCTTTTTTTGTGACCGATGCGATCAACAGGCCGCGGAGTTGGCGAATTCATTGCCCCAAGGCGGTCATCCGTCGATCACTTTCGAACACTTATTCCATTTCCGGGGATGCGGGCTTCGGGGCCCGACAGGCTCCCCGTTACGCGGGATTGTCGTGCGGTGTGCTCCGGGAGCGTGCCCGCTGCCAGCGGGCCAGCAACCCTTCGGGGACCTCTTCCGCGGTGAGCGCGAAGACGAGATGGTCGCGCCAGGCGCCGTCGATGTGGAGATAACGGGGCCGAAGCCCCTCCTCACGGAATCCGAGTTTCTCGACGACCCGGCGGCTCGGGCCGTTCTCCGGGCGAATGCAGACCTCGATGCGGTGCAGTCCCACGGACCGGAAACAGTGGTCGACGACAAGTGCCACGGACGTCGGCATCACTCCGCGCCCGGCCACCGACTCGTCCACCCAGTAGCCGATGTGGCCCGAGCACATGGAGCCCCAGGTGATCCCGGCGACCGTCAACTGCCCGACCAGGCGCCCCTGGTACTCGATGACGAACGGCAGCATCCGGCCCGAGTTCGCCTCGGACCGCAGGTGTCTGACCATCTGCCGGTAGGTCGGCCGGTGCGCGATCGGCCCGCTGGGCGTGGGCGGCGGAATCGTCGCCTCCCAGGGGCGCAGCCAGTCCCGGTTGCGCCGGTTGACCTCGCGCCAGTCCCGCTGGTCGCGGAGTTTTATCGGCCTCAGGACGATGTCGCCGTCCGCCAGTACGGCGGGCCAGGATGGGCTGTTCAGCTCGCACCCCCACTGGTGTCGGCGGGTCTGGGGTGATCGCCGCCTCGGATCTGGTCGACGGCGTGCGCCAGCAGGGGCTCCAGGACGGCCAGACCGTCCTTCACCCCGCCGGTAGAACCCGGCAGGTTGACGATCAGTGTGCGCCCGGCGACTCCGGCGAGGCCGCGGGAGAGCGCCGCGGTCGGCACCTTCTCCCGGCCGTACGCGCGGATGGCCTCGGCGATGCCCGGCACCTCGTAGTCGATGACCGCGCGGGTGGCCTCCGGGGTGCGGTCGGTGGGCGAGAGGCCGGTGCCGCCGGTGGTGACGACCGCGTCGTAACCGGCGTCCACGGCGGCGCTCAGGGCGGCCTCGACCGGGCGGCCGTCGGGAACCACCTGCGGGCCCTCGACCGCGAAGCCGAAGCCCTTGAGGCCGGCTGCGATCAAGGGGCCGCCCCTGTCCTCGTAGACCCCTGAGGCGGCACGGTTGGAGGCGGTGACCACCAGTGCCCGGTACCGCGCCGGCAGTGCGCCGCCGGCCGAATCGTCGGGACTCATGTCCGGCTCCAGTCCCCCGACTTGCCGCCCGTCTTCTCCTCCACGCGTACGTCCGTGATGACCGCTCCCTTGTCGACCGCCTTGACCATGTCGATCACGGTGAGCGCGGCGACGGAGACCGCGGTGAGGGCCTCCATCTCGACGCCCGTGCGGTCCGTCGTCTTCACGGTGGCGCGGATCCGTACGGCGTCGTCCGTGACCGACAGGTCCAGTTTCACACCCGACACCGACAACGGGTGACAGAGCGGGATCAGATCGGGAGTGCGTTTGGCGCCCATGATCCCCGCGATGCGCGCGGTGGCCAGGGCGTCGCCCTTGGGGACCCCCTCGCCGCGCAGGAGCTCGACCACGCGGGGCGAGACGAGGACGCGTCCGGTGGCGGTGGCGGTGCGCGCGGTCACGTCCTTGCCGGACACGTCGACCATCCGGGCGGCGCCCGCGTCGTCGATGTGTGTGAGGCGGTGCTGCTCAAGGGGTCCGGGGGTGTCCCCCCGGAAAGGCTCAGTCATGCTGTGCGGCGCTCCCGGTCCGGGCGTGTTGTGCGCGACACGGTACCGCCAACCAGGAGTGCTCAGCCGAGCAGGACCACCTCGACCTCCGTGCCGGGTTCGACGGACACGACGTCCTCGGGGACGACGATCAGCGCGTCGGCCAGCGCGAGGGCCGCGACCAGGTGCGATCCGGCGCCCCCTACGGGGGTGACCTCGCCGTCGGCGTACGTCCCGCGGAGGAATTGTCTGCGCCCCTTCGGGGAGGTCAGCGCCTTGTCGGTGGTGAGCGTGGCGCGGGCCCTGGGGCGGTGGACGTCGTCGAGGCCCATGAGGGTGCGGATCGCGGGGCGGGCGAACAGCTCGAAGGAGACGTACGACGACACCGGGTTGCCGGGGAGGGCGAGCAGCGGGATGTGGTCGGGGCCGATGGTGCCGAAGCCCTGGGGTTTGCCGGGCTGCATGGCGAGCTTGCGGAAGTCGATCCCGGCACCCTCCTCGTCCTCGTCGCCCACGGAGGACAGCGCCTCCTTGACGACGTCGTACGCCCCGACGCTCACGCCGCCGGTGGTGACCAGGAGGTCGGCGCGGACGAGCTGGTCCTCGATGGTGTCGCGGAGGGTCTCGGCGTCGTCGGCCACGGCGCCGACCCGGTAGGCGATGGCGCCGGCGTCGCGGGCGGCGGCAGTGAGGGCGAAGCTGTTGGAGTCGTAGATCTGGCCGTCGCCCAACTGCTCGTCGGGCTGGACGAGTTCGCTGCCGGTGGACATGACGACCACGCGCGGGCGGGGGCGGACGCGGACGGTGCCGCGGCCGATGGCGGCGAGCAGGGCGATCTGCGGCGGGCCGAGGATCGTGCCGGCGTCCAGGGCGCGGTCGCCCGCCTTCACGTCGCTGCCCTTCGCGCGCACGTGCGCGCGTGCCTCCGCCGAGCGGTACACGTGCACGTGTCCGCCGGCCGCCTCGGGGGCCTGGCTGCGGGCGCGCATGCCGGTGACCGGTCCTTCGCCGAGGCCTCCGTCGGTCCACTCCACGGGGACGACGGCCTCGGCGCCGGGCGGGAGCGGGGCGCCGGTCATGATGCGGGCGGCCTCACCGGGGCCCACGTGGAGCGGCTCGGCCTGGCCCGCCGCGACGTCGCCGACGACCGTGAGAACGGCCGGGTACTCCTCGCTCGCGCCCGCGACGTCCGTGACCCGCACCGCGTAGCCGTCCATCGAGCTGTTGTCGAAGGGCGGGAGCGAGACCGGCACCGTGATGTCCTCGACCAGGACGCAGCCCTGGGCGTCGAGCAGTTGCAGCTCGATGGGTTCCAGGGGGCGGACGGTCGCGAGGATGTCCTCCAGGTGCTCGTCCACCGTCCAGAGGTGGTCGGGTCCCGTGGTGCGGTTCGCGGCGGTGCTCAACGTTGCTACATCTCCTCGGCTACGTAACTGCGAAGCCAGGCGCGGAAGTCCGGGCCCAGGTCTTCACGTTCGCACGCGAGTCTGACAATGGCACGCAGATAGTCGCCCCGGTCTCCGGTGTCATAGCGGCGGCCCTTGAAGACGACGCCGTGCACCGGTCCGCCGACCTTCTCGTCGGTGGCCAACTGCTGGAGGGCGTCGGTGAGCTGGATCTCGCCGCCGCGGCCGGGCTCGGTCTTGCGCAGTATGCCGAAGATGTGGGGGTCGAGGACGTAGCGGCCGATGATCGCGTAGTTGGACGGGGCGTCGGCCGCCTCCGGCTTCTCGACGAGGCCGGTGACCTTGACGACGTCGTCGTCCGCGGTGGCCTCCACGGCCGCGCACCCGTAGAGGTGGATCTGCTCGGGCGCGACCTCCATGAGGGCGACGACGCTGCCGCCGTGCTGCTCCTGGACCTCGACCATGCGCGCGAGAAGGGGGTCCCGGGGGTCGATCAGGTCATCCCCGAGGAGGACGGCGAAGGGTTCGTGGCCGACGTGCGGGGCCGCGCACAGCACCGCGTGGCCGAGGCCCTTTGGGTCGCCCTGGCGGACGTAGTGCATGGTCGCAAGGTCGCTGGACTCCTGGACCTTGGCCAGCCGGCTCGCGTCGCCCTTCTTCTGGAGGGCTGATTCAAGCTCGTAGTTGCGGTCGAAGTGGTCCTCAAGGGGGCGCTTGTTGCGTCCGGTGATCATGAGAACGTCGTCGAGCCCCGCCGACACGGCCTCTTCGACCACGTACTGGATCGCGGGCTTGTCCACGACCGGCAGCATCTCCTTGGGAGTTGCTTTCGTGGCCGGCAGGAACCTGGTGCCGAGACCGGCTGCGGGAATGACAGCCTTGCTGATCCTGGGGTGCGACTGAGTCATGTCCGAACCCTATCCGGTGCCTTTGTGCAGAATCTGTGGCTCCGGTTAATACGCTCTCATATGAGCATATTGGAAAGGATACGGGTGGGACCTGTGCGTCACCTGGGACCTGAACACGAGCCTGACAAGCGAATGTTGCGACGAGAGTTCCTCGCGGTGAGGAACAGGTTGACGGCCGGTGACGTGCGGGAAGCCGCCGCCGCGCTCGCCGGCCGCGCGCTGGAGCTGCCCGAGCTGGCGCACGCGCGCACGGTGGCGGCGTACGTCTCCGTAGGGGGCGAACCGGGAACGCTCGCCCTGCTGGACGCACTCCGCGCGCGGGACATCGACGTCCTGCTCCCCGCACTCCTCCCGGACAACGACCTGGACTGGGGCGCCTACGACGGCGAGGGCTCGCTCTCCCGGGTCCAACACGGCGGAAAGATGGCCCTGTTCGAGCCGTCCGGCAAGCGGCTCGGCCCGGACGCCGTGACGGCCGCCGACGTCGTCCTGCTGCCCGGTCTGGCGGTCGACGGGCGCGGGATGCGGCTGGGGCGCGGCGGGGGGTCGTACGACCGCGTGCTGGCGCGACTGGAGCGGGCGGGCGCGCATCCCGCGCTGGTGGTGCTGCTGTACGAATCCGAGGTCGTCGAGCATGTCCCCGCCGAGGTGCACGACCGGCCGGTGCGGGCGGCGGTGACACCGAGTGGCGTGCACAGGTTCCCGGGGAACTGAAATGGCCCTCCACGCGTGCGTGGAGGGCCATTTCGGATGTCAGCGGCTCACGGTTTCAGCACCAGGGTGTCGCTCGTGCTGTTGTCGACCGCCTTGGACGAGAAGGACCACGGCAGCAGTTCGCCGTTGACCCACTTGCTCGTCTGGTCGGTGTAGTGCGCGCTGAAGGCGTGCCCGGAGGCTCCGGTGAGGTTGATCCACTTGGACTTGTCGAAGTTGTCCAGGTTGACCACCATGCGCATCGACGGCACCCAGACCACTCCGTAGCCGCCGGCCGCGTTCCAGCCGGTGGCGTTGACCGTGGCCTCGCCGCCACTGAGCTTCCAGGGGCCGCGGTTGAGGATGTACTGGACGATGGCGGGGCCCTCGGTGCCCAGGGTCTGGTTCTTCAGGAACAGGCGGTGCAGCCGGCCCCAGCTCCAGGTGTCGATGTCCTTGCCGAGCTTGGCGGTCAGCTCCCAGCGGGCGTCGATCATGGCGCGCTTGAAGAGCTGGTTCATGTTGCTCGCGCCCGGGCGGGTGCCCGACGCGGGGGTCTTCCACCAGTCGCTGGTGGGGTCGTCCATGAGCTTGCGGACGACCTCGAACCAGCGGTCGCCGCCGTCCGGCTGCGCCTGGTCCGCGTCGCGCTCGCCGCACTCGCGCACCTTCTGGTTGTCCTCGTCGGCGGGCCCCGTGGTGTCGACCGGCGAGACGTACAGGCACTGGCCCTTGACCCGCAGCTCCTTGGGCAGCTTGTTGCCGAAGGCGAGCTTGAGGATGTTGCGCCAGACCGAGTTGAAGTAGGCGGCAGCCGCCGAATCGGCGTCCTGGGTGTAGTCCCAGCCCTCCAGGAGCTTCTGCGCCTGGCGCACGTCCGGGTCGGGCTCGTCGATCTTCAGCAGCTTGGGCACGAGCAGCTTGGCGATCTCGCTGCTGTCGTCGAGCTGCATCTGCCGCATGTCGTCGGTGGAGATCTTGCCTCCGCCGCCGATCTTCGTCTCGATCAGATCGGTGATGCGCTGACTGCGGGTGCCGTATCCCCAGTCCGTGGTGAGGGTGTACGGGTACTTGTCCTTGTCGATCACGGCCTGGTTGGCGGTGACGATGTAGCCGCGTTTCGGGTTGTACTCGTACGGCAGGGCGGCCTGCGGGATGTAGCCGGTCCAGTCGTACTTGGAGTCCCAGCCGGGCACGGGCAGCGAGCCGTCGCCCTTCCCGCGCACGGGGATCTTTCCGGGCAGCGTGTAGCCGATGTTGTTCTTGGTGTCGGCGTAGATGAGGTTCTGCGAGGGCACGTCGAACTTGGTGGACGCCGCGCGGAACTCGCTCCAGTCGGACGCCTTGTCGATGGCGAAGACGGCGTCCATGGTGGTGCCCGGGTCCTCGGCGGTCCAGCGCAAGGAGATCGCGTAGCCGTCGCCTCTGTCCGGGGCCGCGGTGTCGACGGTGGCCTTCTTGCCGACCTTCACGAGTTCGTCGTTGCGGTCGGACAGCAGCGGGCCGTTGTTGGTCTCCCGGACGACGATCTTCTTGGACGCGCCGCCGGCGACCTTGATGGTCTCCGTGCGGCTGGTGAAGGGCTTCGTCGTGCCGTCGAGCAGGTAGCCGTCGCCGGAGAGCTTCTCCAGGTAGAGGTCGGTGGTGTCGACCCCGGAGTTGGTCATGCCCCAGGCGATGTCCTGGTTGTGGCCGATGACGACGCCGGGCATGCCCGCGAAGGTGTAGCCGGTGACGTCGTACTGGCACTTGCTGGAGATCGCGCGACAGTGCAGGCCCATCTGGTACCAGACGGACGGCAGCGACGCCTCCAGGTGCGGGTCGTTGGCCAGCAGGGGCTTGCCGGTGATGGTGTGCTCCCCGCCGACGACCCACGAGTTGGAGCCGATGCCCTGGCCGTTCACGCCGACGGCCGTCGGGAGGTCGTCCAGGACGTTCGAGAGGCCCGCGAGCTGGCTCGTGAGGGCCGAACCCGACGAGGACGACGTGGAACCCGTCGTGCCGCTCGTGGACGTGCTGGAGGAGCCGTCACCGCCGTTGAACGTCTTGGTGTACTCGTCGTACTCGCCCACGGTGACGATCGGCTTGTTGCGGCTGTACGGATAGTCCGGGTACAGGTCCGCGATCTGCTGGGGGCCGAGGCGGGAGGTCATCAGCGCGCGGTCGATCTCGTCCTGCATGTTGCCGCGCAGGTCCCAGGCCATCGCCTTCAGCCACGAGACGGAGTCGACCGGAGTCCACTTCTCGGGCTTGTAGTCGTTGGTGAAACCGAGGGCCGCGTACTCCAGGGAGATGTCTTTCCCGTCCTTGCCCTGGAGGTAGGCGTTGACCCCCTTGGCGTAGGCCTGGAGGTACTTCTTCGTGGAGGCCGACAGCGTGGTGTCGTACTCCTTCTCGGCGACCCGGTCCCAGCCCAGGGTGCGCAGGAACTCGTCGTTCTTGACCTGGCCCTTGCCGAACATCTCGGACAGCCGCCCGGACGTCATGTGCCGTCGTACGTCCATCTCGTAGAACCGGTCCTGCGCCTGGACGTAGCCCTGCGCCATGAACAGGTCCGCGTCGGAGGACGCGTAGATCTGCGGGATGCCGTAGCTGTCGCGTTTGACGTCGACGGGTCCCGACAGGCCTTCGAGGGTGATCGAACCCGTGGTCTGCGGCAGGGAGGCACGGACCGTACTGACGGACCAGTAGGCGCCGTAGGCGATGCCCCCGATGATGGCCATTACCAGGACGAGAACCAATAGACGGGCTTTGCGCCCCTTTTTCCTGCCGGACTTGCCGGGCTTATGACCCGATGAGGCGGTGGTGTTGGGGGGCATCGCTGTCCTTGCTGTCCTAACGCGAGCGGCAGGGCGGGCTGTGCTTTTGACTGAGCGCTGGAGCAACCATAGGCGCAGGCTTCCGAGCGACTTGACGCGGAGTCGGGTACCGGCGCGGACGGGCGTTCGATCTTGCCTCGGGAAGCGTCAAGAAAGCGTCAAGAGTTAGGTAAGGTAACGAAGTACTTGGATGCGTGGCGCCGCAGTCTCGCGTCCCCTGTACATGTGCTGCCGCCCCGGACGCGCGTCAGCCGAGGAAGGGAAGCCTTCTGACTGTCCACCACCTCGACCAGCTCCTGCTCGTCTGCTCGCTCGTCCTGCTCGTCGCCGTAGCGGCGGTCCGGATCTCCTCGCGCAGCGGGCTCCCCAGCCTGCTCGTCTACCTGGGGATCGGCATCGCCATGGGCCAGGACGGCGTCGGCGACATCCATTTCAACAACACCGAGCTGACCCAGGTCATCGGATACGCGGCCCTGGTCGTGATCCTGGCCGAGGGCGGCCTCGGCACGAAGTGGACAGAGGTCAGGCCGGTGCTGTCGTCGGCCGCCACGCTGGCGCTGGTGGGAGTGGCGGTGAGCGTCGGTGTCACGGCCGCGGGCGCGCACTATCTGGTCGGACTGGAGTGGCGGCAGGCGTTCATCGTCGGGGCGGTGGTGTCCTCGACGGACGCGGCGGCGGTCTTCTCCGTGCTGCGCCGAATTCCCCTCCCCGCGCGCGTGACGGGCACTTTGGAGGCCGAGTCCGGCTTCAACGACGCCCCGGTGGTCATCCTGGTCGTCGCCTTCTCCACCGCGGGCCCGGTCGAGCACTGGTACGCGCTGGTGGGCGAGATAGCCCTGGAGCTGGCCATCGGCGCGGCCATCGGCCTCGCGGTGGGCTGGCTCGGCTCCTGGGGGCTGCGGCACGTGGCGCTGCCCGCCTCCGGCCTCTACCCGATCGCCGTGCTGGCGATCGCGGTCACCGCCTACGCGGCGGGCGCCCTGGCGCACGGCAGCGGCTTCCTCGCGGTCTATCTCGCCGCGATGATGCTCGGCAACGCCAAGCTGCCCCACTGGCCCGCGACGCGCGGCTTCGCCGACGGGCTCGGCTGGATCGCCCAGATCGGCATGTTCGTCCTGCTCGGCCTGCTGGTCACCCCGCACGAACTGGGGGACGACGTCTGGCCGGCGCTGATCATCGGCCTGGTGCTGACGATGGTGGCCCGGCCGCTGAGCGTGGTGGTCAGCCTCACACCGTTCCGGGTGCCGTGGCAGGAGCAGACGCTGATGTCCTGGGCGGGGTTGCGCGGCGCCGTGCCCATCATCCTGGCGACCATCCCCATGGTGAACGGCGTCACCGGCAGCCGTCGCGTCTTCAACATCGTCTTCGTCCTGGTCGTCGTCTACACCCTCGTCCAGGGACCGACGCTGCCCTGGCTGGCGCGCAAGCTGAAGCTGGGCGAGGGGCCCGAGGCCGCCGACCTCGGCATCGAATCGGCACCCCTGGAGCGGCTGCGCGGGCATCTGCTGTCCGTCGCGATCCCCGGGGAGTCGAAAATGCACGGCGTCGAGGTCAATGAACTCCGACTGCCGGCCGGGGCCGCGGTCACCCTGGTCGTACGCGACGGAAAATCGTTTGTTCCGTTGCCCTCGACGGTCCTGCGGCGCGGCGACGAACTCCTGGTCGTGGCGACGGATCCGGTCCGGGACGCGGCCGAACGGCGACTGCGGGCGGTGGGCCGCGGCGGGAAGCTGGCGGGGTGGCTGGGCACCGACAACGCCACGGCCGGTCATTAAGGACATGTTTCGTACGGTTCACACGTTCACCAATCGCAGGTGAACGCGCGCGTGGTGCCCGTTTTCACAGGTCCACCGGGCTTCACTCCCTGTACGATGAAGGCACATTCTGATCGAACCAACTCTGCCTGACGCAGTGCTGGCGCGACCGTATGGCGGCCGAATCCCTCCTCCGCAGTGGGCACCGGTATCTACCGCAGTTCCGCGCAAGAGGACAGTGCTCGGCGCCCCCCGCACAGGGCGCGCTACCAGGCGGCAGAAAGGCACGGGGCCGTGGCATCCACGGTCACCTCCAGGACGGGATCCCGTCCTGGATACGGGCAGCTGCTGCGTACGCGCGGCGCCTGGACGTTCCTGCTTCCCGGCTTCGCCGCACGCCAGCCGTTCGCGATGCTCAGCATCTCCATCGTGCTGCTCGTCCAGCACACCACCGGCTCCTACGGCACTGCGGGCGCCGCCGCGGCCGTCACCGGCGTCTCCATGGCCCTCTTCGCGCCCTACAGCGGACGCCTGGCCGACCGCCACGGGCAGCGGGCCGTACTGGTCCCCGGCGTCCTGGTGCACTCCCTGTCGGGCCTGACGTTCACCGCGCTCGCGCTCGGCCACGCTCCCCTGTGGGCACTGTTCGTGGCGGCCATGCCGACCGGCGCCTCGGTGCCGCAGATCGGGCCCATGGTGCGTGCCCGCTGGGGCGTGAAGCTCCAGGACTCACCCCTCATGACGACCGCCGCCGCCTTCGAGTCCGTCACCGACGAACTGACCTTCGTCTTCGGCCCGTTGCTCGCGACCGCCCTGTGCACCACCGTGAACCCGGCGGCCGGTCTGATCACGGAGGCCGGGCTCACCCTGGTCGGCGGTCTGCTGTTCGCCGCCAGCACGAGCACACAGCCATCGGTGACCGCCGACGGGCACGCACGCGTGGAGCACGTTTCCGCACTGCGCGTCCCCGGAGTGCGTGTGCTGATCGTGACCTTCCTGGGCATCGGTTCCGTCTTCGGCGGCATGCAGGTCTCCCTGGCCGCCTTCACCGAGTCGATCGGCGAACCCGGCCTCAACGGCGTCCTCTACGGCACCTTCGCCGCCGGCAACATGCTCTCCGGGGTCGTCTGCGGTGCCGTCGCCTGGAAGGTCGCCCCGCAGCGCCGCCTCCTCGTCGGCTACGCGGCCCTCGCACTGACCGCGTCCGCCCTGTGGACCGCCCACTCGGTACTGCTCCTGGCCGGCCTCGGTCTCCTGGTCGGCATGTGCATCGCGCCCGCCCTGATCACCGGCTACACCCTGGTCGAGGGACTCGTCCCGGCGGGCGCCCGCACCGAGGCCTTCACCTGGCTGACCGGCGCGGTCGCCCTCGGCCAGGCCGCAGCCGTCACCGTCGCCGGACAGCTGGAGGACCGCCTGTGGGGCGGCGCCGGTTTCCTGGTGCCGATGGCCGGGACGGTGCTCGCCCTGGGGACCCTGATCGCGCTCCGGTCGCACCTCGCGACCCGACCCCACAACCGCACCGTGGCACGTGGCGTCGGTCACCGCGTGCCGGTGGCAGTGGACTGATCCCCGGGAATACGTCACTATGGACGCTCGTTAGCACTCATTGACTGAGAGTGCCAGGAGGAAGACACAGTGCCGACCTACCAGTACCAGTGCACCGAGTGCGGCGAGGGCCTTGAAGCGGTCCAGAAATTCACCGACGACGCGCTGACCGAGTGCCCCAATTGCGGTGGCCGCCTGAAGAAGGTGTTCTCCGCGGTCGGCATTGTCTTCAAGGGCTCCGGCTTCTACCGGAACGACAGCCGCGGCTCCTCGTCGAGCAGCTCGCCGGCCACCTCGAAGCCGTCGACGTCCTCGGACGCGAAGCCGTCCACCCCGTCGACCACGTCCTCGTCCTCGGACTCCAAGTCGAAGTCGTCGAGCTCGGGCTCCTCGACGGGCAGCAACAGCTCGGCCGCGTAGGCCGCGCAGCCGCGCAGGACTTCTCGACCGCGGGACCCTGTCGTCGTACGACGACAGGGTCTTCGGTGTTTTCCGAGCCGGTTCGGAACCGGTTCCGAGCCGGTTTCCACGCCGGTTCCTGTACCGATTCCCGAGTCCGTTCGGGCGCCTTTTCGGCGGCGGCTAGTGTGCTGGTCATGGCGAACGCAGAGATCGGCGTAATCGGCGGCTCCGGCTTCTACTCGTTCCTGGACGACGTGACCGAGATCCAGGTGGACACGCCCTACGGGCCGCCCAGTGACTCCCTCTTCCTCGGCGAGATCGCCGGCCGGCGGGTGGCGTTCCTGCCCCGGCACGGGCGCGGCCACCATCTGCCGCCGCACCGCATCAACTACCGGGCCAACCTCTGGGCGTTGCGCTCCGTGGGTGTGCGCCAGGTCCTCGGTCCGTGCGCGGTGGGCGGGCTGCGCCCCGAGTACGGGCCGGGCACGCTGCTGGTGCCGGACCAGTTGGTGGACCGTACGAAGTCCCGGGCGGCGACGTACTTCGACGGACGGCCACTGCCCGGCGGCACGGTGCCGAACGTCGTGCACGTGTCCCTGGCCGACCCCTACTGCCCGACCGGCCGGGCGGCGGCGCTGAAGGCGGCGCGCGGGCAGGACTGGGAGCCGGTCGACGGCGGGACGCTCGTGGTGGTCGAGGGGCCGCGCTTCTCGACCCGCGCCGAATCCCTCTGGCACCAGGCCCAGGGCTGGTCCGTGGTCGGCATGACCGGCCACCCCGAGGCACCGCTCGCCCGTGAACTGGAGCTCTGCTACTCCTCGTTGACCCTGGTCACCGACCTCGACGCGGGCGCCGAGACCGGCGAGGGTGTCTCCCACGACGAGGTGCTGCAGGTGTTCGCGGCCAACGTGGACCGGCTGCGGGGCGTGCTGTTCGACACGGTGGCCGCGCTGCCGGAGAACGGGGCACGGGACTGCCTGTGCGCGAACGCGCTGGGCGGGATGGATCCCGGGTTCGAGCTGCCGTAGACGGGGGTCGTGGGGAGGGGACGGTGGAGGCTTCCGCGTTGCGGAACTTCCCGTTCGGGTGAGGGAGTTGTCCACAACCGGCGGGTAGCACACGGGCTCCGGCGGGTCTTGACGAATTCGCGCATCGTGGGACCGCAAACCGATCCCTCGTCGCAGGTGGTGGTCCACATGTCCCTCTCCCCTCCCTTTCCGCGCCCGTTGGGCACCGATGCTCCGGCCACGTGCGAAGTGCCGCACTTCGCGCCGGTGCGGGTGCGCGGCGGGTGGTACCAACTGCGCCGGCTGCTACGGCACCGGAGGCGGGCCGTGGCCGCCGGGCTCGCGGTGACGGCGGTCGCGCTCATCGCGGCCGGCCCGCGCGATGCGGCGGACCCGCGACACGGCGAGCGGCCCCGCGGGCATCCGGTGACGGATCCGCTACGGCAGCAGCGCCGGGCGGTCGAGTGGGTGTCGGCGCCGGTGCGGATCGCCGACGCCGCCACGGTCCGGCTGTTGCGGTCCGGCGACCGGGTCGATGTGATCGCGGCACAGGACACGGCGGCGGGCGGTGACGCCGAAGTGGTCGCGCGCGGGGCGCGGGTGACCAAGGTGCCCGAGCCGCTCGACGAGGCGGCCGGCAGCGGGGCGTTGGTGGTGCTCTCGGTGCCGCGCGCCACGGCGGCGCGGCTGGCCGGTGCGAGTGCCACGGCACGGCTGGCGGTGACGATGTGTTGAGCCGTGCTCTCCGTATCGTGAGCCGCGCCTTCCGGCGCATGTGCGAATTCGTGTCAAGTCCCTCGTTCGAGCTACCGAATTGGACACGGCGGCCTCGCCTTGACGTAGGTTGCGGAGCTGTTCGTTCCACACCGTGCGCGTGCGAGAAGAGGCTCCGAGTTGAGCGAGAAGAAGAAGGAACCGAGCGTCTGGCAGGGGTTCAAGACCTTCCTGATGCGCGGGAACGTCGTCGATCTGGCAGTCGCGGTGGTCATCGGCGCCGCCTTCACGAACATTGTCAACTCGGTGGTGAAGGGGCTCATCAACCCGCTCGTCGGCGCGATCGGCACGCAGAACCTCGACAGCTACAGCTCGTGCCTGAGCGACAGTTGCTCAGGGGACAAGGGCATCCAGTTGATGTGGGGCTCGGTGCTGGGCGCCGCCCTCAGCTTCGTGATCACCGCGGCGGTGGTCTACTTCCTGATGGTCCTGCCGATGTCGAAGTACCTGGCCCGGCAGGAGGCCCAGCGCAAGGCCAAGGAGGGCACGCACGAGGTCATCGAGATCACCGAGCTGGAGGTCCTCAAGGAGATCCGCGACGCGCTCGTCGCCCAGCGCGGCAACGGACACCGGGAGCCGTAGCAGGCGGCTCGGACGTACGAGGGGCCGTGGCCCGCGGCTCGGACGTACCAGGAGCCGCAGCCGACGGCTCAGATGTGGTGGGGCGGCTTCTCGTCGAGGAAGCGCCTGAGATCGGCGGCGCTGTCGCCCTCGGCCCGCTCGCCCCACCCGCGATCCGTGTCGTCCGAGGAGGGCCGGCTCAGCGGGTCGTCGAAGACCAGCGCGGGCTTCGGCTCGATCGGATCGCGCGGCTCGGGGGCGGGGGCGGTACTCATACCTCCAGGGTACGGCCGAGGGGGCGCCTGACGGCGCCGCGGGCGAAGCGGTCGGTCCCGGCCGACCCGGCCGCTTCTGAAATCCCTGCCGTTATCTGCTGTGCTTGTCCGCATGACGTCCCAGATTCCAAGACCCCTGCGCCCGCTCACCGCCCGCGGCCGGGACGAACCGCACCGGGTCGCCTCGCCGCTGGAGCTCTTCTTCGACCTGTGTTTCGTCGTGGCCATCGCGCAGGCGGGCGTCCAGCTGGCGCACGCCGTGGTCGAGGGGCACGCGGGCGAGGGCGTCCTCAGTTACGCGATGCAGTTCTTCGCGATCTGGTGGGCCTGGATGAATTTCTCCTGGTTCGCCTCGGCGTACGACAACGACGACGTGCTCTACCGGGTCGTCACCCTGGTGCAGATCTCCGGCGTCCTGGTCCTCGCGGCCGGGGTCTCACGGGCCTTCGAGCAGCACGACTACCTGGTGGTCTGGCTCGGCTACGTGATCATGCGGCTGGCGATGGCCACGCAGTGGCTGCGGGCGGCACGGGTCGCCACCGGGCCGGAGCGGACGATGGCATTGCGGTACGCGGGCGGCGTGCTGCTCTGCATGGTCGGCTGGACGGGCCTGGTGGTCCTGCCGGAACCGGCCCGGGGCTGGGTGTTCCTCGTGATGGTGATCGCCGAGCTGTGCGTGCCGCGCTACGCGGAGAAAGACTTCCCTACGCCGTGGCATCCGCACCACATCTCGGAACGGTACGGGCTGTTCACGATCATCGTGCTGGGCGAGACGATCGCGGCGGCCACGGTCGCCGTGAAGTCGGGGGTGGACGAGCACGACGCGCTGGGCGAGCTGCTGCCCATCGCGGCGGGTGGGCTGCTGATCGTTTTCGCCGCCTGGTGGATCTACTTCGTGGTGCCGATCCACGGCCATCTCCGGTCCAACCAGCAGGCGTTCCTGTGGGGTTACGGCCACTACCTGATCTTCGCGTCGGCGGCCACCATCGGCGCCGGCCTGGAAGTGGCGGTCACGGAGGCCATCGGCAAGGCGCACATCTCCACGCTGGCCGCGTCCGCCGCGGTGACCGTGCCGACGGCGCTGTATCTGCTCAGCGTGTGGGCGCTGCACGCCCGTCACTACAAGGTGGGTGTCGCCCAGCAACTGGTGCTTCCCGTCTCGGCGTTGCTGGTGATCTGCTGCACCTTCCTGGGCTCCTGGGCGGTGCTCGCGGCGGGCCTGGTGTCGGCGCTGACAGTGGCGGTCGGCACGACCCTGACCGCACTCGCGGCCGGCGAGAGGGGCAGGGCCGAGGTGACGGCGACGGTGGGCTGACCGGCGCCCGCAACTGGCCGACCACCAGTGGAACAACGCTTCACACCCAGCCGACCAGCAGCACAACAACCACCCCCGCCGCGCCGCTGGTCCCCGGATCCGCCGCGCGCTGCGTGAGACTGAGCTCCATGACAGTTGACGCATTGACGGACGTGGCCGGGGTGCGGGTGGGCCATGCGACGCGGTCGGGGGACGGTTGGCTCACCGGTACGACCGTGGTGCTCGCGCCGGAGGGCGGGGCGGTGGCCGCCGTGGACGTGCGCGGCGGCGGACCCGGCACCAAGGAGACCGACGCGCTCGATCCGCGCAATGTGGTGCAGCGGGTCGAGGCGATCGTGCTGACCGGCGGCAGCGCGTACGGGCTGGATGCCGCGTCCGGGGTGATGGCCTGGCTGGAGGAGCAGGGGCGCGGGGTACGGGTGGGCGCGGAACCGACGCATGTCGTACCGGTGGTGCCCGCGGCCTGTGTCTTCGACCTGGGGCGGGGCGGCGACTTCAGGGC
Source organism: Streptomyces sp. MBT53 (assembly GCF_016654115.1). GTDB lineage: Bacteria > Actinomycetota > Actinomycetes > Streptomycetales > Streptomycetaceae > Streptomyces. The sequence goes on from NZ_JAEQAZ010000228.1 coordinate 17,421, forward strand.
CAGGCCGGACGCGGCCACCGGGCGGGCCGCGGTGGAGGCGGCCGCGATCAGCGGGCCGGGGGTGCGGGTGCGCGAGGGGTGCGTGGGCGCCGGTACGGGCGCCGCGGTCGGGCCGATGAAGGGCGGTGTCGGGACCGCGAGCATCGTGCTGGAGTCGGGGATCACGGTGGCCGCGCTGGTGGTGGCCAACGCGGCGGGGTCGGTCATGGATCCCGAAACGGGCGTCCTGTACGGGGAGTTGTTCCAGGGGCGCGTGACGTATCCGGAAGCGCATGTGCACGAGGCCGCGCGCCGGCGTCTCGCCGAGACCGCCGCGAAGCACACGCCTCCTCCGCTGAACACGACGCTCGCGGTGGTCGCCACCGACGCCGAACTCACCAAAGCCCAGGCGCAGAAGCTGGCCGGTACGGCGCACGACGGCATCGCGCGTGCCGTACGGCCGGTGCATCTGCTGCACGACGGGGACACGGTGTTCGCGCTGGCCACCGGGGCCCGCCCGCTCGACGCCGAACAGCCCCTCGCGCTGAACGACATCCTCGCGGCCGGCGCGGACGTGGTGACCCGGGCGATCGTGCGCGCGGTGCGGGCCGCCGAGTCGGTGGACGGGCCGGGCGGAGCATGGCCGTCGTACGAGGAGCTGTACGGGAGGCGGTAGGGGCGGCGGGGGTCCTGTGGCGGTGGGCGTCCGGTGTTTCCGGGGATCCGTCCCGGTGTTTGTCGCGGTTCTGTCACCGGATGGCGTTCGTGGGGAACGGCGGGAACCCGTGTGGGGGTTGGGGCGCTCTTTGTCCACGCATCGCAGCGGATCACGCATCACACATCACCACTGCGCATTTCGCACACACACGAACCTGGAGCAGCCCGTGACAACGCCGGACATAGCAGCGCGGCGCGTACTGGGGGCCATCGCCGCCCTGGTGGTCGGCACCCTCACCCTCAGCGCGTGCGGCGGCAACGCCAGCGCGGACACCGACACCAGCGGCAAGGGCGGTGGCGGGACGGCCGCCAAGACGTCCACCGCGAAGATCGTCATCTCGGCGAAGGACGGTTCGACCAACGCGTCCATCAACGCGACGGGCGTGCAGGTCAGCAACGGCAAGCTGACCAACGTGAAGATGACGGTGGCCGGCTCGGGGCAGGCCGTGGAGGGCGTGGTCTCCGCGAACGGCGGGAGCTGGAAGCCGAAGGAGCAGTTGGAGCGCGGTACGAAGTACCAGATCTCGGCGACCGCGAAGGACGCGAGCGGCAAGGTCTCCGCGGCCAACTCGATCTTCACGACGGTCAGTTCGGCCAACAGCTTCATAGGGACGTACACCCCGGACAACGGGACGACGGTCGGTGTGGGGATGCCGGTGTCGTTCACCTTCGACAAGGTGATCGGCGACAAGAAGGCCGTGCAGTCGCACATCACCGTCACGTCCAGCAGTGGGCAGCAGGTCGTGGGGCACTGGTTCGGGGCGCAGCGGCTCGACTTCCGGCCGCAGGACTACTGGAAGGCCGGTTCCAAGGTCACGATGAAGATCGACCTGGACGGTGTGGAGGGCGCGAACGGTGTCTACGGCGTGCAGAAGAAGACGGTGACCTTCACCGTCGGCCGTTCGCAGGTCTCCACGGTCGATGTGAACACGCAGACCATGACGGTGGTGCGGGACGGTCAGACCGTGAAGTCGTTGCCGATCTCCTCGGGCAGCCCGGAACACACCACGTACAACGGGCAGATGGTGATCTCCGAGAAGTTCACGCAGACGCGGATGAACAGCCAGACGGTCGGGCTGGGCGGGGAGTACGACATCCCGGACGTGCCGCACGCGATGCGGCTGACCTCGTCGGGGACGTTCATCCACGGCAACTACTGGTACAACAAGGCCAATCCGCCCTTCGGGCAGACGGGCACCAGTCACGGCTGTGTGGGGCTCGCGGACGTGCAGGGCGCGCAGGGTGCCACGAACGCCAAGTGGTTCTACGACAACTCCCTCATCGGGGACGTCGTGATCGTGAAGAACTCCCCCGACAAGACGGTCGCCCCGGACAACGGGCTCAACGGCTGGAACCTGGCGTGGAGCGAGTGGACCGCCGGAAGTGCTGCCTGACCGGCAGGTTTTGACGGATCTTCGGGCCGCGCGGGAACATCTCGCGCGGCCCGCGCGTTTTCCGGGCATACGTTTTCTCGGTTCACAGGAATGATGTCCGACCGAGGGGCTACGGTATGCACCCACAAGGTGACATGCAGCAACGCCGGGAGAAGCCTTGAGCGTTCCGTACGACACGGCAGCGTACGAACCACCCGAGTCGCACGAGTCTCCGGAGGAGCACCTCGCGCGACTGCTCGGCCGTGCCCTGAACTCCTTCGAGCTGCCGGACGAGACGATACGGCAGGTCCTGGACTGCGCCCTGGCGTACGACAGTTCGCTGCACTCCGCGCACCACAGCGCGGGTCTGCACCGGGAGACGTACCGGCACACGTGGCTGCTCAGCGACGGTTCGGCGCTGACCCTGTGGGAGCTCGTCCACAACACCGTGCTGGGCCGTGAGGCGCAGCACGAGGTGTACGTCGACGAGGAGGAGCTGCGGACGGCGACCGCGCGGCTGCCGATGCCGCCGGACACGACGGACTTCGAACTCCCGGTGCTGGTGCACCTGTCACCGATCCCGGAGCCCCGGCACTCGTATCTGGCGGACAACTCGGCGGACCACGCGCGCCGCTTATTGCGCCGCGCGGAGAACGCGGACCGGCCGGACGAGGAGACCGCGGCGCTGCTGACGACGGCGTTCGCGCACCAGATCATCCAGGCCTTCGGCCGCCCCTACCGAGCGGGCCGCGCGGCGGTGTGCTTCTCGCTCTGCGAGCACGCGTTCCTGCTGCCCGACAACACGGAGCTCTCCCTGTGGGAGGTCGAGCACACGGCCACGCCGGACGGCCGTCACATGTGCGAGGTGTACGTCAGCGAGGACGCGGCCCGGGACGCGATGGAGCGGCGGGCGGCGCAGGTCTCGTAGAGCCCCGGGCGGAACGCCGGGCCCGGCTCAGCGTCCGTCGCTGAGCTGTCGTACGAGACCCGCGAAGGCGTCGCGTTCCGCGGGGGTCAGTTCGACGGACTCCAGGTGGGGGGCGGTGTCCCGCTGGCCAGGGAGGCCGTGGAGGGGGTGGGCCGCGTGCCGGACGGTGGGTTCGACGAGGGCGCGGCGCAGGATGCGCGTCAGGCCGAGCACCCAGGCGACGGTCGCCAGGGCGAGAACGGCCACACCGGTCAGCTGGAGGATCGAGACGTGCTCAGGCATGCGTTCCAGTAGACACCACGGTCCGGGACCGTGGTCCCGGACCGTGACGTATCTCGCAGTTGCCGTGAACAGCTCACGGCGGCCCAAAAGCGGCTAGGCGGCGACCGGCTGCTTGGCCTCCGCCGCGGGGGCGGATATGTCCTCCGGCGCTCCTGGAGCCGTGGCACCAGTGGCCGGCTTGCGCATGCCCTTCAGTACGACGACCAGGCCCGCCGTGACGGACATGCCGACCGCGATGGCGATCAGGTAGAGGAACGGGCTGCCGATCAGCGGGACCACGAAGATGCCGCCGTGCGGGGCGCGCAGGGTCGCGCCGAAGGCCATCGACAGGGCGCCGGTGATCGCGCCGCCCACCATCGAGGACGGGATGACCCGCAGCGGGTCGGCCGCCGCGAACGGGATGGCGCCCTCGGAGATGAAGGAGGCGCCCAGCACCCAGGCGGCCTTGCCGTTCTCGCGCTCGGTCTCGGTGAAGAGCTTGCCGCGCACGGTCGTCGCCAGGGCCATCGCCAGCGGCGGGACCATGCCGGCCGCCATGACCGCGGCCATGATCTTCATCGCCGACTCACTGGGGTTGGAGACCGCGATACCGGCGGTGGCGAAGGTGTACGCGACCTTGTTGACCGGGCCGCCGAGGTCGAAGCACATCATCAGGCCGAGCAGGGCGCCCAGCAGGATGGCGTTCGAGCCGCTGAGGCCGTTGAGCCAGTCGGTCATGCCCTTCTGCGCGGAGGCGATCGGTTTGCCGATGACCACGAACATCAGGAACCCGACGACCGCCGTGGAGATCAGTGGGATCACCACCACAGGCATGATCCCGCGGACCGCCTTCGGGATCTTCACTCGCTGGATCGCCAGCACGACACCACCGGCGATCAGACCGGCCGCCAGACCGCCGAGGAACCCGGCGTTGATGGTGGAGGCGATCATGCCGCCGACGAAGCCGGGCACCAGACCGGGCCGGTCGGCCATGCCGTAGGCGATGTAGCCGGCCAGCACCGGGACGAGGAAGCCGAAGGCGACGGCGCCGATCTGGAACATCAGCGCGGCCCAGCTGTCGGTCTGCGTCCACACGAAGTGCTGCATGACCGAGGGCGCGGACTTGATCTCGTAGCCGCCGATCGCGAAGCCGAGGGCGATCAGCAGACCGCCGGCCGCGACGAACGGGACCATGTAACTGACGCCGGACATCAGCCACTTGCGGAGCATCGAGCCGTAGCCCTCGCCCGGCTCGCCGCCGCGTTCGACAGGGGTGGCGGCGCCCGCACCGGCGGTCACCTCGCCGCGTTCGGCCTTGCCCTGGACCTCGGTGATGAGTTCGGTGGGGCGGTTGATGCCCGCCTTCACGCCGACGTCGACGGTGGGCTTGCCCGCGAAGCGGGCCTTGTCGCGTACGGGCACGTCGTGGGCGAAGATCACGCCGTCCGCCGCCGCGATCACCGCCGGGTCGAGCCGGGTGAAACCGGCCGAGCCCTGGGTCTCGACGACGAGTTCGACACCGGCCTCGCGGCCCGCGTTCTCCAGCGACTCGGCCGCCATGTAGGTGTGCGCGATACCCGTGGGGCAGGAGGTGACGGCGACGATCCGGAACGGACGGTCACCCGCCCCCGCCGTGTCCGTGCTGCCCGCCGCGGCACCGGCGGAGGCCGCCGCCGGTGCCGCAGCGGAGTCTTCGGAGGTGCCCGCCGCGGGCGTCTCGTCGCCGCGGATCAGCGCCGCCGCGCTCTCCGCGTCGCCCACCGACCGCAGCGCGGACGTGAACTCGGCGTTCATCAGCTGCCGGGCGAGCGCCGACAGGATGGTGAGGTGGGCGTCGTCGGCCCCGGCGGGCGCCGCGATCAGGAAGATCAGGTCGGCGGGGCCGACGACGCCCACCT
>NZ_JAEQAZ010000229.1 GCF_016654115.1 Streptomyces sp. MBT53
CTTCGATGCAGTTCTGGCCCGCGTCGCTGTGGGACGACTTGAACCAAGCATGTTCGGGGGCGAGTTCGAAGGTGGTCGGGTGTGTCGACATGGCCTACGGCTCTCCTTTTGGCGGGTTCGAAGTCGAGCGCCGCGTGGGACGTTCAGCAGCCCGGGAGGGTGGGGCGCGAAAGTGTGACGCTTTGGCGCTGGAGTGTCACGCTTTCGTGGAGGGGGTCCATGGGGGAGGCGACTCCGTACCTGGCCGACCAAGACCTTCGTCAGTCGCGTGAGTCCATCTCGCGGAGATGGGCGAGGAAGGGTGCCCACGCGGTCGCGGGGAGGAGCAGGGCGGGACCGGTGGGGTTCTTGGAGTCGCGGACGGCGATGCCGGTGGGGCGGACGCGGGCCGCTTCGATGCAGTTCTGGCCCGTGCCGTCGCTGTAGGACGACTTGAACCAGGCGTGCTCGGGGGCGATTTCGGGGTTCATGGGACTACAGCTCACTTTCTAGCCGGTGCAGGAAGTCCGGTGTGTCTTCGGGAGGCAGTGCCGATGCTGTCATGGCGTCGAACCGGCGGATGAAACGGTCGACTTCACGGCGCTTGTCCGAGGTGTGGGTCGCGCCCCAGGCGCTGTCGATCTGGACTCTCGGCGGGAGGTCGTCCCCGAGGTCGAGGATCGCGAAGTCGTTCGTCGAGCGGTAACCGGCTCTGAACGGCAGGATCTGGATGGCGATGTGGTCCCAGGAGGACATCGCCACGAGTTTCTCGAACTGGTCGCGTTGCACATCGGTACCTCCCACCGGGTAGCGCAGGGCGGCCTCACCGAGGATGACGCGAAGCTTGACGGGGTCTTCCCTGGTGAGCACCTCTTGGCGCCTCATCCGCAATTCCACGCTACTGCGCACGAATTCGGAGGTGTTCTCCTCGACCGGCTTGTGTGCTTCGAGGAGCGCGCGTGCGTAGGCCTCTGTCTGCAACAGGCCGTACACCAGGGTCGGGTGGTACGCCCGCATGCTGCGTGCCTCCGGCTCAAGCCCCACGAATGTCGGCATTCCCGTAGGCATGGGGAACTGGGTGAGCCAATCCCGTTGCCCGGACTCCCGGTTGAGGTTGGTCAGCGACTCGATGACGTCCTCGTCGGTGACGCCGTACTTGTCCAGCAGCTTCCTCAGATCGCCGACGTTCCGGAAGTTCAGGGCGCCAGTCTCAATCCGCAGCAGTGTCGCTTCGGAGATGCGCAGTCCCTGTACCGCCTGTTTCCGAGTGAAGCCGCCCCCGCGGTCGCCCAGACCACAGCCTTCACGTAACTGGCGTAGCTGAAGGCCAAGTTCGAGTCGCTGGCCGGTCCGCCCGCGCTTTGCCGCCATGTGCACCATCTCCGTGCCGTTGTACGCGCCGCCTGTTCACGCGTGCCGAGTGTGGCATGACGTATGCGAGCCGTGCAGGTGCTTGCGCAGATCCGGGCATAGTCCAATTCCGACTTCCCTGAAATTTCTGTGGAGTTTCGATTGCAGCTCGATGTGCAGTCTCGCCACGGTGGTCGGGTACCCCACACCCGAAAGGACCCCCATGCCCACCCCCGACTGGTCCATGAGCTACCCCATGACCCCGCGCAGCGTCCGTCTCGCCCGCCTCCACATCCGCCGTCGCCTCACCCTCTGGAACTGGCCCGGTGACATCGACGACGCCGTCCTCGTCACCTCCGAGCTCGTCGCCAACGCGGTACGCCACGGGCGGCTCCCCGGGCACGAGGTCTGGCTGCGGGTCGCCGTAGACGAAGAAGAGAAATCCGCGCTGACGATCGACGTGTCGGACCCGGTGTCGGAGTTTCCCGTGGTCAGCCAGAGCCCCAGTGGGGAGTCCGGGCGCGGGCTTCTGGTCGTTCGCGGGGTGTCCGAGTCACTCGACTGGTTTCCGCGGAGCGACGTCGGCAAGACCGTCCGAGCCCGCCTCGCCACCAATTGACCCCGGGATAACCAACCGGACTCAGACACGAGACGCCGAGTTCATTCATGCGAAATCTCCGTGCCGCCTCATAACGGCTAACCCGCTGTTCACGGGGATGGCTCGATTCATACGCAAGGCGGGTGGTCGTGTGCGCGCTAGACACGAACTGCACGTGCTGTCGGTCTACGAGGGTTTCTTCTCCGGAGGAGCCCGAATCGTCCACAGCGACGTCGTTCTGGGACTGGTGGAGGGCGGCCAGCATCATTCGGTGCTGAGCATCCACGGCGAAGTCCATCGGGAAGCGACCCGGCAGGCCATGGAGAACGACGCCTGCTATCAACAGCTGACCGCGGCCGGGGTCGGCGTCTCCACCCTCGGGCGTAGTTTCGGCGGTGGTGAGGGGCAGGTCAGTACCGGCTTCACCGGCCCCGAGCTGGCCGACGCGGCCCGTGCCCTGGCCGATGCCGACGTCGTCCTGTCGCTCAAGGAGCAGCCGCTCACCCTGCTCAACCAGGGAGGCCTGCCGCGCCGCCCGGTCGTCGTGTGCCTGCACCGTTCGGACCCCGAACACCAGGGCGCCGCCCTCGACGAACTGAAGGCCGCCATCGCCGACGGCAAGGTCGTCGCCTGCGTCTGCTGCGCGGAGTCCACCCGCGACGCCTACCAGGCCGCCGGTATCCCGCCCGAGGTCCTCCACGTCATCCCCAACGGGGTCGACCTGCTGCGCTTCCGGCCCGACCCCGCCCGGCGGCTCGCCTTCCGCGCCTCCCTCGGGATCCCGGACACCGCCCCGGTCGTGGTGTTCGCCGCCCGCTACGCCACCATGAAGAACGTCCCGCTCTTCCTCCGCGCCGCCCACGAGTGGCTACGACGCGAACCCGCCGGCCACGTCGTCATGTGCGGCACGGGCATGACCGCCGACAACCAGCCCGCCCTCGCCGCCGACATCGACGCCGCCTTCGGGGAGGACAGGGAGCAACTCGGCGATCGGCTTCATCTGCTCGGTGTGCGGCGGGACATGGAGACCGTCTACGCCGGGTCGGACGTCGTCGCGTTGACCTCGTCCTTCGGCGAGGCCGCACCGCTCTGCCTCATCGAGGGCATGATGTGCGGGGCCGTACCCGTCGCCACCGACATCGGTGACAGCGCCTCCATCGTCGCCGGGCACGGCATCATCACACCCCCCGACCCGGACGCCATCGCGTCGGCCTGGACCGAGGCGGTCGTGGGCCGCGCGGAGTTCGCCAAGGCCCACGCCCGCAGCCGCGAACGCTTCAGTCGTACGCGCATGATCGCCTCCTACGCCGCCCTCATCGACGGCCTGCACGCGGGACACACGAGCACCACCGCGGCCCCGCCACCCCTCCCCGAACCCCTGTAAGCACAGAACCCCTGTAAGCACAGAACCCCTATGAGCACATACGAGGAGGGACCACCGACCCCCCGGTGGCCCCTCCTCTCCCCTCCTGATGCCGCCCCGGTCCGTCACTACCGGGGCAGCACCACGACATACGCGGCGGGATCCCGGTCCGCCGCCGCCATCAGTGCCGTACGGACCACCGCCGCCTGCTGCTCAAGACCGTCACGCAGCTTCCTGGGGGTGATGTGGACGACCGTGATGCCGAGCCGTTCCAGGTGCTCGCGCTTGCGGGCGTACTCCGACCACAGCGCGTCCTCGTCCTGGCGCGGGGCGCGGGTGTCCAGTTCCACGGCGACCGCCTGCTCGGGCCAGTACGCGTCCAGGCCGCCCAGGTGCGGGCCGCCGGGCAGTCGCAGGTCCACGTTCCACACCGGGTCGGGAAGGCCGTACTCGCTCACCATCCGGTAGAGGCGGTCCTCGGCGATCGCGCGGCCCTCGGCCAGCAGCGAGTCCACCGCGTCCACCACGTGCGGGCGGCTCAGCAGCTTCGCGTCGTTCAACTCCCGCACCACCGCGGCCGGTTCGCAGTGCCCGCCGCGTACCGCCTCGGTGAGCAGCCGGCGTACCGCGTTCGCGTCCGACAGTCCGGCCACCGCGTCCGCGACGGCCCGCGGCACCGGGGCGACCGGGACGCCCTTCACCTGCCGCGCGGCGGGCAGCGCCGCCGTACGGACGATGCGGGCGCAGCCCGTGGAGCGCAGCCGGCGCATCCGGGGGACCAGGACGTCGATGTGGTCGAGGGAAGCGAGCTGCCCGGCCGAGGTGAAGCCGTACAGGGCCAGCGCGGCCAGGCCGGTGACCATCGTCTCCGCGTACGTCGGCCGGTGCGGCTCCTCCGCGCCGGGCTGGACCGGGACACCTGCCGTCCGCTCCCGCGCCGCGTACGTCAGCACCGCGTGCAGCCGCTCCTCGCCGGTGGGCGGACCGGAGTGCAGCAGGACGACGCCGGGGAGGAACTGCTGCCAGGGGCCGCCGGGCCGGCACTGCTCGTTCACCTCGGCGGCCGGGACGCCGTGCGCCCGGAGCTGAGCCGTCGTCAGAACCCGGCGGTGCACCTCGGAGAGGTGGCTGAGGGGGCGGGGGGAGAGGGGGGTGTTGTGGTTCATGCAACGGGGTTTCCCGCGCCGGATCCGCTCCCTAACCGCTGTTACACGCCAGTCGACAAATCCGGACGATGCGGTACTAAAGGACAGGCGTTCGGATGCCGAGTAGGCACCGAAAACCCCTGGTCCGGATGGGGCGGACCAGGGGTTACGGTTGCGATTACCTGTATTCGGTAACGGTCACGCAGAGGCCAATCGCAGGCCAACGATCACCGTCCGGAACGCGGGCCAAGGGTCAGCCCTGATCGCCCCGGCCTCCGTTGTCCGCCTCCTGCGCCCGCAGCGCCCGCGCCAGATCGTCCCGCGACTCCAGCACGAGCCGGCGCAGCGCGGGCGCCGCCCCCTCGTGCGCGGCCAGCCACGCGTCCGTCGCGGCCAGCGTCGCCCGCCCGTCCTCGGCGGTCGGGAACGCCGGGAACAGGCCCCGCACCACATCCATGCCGATCTGGATCGACCGCTCCGCCCACACCCGCTCGATCGCCGCGAAGTACTTCTCCGTGTACGGCGCCAGCAACTCCCGCTGCGACGGCTGCGCGAAGCCCGCGATCGTCGCCTCCACGAACGCGTTGGACAACGTGTCCGACTCCACGACCTGCGCCCACGCCTGCGCCTTGACCGCCGCCGAGGGACGGGCGGCGAGACAACGGACCTGGTGCCGCTTGCCCGACGCGGTGTCGTCCCGGGCCAGTTCGGCCGCCACCACGGACTCGTCGGCGACGCCGTGCGCGGTCAGCGGCTCCAGGAACGCCCAGCGCAGCTCCTGGTCCACGACCAGGCCCTCGATCTTCTCCGTACCGTCCAACAGGCCCCGCAACAGCGCCAGTTCCTCCGGCGCCGACGCCACCGACGCGTAGAAACGCGCCCAGGCCAGCTGCGGCTCACTGCCGGGCTCGGCGTCCCGCAGATCCCGCTCCGCGATGTGCGTCAGCAGCTTCGCGCCGGTCTCCCGCCACCACGGCGGCGAGTAGTTGACCAGCGCCGAGTTCGCCCACGCGTGCAGCACCTGAAGCACACCGATGTCGGTCTCCCGACGCCCGAACTGCATCACCAGGTCGATGAAGTCCGGCGCGAGCAGCAGCGCGTCCCGCGTCATGTTCCACAGCGCCGACCAGCACAGCGCCCGCGCCATCGGGTCGGTGAGCGAGCCGAGCCGGTCCCGCAGGGTCGCCAACGACACCGCGTCGAAACGGGTCTTGGCGTAGGTGAGATCCTCGTCGTTGACGAGCACCAGCTCCGGCGCGTCCGCACCGGCCAGTTCGACCACGACCGTCCGCGGGCCGTCGACGTCCACCTCGGCGCGCTCGTAGCGGACGAGGCGCTTGTTCTCCGTCCGGTAGAGGCCGACGACCACCCGGTGCGGCCGGAGTTCGGGGTGCGACTCGGCCGCCTCCTGAAGCACCGTCAGCTCCGCGATCCGGCCGCCCTCCACGTCCAACACCACTTGCGGAGTGAGGGAGTTGACCCCTGCCGTCTGCAGCCACGACCGCGACCAGGACGCCATGTCCCGGCCGCTCGTCTCCTCAAGGACCGACAACAGGTCACCGAGACGCGTGTTGCCGTACGCGTTCCGCTTGAAGTAGCGGCGCGCGCCCTCCAGGAACGCGTCCTGACCGACGTACGCCACCAACTGCTTCAGTACGGAAGCCCCCTTGGCGTACGTGATGCCGTCGAAGTTGAGCTTCGCGTCCTGCAGGTCGCGGATGTCGGCGGTGATGGGGTGCGTGGAGGGGAGCTGGTCGGCGCGGTACGCCCACGCCTTGCGACGGTTGGCGAAACTGATCCACGCGTCGGAGAAGCGGGTCGCGCCGACGCTCGCGAACACCCCCATGAAGTCCGCGAAGGACTCCTTCAGCCACAGGTCGTCCCACCACTCCATGGTGACCAGGTCGCCGAACCACATGTGCGCCATCTCGTGCAGGATCGTGTTCGCCCGCCCCGCGTACGACGCCTGCGTCACCTTCCCCCGGAAGATGTACTCCTCGCGGAACGTGACAAGCCCCGGGTTCTCCATCGCGCCGAGGTTGTACTCCGGCACGAACGCCTGGTCGTACTTGCCGAACGGGTACGGGTAGTCGAAGTGGTCGTGGAAGAAGTCCAGCCCCTGCTTCGTCACCAGGAACACGTCGTCCGAGTCGAAGTACGGCGCCAGACCCTTGCGGCACATCGCGCCGAGCGGGATCTCCAGCGTCGTACCGTCGTCGAAGGTGCGCGAGTAGGAGTCCGTGACGTAGTGGTACGGGCCCGCGAGGAACGCCGTGATGTACGTCGAGATCGGCTTCGTCTCCGCGAACTGCCATACGCCGTCGGTCAGTTCACCGGCGCCGTTGCTCCACACCGTCCAGCCCTCCGGCGCCCGCACCTCGAAGCGGAACGGCGCCTTGAGGTCCGGCTGCTCGAAGTTGGCGAAGACGCGGCGCGAGTCGGCCGGCTCGTACTGGGTGTAGAGGTAGATCTCGCCGTCCTCGGGGTCGACGAAGCGGTGCATGCCCTCCCCGGTACGGGAGTACGCGCACTGCGCGTCGACGATCAGCTCGTTCTCCGCGGCCAGATCCTCCAGCTGGATGCGCGAGCCGTCGAAGACCGCGCCCGGGTCGAGATCCCTGCCGTTGAGCGACACGGCCGTCACGCCCGGCGCGATCAGGTCCGCGAAGCTCGCCGCGCCCGGCTCGGCACAGCGGAAGCGGATCGTGGTCACGGAGCGGAACGTCCGAGGGCCTTCGCCCGAGTCGTCCCCCACGGAATCCCCCACGGCGGAGCGCAGGTCGAGGGACACGTCGTACCCGTCGACGGACAGCAGTGCGGCCCGCTCCCGGGCCTCGTCGCGGGACAGATTCTCACCGGGCACGGGGGCACTCCCTCGGATGGTCATCGCTGGTGGACATCACAGTGTGGTCAGGGCCGATCCTGCCATGTGCCCCTGACCGCGGGCACCCGGGAATGAGGTGGCGAGGGGCGGTGTTGCGCTGAGGAAACGGCCGTATTCCGAGGAGCGTCATGTCTGAGACCGCCAAGACCCCCGTGGACTTCTGGTTCGACCCGCTGTGCCCCTGGGCCTGGATGACGTCCCGGTGGGTGCTCGAAGTCGAGAAGGTCCGCGACATCGAGGTCCGCTGGCACATCATGAGCCTCGCGGTCCTGAACGAGCCCAAGCTCGACGAGCTGCCCGAGGAGTACCGCGAGCTGCTCGCCACCAAGGCCTGGAAGCCGATCCGCGTGGTCACCGCCGTCTGGCAGAAGCACGGCGCGGACGCCCTCGGCCCCTTCTACACCGCGCTCGGCACCCGCATCCACAACAACGGCGAGGGCCCGACCGTCGAGGCCATCGCCGGCGCGCTCGCGGACGTCGGCCTGCCCGCCGACCTGATCGACTACGCCGACCAGGAGGACTTCGAGTTCGACGCCGAGCTGCGCGCCTCCCACAAGGAGGGCATCGACAAGGTCGGCCAGGACGTCGGCACCCCCGTCATCGCCGTCCCCGGCCCCGACGGCGAGCAGATCGCCTTCTTCGGCCCGGTCGTCACCCCCGCCCCCAAGGGCGAGGAGGCCGCACGGCTGTGGGACGGGACCGTCGCGGTGGCCTCCGTCCCCGGCTTCTACGAGATCAAGCGCTCGCGCACCAAGGGGCCGGACTTCAGCAACCTGTAAGCACAGCTCTTCGGCACCTTGTAGGCACAGCGGCGCTCACTCCGGGGCGGCGGCCTTCTCCTCGCGGAACTTCTCGGGGAGATCGCCGCCGCCTCGCGCGTTGTACGCCGGCTGGTACCGCACACAGCCCTTGACCGCGCAGCGCCACAGATCCCCCACGTAGTGCCGGGGCCCCTTCACCTCACGGACGGCCGCCTTCTCGGCGTCGGTCATCTTCTGGAAGTCGTGCCACCCGAGACAGTTCGGGCACCACCGTCGAAGCACCGTCATGAACTCCTCCTCGCCACACGGAGTGGGACAGGCCGGTAGTACACCGCGAATCGCAGGCACCCGCCCCCGAAATCACCGGCTCCGCCCGCGCGCCGACTTCAGCCGCGCGAGATGGTCCTCGTATCCCTTCGTGTAGTACGCCGACCGCCTCGGGTCCGGTTCGATCACCTCGGTCGGCCGCGTCCAGGCCGCCGTGTCCAGCGGGACCCCGTAGCGTTCGGCCGCCGCGAGCACCGCGCCCCGCGCACCCACCTCGCCCTCGACCACCCGCAACGGCCGACCCAGGACATCGGCCAGGAGCCGCATCCAGGCGGGGCTGCGGGTACCGCCCCCGCACACCGCGAGGGAACCCGTCAGACCCGCCGCCTCCAGACAGTGCCGGGCCGCGTAACCGATGCCCTCGCAGGTCGCCCGGATCAGATCGGCGGGCGTCGACTCCAGGGAGACACCGGTCAGTTCGGCCCGGAGGCGGGGCTCGACGAAGGGGGCGCGCTCGCCGGACGGCGCGAAGTACGGCAACACCCGCACGCCGTTCGCTCCGGGCGGGGTCGCGGTGAGGAGTGCGTCCACCTCCTCGTGCCGGACGCCCGTCGTCGACAGCACCCAGTCCAGGGCGGCTGTCCCGACCATCGCCGGCATCGCGCGCAGCCAGTGCCCCGGGCGGTCGAGCGAGATGTACAGGCCGGCCGGTTCGCCGGAGAGGTCGAGGTCGGTGGTCGCGACGAGACTGGCGAGGCAGGTGCCGACGATGAGGAGTCCGTCCCCGGGTTCCGTCACGCCCGCGCCGAGCGCGCAGGCGGGGAGGTCGTAGGGGCCGTTCGCGATGCGGGTGCCCGCGGGGAGTCCCTCGCCGCGGGTGGTGGCTGTCGCGATCGGGTCGCTGACCGGGGCGAGGAGGCGTCGGCGGCGGGTCAGGCCGAGGAGTTCTACGACACCGTTGTCGTACGTTCGTGTCCTGGGGTCGAGGAACGGCATCGATGCGTCTGAGACGTCGGTGGCGGGCGGTGCGCCCGTGAGTCGTTGGAAGACCATGTCCTTGCAGAACAGGGCGTGTGCTGCTGTATCCAGTGGCTTCGGCTCGTGCGCCTCGAACCACGCCAGCACCGGGCCGGGGCACCCCGGGAACATCGCGCTGCCGGTACGCCGGAACACCGTCTCGAAGGTGCCGTCCGCCAGCCACCGGTCGAGCAGTTCGTGCGCCCGGCCGTCCATCCAGGACACGGCGGGGCGGATGGGGCGGCCTGTCGTGTCGACCAGCCAGACGCCGTCGCCTTGGCCGGTCAGGCCGGCCAGTTCGACGGGGGCGTCCTCGGTTGACGTTAGTTCGTCGAGTACGGCAACTACCGCGCCATACACCTCGTCCATGTCCTGCTCGACGAACCCACCGTGCATCGACAGCTCCACCGGGCGGGAGGCTACGGCGAGTTGGTGGCCGGTGCTGTCGAAGGCGGCGGCCTTCACGGTGGAGGTGCCGACATCGATTCCGACATACATAGGTGACCCCCTGCTGAGTGGTGATGCTCAAGTCGGGCTGAGTTGAGAAGGCGCCGTCGCGCGCACACCTCTTTTGGTTCGGTCGCCTTCGGGGCGCTGGGAGCCGGTGTCGAGAGGCCCACCGTGCTCGGCGCTGCGCGCCTCCGCGCGCTGGTCCTCTCGACACCGGCGCGCCCCTACGGCTCCCTCTCGGCCGGTGGCGTGGGGACAGAACAAGTGGGTGGGCCCTCAACGGAGTTGGTGGGAGAGAGGCTCGCCTCGTGCCCAGCGGCCCACTTCCTCCGCTGCTATTCGCGCCGCCTTTTCGGCCACGGCGCGGGAGGCGCCGCCCAGGTGAGGGGTGAGGACCAGCCTGTCGGTGAGGCCGAACAGGCGCGATGCGGTGGGCAATGGCTCCTGGACGTAGGTGTCGAGAGCCGCTGCCGACACCTGGCCGCTCTCCAGGGCGTCGCACAGCGCCTCCTCGTCCAGGAGGGGGCCGCGCGCGACGTTGACCACCACCGCGCCGGGGCGCAGCAGTGCCAGCTCGCGGGCGCCGATCAGGCCGCGGGTCTCGGGGGTCAGGCGGGCGTGCAGGGTGATGACCTGGGAGCGGCGCAGGAGTTCGTCCAGCGTCGGGACGCGCAGTCCGTGGATCTCACCGTGCACATAAGGGTCGTACACCATCACGCGGGCGCCGAAGGCGCAGAGGACGCGGGCCACACGGCTGCCGACCGCGCCGTAGCCGACGAGTCCGACCGGCAGATCCTCCAGCTCCAGGCCACTGTGCTCGTAGGTGTAGTAGGCGGCCCCGGCCTCCCAACTCCCTTGTCCGGCAAGGAGTTCGTGTGCCTGTGGGATGCGGCGGAGCGCGGCCAGCAGCGTCCCCACGGTGAACTCGGCGGTGGCGGCGGCGTTGCGGCCGGGGGCGAAGCACACCCGTACGTCGTGGGTCTTGGCCGCGTCGAGGTTGACGTTGACGGGTCCGCCCCGGCACACCACGATCAGCCGGAGATCGGGGCAGGCCGCGAGGACGCGTTCGGTGACCGGCCCCATTTGAGTGACCAGCACCTGGGCGCCGCTGTTGCTGCGCAGGGCGCCGATCATCTCGTCCTCGGCGTCGCTCGCCTCCTCGACCTCGGCTACCCGGCCGAAGGGTTCCAAGGGCCAGCCGAGTGTCAACTCGCTTACGTTGAAAGGGTGTTCGCGCAGTTCCTCGGCGATCGCGGAAGTGATCAGCGACGGCAGGACGAAATGGTCACCGGCGGCGACGACACGCAGGGTCTCGGTCATCGTGGGGCTCCCTCCCTCTTTGCCACGATGAACGGGGAATGCCGAATGCGTAACCCCTGTGGGAGGTCCGGATGATGTTCGAGGGTGACGGCGGGGCGTGGCTGGGCATCGACCTGGGTACGCAGAGCGTCCGCGCGCTGCTGGTCACCGGTGGCGGGCGGGTCCTCGGCGCCGGCACCGCCCCGTTGACCGGGCGTCGGGACGGGGTGCGGCACGAGCAGGATCCGGGGGAGTGGTGGGAGGCGGTGTGTGTCGCGTCCAGGGCTGCCTTGGCGGGACAGCCGCGACTACGACGGCTCGGTGGGGTCGCGGTGTGCGGCACCTCGGGGACCGTTCTGCTGACGGACGGCGAGGGGCGTGCGCTGACGCCGGGGGTGATGTACGACGACGGTCGCGCGGTGGCGGAGGCGGCGCGGGTGGGCATGCAGCCGAGTTGGGCGCTGCCGAAGGTGTTGTGGTTGGTGGAGGCGTACGGGAGGGGGCGGGTGACCCATCAACCCGACGTCATCACCGCCCGGTTGACGGGTGGAAGGGGGACGGTGGTTCCGACCGACTCCAGTCACGCTCTCAAGACGGGTTACGACGTGGAGGCGGAGGCCTGGCCGTCCCGACTGGCGTACTTGGGTGATGTGTTGCCGGAGGTGGTCCGGCCCGGTACTCGGTTGGGGGAGGTGTGCCGGGGCGCCGCCGAAGCGACGGGCATTCCCGTCGGTACGCCGGTCATCGCCGGGATGACGGACGGCTGTGCGGCCCAGATCGCCTCGGGGGCGTTGTACGAAGGGTCCTGGAACTCGGTGCTCGGCACCACGCTGGTCCTCAAGGGGGCGTCCGCGAGGCCCGTCCGGGACAGTGCCGGGGTGGTCTACAACCACCGGGCGCCGGACGGGAGTTGGCTGCCGGGTGGGGCGTCGAGTGTT
>NZ_JAEQAZ010000022.1 GCF_016654115.1 Streptomyces sp. MBT53
GTATCCAGGTGCTGGAAGTCCCGGGGACGCATGCGGGCCTAATGGGCACGCAGGGACGGTGCGGAGCTCTGGTGCGGGCCAGGACCTTGGAGTCCTTTGACCAGACGGGCCGGGCACCGTCCCTGCAGGTTCCTGGCTTGCGGGTTGGTGCCAAGGGCCCCGCGGCCGACGGTCGGCCGACCATCAGTGATCGTGGTCCAAGTCGCCGGCAGGAGTCATCTCTCAACAGGCCGGGAGCCATCGAGCTCCCCCGCGGACGGAGAGCCCTGCCGGCCGCTGGGGTCACGAACGGCCAATCGGATGCCGGGCCGCCGAGCCCTTCCATTAGGGAGCCGCAGACCCCTGCACGACTACGAAGCAGGACCTCCGACCGAGAGGACGTAAGCAAAACAATGGCCGTCACCTGTGGCATCGACTGGGCCAGTGATCACCATGACATCGCCTTGGTCGACAGAGAGGGAGTCGTCGTCGCGAAGGCCAGAATCACCGATGACCTCACCGGCCTGAACACGCTCCTTGAACTGCTGACCACACAGGGGGACGGCCCGGACACACCGATCCCGGTCGCCATCGAGACCTCGCGCGGTCTCCTCGTCGCCGGCCTGCGGGCAACCGGGCGCCCCGTCTACGCCATCAACCCGATGGCCGCCGCCCGCTACCGAGAGCGTCACGCAGTCAGCCGCAAGAAATCCGACCACCTGGACGCGACAGTGCTGGCCAACATCCTGCGGACCGATCGGGCCGCCTTCCGGACCCTGCCGGCCGACAGCGAACTCGCCAAATCCATAGCGGTCTTGGCCCGCGCCCAGCAGGACGCCGTCTGGGACCGGACCCAGGCCGCGAACAAACTCCGCTCTCACCTGCGTGAATACTTCCCCGGATTTCTGGCGTCCTTCGAGTCGGTACGCGAAGGGCTCTGCCACCCGGTGGCCCGTGCACTTCTTGCTGCGGCTCCCACCCCTGAACACGCCGCCCGGCTCACCCGCGCGCAGCTGCGTGCGATCGTCCGGCGGGCCGGGCGCAAACGCGGCATCGAGACCGAGGCCGACCGGCTGCGTGAGATCCTGCGGCTCCCGCAGATGCGGCAACCCCCGCTGGTCGAACAAGCCATGGGACGACAGGCCACGGCTCTGCTTCGGCAGCTCGATGCAGCCTGCGCCAGCGCGGACGACCTCGCCACGGCAACCACGGAAGCATTCGAGGCACACCCCGACGCCAGGATCATCACCAGCTTCCCCGGCCTCGGCTCGCTCTCCGGGGCCCGGATACTCGCCGAAGTCGGCGACGACCGATCCCGCTTCGCTGCGTCTGGAGCGCCACGACCCCGAGCTGGCGGGCCGCATCGCCTCACTGGGGCTGTCCTTCGGACAGGAGACGCGGGTGATCGTCGCGGAGCCCGCCCTCGGCGTGACCACCGCCCGGGACCTGGCGGTCCTGGAGTCGCTGCACGCCGGTCTGCAACGCACACTGGTCGGCGAAGGTCTCCCCCATCTCCTTGTCCTGCGGGAGTCCGCCATGGTCGGCCTTGTGCAGGCTTCGTCGTCCGCCGTCAGACGTGCCTTCGTCAAGGCCGGCACACCGGCGGAGGGCTTCCTGCTGGGCATCGGACGGGACTCAGCCGGCGTCGGACACGTGGTGGACTCCTACCACGACGCGCAGCTCGCCCTCCGCGTACTGCGCCGCGACGGCGCGGGGCGGCGCCTGATGGCCTACGAGGACTTCGACTTCGCCACTCGTCTGTTCTCGGATGTCGGTCTCGACCGGATGGGCGAGTGGGCGAAGGAGCTTCTCCGCCCGCTGGAGGACAAGCAGACCATGCTGGCCACCCTCTCCATCTACTTCGAGCACCAGCAGAACATCATGACGGCCGCCGATGCGCTGGCCGTGCATCACAACTCCCTGCGCTACCGCCTGTCGAAGATCGAGTCAGCGCTCGACCTGAATCTGCGGGATCCGTCGGCGATCTCGTCCCTTTTCCTCGCACTGACCGCCCTGTCCATGGTGGAGGCGGAATCCTGGGATCAGCGCCGGATCAGACCGGTCGGCCGGGAGGAACAGAGCGGAGAGATCCGCGGCGCGGGGGCGACGGGCAGCGTGCTCGCCGACCCGGAACGAGGGCTGGCCCTCTCGGCACGTTTCGGCGCGGCGCTCGGGCCGGAACGCTGACCGCACTTTCACTTCCTCATCCGCCCGAGGGCGGCTTGGAAAGATTCCAGGGAACGCACCCTGCCCTTGTCATAAGCGACGAGTGAACCGCCGGGACAGAGCCGATACGGTCGCTTTCACGGGCGGCGGCGGGGCCTTTACCGGCAGAACCCATCGCCTCATCTCCGGAAAAGGAGCCCCAGAAATCATGGTGTCGCTGAACGTCGCTGTCACCCAGTTCGAGCTTCGCCCCGAGCGGGACCTCGATCAATTCCTCGCCCACACCGAGGACCTCGTGCGCCGCGCCGCTCAGCAGAACGCGGAGGTCGTGCTCTTCCCCGAGCTCTCCAGCACCGGGCTCCTCGGATCCATCACCGACCACGAGGTGACCACCGCGACGATCAGGTCCGACTACTGGGATGTCCTCCCCACCTTCACCGACGGAATCGTCGACGGCCTCCGCGGCATGGCCAGGGACCACAACATCGTGGTGGCGGGCGGCAGCCACAACCGCGTGCACAGCGACGGCTCCCTGCGCAACACCGCTTTCGTCGCCCACCCCGACGGCCGGGTCGAGTCCCAGGACAAGATCCACCTGACGCCCCAGGAGCACGCGCTCGGCACCCGCGGCGGCGATGAACTGCTGGTCACCAGGATCGGGCCGTTCACCGCGGGCGTGCTCATCTGTGCCGACATCCAGTTCCCGGAGCTGTCCCGGTACCTCGTGCGCCAGGGGGTCGACCTGATCCTGTGCCCCTCGCTCACCTGGAACCGACGAGGCGTTCACCGGGTCCGCACCGGATGCCAGGCACGCGCCATCGAGAACCAGCTCTACGTCGCGATGTCGCCCCTGATCGGCCACAACGGACTACCGGCCGACTCACCCATGCACGCGACCGGCAGCGCCCTGGTCACCGGGCCCGTCGACAGGACCGTCGGAATCAACGACGGGGTCCTGGCCAGGTCCGATTCGTCCGGGGAGGACCTGGTGGTGGTGTCCCTGGACCACGACCTCCTGCAGGCCTCACGCGCGAACCCCGAAGCGCCCGGGCTCGCACTCCAGCGGCCCGACCTGTACGCGAAGCTCCAGGCCGAGGCAGGAGCCTGACGTGTCCACCCACGCGCACCGGGTCCGCAACCACGAGGTCGACACACAGGGCTTCCTCTTCAACAGCCGCTATCTGGAGCTGGCCGACGTCGCCATGACCGAGTTCTTCCGCGAACTCGGCTGGCCCTACACGAAGTTGGTCGACGGCGGAACGGACCCGTCGGTGGTGAGCGCGCGTCAGACCTTCCTGTCACCGGCCCGCTTCGACGACGTCCTCGACGTGGAGGTCACCTGCCCGCGTGTGGGGACGTCCAGCTTCCAGCTCGACATGCTCGTCGCACGTGACGGGACGAAGATCGCGGAAATCGAGGTGGTGTACGTCAACGTCGACGCCGAGGCAGCGCGGTCCCGCCCGCTGCCCGAGGCGGTCGCACAGGCCCTCCGTGACTCCGTCGCCGGAGAGCCTTCACAACCGAGGGGACAGACAGAGATGACCCGCTCCAGCGCTTCGAAGCCGGCCTTCGGGCCGGCCAACGTCAAGCGTTTCGGCCCGGCCGAGATCGAGCATCGCACCGCGGGCTCCGGCCTCGACCGTCTCGGCACCTACTTCATGACGTTCGACGAGCCGGGGCACAGTGACCCGTGGACGCTCCAGTACGAGGAGACGGTCTACGTCGTCAGCGGGCGGGCGGAGTTCTTCGTCGTGGAGGACGGTGTCGACGTCCCGCTGACCGGGGAGGCGGACGAGCTGATCGTCCTTCCCCGAGGCACCACCGTCCGCTACGGAGCGGCTCCGGGAACGCGTCTCCTCCTGTCCATCACACCGGTCGACTGGCGAAACCAGGCATAACCGATACACAAGGAGCGGCAACGATGAGCAAGCCGAGGGCCGAACACCGGAGCGCCGCCGCGGCGTTCGCGGCGGACATCACCGACGCCGACGCCATGGTCGTCATCGACCCGGCCACCGAGAAGGCGATCGCCGCCTACCGGACGGCGACGGAGGCCGACGTCGACGAAGCCGTTCAGCGGGCGGCGGCGGCTGCGAAGGCGTGGGGGAACACCCCTCCCGTCGAGCGCGCCGAGATCCTCCTCAAGATCGCCGACGTGGTCCAGAGCCGAGCAGAGGAGTTCGCTCAGCTGGAGAGCGAGAACGTCGGCCAGCCGATCACGGTCGCCCAGGGAGCCATGCCCTGGGTGTGGGACGTCATCCGTTTCAACGCGGGCGCGGCGCGCACGTCCTCGGTTCCCGCCACCGGCGAGTACGCGAACAACAGCACCTCGTGGGTGCGCCGCGAGCCCCTCGGTGTCGTCGGCCTGATCACCCCGTGGAACTATCCCCTCCTGATGGCGTCGTGGAAGATCTCCGCTGCCCTCGCCGCCGGCAACACGGCGGTCATCAAGCCGTCGGAGCTCACTCCGACCAGCACGATCCTCTTCGTCGACATCGCGAATCAGTTCCTCCCCGAGGGCGTACTCAACCTCGTGCTGGGAGACTCCTCCACCGGTAAGGCTCTGGTCGCACATCCCACCATCCGGATGATCTCGCTCACGGGAGACGTCGCGACCGGAAAGGCCGTCGCGGAGTCGGGCGCACGGACCCTGAAGCGAATCGGCCTCGAACTCGGGGGCAAGGCTCCGATCCTGGTCTTCGCCGACAGCCCGATCCGGGAGAGCGTGCGGGACCTCGTGGAGTTCGGGTACTCCAACAGCGGCCAGGACTGCACGGCCGCCTGCCGCATCATCGTCGAGCACGCGGCCTACGACGAGTTCGTCGAGGCCTACTGCGAAGCGGTGGCGAAACTGCGTGTCGGCGACCCCTCCGATCCGGAGACGGAGATCGGCCCGCTGATCTCCGAACGTCAGCTGATCCGCGTCGCCGGCTTCGTGGACCGCGCACGCGAAAACGGCGCGACCGTGCGGATCGGCGGGGAGCGGCTCGACCGGCCGGGTTGGTTCTACGCCCCCACGGTCATCACCGACGCCGACCAGTCGGACGAGATCATCCAGAGCGAGGTGTTCGGGCCGGTGATCACGATCCAGCGCGGAAACAGTGACGACGAGATGCTCGACATGGCCAACGGAGTCGAATACGGCCTGTCGGCGAGTGTCTGGACCACCAACCTCGCCCGGACCATGCGCTTCACGCGGGAACTCGATTTCGGAACCGTTTGGGTGAACCAGCAGATCTTCGTCGCCTCGGAGATGCCGTTCGGCGGCTTCCGGAACTCGGGATACGGCAAGGAGCTGTCCCCGCACGGGATCGACGAGTACTCCAAGTTCAAGCACGTGATGGTCAACCCCGAGCTGGCGAAGTAGCCGAGAAATGGACGCCGGTCTTTCCATGAACTCCCGTACACAGGTGAACGCCTCCGCCAGCCCGGCCGCCCCCGTGCCCGCGACCATGCGGGCCACCGTGCTGACCGGCCACGGCGGTATCGACAAGCTCGTCTTCCGCGACGACCACCCCACCCCGGCACCGGCGGAGGGGGAGGTACTGGTCCGGGTGGGCGCCTGCGGCATGAACAACACGGACATCAACACGCGGACGGGCTGGTACGACTCGGTCGTCGAGTCCGCGGTCTCCGAGGAACTCGGCATACAGGGGCGGTCCGACGGGGCGGCGTCCTCGTGGAACAGCTCCACGGTCGACTTCCCCCGCATCCAGGGTGCCGCAGTGGTGGGGCACATCGCCGGCGTGGGGCCGGGGGGAGACCCCGGCCGCATCGGTGAGCGGGTGATCGTGGACCCCTCGGTCCGCGACCCCGAACTGCCGCTCCACGCACAGCTGGTGCAGTACCTGGGCAGTGAGCGCGACGGCGGCTACGCCGACTATGTGGCGGTGCCCGAGGGCAATGCCCACCGCGTCGACTCGCCGCTGTCCGACGCCGAGCTGGCCACGTTTCCGTGCTCGTACGACACGGCCGAGGAGATGCTGCAGCGCGCTCGGCTGACGGACGGCGAGACCATCGTGGTCACCGGTGCCGCCGGCGGTGTCGGAACGGCACTCATCCAGCTGGCGAGCCTGCGCGGCGCACGCGTCGTGGCCGTCGCCGGCGCCGCCAAGGAGAAGCGCCTTCGCGCACTCGGGGCGGACGAGTTTGTCGCCCGCGAGAGCGAGGACGTACAACGGGAGATCGAACGCGTCATCGGTGAACGAGGAGCCCATGTAGCCGCGGACGTCGTCGGCGGGCCGGTGTTCGACGTGCTGCTGAAAGTGCTCCGCCGCGGCGGCCGGTACACCACCGCCGGTGCGATCGCGGGTCCGGTCACGAGAATCGACCTGCGCGACCTGATCTACAAGGACCTTGAGATGCACGGCATCACCAATCCGACCGCGGCGACCTTCGCCCGGCTGGTGGAACTCATCCAGAGCGGCCGGCTCCAGCCGCTGCTGGAGGAGGTCTTCCCGCTGCAGGACCTCGCTCGGGGCCAGGCACGGCTGCTGAAGCGCACGCACATCGGGAAGCTCGTGGTCACCACGTGAGCTGACAGCCGCCTCGGCAGCTCAGCCGATGCACGAGGCCGCCAGACGGATCGGAACGCTGGACATCACCCGGCCCGCGCAGGAACTGGCAGAGGCAGTTGCCAACCACTTCGCTGATCTCGTCACCATCGGCCTGCCCGACGTGTTCCAAGGCGAGGGCATGGAGCCGGTAACCGCTCTACCGGTAGTTCGTGGATCACCCAGCGGTCCGTGCTACCGGTAGTTCGTTCGATCCGGCCGATGGTGGGGATGGACGACGGGTTGGGTTGGTCGTAGGCCGGTGGTATGAACCAACTGTCTGGCTGAGGACTGAAGATGACCGCTCGTCGTCCGTGCCGCCCGTCGAGGTCGCCGCCGAAGGCCGCGCTGCTCTCCCGCACCCAGCGCAGCGCGGCGACCAGGTCCTGGTGGCCCGGGGCGTCCGCCTTCAGCCCCGGAAGCACATCGCCGAGCCACAGGTAGCCGAAGATGTTGGGCCGGTCATTGAAGAAGACCACAACCAGGTCACCAACGTTGGCCGGATCGGCACCGTCGTGGACCGTCGCCCCGACGGAACCCCACGCGAAGGCGCCGCCGTGGAACCACACCAGTACCGGGCGCGGTGTCCCGGTGTAGCGGTCAGGTGCCCAGGCGTTGAGACAGAGACAGTCATCCGCACTCGGCGCGGCGTCCAGTCAGGCTGGAAGGTCGGCGTTGGACTGTGCGGCAGGGGCGGCCGAAGCCGGTGGCATCGCGCTCCTCCTCCAGGGCCGCACCGACTGCGGCGCCCGGAAGCGCAGCGGGCTGGCCGGCGGTGCCGCGTAGGCAATCCCGGTGAAGGCGCGTACGGCACCAGCGAGGCGACCACGCTGCACGCCTTCGCGTGTGACCGCAGTGGGCGGTGGGACGGCGTTCCGGGATGCGGACCTGTGGCGGGGGTACATCGACACTCCTGCCTCGCGAGCGTCGGCAGGCTCTGTGGAGCCGTTGGCGATCTAACTCATTGCGCTCATCTGGATTCCTCGCCCGGAGACCATCCGTTTGAAGTTGTCCCCATTTCCATGGTGTGCTCCGCCATCCACACGACGGTGCCTCGGAGGTTCCGGGGTCACCGTCGTGTGGATGGCGAGGCTCATGACCGGGAGGGGGATCAGCCCTTGCGCCGGCTGATCTGTGCCGTCAAGGCCGGGAGAACGGTGTGAAGGTCGCCTACGACACCGAAGTCGACTATGTCGAAGATGGGTGCGTCGGGGTCCTTGTTGACCGCGACGATGGTTTTCGAGGTCTGCATGCCGGCCCGGTGCTGGATGGCCCCGGAGATGCCGTTGGCCATGTACAGCTGTGGGGAGACGGTCTTGCCCGTCTGGCCGACCTGGAAGGTGTGGGACAGCCAGCCCGAGTCCACGGCGGCGCGTGAGGCGCCGACGGCGGCGCCGAGCGCGTCCGCGAGAGCGTCGACAGGCCCGAAGTCGCCTCCGGTGCCGCGTCCGCCGGAGACCACAACGGCGGCCTCGGTCAGCTCGGGGCGGCCGGTGGCGGCGCGCGGTCGGCTGTCCTCGACGCGGGCCGCCTTCGCGGCGTCGGAGATCGTCACGGTGACGTGCTCGACGACGCCGGCACCGTCAGCCTCCTGCGGAGCGGCCGAATTGGGTTTGACCGTGATGATCGGGATGCCGGTGGTGACCTGCGCGGCGACGGTGTAGCTGCCCGCGAAGACCGACTGGATGGTGGTGCCATCGGCAGCGACGTCGACGGCATCGGTGATCAGACCCGAGCCGAGCTTGATGGCCAGGCGGCCGGCGATCTCCTTGTTCTGCGCCGAAGAGGGCAGCAAAATCGCGGCCAGGTCCTTGCCGGCAGCGAGCTGCTGCAGCGCCTCCGCCATGGGGGCCACCAGGTAGCCCACGATGTCGGAGTCGTCGATGACGTAGACCTTTTCGGCGCCGTACCCTCTGACCGCGTCGGCGACGGCTTCCGCGGCATCGACACCGCCGATGAAGACGGCCGACGGCTCACCGAGCCGCCTGGCGATGGCGAGCAGTTCGTACGTGGGCTTCTTGACCGTGCCCGCCACGTGGTCGACGAGAACCAGAACCTCAGACATCTCTCGTGCCCTCTCAGATGAATTTCTTGCTCGCGAGGAAGGCGGCGAGCGCTGCGGCGCCGGTCCCGTCCTCGTCCTTGACTATCTCGCCGACGGTGCGCGGCGGGCGGGCCGTGGTGCTCGTGACAGTGGTGCGGGATGCGCCGAGACCGACGAGGGAGGCGTCGACACCGATGTCGTCGAGGTCCACCGTGTCCAGAGGCTTCTTCTTGGCGGCCATGATGCCCTTGAAGGAGGGGTAGCGGGCCTCCCCCGTCTGGTCGGTCACCGACAGGACCAGCGGCATGCTGGCGCTGATGACCTCGGTGGCGGCGTCGCTGTCGCGGCGGATGCGGACCTGCGTGCCGGAGGTCTCCACCTGGGAGGCCAGGGTGACCTGCGGGATGCCGAGGCGTTCGGCGAGCATGGCCGGAACGACCCCGGCGCCGCCGTCGGTCGAGGCCATCCCCGCCACGACGAGGTCGGGCACGGCGCCGCCGTTCGCCGTCTTCACCGCCTCGGCGAGCACCAGCGAGGTGGCGATGGCGTCGGAGCCCGCGACGGCTTCGTCCTCGACGTGGACGGCCCGGTCGGCGCCCATCTGCAGTGCCTTGCGCAGCGCGTCCGCGGCGTCTTCGGGGCCGACGGTCAGTGCGGTGACCGTGATCTCCTCGTCCTCGCGCTGCTCCTTGATCTGCAGCGCCTGCTCGACGGCGTACTCGTCGAGTTCGGACAGGAGGCCGTCGACGCCGTCGCGGTCCACGGTGTGGTCGGATGCGAACCGGCGCTCCCCTGTGACGTCGGGCACGTATTTCACCAGGACGACTATGTTCATGAAACGTAGGACCCTTCTTTCAGTTGACGGCCGGTGCGGCCGAGCCCGTGAGGCCGAGGAAATTGATGTTGAACATGACGACCCCGCGGTCCGGGAACTCTTCGCGGTAGCGCTCGTACGCCGAGGCGACGATGGTGCAGGCGATGACGTTCGCGTCGTAGGCGGAGGCGGAGGCCTGCTCGGCGGCGGCGCGGGCGGCCCGGGTCCGGGACTCCTCGTAGTCGGTGTCTCCGGACTCGAAGGCGGGCACGTGCCGTACGTCGACAGTTTGGTCGCCGCGCGCCTGGTCAGCAGCTGGCTGAGCACGTCGTCCAGGGCCGGTCACAGCACTCGGTCCGCGGTCCAGACCGAGTGATGTGCCGTCGGCGTCCATAGTTCAGTCGTCTTCCCAGCGGTCGAAGAGCTCCGAGAGCGTGGGAAACCAGACGTCGTCGAAGGACGTCACGTGGTCGAGGAACTTTTCGAGCATCAGCAGGTTGTGGGCCCTGCCGATGGTCTGCGGATGCAGCGTCCAGGTCGCGACGCCGCCCGGGCAGCGCTCGTGGGCGAAGTCGAAGCTGTCCTTCCAGCGGGCGAGGACGACCTCGTTGGACTGCATCAGCGCGTTGCCCTTGAAGGACTCCAGCTCGGGGAAGTCGTCGAGGAACCAGGAGACGGGGAACTCCAGGACCCGGCTCTCGGGCCCGAAGGTGTTGCCGTTCTCCTGGTCGAGTTCCACGACCATGCGCGGCCGGTAGGGCGTGAAGTCACGCCCCATCAGGGAGGAGTCCCAGTCGAAGCCGAACTCGGCCAGCAGGTCGAGGGTGTCGTTGGTGACGTCCAGGGCCGGAGAACGGTAGCCCCTCGGCCGCGTGCCCAGCAGCTTCTCGTGCTGACGCAGTTGTAGTTCGAGCAGCCGCCGTTCCTCGTCCCGGTCCAGCGCGGGGACGTATTCGTGATACACCCCGTGTGCTCCGATCTCGTGACCGTCATCGAGGATCGCGTCGACGGCCGAGCGGAACGTCTGGATCGTGTGCGTCGGCACGCACCATGTGGTGGTGATCCCGTAGCGGCGGAACACGTCCAGCAGACGCGGGGCCCCCACCAGGGCGCCGAACTCTCCTCGCGACAGATTCGTCTGCGACGTGGACCGGAACGTGCCCATCCAGACGCTCTGGGCGTCGAAGTCCGGGCTGAGGCATACGGCGAGTTGTTTCCCCTCGGGCAGTCGTAGCGTCACGGCACCTCACTCCGACCGGTCGGGGCGGCGCGACAGCAGCACGATCCACTTGCCCTCCTGGCACACGTCCCCGTTCTGGTTCAGGACCTGCACGTGGGTGGTCACGATGCCGCGATCGGGTTTGCTCGCGGAGGGCCGGATCCCGACGATCTCCTCGCTCACCCTGATGGTGTCCCCGATGCGCACCGGGGCGAGGAGATTCCAGTCCTGGATTCCGAGGAAGGCGATCGCCGACGGGTTCTTCCACCCCAGGCCCATCTCCAGTCCGAACGCCATGGCCAGGACTCCCGGGCCGTGAAAGAGCCGGCCACCGAACTGGGTCTGCTTCGCGTACTCCTCGTTCATGTGGAGCGGATGCATGTCACCCGACCAGGTGCCGAACGTGACGACATCGGTCTCGGTGACCGTCCTGCCGAGTGTCAGCCAGGTCTGCCCTACCTCGATCTCGTCGAGGTATCGAACAGAATCCGAGGTGTGCGCCGCGCCGAGGGTGTTGGTGGTCAATTCATGCTCCTCAGAAGCTGATAAGGACAACGGGACGCTTTCCGCCCTCGTCGGGAAGTTCTCTGCTTTCGGCGAGGTCACCAGCGGATGACGCCGTCGGGGTTGTCGCGAAGTGCCGGCCGGTCCAAAGCCATCTCATCGATCGGCAGGCTGAGTTCCTCGCCGGAGATCAGCTCGGCCACGAGCTGTCCGGTGATCGGCCCGGCCAGGTTCCCGTACACATGTCCGGTGGCGAGGACCAGGCCCGGTACTTCGTCGACCTCGTCGACGATCGGCAGTGAATCGGCGGTGGCCGGGAGGAGACCCGTCCAGACACCCTCGACACCTAGTCCCCGGTAGTGCGGGAAGGTCTCCAGCAGGGCGTCGATGGTCATCTTCAGTCCGCCGAGCGGCATACGGTCGTCCAACTGCTCGGGGTAGTCCATCGGACACCCGACGAACAGGTTGCCGTCCTCCGTCTTGGCGACACACTCCAGGTGCTCGATCCCGTGGCTCGAATCCTCGTAGGACGCCGTGAAGTACTCGTCGCGATAGCTCGGGAGACTCCGGATGTGCCCGTACTGCTTGGCAGCCAGGGGGCCGTTGAGGATCTTGTCGAGGTGTTCCTCGACCGGGGCGAACAGCACTGCGCCGAGTCGCTCGGGCTTGATCGGCACGTGGATGCCCTCCGCTTCGAGCATCTGGGACCAGACCCCCGTACCCCAGACCACCCGGTCCGCGTGCACGTCTCCGCCGAGAGTCCGGGCGCCTGTGACCCTGGCTCCGTCGCGCGTCAGTCCGAGCACGGGTGTGTGCTCATGGATGCGCACGCCGAGGCGGCGGCATTCCTGAGCCAGGGCCCGGACGAACTTGGGGGTGCGGATCTGGCCGTCCTCCGGACAGAACGTGGCGCCGATGACGGTGGGCGGCAGGATCGGCGCCGCCTCACGGGCCGTCGGTCCATCCAGCAGCTCCATGGTGAAGCCGTGACGGTTGCGGTCCTCGACGAATTCCTTGTAGACCTGACGCTGGTCGTCGGTGAAGAAATACGTCATCGCGCCGTTCGCGCGATACTCGAACGACGGGCCCAGCAATTGGGAGAAGTCGTCGTAGAGAGCGCGGCCTGCCCGGGAAAGCGCCAGAGAGAAATCTCCGTTGCGGTTGTGCATATGGAGGAAACCCATGTTCCGCCCGGACGCGCCATGCGCGATTTCCCGCTGCTCCAAGAGGACGACGTCGTGTCCCTTGGCCGCGAGGAAGTACGCCGTCGACACTCCGACGATGCCACCGCCGACCACGACCACGTCCGCCTGGTCCAGTTTCACGTTGCGATCTCCCTGCCATCGGTCGTCGACTCGGCATGTCACCGGTTGCATGAGCATCCTTCGGAACTATCTCCCCGCAGGCGTCGGGACCGCATTGGAACTTCCCAGAGGATCGGAGCGGCCTGTCAGAAGAATTTCCAATTACCTCCCACGGTCCCACCGCCTACCTTGTGGTTCATCGCCAGGCGCCCGACCACTCACTCGGGTGACTCGTTGCACAGCCTCGTCCGATCAAGGAACTGGAGCTTTGGATGGCGTTCCAGCCGGCCAGCGTGCGTGACGACTGCGTGTCGGCCTTCGAGCGCGTCGCCCGTGAGCAGCCCGACCGCACCGCCGTGATCGACAACGACGCGACGATCACCTATCGCGATCTGCAGACGGCGGTCGAGCTCCGGACGGCGGCGTTGCTCGAAGCCGGCCTCGGACCCGGTTACCGGGTGGCTCTGGTCGCCGAGAGCTCGGCGGAGTATCTGATGACCGCCCTCGCCGTGTGGCGGGCCGGCGGTGTCCTCGTCACCGTCTACCCCTCGTCGGGCCCGGGCGACATGCGCTACGCCATCGAGACGAGCGACCCCTCGCTGATCGTCGTCTCGGAAGGCGTCGATCGCGAAGCCGTCGAGGCTGGGGCGCCCGGAACGCCCGTCGCGGACATCGTGTCCTTCAACGTCACCGGAGTCCGTCACGACCGCTCCCCCAACCCCGAGAACCTGCGGGAGCCGCTGTCCCTGATCTGCTTCTCCTCGGGCACGACCAGCCGGCCGAAGGCGATCATGGTGTCCGCCGGCGCGGTCTTCAACTGTGCGGACACCTACGGCGAGGTCTGGCACCTCTCCCCCGACGACAGGGCGATCATCTGCCTGCCGATGGCGTGGCTGTACGGCCTCGCGAGCACCTCGCTGGCGGTTCTTCTCCGGGGCGGCACCGTCATGGTGGTGCGGCGGGCGCGTCCGGAGTTCATCGCCCCGGTGATCGAAAAGCACCGGGCGACGTTCGTGGCCGGCGTCACCGCCACGTTCGCCAAACTCGTCCAGCACGTGGGAGATCCGGCCCCGGGTACGCGCGTGTTCGAGTCGCTCCGCCTGTGCATCTCCGGCGGCGAGCCCCGCAACGAGGCGGTGTTCGACCGCTGGACGGCCCTGACCGGTGTCTCGGTGCTCGACGCGTACTGCGCCTCGGAGTGCCTTCCCCTCGTCACCTACGACCCCTTCACGGACCCCGCACCCAAGCCGGGCTCGGCCGGGAAGCTGGTTCCCCGCGCCGCGCTCAGGATCCTGGGCCCCGAGGGAGGCGACGTCGCGCCCGGCGAGGTCGGGGAAGCGTATTCGAGCGGTCCCGGCCTGATGCTGGGGTACTGGCGGGACGAGCAGCTGACGCGCGAGGCGCTCACCGACGACGGCTGGTACCGGACGAAGGACCTGGTCAGGGTCGACCACGACGGTTACGTGTACGTCGTCGGCCGGCTGTCGGACCTCATCATCCGCGGGGGCACCAACATCTCCCCCTCGGAGATCGAGCGGGTCCTCAACGAGCACGAGACGGTCGGCGATGCCGCCGTCGTGGGTATGCCCGACGAGATCTACGGCCAGCGGGTCGTCGCCGCCGTCGTCCCCGGTGCCGCGTCGCATGTGGACGAGGCCGAACTCCGGGCGCACTGCAAGGCGCGGCTCTCCTCCTACAAGGTGCCCAGCGCCTTTGTCGTGGTCGACGCCCTCCCGGTCAACGCGACCACCGGAAAGCTCAACCGGAAGGACGTCGCCGCGCTGCTCGCCGACCTGAGTGGACCGGCATGACACAGGAATCCCGGAAGAAGGACCTCTCATGAAGCATGACGGCTACGACTACATCATCGTCGGTGGCGGTTCGGCCGGCTGTGTGCTCGCCAACCGTCTGACGGCCGACGGCCGGAGCCGGGTCCTGGTCCTGGAGGCCGGCCGGCGGCACTCCAGATTCGACTATCCCGTGCGGGTGCCGGCCGCCTTCCTCTTCGTCATGGGCCACAAGCTCTACGACTGGCAGTACGAGTCCGAGCCCGAGCCCATGCTGGGCGACAGGAGGATCGCGCACTACCGGGGCAAGCTCATGGGCGGCTGCAGCGCCATGAACGGCATGTTCTTCCAGCGCGCCAACCCTCTCGTCTACGAGGGCTGGGCCCAGGCCGCGGGTATGGAGACCTGGAGCTACGCGCACACCCTGCCCTACTTCAAGCGCCTCGAACGCCTCGTCGGTGGCGATCCGCGCGGTGTCTACCGCGGCCGTTCCGGACCCATCCCGGTCCATCGGCACAAGGCCGACAACCCCCTGTTCGGCGCTCTCTTCGACGCCGCACGGCAGGCCGGTCACGAAGTAGTCGACGACGTCAACGGCTACCGGCAGGAGGGTTTCGCGCCCTTCGACTGCAACATCGAGAACGGCGAGCGGTACGACGCGGCCCGCACGTACTACGCGCCGGTCCGCGACCGGAAGAACCTTGAGGTGATGACCGGCGCACTCGTCAGCCGTGTCGTCTTCAACGGCAAGCGCGCGGTCGGCGTCGAACTCGCCTCGCGCCGGGACGGCAGGACGGTCGTCCACGGCAAGGAGATCATCCTCTGCGGCGGAGCGTTCAACTCGCCCCAGCTCCTGCAGCTCTCCGGCGTGGGCAACGGGAAAGAGCTGAGCCGACTCGGGATCGACGTGGTCGAGGACCTGCCCGGGGTCGGCGAGAACATGCAGGACCACCTCGAAGCTTTCGTCATGTACGCGTGTACGCAGCCGGTCTCGATGGCCGGCATCCTCAAGATGAAGTCATGGCCGGGCATCGGGGCCAGGTGGCTGCTGAAGCGGGAGGGCCCGGCCGCCACCAATCACTTCGAGGCCGGCGGGTTCGTCCGCTCGAACGACGACGCGCCTATGCCGAACCAGATGCTGACGATGCTCGCCCTGGGCGTGCGCAACGACGGCACGCCCGCGCCGACGGAGCACTCCTACCAGATCAACCTCGGTCCGCAGACGCCCCAGTCGAAGGGGCATGTGAAGCTGCGCGCCAACGATCCCCTCCAGGCCCCGGTCCTCACCTTCAACTATCTGTCGACCGAGCAGGACCGGCAGGACTGGATCGACGGTGTCCGCGTCACGCGGGATGTGCTGAACCAGGCCGCGTTCGCGCCGTTCAACGGCGGCGAGCTCTCACCAGGACCCGATGTCAGGACCGACAAGGAGATCCTCGCGTGGGTGGCCCGCGACGCCGAGACGACGTACCACCCCTGCGGCACGGCCAAGATGGGCACCGATGACGAGGCCGTGGTCGATCCGCAGACCATGCGGGTCCACGGTCTGGACGGGATCCGCGTCGTGGACGCCTCAGTGATCCCCGTCATCCCGAACGCGAATCTCTATGCCCCAGTCATGATGATCGCCGAGAAGGCCGCCGACCTGATCCTGGGTAATGAGCCGCTGGCTCCCGAACACGTCGACTTCTACCGCCACGAGAAGGTTTCCTGATGCAAACAGATGTGACCGAAAGTCTCGGCATCGACCTCCCCATCTTCGCCTTCTCCCACTGCCGTGACGTCGTCGCGGCCGTCACGAAGGCCGGAGGCATGGGCGTGCTCGGCGCCGCCTGGATGACTCCCGAAGAACTCGACATGTCGATCGAGTGGCTGGAGCGGGAGGTCGGCGGCAAGCCGTTCGGCGTGGACCTGGTCTTCCCCGGCACGGCGATGGACGACGAGAAGACCCCCGAGGAGTACCTGGCCTCGATCCCGGACCGCTACCTGGCGTTCGTGAAGGACATGCTGGACGGCGGCGGGCTGGGCGATCTCACCGCAGAGGACCGCGACGCCTACATGGTCGAGAACGCCAGGAAGATGGCGATGACCAACAAGAAGAGCCGTGACCAGCTCGATGTGGCGCTGGCCCGGAGTTCGGTGAGTCTTGTCGTCGGTGCCCTCGGTGTCACGCCGGACTGGGTGGTGAAGGCCGCGCACGCCCGGAACGTCCAGGTCGGAGCGCTCGTCGGCACCGCCCGGCACGCGGTCAAGCAGCGGGAAGCCGGCGTGGACCTCATCGTCGCGCAGGGCACGGAGGCGGGCGGCAGCGTCGGCACCGTGGCGTCGATGGTGCTGTGGCCGCAGGTCGTGGAGGCGGCAGCAGGTGTGCCGGTGCTGGCCGCCGGCGGCGTGTCCCGCGGCTCGCACCTCCTCGCGGCGCTGTCCCTGGGCTGCCAGGGCGTGTGGACCGGGTCGCTGTGGCTCGGGACCGCCGAGAGCGAACTCAGCGAGGAGATGCGGGAGAAGCTCTTCGCCGCCGAGTCGGAGGACGCTCTCCTGGCACGGGTCATGACCGGCAAGCCGGGGCGGATGCTGCGCACCAAGTACATCGACGCCTGGCGGGCTCCCACCGCTCCCGACCCGCTGACCTGGCCCATGCAGTCGATCCTGAACGGCTACTCCTACAAGCGGGCCGAGCACGCGCGCGATCTCGACTACTGGACCTACGCCGTCGGCCAGGTGGTCGGCGACATGAAAGGCCACACCACCGTCAAGTCCGAGATCACGCGGCTGCTCAACGAGTACGTCGATGCCCTCGACCATCTCCAGAAGGTCACCGACCTCGACTAGTCCGACGCCGTCGCGTCAACCTCGCACGGCCGGGGACCGCAGCCCGAACACCGCCCACGGCCTGCACACCGGCGAGACACGGGTGGCGTCCCAGACCCTCCAAGTGGGCAGGGGCGCGGGGTAGTTCATCACGCTTCCCCTCGTCTGACCGAGCCGACAGGCACAACAGACAACCCGACGGACACGAGGCTCCCGAGCCGTTGAGAGAGACGTTGATCGTCTCAGCTCATCGACTCGGGAGCCTCGCTGGTTCCCGACGACAGATCAGGGGGACGCGCCCAGAAGCGTGGGCGGCCTGGTGGTCACGGTCACCTCCGGGACGTCACCCAGCCACTTCTCGACCTCCACGAGCGCGTGCTGCGCGGTCGTGGCCTGGGACAGGCTCGACGCCGGCCGGTCCGCGGTCAGCACGTTCGGGTTGCCGTGGCGGCAGAACGACGGGTCGTCGGGGTCGGGGTCGTACCAGGCGCCCGCCGAGAGCTGGACCACTCCGCGCCTGACCGCGTCCGACACCACGAGGCCTGCCAGGCAACTCCCGCGCTCGTTGTGGAGCCGCACGACATCGCCGTCGGACAGGCCACGGGCCGTCGCGTCCTCGGGATGCATCCGGAGCGGCTCCCGGCCCGCGACCTTCGCCTTCTGGCTCGTGTCGCCGATGTCGAGCTGACTGTGCAGTCGGGTCCTGGGCTGGTTCGCGATCAGGTGCAGCTGGTGGGCGCCGGAACTGCCGAGCCATTCGTCAGGAGCGATCCAGACGGGGTGGCCGGGGCAGTCGTCATAGCCGAACCCGGCGATCGTCGACGAATAGATCTCGATCTTCCCGCTGGCCGTGGGCAGCGGACTCGCGCCGGGATCACGCCGGAACTCCGAGAACAACACCTGGTCCTTGTCGACGATGGGGATCGAGATGTTCTCGCTGCTCCAGAACGTGTCGAAGTCGACGACCTCGATATCGCGCTCCGCGAGCCTGTTCCGCCACCCGTCGTACAGATGGCGGAGCCATCCCCTGACGTCCCGGCCCTCGCTGAAGCTCTCCCCTCGGCCGAGCTTTTCCGCGAGGGCGGAGAAGATCGCGTAGTCGTCCCTGGCCTCACCGGCCGGCTCCGTGAGGGCGGGCATCGGGAAGAAGGCCGGGTCGTTGCGGCCGGCGCCGTAGTCGTCACGCTCCATGGTCATCGTGGCAGGGAGCACGATGTCGGCATGGCGTGCCGTACTGGTCCAGAACTGCTCGTGGACGACGACGGTGGCGGGCTTCGTGAAAGCCCGGCGCAGACGCGCCAGGTCCTGGTGGTGATGGAAGGGGTTTCCCCCCGCCCAGTAGATCAGCTCGATCTTCGGAAGAGTGATGCGCCGCCCGTCGAAATCGATCTCGCGGCCGGGCGTCAGCAACATGTCCACGATCCTCGCCACCGGGATCCCCGACGTCTCGGCATTGCGTCCCTGCGGGAACGAGGGAGCACTGGTCACACGTTTGGGGAGCCCCATCTCGGCCGTCGCGCCGTAGCCGTGCTGGAAGCCACCCCCCGGCAGTCCGATCTGTCCGAGCATCGCCGCCAGGGTCACCCCGAGCCATATGGGCTGCTCCCCGTGCTGCTGGCGCTGCAGGGACCAGCTCAGGTTGATCATCGTGCGCGACGCCGCCATCTCCCGGGCAAGACGGACGATCCGATCGGCGGGGACGGTGGTCAGACGCTCCGCCCAGGAGGGATTCTTCGGGACGCCGTCGACCGTTCCGCGCAGGTACGGGAGGAACTGATCGAAGCCGACGCAGTGCGTGGAGAGGAAAGCGCGGTCGGCGAGGTCCTCGGCGTCCAGCACGAACGCGAGGGCCAGCATCAGGGCGGCGTCGCTGCCGGGCAGGGGCGCGATCCACTCGGCCTTGGCCTCGGCATACGTGTCGTCCGCGAGCGGCGAGATGTCGATGAAACGGCATCCCCGGGCCACCGACCGCCGGATCGCATCCCGGGCAGGGTTCCGGCCGATCCCGCCGGAGTTGATGCCGCTGTTCTTCTCGGACAGGCCGCCGAAGGAGAGGAACAGGTCGGTGGTCCGGCCGATCACGTCCCAGGAGGTGGCACCCGCCATGATGGCGCCGGCGTTGCCCACCACATGCGGGAGCAGGATCCCGGAGGCGCCGAAGCTGTAGTCGCTCCAACCGGCCACGTAGCCGCCAAGGGAGTTGAGGAACCTGTGGATCTGGCTCTGGGCGTGATGGAACCTGCCGGCGCTGGCCCAGCCGTATGACCCCCCGTACACGGCGGACGGGCCGTGCTCGGCGTAGACGCGCCCGAGTTCACCGCTCACCAGGTCGATGGCCCGTTCCCACGACACCTCGACGAAGGGTTCGGTGCCTCGGCCCGAGCCGCTGCCGGGGCCGTTCTCCAGCCAGCCGAGACGAACGGCCGGCCGCAGCACCCGCGTCGGGTGGTGCTGGGCGGACGCCACGTTGTGGATGATGTCTCGGGGATCGGGGTCACCTGACCACGGCCGGACGGAGGTCAGTGACCGGCCGTCCGTTTCCGCTTCGAAAGCTCCCCAGTGAGTCAGATGCGTCGGCATGATCAGCTCCGTTGTCACAGACTGCTCGCCTCTACAGGCTATGCAGGCGCGCACGGCGGCGGGCATTGGTAAAAAGCCGAGGGTTCGGCTGGTGACCGGTGCTTCTTCCGAGTGCTGGCCGACAAGCCGGCCAGTAGCGTCCGGACGAGCCACCTTCGGTGCGTCCGAATGTGCCACGACCAGTTTCCACTGCGGCCCCCGGGCAGAAAGGACGGGCGCTGACGTGACCGGCCCCATGGACGTCCTGTCGAGGATCGAGGCGGCCGGCGTGGTCGTGGAGACCTCCGCACTCCGGCTCTCCGCGTACTCCTACGACGCGTCCAACTACCGCGTTCCACCGATGGCCGTCGTCTTCCCGCGCAGCGCCGACGATGTCGTGGCGGTCGTGAAGGCATGCGCCGCCACCGGTACGCCCGTCGTCGGCCGGGGCGGGGGTACGTCCATGGCCGGCAACGCGATCGGGCCCGGCGTCGTGCTGGACTTCTCCCGCCATCTGAACCGGATCCACACGATCGACGAGACGTCCGGCACAGCCGACGTCGACGCGGGTGTCGTGCTCTCGGTGCTCAGCCGCACGGTGGAGCACACCACCGGGGATGCCCTCACCTTCGCGCCCGACCCCTCGTCGAAGACCCGCGCCACCGTCGGGGGCGCGGTCGGGAACGACGCTTGCGGCAATCACTCCGTGCGGTACGGGCGGACATCGGACCACGTGGTCGAACTCGACATCGTCACCTCGGACGGCACACGGCTCACGGCGTTCGCCGGCGGACTGCGCGCGACGGACCCCGAGGACGCGCATGCGGTGGCCAGAGCTTTTGAGGTGAGCGCACAGCTCAAAGAACTCGCGCAGGTCAACCTCGCCCCCTTCCGCACGGAGCTGGGGCGCATCCAGCGGCAGGTGTCCGGCTATCATCTCTCCCACCTGCTGCCCGAAAAGGGCTTCGACGTCGCCCGGGCCCTCGTTGGCTCGGAGGGAACCTGCGCCCTCGTCGTACGGGCCCGGATGAGGCTCGTACCGAAGGCTCCGAGCGCGCTCCTGGTGTGCCTGGGCTATGCGGACATCGTCGACGCCGCACGGGACATCCCCACCATCCTGGAGTTCTCGCCCGCCGCCGTGGAAGGCATCGACGAGGTCATCGTGGACACGATGCGGCTGCGCCGTGGCGCGGACTCCGTCCAGGGCCTGCCGGAGGGCAAGGCGTACCTCTACGTCGATCTCGACGGCGAACGGCGGGAGGACGTGGCCGCTGCTGCCGCCTCACTGCTGGAACGGCTGAAGGCGGGCGGGCGCCTGGTGGACGGCCGCGCGGTTCCCGATTTTCACGAGCGGGCGACGCTGTGGCGCGTTCGCGAGGACGGTGCCGGCCTGTCGTCGCGTCCGGCGTCCGGCGGGGAATCCTGGCCGGGGTGGGAGGATTCCGCCGTCGCGCCGGAAAAGCTCGCCGACTATCTGGCCGACTTCCGCCTCCTCCTGGACGAGCACGGGCTGACGGGCATCATGTACGGGCACTTCGGGGCCGGGTGCATGCACATCCGCATCACCTACGACCTGCGCACCGACGCCGGCCGGAAGGTGTACCGGGACTTCACCGCGGCAGCCGCCGAACTGGTCGTGCGGCACGGCGGGTCGCTCTCCGGCGAACACGGCGACGGACGGGCCAGGTCCGAGTTCCTCCCGATCATGTACAGCCCGTCCGTGCTCGCCGCCTTCGAGGCCTACCGGGGCATCTGGGACGGCTCGGGGCTGCTCAACCCCGGGTCGATCACCCAGCCGGACCCGATCGACGCGAACCTCGCGCTCGCCGGGGTCACCGACCGCGAGTGGCGCACCCACTTCACACTCAGCCCCGTCCACGCCGAGGAGGCCGGGACCGACCCCTGGGTCCACGCGGTGCAGGGATGCATCGGCGTGGGACGGTGCCGTGCGGACTCAGGTGGCGTCATGTGCCCGAGCTTCCGGGCCACGGGGGACGAGAAGGACTCCACCCGCGGCCGTGCGCGAGTACTGCAGGACATGGTCCGCGGCGCGCGGAGTGTCGGTGAAGGGTGGCGGTCGGACGACGTCCGCGAGGCTCTCGACCTCTGCCTGGCCTGTAAGGCGTGCTCGCACGACTGCCCCGCGGGCGTCGACATGGCGACGTACAAGTCCGAGTTCTACTCCCACTACTACGCGGGTCGCCTGCGTCCCATGTCGCACTTCTCACTCGGCTGGCTGCCGCGCTGGCTCAAGCTCACGGGGCTCATCAGCCCGCTGGTCAACGCGGTGCTCGCCTCACCGCTCGGCAAGGTCATGGCCAGGGCCGGGGGCCTGACGACCGAACGGGCGCTGCCGCGGTTCACCTCCCGGCGCAGGCTTCGCGAGGAGCTGGCGGGCTTCGCCAGCGACGCGGGACGTGCCGACGTCGTCCTGTTCGTCGACTCCTTCACCAAGGGATTCCGCCCGGAAGTGGCAGGCGCCGCCGCGCGGGTCGCAGCCGGCCCGGGCCGCCAGGTCACCTGCGAGACCGACGCCTGCTGCGGGCTGACCTGGATCACGACGGGCCAGCTCGACACCGCCAAGAAGGTGCTGTCGAAGACCGTCGCGAAGCTCGACGACGGTACGGACACACCCATCGTCGTCGTCGAACCGAGCTGCGCCGCCGCGCTGAAGCAAGAAGCCCCGGAGCTCCTGGGCACACAGGCGGCCGAGCGGGTGTCGTCCCGGGTCCGCAGCTTCGCGGAAGCCGTGCTGGAGTGGGTCGACGGCGGTTGGCAGCCTCCGACGATGCCGTCGACGGTCACCGTGCAGACCCACTGCCACGAGTACTCGGCTTTCGGTGCCGCCGTCCAGCGCAAGACACTGGCGGCACTGGGCGTCGCCCAGGTCGTCGAGGCCACGGGATGCTGCGGCGTCGCGGGCACCTTCGGATTCGAGTCCGAGCACTACGACGTCTCCATGAAGGTCGCCGAGCAGGCTCTCGCCCCTGCCCTTGAGCGGACCACACCGGACGCACCTGTCCTCGCCGACGGGTTCAGCTGCTCCATGCAGGTGAAGCAACTCGCGCCCAGGCGGCAGAGCCTGCACCTTGCCGAACTCATCGATCCAGGGCCTGTCGGCGACTGAGGTCGGCGGGTTGCGGGCATCGGCTGTCAGGTGGCCTTGACGGTCCATCCATCGTGACGGGCCATCCGCACTGTGCCTGACTGGTGGAGCCGAACGCCGCGTGGGTCACCGAGGTGAACCGGCCGAGCGCGTTCGAGATCCTCGACGCGCAGAAGCCCCTCGACGTAACAGATCAGATAGTGCTCCGACAGGTCCCTGGTCGATTACGGCATTCCGCTCTCTCGGAGATACGCGCTGGACGCGTACAGCCCCAGCCGGTAGCCGGACAGCTTCTCGGCATGGGGGGCGGCTGCGTACGGGGGCGCCGACCTCGATGTCGCCGCAGAAAGCCGACGTCGTAGGGGCTCAGCCGTGTCTGGGGGACGATCTCCACGTGACGTCCCGGGTTGTCCCGCTGCAGTTGGGCCATCACGAGTGCGACGACGCACGTCCCGAATGCCTCGGTCAGGCGATCCGCACCAGACCGACCGTGCAAATCGCTCGGTGCAGGCTCAGCGCGCCCACTCATCTGCTGGAACGCCGTTACCGCGGACTGCACCTGCTCACAGGAGCGGAGAAACTGTCGGCCTAGCGAAGCCAGCGTGTAGGCCTGCGCACCTCGCTCCACCAGTGGCGCCTTGAGCTGTCGTTCCAACGCGGAGATTCTCCGGGGAGGTCAAGGCGGGACACCGGATACGTCTGCTGATTGCGGGCGGCCTCCCACCCACGGTAAGCACGCAACGAGGGCACCGGCGTACCACCCGGCATTCCGGAATCGAGTTGCTGCCGTGCGCACACTTCCCATCCGAAGCCGGCACGGTGTCCGCCTGCTCCTGCTGACGGCGTCCGATTGAAGAGGGGCACCCTCCCGGTCAGAACTGACCGGGAGGGTGCGCCTCTTTGGAGGGAGACTCGGATACGGTCTGCCCCGAACTGAGCCCGTCCAGCAGGAGGTCTCCGAGTTCGGAGAAGGCGTCGCCAGCGGTGAGGCCGGTGCTCTCCAGGAGGGCACCCGACTGGACGGCGTCGATGGTGACCGCTACGACCTGGGCGGCGAAATGGCCGTTGAGCGCGCGGAAGACGCCGCTCTCGACGCCCTCATCGATCAGTTCGTGGACCCGGTGCGCCGCCGCGGCGGAGTTCTTTCGGTAGATCTGCGCGGTCGGTTCGTAACCGACCATGTCGTCGTAGAAGGCGGTGGAATGCCGGCGCATGGCCGTGCCGACGCCGGTGAGGTAGACGCGGATGCGCTGCCTGGGGTCGGGCTCGGCCTGGACGGCCTGTTCGATCTCGGCTGTCGCCTCCCGGAAGAAGGCACGGGTGACCGTCAGGACCAACTGTTCCTTCGTGGAGGCGAGGCTGTACAGCGTCGCCTTGGAGCACTCAAGTCGCTGGGCGAGTTCATCCATGGTCACCGCGGTGAAGCCTTCGGTGAGGATGATCGCCTCGGCCTGGAGCAACAGTTCGTCCCGCCGACGGGTGTCGACGACCCGCCTGCGCGCCGTGCGGCGCGGGCGTCGGTCACGCGAGTCAGTTTGGGCCGTCACCGCAGCAGTCTCCCATGAGCATCTCCGCCTGGAACGTCGGCTGGTCGTCCGGGCCGGAAGACCAACCCGCATAAATGCGTAATAGCGTACCGACTAACGTACCTGCGAGAGCATCCCATCGACCGGGGACTCGCCACCGGATTCGTCGACGAGGGCACAGCCGCGCTGCCGGGCATCGGACCTGGCAGCCGGGTGGACGTTCGACGGGCCGGGACGGTGATGTGATCTGAGTCGGCCCCGACGTCGCGGACCCGGCGCAGATATAGGCGCTCACCGATGCCACCATCCGGACGCACGAAACGAACCTCGTCCACGTCCTGTACAACACCGCGGGAGGGGCGGCCCGCAGCGCTTCTCGTCCATGGGACACGCTACCTGGCAGTGAGGGGCCAGGGTCGGCCTGCGGGCCCGGCCAGCGGCTGTCCCGTCGATTTGTCCCGCACGTGACGGCCGGCCGGTTTCGTCAGCGCCGCCGGAATCTCGTCCAAGGTGAGGGTCCTGGCCGCAAGGGCATATGGGGTCAGTCCGGCACCATGACAAGACCATCGCGTGCTTGCACAACTACTGGCTGGGGCGGCCCTGTGACTGTCCTCAACGATCGCCTCACGCGTGGACGCTACGGTCCGTGAGCTGTGGGTGGGCCGGACGACGCAGACCCACGCAGCGGATGCTGACCCTCTTGTCCGCTGGGTTCGTGGTCACCGGATGGAGGACCCGATGGAGATGCCGCCGTCCACGTCGAGGACGATGCCGGTGATGTAGCCGGCGGCTTCGCTGGCGAGGAAGGCAGCGGCTTCGGCGATGTCCTCGGGGCGGCCGGTGTGGCGCATGGGGATCTTGTTGGTGAGTTTGTCGCGTGCGGGACCGTTCATGGAGGCGAGCATGGGGGTCTCGATGAGGCCGGGGGCGATGGCGTTGGCGGTGATGCCGTGGCGGGCGCCTTCGAGTGCGAGGGTGCGGGTCATGCCGACGATGCCGGCCTTGGCGGCCACGTAGTTGGTCTGGCCGAAGTTCCCTCGCCATGACATGGAGGAGAAGCTGACGATACGTCCGTAGCCCTGGCGTTTCATGGGGGCGAACGCGGCGCGGGCGCAGTGGAAGCCGCCGGTGAGGCTGACGCCGATCACTGCGTGCCAGTCGTCGTCGGTGATGTCCTCGATGCGGTTGTCGCGGATGATGCCGGCGTTGTTGACCAGCACGTCGAGGCCGCCGAGTTCGGCGGTGACGCGGTCGACCCAGGCGTTGACCTGGGGCGAGTCGGTCACGTCTACCACATCGGTGCGCAGTTTCGCGTCGTGGGCTTCGGTGATGGTTCCGGCGGCGTCGGTGAGAGCTTGTTCGTTGATGTCGGCCAGTGCGACGGTGGCGCCCTCGGCGGCGAAGCGGGTCGCCATGGCGAGGCCGAGTCCTTGTGCGGCGCCGGTGATGGCGACGACGCGTCCGTGGTAACGGTTCACGTGGTGTCTGCTTTCGTGGTGTGGGGGGTGAGGAAGGCCCGCAGGGCGTCGGCGACCGAGCTGGCCTGCCAGTTGTCGGCGAAGGTGGCCAGTTCCTCCCGCAGGGCGTGCTCGGGGGCGATGCCTTCGATGCGGTGCAACAGCGTCTTGAGGTGTTGCTGTGCCGGGCTGTTGCGGTCGGCCAGTTGGTGGCAGATGCGGGTGGCGGTGGCGTCGAGGTCGGACTCAGGCACGACTGCGTGGATCCAGCCGGTGTGCGCGAAGGCGGTAGCAGGCAGCAGTTCGCCGGTGAGCAGGAGCCAGCGGGACAGTCCGCGTCCGACCGCACCGGGCAGCCGCACGCTTGACCCGCCGGCCGGTACCAGCCTCCGCTGCAGGTGGCCGTCGCCAATGAGGGTGGTGTCGGCGGCGACGACGACATCGCAGGCCAGCGCGAGTTCGAGGCCGCCGGCGACGGCGTGACCGTGCAGGACGGCGACCCATGGTTTCGGGCTGGCCGCGATACGGCTGAAGCAGGCGGACACGTCGGCCAGGAATTCGACCGGGTTGAGGCCCGCGTCGTGCAGCTGCAGGAACTGGTGGAAGTCTCCACCGGCGCAGAAGCTCGGCCCGTTGCCTGCCACGGCGATGACCGCGGTGCCGGGGTCGGCCTCGGCGCTGGTGATTTGCTTGTCCAGGGCCTCTACGAGGGGGATGTCGAGGGCGTTGCGCCGCTGGGGGCGGTTGAGCCGCAGCCAGCGGACGGGTCCGCGTTGCTCGACCAGCAGAGGAGCGGTGTCGGTCACGGTGTCTCTCGGGTGGTGAGTTCGGTGCGTCGGCGGTTGCGCAGCAGGTAGCGCTGGGTCTTGCCGCTGGGGGTCTTGGGCAGGGCGTCGATGAAGTGGATCGTGCGGGGGTAGGCGTGGGCGGCGTAGCGGGTCTTGACCAACTGCTGGAGTTCGGCGGCCAGTTGTGGCGAGGCGTCGGTGCCGTCGCGCGGGACGACGTAGGCCTCGATGACCTCGCCGCGGACGGCGTCGGGTGCGCCGATGACGCTGCACTCGGCGACGGCGGGGTGCTGGGCGAGGACGCTCTCGATCTCGAACGGGCCGATCCGGTAGCCGGCCATGATGATGACGTCGTCGTCTCGGGAGGAGAAGAAGAAGTCACCGTCGGCGTCGATGCGTCCGGCGTCGCCCGTGAGGTACCAGCGGCCGTCGGGGGTGAACTTGCCGTAGCTCTGGCCCGGGATCTGGTAGTCACGGAAGGTCATCAACTCGCTTGCCGTCACGTCGATCGCGACCCGGCCGAGCACCCCTGGTCCGGCGGGCTCGTCCTTCTCGTCGGCCAGGACGGTCAGGCTCCAGCCGGGCACCGGACGGCCCATCGACCCGGCCTTGAGGGGGCGGGCGAGTTCGGGATGGTGGTGGTTGGCCAACGGCATGCCGACCTCGGTCTGGCCGAAGTGGTCGTGCACGGCCAGGC
Organism: Streptomyces sp. MBT53; assembly: GCF_016654115.1. Lineage (GTDB taxonomy): Bacteria > Actinomycetota > Actinomycetes > Streptomycetales > Streptomycetaceae > Streptomyces. Next base: position 27,315 of record NZ_JAEQAZ010000022.1, read on the forward strand.
CAAGCGCGGCGCCTGCCCATTCGTTGACCTCGGGAGTCAGCGGCTCGCCCGCGCTGGATGCCCGCTTCAGACGAAGACCGGGCGGTACCGGGACTGAGGAGGAACGCAGGCCCCGGTACACGGTGGGGGCGGCGGTGAAGTCGGTGACCTGGTGATCGGCGAGGGTGCGCCAGGTCGTCTCCGGGGAGAACCCGCCGGACAGCAGGAGGCTGGGGATGCCGGCGGCCATCGGGGCGACGATAGCTGCGTACAGGCCATACGCCCAGCCGGGGTCGGCGGCGCACCAGTAACTGCCCTGCTGGGTGACACCCAGACCGTACTCCAGGTAGATCTGCCATCCGGCGATGTAGGCGACGGGGTGGATGACGCCCTTGGGCTTGCCGGTGGTGCCGGAGGTGAACATGTGCACCAGCGGTCCGTCCCCGCTCGTGGTGACAGCGGGTACCGGCTCCGTCGATGCGGCCGCGACGAGATCGGTCAGCCACACGTCACTGCCCGGCGCTGGGGTTCCGGTGACGACGACGCGGCGCTGGGGGTCGTCCGGCATGTCGGGGCCGGGGTCGAGTTTGTGGCGCTGGTCCGGGTCGACGATCACCACGTGCGCACCTGAGCCCTCCAGGCGCAGGGCGATGGCCTGCGGCGCGAACGCGGTGAACAGCGGGACGTACACCGCACCCAGCCGCCACACCGCCAGCATGACGGTGACCAGATCGGTGCTCTTGCCCATCAGGGTCGCCACCCGGTCACCCGGCCCGACTCCGAGCCCCTGCAGCACCCGGGCGTACCGGTGCGAGTCCGCGGCCAGTTCGCCGAAGGTCAGCGGGGAAGCCTTGCCGTCGCCCTCGGCCACGGTGAACGCGACACGGTCGGCGGGGTGCCGGTCACACAGCAGCTGCGCCACATTCAAGGAGGAAGCCGCGAAAGTCGCGGTCAGCTCGTAGACGCGGTCGGCGGCGGTCATATCTGGGCCTTCCGGTCGATGATCGGCAGGATGAGACGGCTGGGGTGGTTCGGGCCGTGGTGGATGTGGTTGACCGCGGGGATCATCTGCTCCTCGCTCTCGCGGGCGATGACGCCGCCGGTGTTGGTGTTGCGGTCGTAGCGGGGGAAGTTGCTGCTGGAGACGTCCACGCGGACGCGATGGCCCGGAAGGAACACGTTGGACGTGGCGGTCATGTCGATGGCGATCTCGTAGACCGTGCCGGGCTCCATCAGCTGCTCCGTGGCCAGGCCGCCCCGGTAGCGGGTACGCAGGATGCCGTCACACAGGTTGAGCGCTTTACCGTCGGGGAAGACGTCGACGAGCTTGGCGGTGAAGTCGGTGTCGACGGCCGACGAGGACACGAACAGGGTCAGGCTGACCGGACCGGTGACCTCGACGGCCTCGTCGAGCACGGGGGTGGCGAAACACATGACGTCGTCGCGGCCGGTGACCGTGCGCTGGTCGACCGGGCCGCAGAATCCGAACGTCGTCGGCATGGACGCCCCGCCGGCGGTGGGAACCGGGCGGCGCGGGTCGTAGAGGTAGGTGTCGTGCCCGGCGCCGGGCGGTGGGTCGGTCGTCAAAATGCCGTCGCCGTCTGCTGTGTTGGCGTGACCGGCGCTCGTGAGGTGGAAGTCGGTCCACCTCGTGTCGGGCAGCGGCCACTCCTGTTCGTCGCGCCACTGGTCGATGCCCATGACGAAAATCTTCACCGGCGCCACGCCGTCCAGAGCGGTGGTGTCGCCGCGCAGCCAGCGGTCGAAGAACTTCACATGCAGGCCGGTCAGGCCCATCATCTGCGCACTGGCCAGCGGGCCGAAGGAGCGGTCAGGATAGAAACCACTCGCGGACATGTGGTCCCACGGACCGATGATCAGCCGTTGCCCCTCGCGTGCCTGCGCACCTCCTGCCTTCTGGCGGGCGGTGGTGTAGGTGCGCACGGTCTGGCCAATGTATAGGTCGTACCAGCCGCCGATGTTGAGCGCCGGGGCAGTGACGTTCTTGAGCTCGGGCGTGAGCTCCATGGCATCCCAGTACCCGTCGTGGGACGGGTGGGCCATCCAGTCGTCCCACCACTTCCCGTACTCCGCCAGGACCGGAACCTCCGCCGTCGGCAGCACCTCGTTGAGTGACGCGGCGGACAGGACGGCCTGACCGAGTTGCAGCAGCTGGGCCACGGATCCCTCGCCGGACGCCAGGGATCGTTGCGCATCGGCCGCGTACATCATGGCGCTCCACAGTGTGACCAGGCTCAGTGAGAGCGCGCCGCCCGGGCCGTACCAGGGCGCCTCGTAGTTGTCGATCGAGGTGAAGGTCGGCGCGATCGCTTTGAGTGCGGGAGTGCCGGTTACGGCGGTTTCCCACTGGACCATGCCGAGGTAGGACGGCCCGTACATACCCACTGTGCCGTCCGACCACGACTGGTCGGTGATCCAGGCGACGGTGTCCTCGCCGTCGGCCCGGTCGGCCATATGGGGAACGAACTCGCCTTCCGAGCGGTATGTGCCCCGGCAGTCCTGCACCACCACCGCGTAACCGGCCTCCACCAGAGTCAGGAGGTCAGGGATGGCCGACTGGCCGAAGCCCATCACGTCCTTGCCGTACGGCAGGCGCACGAGCAGCGCCGGAGCCCGCCCCTCGACCGGATGCCACACGTTAGCAGCGAGGGCCACGCCGTCCCGCATCGAAACCTGAACATCTATCTCATATAGGTGCTGCATCGGTGCTCCTCGTTGAGCTGCCGGCGTTGCCCCGGATGCGGGTACGTTAAGAGGTACCTTCGTACCCTGTCAATTACCATCTGGAAGCTGACCCCCGTTATCCGCCTTTGTAGGTTCCCTCGGCCGTCCTCGATGGACGGAGCGGCCGGCGCCGACGGGAGTCATCCGGCGAGGCGTCACCCACCCATAGGCGTGTCGATGGGTGGGTCTCGCCAGGTCGAGCTCTCAGGGGTGCCACCCGAGCCTCAGCCGGCCGCAGGCCGACCGAGGGCGCAGAGCGTCTGCTCCTGGCCGACCAGGGCAGATCCGGGCTCGATTCGGGTCGGCGCCCTACGGAAGTCACGGTCGGGTTACCTGCGGCCGTCCAGGTGTTCGATCTGGCGGCCCGGCAGCACCTCGGCCCGCAGCGGGCGAGCGGGCAAGGAGATCCGCAGCGCTCCGCTCGGCGGACGCGGGCAGGTGACCCTCCTAGCGGTGGTTTGTTGACGGCGGGTTCGTGCGGGAGTAGGTCGTGAAGTAAAGGCGTCAACTACGGTCTAGGGAGCCTGAGATGACGAGGCGGCTGCCGTGTCCGCCCGCTCCGGGTCCGCTGGAGGCGTATGCCGCCGACTTCGACGATCTTTTTGGGACGTTGGCACCGCGTCGTGGGTTTCGTGAGTACCTGGCCGGCCTGTTGCTGCCGCGAGACCGCAACAAGACGCTGACCTGCCTGGCCGGCACGGGGCCCGTGGTGGGTGCCCAGCATGCGGCGGTGCAGCGCCTGCAGTTCTTCCTGTCCGAGTCGACCTGGGACGGCGAGCAGGTCAATGCCCGCCGCCTGAAGTTGCTGCTGGCCGACCCGGCGACCGCACCGCATGACGGCGGGGTGCTGGTCATCGACGATTCCGGGGACCGCAAGGACGGCAGCGCGACCGCTCACGTGGGCAAGCAGTACCTGGGCTCGGTCGGGAAGATCGACCGTGGGGTGGTCACGGTGACCACCTGCTGGGCCGACGAACGCCTCTACTACCCACTGCATGCCATGCCCTACACCCCCGCCCACCACTTCCCCGGCGGGAAGAAGGACCCGGCCTTCCGCACCAAGCTGCAGATCGGGGCCACTCTGACCCGTGCGGCGAAGACAGCGGGCGTGGTGTTCCGGGCGGTCGTCGCCGACTGTGCCTACGGCGACCACAACACCTTCCGCGCTGAACTGTCCGACGCCCGCCTGCCGTTCGTGATGGCCCTCAAAAGCGGCCACGGCACTTGGCAGTACAAGGACGCCTTCCGGCCCGTCGATGCCGCTCGCGAACTGGCCTGGTACGGCCCCGACCAGCCCGGCGACTGGCAACCGGTAACCCGCAGCTTCCGCGACGGACGCACCGCGACCTGGTGGGCCGCCGACGCCCAGGTGGGCTGGTGGGGACCCAACGGCGTGATCCGGCTCGTGGTAGCCACCACCGACCCGGCCCCCCTGTCCGAGATGTCCACCTGGTACCTGGCCACCAACCTGCCCCGGCCCGGATCACCCCGCGAGGCACACAGCCGCCACCCGGCCGCCGATCTCACCGAAGTGGTACGGCTCTACGGGCTGCGGCACTGGGTCGAGCAGAGCCACAAGCAGGTCAACGACGAACTCGGCTGGGCCGACTTCCAGGTCCGCTCCGACACCGCGATTCGCCGCCACCAGACCCTCGTGAACTGTGCGTTCAGCTTCTGCTGGAACACCTGGTTCACCCCCGACCCACCACCGCCCGCTCCGGTCGGCCCACCACTCGGTCCTGACGCACCGTCAGGACCGGCAGAGGAGGGAGAACCCGGGTCCCAGCAGCCCCGACCGGCCTGTTGGCCCCAGGCAATCCGCGCCGTCCGTGGCTGGCTGATGCCCTGGGCCACGCTGCAACGCTACTGGCGGGCCTGGACGACGGAGCCCCCGCCCCCAGCATTACAGGAACTGATCAACACCATCGGCACCGGCAGACCCCTGAACCTCTACGTCCCGCCCTAACAAACCACCGGTATCTGCCTCGAGTTGGCCGATACTTGTGGTTCGCCAGCCGGGGAACCGACAGGAAGACCGTTCCTGCCACGTTCCCGGAACCCACCGAGCCGACGGCCCGCACGAACCGGACATCAAGCGATCGAAATCCTGCCCGGCGAGCACGTTGGCTCGCCGGGGCATCTGTCGTTACGGGTCGCCTATGGAGTCGGCTATCGGGTCAGAACTTCTTGAAGGCGACCTTCTTCCCTTGTTTGTCCAGCGGTTGGGGCGTGCTCAGCAGTGTTCCGTCGGCCTTGTTCGGCCATCCCGGTGGTTCGATGAAGAACCAGTAGCGGTCAGCAGGCAGGCCGCTGCCGTCGGGGAACGGGACGGACTTCACCACAGTGTGGCTTGCCACTTTGATCGCGGTGGCATTGTCCGGCAGCGGTCCGTACACGACCATGGCGTTTTCCGCGCCGGGCTCCTGTCCGCCTGACCAGTAGCCGCCCGACGGGCTGCTGTCGAAGCCGCAGCCTCCGGACGACCAGTCTCCGCTGACTTCTGGCCCCTTGGGGCCGTCCACCGTCAGGCACAGCCCCTCATCGCTCAGGTACGCATCCAACTGCCAGTGCACCCCATGGGTGACGTGCTTGGACAGCACGACGTAGTCGGGGAGGTGAGGGCCCTTCGCTGAACAGCCGACCAGGAACGCGGAGACCAGCAACGCGACCGGTCCCATAGGGATGAGACGTCTCATGGCGTCGGCCTCATCAGCTCTCGGTGGGCTGGGTGGCCCAGGCATGGAGGTGAGGGTTGGCTTTCTGCCAGCTCATGACGTCTTTGACCTTCCATATCGGTTCGTTTTTGCGCGTTCTGGAGTGCTGGGTCACGTAGACGTTGCTGCCGGTGACCTTGGTGATCACCGCCGCGTGGCTGATGCCCGCCGAACTGGTGCCGGTCCAGTTGACCCAGACGATGTCTCCGGGGGCCGCATTGTGCGGGGACTCGAAGCCCGCGCCCTGAATCTTCTCGAACTGGTAGAGATCATGGGCGACGGTCCAGGAGTGGCTCCAACTGCGCCCCAGGAGGTCCTGGATGAACCAGTACTTATCGTTGGACGTGCTGGCATGCTTGCCCCGGAAGCCCGCACCGTTGTACTTCTTCGGGAACCCGCCCCCGTAGAACAGAGCCCGGGAGACGAAGTCGGTGCAGTCGTCACCGAACCCGTTGTAATCGATGTTGACGTGGTTCAGCGCCCAGCTGGCAACGGCTTGATCGCCGCTGCCCCCACCGCCGGGATCGGTGAACCCCGGGGCGAGGACGGCGTGCCCATTGCTGTCGAGTATCCACTCGGGGGTGCCGTCGGACGCGGTGTCCTGGACGCTGGGGGCCGTTGCCGTCTGGTTGGTGTACTCCGTGACGGGATCCAAGGCCGCCGCAGCGTCGACGAAGCCGGTGATGAAGGGTGTGCCGGTGGCATTGAGGAAGAACTCGTCGTTGTCGGTGCTCTCTCCGGGAGTGGACACCGAGGAACCGCTGCTGGTGTCCACGGTGGTGAAGGTCTCGGCGGCTGTGGTGAAGACCTCGGTGGTGGTGCTGCCAGAAGGGTGAACGACGAGGGTGTTGGACAAGGTGGTGGCGTCCTGGGTGTCCTGTTCGGCGTTGGCCTGCTCCAGGGCGGCGATAGCGGTGTCCGTGTCCGCTCCGTAGCTCAGCTCGGTGGAGAAAGACGTGGAGAAGCTGTACTCGGACGCCACGATGGAGCTGCTGGCGGTGGCGCTCTCCTGGAGCTGGTCCTCGGCGTTGAGGAACTGGCTGATGGTCTGGGTGTACTGCGACGTTCCGCCGGACACTGCTTGCGGGGTCGCCGCAGTCGTGGCGTCGGTGGGGCTTGTACCGGCCGGGTTGGTGGCGGTGACGGCGAACGTGTAGGCCGTGCCGTCGGTGAGGCCGGTGACGACAGCGTGCAGGTCGCCCGTGGTGGCCTGCTGGGCGACCTGGCCGGAGGGGGCGAGGGCCTTGATGGTGTAGGTGATGTTGTCGCCGGCGGCGTAGAGGTAGCCGCTGTCGGTTGGCGGCGACCAGCTGAGGACGGCTCCCCCATCGCCCGGAGTCGCGGTGGCGTTCGTCGGGGCGCTGGGAGCGGTCGGAGGCGTGTAGACGACGCTGATGGTCGGACGGTCGGCAGTGGGGACTGTGCCGGCTGAGGAGTAGTAGGCGGTACCGGTGGTGGCTGTGGACTGGTCGTCGGCCTGAAGGACGAGTCCGTCGTTGGGGAAGTCACTGCTCAGCCAGCCCACCACCGCGGAGGTGATGTCGTAGGAGGCGCTGGCCTCCGTTCCCGAGGCGACAGGGCCGGACGTGTCCTCGCGTGTCAGCAGACCGGCCCCCGTCGTCTGCGCGGTCACGTCGCTGGTGGCCTGCTCCACATCGAGGGTGTCGGTGGTGCATCCGCCGAGGCAGCCTTGTCGCGTGAGGGACAAGGTGGCGCTGTAGACGGTGGAGCCAGCCGGAATTGCGGAAAGATCCGTCTTGATCGCCGAGGCCCAGTGGTTGGTCCCGTCGCCGCCGACCTTCAAGGTGGTGGAGGAGGAGTTCACAGCGCAGGCGGACCCGCTACAGCCGATCGTGTCCGTGATGGCGTCCTCGCTGGTGATGCCCGCGGAGGGGATCGTGGCGGTGATGGCGTTTGTCGGCACGGAGGTGGAGCCGGAGTCGGAGGAGGGCCCAGCGAAGGTGAAGTTCTGGGTGGTGCTGGGTGCGGAGCACAGGGAGGCGTAGCAGGCGAGCATGTACCAGCTGTAGGTCTGGCCGGCCGTCAGTGTCCCGTCGGGGATCATGTAGGTGACCCGCTCACCGGACGGCACGGTCCCGATCGCGGTCGGGGTTTCGCCGACCGGGTTGCCGGACGCGTCCTGAACGAAGATTTCGCCGGTCACCGAGTCGCCGGTCGGACCGTAGACCACTCCCGACACCATCGGGGTCGCGGTATCCGTTCCGGCCGTTGCCAGGTCCGCCGGGATGGATGGTTCGATCGCCGAGAACCAGCCCTCCAGATCGACTATCAGATCGACCGTGCCCGAACTGCTGTTGTACACACTGATCTTGCCGGAGGTGCCTGGCTGGACGATGGCGAGATCGGCTCGCGACGAGCCGGGCTGAAAGTTGCCTACTGACGTGTCCGGAGCTGGTTGGCCGGTGGGCCAGGCGCGCAGATAGCCCGTCGCCTGCTGGTTGGTGGTTGTCAGATTGAGGACGACGCCACCGATGCCGTAGACGGGCAGGCCGTTGGTACCTCCCGCCGTCACGGCGACGGTGCCGTGTGCCGGGATGGAGGTGGTGGTGCGGGTGTCAAGCAGCCGCGCTTGGACGGGGTTGAAGCCGCCGCCCTGAGTTACACCGGGACTGAAGTACCCGTAGATGTCGACGATGACGTCGATGGACTGCGTACTCGACCCGTTCTTGAGGGTGATCTGGCCGCCCGAGCTCACGGCGACGGTCGCTGCACTCGCCGTGGTGGCGTCTACGTAGTCCAGAACAGGTTGGCCAGCAGATCCCCCGGCAGCGTACGCGTACAGAGAGCCAGCGGCCGCGGGTGACGGCACTGTGAGGTTCACGAAGACCGCCGAGGCGTCGGCGATCCCGTCCACGCCGTCGATCTGCACATTGATGCTGCCGCCCGGCGCCAGTTGCGCCTCGGTGGCGCCCGTTCCGTCCCGTGTGTCGACCAGGCGAGTCTGCGTCACGGGGACGTAGCCGCCGGGTGTCGCTCCGGAGGACGACGACGTGAAGTATCCGCTGACACCGACGACCACGCCGACAGTCCCGGACGAGTTGTAGACGTCGACTTTCCCGTCGGACCCGGGCGCTACGAGCACAGAGTTGCTGATGGTCTGTCCGGAGTGGAAGTTCATCACCGACCCCGGACTGGGCCGTGACGAGCCGTCAGGCCACAACTCCATGTAGCTGGACGTCGAAGTCGGATCCACGGCCACCACGTTGAGGGACACGGCGGACACACCGCTCGTCGGGATGCCCCCTTGTCCAAGCACCTGGAAGGACTTTGTCGTCGTGGCTCCGAGCGAGGACGAGATACCGAGTCCCGACGAAGTGTCGACGATCTTGGCCGACGGAGAGATCGGCACGAACTCCCCGCCCGACCCGGAGGTGTCAGCCGCTGCTGAACCCATCCCTCCCAGCCCGGATGCGAGGAGTCCGGCGGACAACACCACCGCCAGACGTCTCCGGACCCTGCCGGGTCTTCGCTTACGTCCCCTTTGTCTACACGCGCGGCTTATGGAAGCCCTGATCGAAACCCCCACGGCTTGCCCCCCGTTCGGTAAATTTCACCGAATCTTCCGGTAAGCCAGAACCATGATCCATCCAGCACCTGCCAAGCCTTCCAAAAGGTTTTCCCTGGCCCACTGCTCACGCTTGCACGAGAAGCGTGCGTATCGACCTGGTTCGCCTACAACAAACCCGAGATCAAGACCGCGATCCTGTACGCGATGAACGACGGGGTCTGGCGGCGGTTTGAGTAGTGCAGTCGCAGAGGGGTTCGTGGCAACTGCGATCGTGTTGGCTTCGCTCACGGTCGCGGTGTTGCGGCTCATAGTCGACGTGGTGGAGCTCATCATGAAGATCGCGGCCGACAGGAAATAGCGAAATGTCCCCGACGTCGTGAAGCTCAGGCCGGTTTGAAGGCGTGCGGGACGGCTGGCTGGTCGCGGCGACAAGACGGGTCCTGAACAGTGGCGAAGGGTTCCTGCCCAGCTGGTCAGGGGCGTTTCAGTGCCGGTATTCGATGCTGTAGATCCGTACGGTCCGGGCTTGCTCGTTGACGGCGAGCCGGGCCGTGACGAGGGGTCTGACGAGGATGCGGTTGATGCCGTCGTCGATGCCCCAGGGCTCTGTGTCGATGAAGGGCTCGTGGCAGACATCCGAGAGGGCTGCCGTGAGCTGCCTGCTGGCGTCGTCGGGGAGGCTGTCCCAGATGGCCATGAGGGGTTCGTCACAGAGGAGCCTGTACACGGCTCCCACCCTGTCAGGTCAGGCTGCGCCTTGTGATCGGTTTCGGGCAGCGTCCCGCAGGACCCGGTCGGTGACATCGATCCACGCGCCGGGAGGTTCTTCGCCGCGCGTCTCGTATGCGGCGATCTCACGGCCGCGCTGGACCGCGTCGAGGGTGCGCTGTGCGGTCCCCTGCCATTTGGTGAACACGGCGAGGAGCTGGTGGGCGGGGGCCCGGTTGATCTCGCTGAGGAAGCGCTGGGCGAGGGTCGGGTTGCCGAGGGCGTCACTGATGGACTGGATGGTCCACTGCTGATCGCCCATGACTGCCTCCCACTGAATTCACCAACTGTGATTCACCGTAGCGCACCTGACAATGCGCTTGGGCGGGGTCGGCGTGACCATCCGTACCGGAGGACGAACCCGGCCCCGTACGTCGGCCGCCGCCCGGCGCCGGACCAACGGCTGCTCGGCTTCGAGGACGTCGCCCTGGGTCGCCACGCGGATCGGCTCCTGTGCCGCTGGGATCCGGCCGGACACGTCGTCGTCCGCGCCCAGCCACCGAGAGCTACCTGGGCATGGCGAGGTGGCGGCGCCAGGCTGCGGCCAGGGCGTTCCACCGCACGCGGGTGGCCTCTTCGCCGTCCAGCCACCGGGGCGGGGGCGGTGACTTCCTGTCGCACGGTGCCGGTGCTGACCGCGCGACAGACGTGCGCCTTCGCGCGGCAACCCCATGCGGTAGGGCCTACTCGTGCGCCGTTTCCCGGGCGTTACGCCTTGCCCTTGCCCCGGAGCTTCGACATAAGTGTGCTGGACAAGTGGGACAGGGAACCGTCTGTCTTCAGCAGTATGGCCAGCACGGCCTCCAACACCTCCAGGCGCATGAACTCCCCCGCCACCCTGGGCGGATACGGCGGCGGCCTGCGCATATTCGCCGGCAGCGGGAGCGGCCGGCTCGGTGTGCTCGGCACCCGCTACCGGCTGCTGAACGCCCTCACCTCCCTCGTCGACAGCGCCGGCATGCCGGCCGACACCGGCGGGATGCTCGCCGACGCCACCGCCGAAGCCGGACGCGGCCTCGCCCCCCTCACCGCGGCAGCGGCCGTGGGCGGGCTGGGAGCCCGGCTCGGCGTGAAGAGCGCGCACTGGCTGCTGATCGGCAAACAGCCGGACCGCGAGAAGCTGGAAAAGTGGCGAAAGCCCACGGCAGCAGGCGGCCCGGAAACCGGCCGACTCCCCGGCAGCAGCCCCCGGGGGACCAGGAGGACAAGGAGGCCGGGAGGACCGAGACGACAAGGAGGCCCGGGCGGTGGGCCGGGCAGGCCCGCCCGACCGCTACCGCAACGACCAGGGCCAAATCATCGACCGCACCACCGGCCAGATCCTCCACGACCAGAACGCCGACCGCACCCTGCTCTCCACACGCGCCCACAACCGGCTCGTCCGCCTGCGCGGCTACCGCACCCGCGCCCGCACCCTTGCGATTTTCACCAGGGTGCGGGCGCGGCCAGTGTGCGGCGAGCGGTGGAATCCGAGGCCGCGAACCCGAACAACGGCCGCTGATGTAACTGGAGTTGCTCGGCCTCCGACAGATTCTCGGCCCCGAGCACGATCGCGCCCGCCAGCTGAACCAGCACTGCCGCACGGTCCCGCCAGCCGGCCACCGTACTGGACGGCAACACCTTCGCCAGCGCGTCCGTCAGCCCCGTCCGGTCCACACACCGGCGCAGCAGCACCGCCCCCGCATGCCCGACCAGCCTCTTCCCATCAGCCACCACGGACAGCCGACGGTCCCACCCTGTACTCTCGACCACCAGAAAGGTGCCTTGCTCCCACAGCGGATACGACCGAAACACTCACATCCTCGCAGGTCAACGGCGCCTTTCTGCTATCAGGGCGTCAGATTACCCGATTCCGCTGAATAGCCAGGGTTAAGGCTGGTTGGAGTTGCGCAGCCTCCACGTACCCCACCGCTCACGGGTATCCGGCATTCACGGTGCCCGCACACCGCGCCGTCGCACCGGGCAGGGACGAAACCGAACCGGGTCGACAGATCTTGGGCTGCGACGGGTCGGTCACGGGTCGATAACGAAGGTCCGCGGAGTGTGCGCCGCGTGGGGGCCCGGGCGTGGGGGTGGTGGAACGGCGGTCGGGCTCGCCCAGCGAGTGAGGCCCTCGGACCTTCCCTCCCCTACGAACGTGAGGATGGACCATGCAGCACCGCAAGTTGGGATTCGCCGCTGCCGGCGTCGCCGCCGCGGGCCTGTGCGCCGCGTTGGCCACGACGGCGCTCGCCTCGTCCGACCACGGAAGCACCGCGCAGAACGTCAAGCACGCGCAGACCGTGGTCAAGGAGGCCGCGAAACCGAAGGCGGCCTCTGACGTCAAGATCAAGGACCAGCCGTCCGCGTCCGAGCTCAACCGGCAACTCGTGAAGATCCAGTGGGCGATCAAGGTGACGACCGGCCGCCCGACCAAGGCCCAGGTCGCCGAAGCCGACAAGTTGGTCGGGCAGTTGAAGGCGCAGGGCAAGGCCACCGCCGCGCAACTGGCGTGGCTGGCGCTGACTCCCGCCGAGAAGCGCGTGGAGGCGGCACCGGTGAACGTGAACTGAGTGGAGCATGACAGTGGCGGTGACCGAGGACAGCAGGCCGGTGTGAGGGACTTCGAGGAGTTCTACCAGTCGGCGTACGCGCGGCTGGTCGGTCAGCTGTTCTCGGTCACCGGCAGTCTCGAACAGGCCGAGGACGTCGTACAGGAAGCGTTCATCCGAGCCCTGGACCGCTGGCCCCGGATCCAGGCCTACGACGTGCCCGAGCTGTGGGTGCGCCGGGTGGCGATCAACCTCGCGGTCAGCGAGATCCGCCGGTTACGCCGGCGTGCCGCGGCTCTGCTGCGCCTGGGTGCCCAGCGCCCGCTGCCCCACCTCACGCCGCAGACCGTCGAGGTCGCCGAGATGCTGCGCCATGTTCCGGTGAACCAGCGCCCGGTGCTGTTGCTGCACGACGTACTGGATCTGCCGATCGAGCAGGTCGCCGAGCAGCTGGGCCTGCCGGTGAGCACCGTGCGCGGCAGACTCGCCCGAGCCCGCGCGAACCTGGCCCGCCGCCTCGCCGCCGATCCGGAAGGAGCTCTGTCCCACCATGGCCGACCCTGAACACGGACTTCGCCGACTCGTCGAGGAGGGCACGCGGGCCGCCCGGCAGCCGCCCCTCGCGGACCTACGGCGCAGGGCCCGGCGCCGCCGCACATTCCGCGAGGTCGCGATGGTCACAGCCGTGGCCGCCGCGGTGCTTGCGGCCTTCCCCCTGGTCGCCCGGGAACGTTCCGGAACCAGCACACCCGGTCCGACGGCGCCCCACACCCCCCAGCCCACGGTGACCGGCCCCGCCAGGCCTCTGCTCGCCTCGCCGTCCGAGACCGTGCCGGGCGGCACGATCACGCTGACCGGTACGGACTGCGCCCCCGGGAAGCCGGTGACCGTCGGGATCCGCTGGGAGCGCGGCGCGAAGCTGAACCTCTCCATGGAAGACCAGAAAACGTCACCGGGGCAACCGCACCCAACCGCCACGGCCGCCGGGACATACGAGCTGTCCTCGGTCAGTGCACTCGCGACCGGGTCCTTCGAGGCCAGAGTCAAGATCCCGACCACCCTCGTGGTCAACAGGCCCACGCTGTGGGCCCGTTGCCAGACTCCAGCCCCGTCCTACCAACTCACCCAGAACGTCTCGATCGTCGTCCGCAGCCCCTACCAGTAGGACTCCGTTGCTGAGCTTGTCTTTCCGGACTTGAGGACTGCGTTTCCGCTGGCCGGGCATAGGGTCGGTGATCCCGTGGGAGTTGTGGCCTGTCGTGCTGTCGCTTTCCGGGAGGTCGTGGATGCCGTCGGTGGTCGGGCTGTTGGAACAGCGTGAGCTGGGTGCTCGCCGTCGTGTGGACGAACTGCGGGAGGCGGCCGACCGGATCCAGGCCGAGTTGGCCGTGGCCGAGCAGGAATGGAAGGAGCGGGCCATCGCCCGCTCGCGGGTCGGCGAGGTGCTGGCCCCCGTTGACGAAAGCGGACAGGACCACGCCCCGGCCGAGGGGACCGTGCCGGCTGCCGGGGAGCAGACCGGAAGGACGTCGCAGGTGCCGACCGCGGCGAAGCCGACGTCGCAGGTGGCGGTGTGGCGTGAGGGGCTGGCCTGGTCGGTGCTGTCGGTGGGCTACCAGCGCATCCTGCAAGTGCTCGCGGACCGGGCCCGGCTCCGTCAAGGGGCCCTGACCTGCCAGGAGATGGCCGCCGTGATCCCGCGCGGGCCAAGACTCGAGAGCACCCGCATCTCCGTGTCAGACGGCGAGCCGTCCAGATCCCTGTCAGGACGGACCCATAGGCCCACGTGACCGTCGCGGTCCGCCTTTCCGACGGATGACGGCACTCAACCGCGCGCGTACGCCGGACTCTCCACCGATTCCGGACCAGCCGACAAGGGCGCAGGACCAGCCCATCGACGAACCCCCAGTCCTCCGCCGACCCGCCAAAGCGGGTTGCAGCAGCCGACAGAACAGCTGCTGCAACCCGCCCGGTACCCCAGCAGCCTCTCCGCCTACAGCGTTCGACCGGCCGACCCAGGAAATCGGTTGGTCCTGTCGGCCCGCCCCAGGCGAAGCGCGGAAATGAGGAAGAAGACTCCGCCGAGGAATGCATATCCGGCCAGGGCGCTCAGCGAGGGATCGTCTTTGGCGGCCTGGGCGATGAAGGACCCACCGGCGAGAACGGAGATGGCGCCGCTGACGATCATCGGCCACTGCCCTCCCGCGGCACGGCGCAGAACACCGACGAGGAGCTGGACGAGCCCGGCCGTGACGGCCCAGGCACCCCAGACCCGCAGGACGGCCGGGACACCAGATGTCGTGGCGGCGACCAGAGCGGCGGCGGTGAGGACGCTGAGTGCGATGTTCACGTACAGGCCACGTACCGACCCACGGATCGCGGCGGCGGACCTGACGTCGACGACCGCACAGGCCGCGTCGAACAACGGATAGATCACCAACAAGGTTGCACCGAGCGGACCCAGTTCGCCGGACGAGGCGAACAGCAGGGCGGCCCACACCGCGGCGAACGCGAAACGCGCGAAGTACAGGCGGCGCAGCACCGCGGCGTCACTCACGACCGGGGCGGAGACAGGGGCGGACGCGTCAATGGAGGTGTTCATCAGGGCCCTTTCGGCGAAGGCGGGTGAAGGGGCGAACGGCAGTCAGCCCACAACGAGGGAGAACGTTCGGTCTCGTGCCTTATCCAAAGGGGTCTGACTCCAGCTGTCAAGACCGAACGTTCTCCCTCACCGACTGGTACGGTGACGGCATGAGCACGAGTACAGAGGCCGGGGGCACGTCCGGGGCGCGGGCCCGGCTGCTCAACACGGCAACCCGAATCTTCTACACCGAGGGAATCCACTCCGTCGGCGTGGACCGGATCATCGCGGAGGCCGAGGTCACCCGCGCCACCCTGTACCGGCATTTCAAGGGGAAGGAAGAGCTGATCCTCTCCTATCTCCAAGAAGCCGACCACGGCATCCGGGCGCAAGTGGAAGCCGTCCGGGCCCAGAGCCTGTCGGCGGCCGACACGCTCCGGGCAGTGAGCCGGTCCATCGGCGACGGCATCCAGTCCCCCGGTTTCCGCGGGTGCGCCTTCCTGAACGCGGCCGCCGAGTACCCCGACCCGGCACACCCCGTCCACCAAGCCGTGCTGGCCCATCGGCAGTGGTTCCTGGACACCGCCACCCAGCTACTGGAAGACGCCGGCTGCACGCCCTCCGACGCCGCAGGCCGGCACTTCGTCATGCTCCGTGACGGCGCCATGGCAGCCGGCTGCCTCTTCGATCCGACACTGATCCGCGAGACATTCCTCAACGGCGTCGAAGGCATCCTGCGCACAGGCGCGACACCGGCACCCGCCTAGCGCGCCCCCACCGTTCCGAGAAGGCCGGACGGCAGACCGCTGAGAAGCGAAAGGGCCGCAGCTGGCAGCGGTCGTATTCAGGGACCGCCTCCCGATGGCCGAAGCGCTCCGGCATGTCACGCCACGGCATGCCGGAGCGGAACAGGAAACAGGAACAGGAACAGGAACAGGATCCCGTTGGCCACCGAGCGGTGGTCGTTCGACCGGCCGCCGCACTGTCCGGGCGGAGGCGGATGCCGCTCCAGCCGCGCCTACTCCGCGTTCGCCGGATCACCCGGCCGCGTGCCGAGACCATCGAGCCAGCCACCGCACCGACCCGCTGCTGCTGCTGCTGCGCCGAGTGAAGCGCGTAAAGCGCCGCCGGACCGCACTTCGGAACCGCAACAACCCACTCGGCTGGCACACCCACGCTGAGGCCGGCAGCGATCATCGCCAGTTGCATGGTGACGTCGTGGACCTCGGCGAACCGGCGCGCCTGGAACCCCGTCCGCTGGCACAGACCGTGGATCCCGAACGGTTGCCCGCGCAAGGCATCCCGGGCGATCACGCTGAAGCGTTCGTTCGTGAGGTCGGCCAAGTCCAGTGCCGGGCGCGGGGCCAGTGGGTGGTCGCGGTGGAGTACAACGGCAATGGCCGCTGAACGCCGCCCTAGCCAGCCTCGGGAGCGGAGCAAAATCAGTCTGAGCCGTCATGCAGCGAGCTTCCCTTCTACCGCTCAGAGGCTCCCCTGCGGGTGCGGGAAGCATCTGTCGCCGGCCGGTTCGGCCGCCGGCATCGGGGACCGTGTCCCGCGGGCAGGTGCTCGGGCTATCCCGCCTTCCTGGCCTCCGGGCCAAGCGCGGAGCTCTTTGGGGCCACCTCAACTGCCCGCCGCCGAAGTGGCGTTGTGAGCCCCGCCGAGAGTGACAGCAGCGCCCCGAGGCCTGCCGTCAGGAGGGCGGTCCGGACTCCCACGGCGTCTGCGAGCAGACCCGAGACGGCGGCGCCGAGAGGCTGGCCACCCCAGGCGATCATGCGAGCCGTGGTGTTGACCCGGCCCTGCAGGTGTTCGGGAGTGAGCTGCTGGCGGATGACGATGCCGTTGAGGCTGACCACGGCGTTGGCGCTCTGCCAGCAGGCGAGGGCGGCCAGGCCGGTCACCAGTCCTGGCGAGGCGGCCCAGCAGGCGAGGAAGGCGGTGTTGGCGGCGAGTCCGCCGAGGGTGATCCAGCCGAGGGGCACGGTCTTCTGCAGGCGGGGCAGGGCGGTGGCGGCGGCGAGTGCGCCGAGGGCGGCGGCCGCCCAGAGCAGGCCGATGCGTCCGTCGTCCGGGGCCATACCGAAGGTGCGCACGGCGGTGACGACGATCAGCCCGACGACGGCGCCCTCGGTGAAGCTGTTGCCGATGCCCAGGAGGGTGAGGGGGCGTATCAGGGGGTGCCGGCGTATGTACCGCAGACCTTCGGCGATGTCGGCGAAGGTGTCCCGTACAGGTGAACGGGCTTTGGTGCGGGCGATCGGCATCAGGGGCAGGCGGGTCAGGAGGAGGGCGGCGGCGGCATAGCTGAGGGCATCGAGCGTGATCGCAGCGGGTGGAGCGAACGTGGCGACGAGCAGTCCTGCGGCGGACGGCCCGATCAGGCCGATCAGGGTGCTGGCGCTCATCATGCGGCCGGTGGCGCGGGCCAGGCCGTCGTGGCCGACCAGGGTGGCGAGAGCGCCGAACGCGGCGGCGTCGAAGAAGACGAAGACCGCGGATACGGCCGGGCCGGTCAGCATCAACTGGGCCGTGCTGAGAAGGCTCGATGCCGCGGCGGCCGGTATCGCCGCGATGAGTGCGGCGCTGGACCAGCTGCACCAGGTCATGGTGCGGCGCCGGTCCCAGCGGTCGGCGAGGGCGCCCGCGGGCAGGCCGAGCACGAGGTAGGGCAAGGCCTCCAGGGCGGTGAGCAGGCCGCTGAGGGAGGCGCTGCCGGTGCGCTGGTAGAGCAGGACCGGCAGCGCCACCGCGGTGACCGTGGAACCGGCCCAGGACACCACGCGCGCGGTGAGGAAAAGACCGAAGCCGGTCCGGGTGGTCATCAGAAGGCGTCGGGGTGAAGGGACTTGGCGAGGGTTACGGTGCCGTCGACGGCACGCAGTTCGGAGAAGTCGGCGGCGGGTACGGCGATGAGGCGGTGGCCGCGTACGGCGGCCGTGGCGGCGAGGTGGGTCCGCAGCCACT
Organism: Streptomyces sp. MBT53; assembly: GCF_016654115.1. Taxonomy (GTDB): domain Bacteria; phylum Actinomycetota; class Actinomycetes; order Streptomycetales; family Streptomycetaceae; genus Streptomyces. The sequence goes on from NZ_JAEQAZ010000022.1 coordinate 45,132, forward strand.
CCTCGGAGGCGGCGCGGTCGGCGGCGCCGGTGTAGTGGTAGATGAGGACGTCTGGGTTCTTCTTGGCGAGGGCCTCGACGGACAGTGGTGCGAAGTTGCTGCCCTTGGGCACGGCGTCGTCCAGGACGTTGCGGCCTCCGGCGCGGCGGACGATGTCGGAGTAGAGCCCGCCGGCGAGGGCGTAGAGCTGTCTGTCGACGATCTGGACCATGGCTGCTGTGGTGGCGGGCCGTCCGGTGAGGGCCTTGTCCACGGCCGACAGTCGCTCCCGCGTTTCGGCCGTGGCCTGCCGTGCCGCGGGCTGGACGTCCAGGAGCGTGCCGAGTGCGGTGAGGTCGGTGGTCGTGGCGGTGAGGGTGGCGGTGCCGGTGGTCTTGGGGCAGAAGGCGCTGTCGATGTAGACGGGAACCCCGAGTTTCGCGAGTTCGGCGATGGTGGGCAGCTTCTTCCCGTCGAACTGGTACTCGCCGTCGGCGAGGATGAAGTCGGGGCGGGCCGCCAGCAGCGCCTCCCTGCCGATCTCCCCGGGAGCGAGGACCTTCACCTTCTGGTAGTCGCGGGCGTAGGCCGGCTTGGGCGGGGACTGGTCGGTCCAGGTCTGGCCCGCGATCCGGTCCTTCAGGCCGAGCCGGAGCAGGAGTTCGGTGTTGGACGGGAAGAACGAGACGATCCGCTCGGGTGCCTTCTCCACGCGGACCTCGCGGCCGCAGCTGGTGACCTGTGCCGGATAGACCGTGCCCCCGGACGGGCGGGCGGCGGCCTTCGCGGCATCGGCCGTGTCCGTGGCTGCGGGCGACCCGCAGGCGGTGACTACGAGGGCCACGCCGACGAGGGCGAGCCCTCCTGCGAGGTGACGACGGTTCATTGGTCTGCTCCGTTGAGGCTGGGGTGAGTGGTGGGGGCGGGAAGTGGCGCGAAGCTCAGCTGAGGGCGTCCGGTGAGTGGGTGGGTGCCGAGTGCGGCGTGGACCTGGAAGACCTCGTCGAGGAGTTCGGGGGTGAACACCTCCTGGGGCGTGCCCGAGGTGACGACGTGTCCGCCGCGCAGGACGTGGACGCGGTCGCAGTAGGCGGCGGCGAGGTTGAGGTCGTGCAGTGCGGCGAGCGTGGTCACCTTGAGGTCGCGCACGAGCTCCATGAGGTCAAGCTGGGTGCCGATGTCCAGGTGATTGGTGGGTTCGTCCAGGACGAGCAGCCGCCCCTGCTGGGCCAGTGCCCGGGCGAGCAGGACGCGCTGCTTCTCGCCGCCCGAGAGAGAGGAGTACTGGCGGCCTGCCAGGTGTGCCATGCCGACCCGATCCAGCGCGTCGGCGACGATGCCGCGGTCGGCGGTGCTCTCGCCCGACCAGGGCGTACGGTGTGGGGTCCGACCGGCGGCGACGACCTCGGCGACGGTGAAGTCGAAGGCGGCCGGGTTCTCCTGGGCCACTACGGACGTACGACGCGCGGCGGCCTGGGGGGTCAGGCTCCGCCACACGTCCTGGCCCCCGACCAGGACCGCTCCGGAGGCGGGACGCATCGACCGGTACACGGCGCGCAGCAGGGTCGACTTGCCGCTTCCGTTGGGCCCGACGACACCGATGATCTCCCCCGGGGCGGCGTGCAGGGTGGCCCGGCTCACGATCCGTGCGCCGCCGATGTCGAGGGTGACCGCTTCGAGGCGGGCTTCCATCACACCTCCCGTCCGGCGGCCGAGCGGTCTCGCCGCAGCAGCCACAGGAAGAACGGGGCCCCGGCCACGGCGGTGAGGATGCCGAGCGGCAGCTCCATGGGGGCGGCGACGGTACGGGCCGCCAGGTCCGCCAGCAGCAGGAACAGGGCTCCGGCCAGCGCGGTCGCGGGCAGCAGCGACCGATGGTCGGAGCCGATCAGCAGACGCACGCTGTGCGGTACGACGAGCCCGACGAAGGAGATGCCGCCCGCCACCGAGATGACCGCCGCCGTCAGCAGGGCGGACACGGCGAGGAGTTGAAGGCGCAGCGCCTGGACCCGTACGCCCAGGAAGGCCGCCGTCTCCTCCCCCATGGCCAGGGCGTTCAGCGACCGTCCGTGCAGCAGCAGCCAGGCCGTGCAGACCACGACGAGCGTGGCCGGCAGGCCGAGATCGGTCCACTGTGCGCCCGCGACCGAGCCGAGCAGCCAGAACAGCACCCCGGAGAGCTGGTCGGGGCGGGCCCGCAGTTGCAGGTAACTGGTGGCGCCCTGGAGCAGATACGACAGGGCGACTCCCGCCAGCACGAGCCTCACGGGTGCCGTCGTGCCCTGATGACGGCTGAGCGCGACGACCAGGGCGAGAGTCGCGCAGGCCCCGAAAAAGGCCGCCGCCGGCACTCCGAGGTGCAGTGGACCCGGCAGTCCGGCGGGCCCGAGCGTGAGGACGGCGACCGCCGCCAGGGAGGCGCCGGAGGTGACGCCGAGTACATAGGGGTCGGCGAGTGGATTGCGTACGACGGTCTGCAATACCGCCCCGGCGACGGCCAGCCCCGCTCCGGCGACCATCGCCAGGAGAGTGCGCGGCACCCGTGAGCCCCAGATGATGGCGTCGTCGATTCCGCTGGTCCCGCCCGGACGGTTGCCGCCGGTCACATGGGAGACCACATCGCGCCACACCTCGGCGAACGGCAGCGACGCCGCGCCGAGGGCGATGGAGGCGAGCGCGGCAGCGGGCAGCGCGAGCAACAGGCACAGCAGGAGCAGCCGTGCGGACATCACGCGGGCGGCCGGCTTTCGCGCGCTGCCCTCCCGGTCCGGGGCGGTGGCCCGTGCGGGGCGCAGAGCGGCGCGGGCGGGCGGTGCCGGAACAGGCGCGGGAGGTGAGCCGTCGGCGGCGGCCGGTGGCGGGACGATCACGGGCGGGTCCTTCGCGAGGTGTGAGCGGGCTCAGTGCGGCAGGGGCAGCACACGGCGAGGTGTTCCGCCCAGGGCGGCGGTGAGCCGTGTACCGCCCAGGAAGGGCAGCCCGGCCGCGGTGTTGGAGTACAGGCCAGGGACGACGACCCGGACGACGTGCAGGCCCGCGGCGCGGACGTCGGGGGTGGTGACGTCGACGGCGACGGCCCGGTGGCCCGCCGCGCCGACGCGTGACACCAGCGCGTCAAGGGTGGGAGCGGCAGGTTCCGGCCCCGACTCGCCGCTCGCGTCCGCGCCTTCCTTGAGGGCGAGTTCCAGCTCCTGCTCGAAGGCGTCCTGGATGCGCGGGTCCAGATACAGCTGGAGGTGGCAGCCGTAGTCGACGGCATCGCGAAAGTCCTCGCGGTAGGCGTCGCCGTAGTCGCGTGCGGGGCGCCAGGGCTTGAGGGGGCTGCGCGGGTCGGCGGCGGCGCGCATGTAGGGGCCGGTGGGGTTGTCGTAGTCGGCGGTGAAGAGCTGGAGTTGGAGGGCTTCGCCGTAGGCCTTGAGGAGGGCGGCTTCCTCGTCGGCGCGGGCGGCGACGCCAAGGGTGAGGTAGCCGGTGATCGTGTCGTGGACCAGTGCCCCTGCCACCCGTAGGCCGAAAGGAGTGGCGAAGGCGAGGAATCTGGTGCTCAGTCGGTCGTGGGGGCCGCGGGCGAAGCGGTCGAGCCAGTCCGGCGGCCGGATGGCGCGCAAGCCGGCTCTGCCGTGCCAGCTGATGGTCATGGCGTCCCGTTCGACGATCTCGCACAGCGCGCCCAGGCAGGCCTCCTCGTAGGTGGCCCCCGCGGCGAGACCCGCCTGGATGACGGGGTTGGTGCGCGGGCCGCGCGGCTCCACGTCGGCGGAGACGTACGACACCCAGACCAGGGACGCGGGGACGAGCACTCGGCCGCCGTCGGTCAGGTCGGTGCCCTCGGTCCACTCCACCGTCAGTTCGCGGGTGAAGGCAGTGAGCGGGAACGCGGGGTCGGCGTACTGCTCCGGGCCGTACAGGCCCAGAAGAGCGGGGTCCACCGCCCGCAGGCCGCGCCCGCGCAGCTCCTCGTAGGAGGCGCGGACGAGCTGGTCGGGCACGAGGTTTCCGCAGTACCGCTCCGCGGCCTCGCCGAGCGCGGCGCCCAGGGCGGCGTCGGGGTCCGCGAAGGCGTAGCCGGCACCGGCGGAGTCGGCGGGCCAGGGGCAGAAGCGGGTGGTGTCGCACAGCTGGGAGGCGATGATCTGGAAGCCCGACGGGAAGTGGTCCGGTACGGGTGGGCGGGACAGACGGCGCACGATTCCGGTACGCGGGTCGGTCAGCAACGGGTACGCCATGAAGAGTCCTCGTCAGGCCAGCGGCAGGGGATGGGGGTACAGCTCGTCCTCGCGCAACGGGCCCGGCACCAGGCCGAGTCGGGCCGGGGTCCGGTACAGCCGGTCCCCGCCCAGGTACGGGAAGGCCGGCGGGGCGTTGCCGATCAGCCCGGGCACGACCACGCGGACGACCGAGAGTCCGGCCGCGGCGACATCGGAGGTCGTCAGGTCGACGCTGTAGGCCGGCAGCCCCGCGTCCGCGAGCCGCCTCAGATAGACATCGCGCGGGTCCGCGTCCGCTACCGCCGGGATGTCGCGGAAGGCGATACGCGCCGGTCCGCGCAGCCGGTCGAGCGGCTGCCCTTGCATGCGCGGGTCGAGGTAGAGCTGGGCGATGGCGGGGAGGTCGGTCAGGTCGCGGTAGTCCGCGCGGAACGCGTCCCGGTAGGTGCGGTCGGCGCGGAAGGGCCGAAAGACATGGCCCTCCAGGGTGCCGGCGGCGACTGCCTGCCACACCTCGCTGCCCGGTTCGGCGAGCTGCCGGGTGAGTGAGTACAGCCCGTACGCCTCCACCAGGGCCTTTTCCGCGGCGAGTTCGGGCTCGGCCCGGCAGGCGCTGCCGAAGGCGACCATCTCGCGCTGCCGGTCCTCCAGAAAGGCCGCGGCCACGGGTACGCCGAACTCCGACGGGATGTGCAGCAGGCGCACGGACGGGCCGGGCCCCTCGCCTGGGGCGGGACCTCCGAGGCGACCGGTGACGGCTGCGGCGTCACAGATCGCGGCGGCTTCGGCACCCGTACTCCACCAGGTGGTTGTTGCGTCGCGTTCCAGCAGCTCTTCGAGGGCGAAGCGTTCGGCGTGGGCACGGTTCTCGCCGGCGGCGATGCCGGAGTAGACGAGGGAGTGGGTGGCGGGTTCGGCGGCACGCGGGCCGTGGAAGTAGTCCAGCCAGACCAGTGAGGCGGGGACGAGCACCTCGGCGCCGTCGTGCAGATCGCGGCCCGGGGTCCAGGCCACTGGCAGATCGCGGGTGAAGGGGGTGAACGGGAAGCCGGGGGTGGCGTACTGGGCGGGCGAGTAGAGGGACAGCGTCTCCGGGTCGAGCGCACGCAGACCGCGCATGGTCAGTTCACGGTACGACGCCGTGCGCAGACCGTCGGGGACGGCATTGCCGCAGTAGCGCTCGACGGCCTCTCCGATGGCAGCGCGCCGGGCACGTTCCTCATCGCCGGCCGATGCCCCGAACCCGAAGCGGTCGGCGAGCCAGGGCGCGAACACGTCGGTGCGGGCCACACTGGCGCCGTAGCCGACCCACATCCGGGGCAGCCCCGGGCGGCGGCGCTGCCGTTCCAGCCGTGTGATGAGCCCGGTCCGCGCGTCGAGCAGAGCCGATTCGGCAGAGCCTGTAGGAACCGCGCCGCTCACGACGTCTGTGCTGCTCACTCGGTCGTCTCCTCGGGCGTGGTGCGGGGCAGGATGAGGCGGGTGCCGTCGACCGGCCTGGTGCGGACGGTCTGCTCGGCGACGCGGTAGGCGGTACCTGTGCAGCGGTCCTCCCCCGTGCCGAGCGAGCGGGCCAGACGGGGGAAGTCGCTGCTGGTGACCTCCAGTTGGAGGCGGGACCCGGTGGGTACGGTGACGGCCACCGGTCCGAGTTCGATCGCGTGCGGGCCGGGGGCCGTCGTCCGTCCGGTGTCGAGGCTGCCGTGGGCGAGTTCCAGCCAGCGGCCGTCGGCGGTGACCTCGGTCCAGCGGACGATCCAGTCCGTGGCCGGTGCGCTGGTGGCCGCGTCCAGTACCACGACCGGCCTGCCGACGACCGTCACCGGCTCGTCGAGCGTGGCGCTCGTGAAGCGGACGGCGTCGCGGCGGGCGGCGAGCGGCGCCCGGTCGACGCCTGGCTGCCGGGAGGGGTAGGGGTCGGCCGGGTCGTAGCGGAACCGGGCCTCGCCGCCGGTCCGGGGGTGCCGCGGGGCGAGCGTCCCGTCGGGGTGGGCATGCCAGACGGCATCTACGGACGGCGGCGGCCACGACGTGCCCGTCCACCACCGGTCCGCGCCGACGGTGAACACCTTGGCCTCGCTCGCGCCCTGCCCGGTGCCGCCCAGCACCCGCCCCAGCCAGTCCACCTGAAGGGCGCCCAGGTCGATGCGTGCGGCGGGTCCGTGGTCCCGGTCCCCGATCCGTGTTCCGGGGGCGTACGCCAGATCATGTCCCCAGGGGCCGATGACCAGCGCCCGCGACGGGCGCGGCTCCAGGGCGGCGCCCACGCGGTGGAAGTGTTCGAGGACCTCGTCGACCAGGAGGTCGTACCAGCCGCCGATGTGCAGGGCGGCCGTCGGCAGCTTCTCCAGCTCGGCGGCGTCCGGTCCCTGCGCCCGGTGATCGGGACCGTCCTCGATGACCTGGGCCCAGCCCGGGAGGCGGGCGCCGAGCCGGTCGGCGAGCTCCACGACCGGCAGGTGACCGAGCAGGTCCGGACACTCCCGGAAGACATGGGCGGTGAGGCCCTCGCGGCTGGTCCGCGCGTCGGCCCGTTCCAGCCACCAGGCGGCGTGCTCGGCGAGCCTCAGGATCCCGCTGCGCTCGAACTTGGTGCGGCCGAGCGCCATCGACGGGCCCATGCTGACCACCGCCCGCACGGCGTCCGGGCGCTCGGCGGCGAGCGCCCACGCGGTGTGACCGGCGTAGGAGCCGCCGTAGGTGACGAGCCGTCCGTCACTCCACGGCTGCTTCAGGATCCAGTCGGCGAGAGCCGCGCCGTCGCCGCGCTCGTTACGGTACGGCTGCCAGGTCCCGTCGGAGTCGTACCGGCCGCGCACATCCTGGACGGCGTACGCGAAACCCCGGCGCCGCCAGCCCGCACCCTCGGCGAGGTGCCCGCCGCGGCCGTACGGTGTGCGGGTCACGACGGCCGGCACCGGCCAGGTGTCGGAAGGCGGGAGGTGGATGTCGAGGGCGAGCGGCGTGCCGTCCCAGCCGGGCACGCGTTCGTTGGCCCGCACGGGCAGCCCGCTCATCGCACGGCCCCCGCGGGCGTGGTGAGCGGCAGCGGCAGGACGCGGTGCCGCTCGACACCGGCGGTCGCGGCGTCCACGACCAGTTGTACGTCCTGGGCGGCCGGTGTGCCGGTCTCGTGCCAGCGCAGCACATCCTCCACCAGCAGCCCGGCCAGCACGGCCGTCGCGGCGGCTCCCGGCCATGGCACCGGAGGCACGGTGTCGCCGTCCAGATAGGCCCAGTGCGTGGCCAGTTCGTCGGGCAGGTCGGCGGCGGCGAGCAGACGGCCGCGGGTGTCGGCGTACGAGACCGTCCGGCCGGGGACGGACATGGGGCCCAGGACGAAGCGCAGCCCTTCGGCGTGGCAGCGGTGCCAGGCAGTCGAGTTGAGCGCGCACCAGGCGTCCACCCGCTGCCAATGCGCGTCGGGCAGCCATCCGGCGCAACAGATCACGGCGTCGGCGGCCCGCACGGCGTCCTCGTCGACCGGGCCGCCGGCGATGCGCGTTCCGGAGGGGAGCAGTGCGGCGGCCGCGTGGGCGAGGGGGTTGTCGCCCTCGATATGAACGCTCAAGGTGCCCGGAGCCGGCCGTTTCGGGGCGGTGGTCAGTGTGCCGCGCTCGCTGAGTGCCGCGAGCAGGGCCTGACCGTGCTCGCTCTCCAGGGCGGGATCGACCGGTTCGTCGTCGGCCCCGTAGGCGAGCCGCTGGGCCGCTGTGAGCAGTTCCCGCGGACCGCGGATCCGGGTGAAGCGTCCATCGGGCGTGCTGTGCCGCCAACTTCCGTCGAGGCCCGCATACAGATGGTGTCCGGGGGCGATGCGATCCATGGGAAATGCCTTCCTACGAGGGGCCGCCCGCCCCGTGACCTGACCACGGGGCGGGCGGCGTCGGTGACTGCTCAGGCGGTCCAGGCGAACGGGTTGTGGACCAGCGCGTTGGTGCCCGGACCCTGCGGCGCGGCCAGGGAGCCGTCGGCCTCCAGCTCCTCGAACGCGAACGGGTTGTGGACCAGGGCGTTCGTACCCGGGCCCTGCGGCGCCGCGAGCGAACCGTCGGCCTTGAGCTCCTCGAAGGCGAGCGACAGCATGCGTTTCCCCTCTCTATTGAAAACGATTGTCGTTTTCGAGAGAGAGATTAGGCAGGCCCTGCCCATGGCCGCAAGCCCTGCGCGTCATCGGAGAGAAATTGATCCGGAGCGCAGTTCCACAGCCCCATGGAAAGCCGCAAGCCCATGCCCGTGACCGCCCTCACGACGGTCTGGGCCGCGCAGGGCCGGCCGACCGGCACGGTCCTGCACTGTTCACCCCGCCCAGGAGGACTCCGCCCCCCTCGTCGGCCGCGTCGACCTGTGCGCGCCTGCGCCGGAGAGTTACCGGGAGACCCATCCTCGAAGTGCCGCGAACCCCGGCCGCCGTCGGCCCCGTTCCGCCGGCCGCCGAGAGCCTCCAGCGGCTCGACGAGTCGAGCGCCGAGGTACTCGCCTGCGCCGTAGGCACTGCCCAGTGTCACTACGTACGGGTGGTGACCGCCGAGCAGGTGGCCGACGGCGAGCAGCCCGAACGGCTGCGCCGCCGCCCGCCGGGCACCGTCGAACTTCCCGCCCCCCGCTGGCGGACGGCTGTGGACCACCTCGTCCGCACCGGCATCGGCGCCGACCCGCCGCCGGCGATCTGCGGCCATCCTGAACGCTGCCGCAGGGAACCCGTGGTAGGCACTGGCGTTGGGGCGGGCGGCCCCGCGCGACGGAGCGCCAGTCGGCTTGGGCCGACGACTTGCCCATATCGGGAAGGCTGCGTGCGCTGCCGCTGGACCAGGCGCGCATGCTGCCGAAGCCCGCGCGGCGCACCCCTTCGGCTCCTGAACCAGGCCCTCCACAACGTCGAACACATACGACCCGACCTGGGCAACACGCCAGCCCCCGCCGCCTTGGCCGCCTCCGAGAGCTCACCCGAGAGAACGCCCGCAAGGCCTCCCCCAGCGTGACGCCGAGCCGGCCGAGGGCCTTTGCACGCTCCCGAACCCGTGCATGCCGCCCGCGCTCCCGGACTCACCTCGCAAGTAGTAATGGGATTCATTTCCATGTAGCGTGCGTGCTCACCCACTCAGGAGGAACCCATGGCCGTCCCCAAGCGGAAGATGTCCCGCAGCAACACCCGCCACCGCCGCGCCCAGTGGAAGGCGACCACCCCAACACTCGCCCCGGTCACCGTCGACGGCGTCCCGTACCTTGTGCCTCAGCGCCTGGTGAAGGCATACGCGCGCGAGCTGCTGCGCCCCGAGGGCTGACCGTTCATGTCCTGCGGCTCTCACGACCGACTGCCCGTCACCGTCCTGTCCGGATTCCTCGGCGCGGGCAAGACCACTCTCCTCAACCACGTCCTCGACAACCGCCAAGGATTGCGCGTCGCGGTCATCGTCAACGACATGAGTGAGGTCAACATCGACGCCGCCCTGGTACGCGGCGGCGAGGCAGCCTTGTCACGCACCGAGGAGCGCCTCGTCGAGTTGACCAACGGCTGCATCTGCTGCACCCTCCGCGACGACCTGCTCGAAGAGGTCGACCGGCTGGCCCGCGAAGGCCGCTTCGACTACCTGCTCATCGAGTCGTCCGGTATCTCGGAACCCATGCCGGTGGCCGCCACCTTCGCCTTCGCCCGCGACGACGGCGCCACGCTCGGCGATACCGCCCGCCTGGACACCATGGTCACCGTCGTCGACGCCGCCAACTTCCTGCCCGAGCTGACAAACGGCGACGAACTCGTCGAGCGCGGCCTCGACCAGTACGAGAACGACGAACGCACCGTCAGCGACCTGCTGATGGACCAGATCGAGTTCGCCGACGTCATCGTCGTCAACAAGCTCGACCTCGTCGACGAGGAGCAAGCCGACCAGCTGCGGGCGACACTCATCCGACTCAACCCGGCCGCACGCATCGTCCCGGCCATCCACGGTCGGGTCCAGGTCGCCGACATTCTGGGCACCAGGCTCTTCGACCTGGAACGCGCCCAACAGGCCCCCGGCTGGGTGCGGGAGCTCAACGGCGAACACGTCCCCGAGACGGAGGAGTACGGCATCACCTCGACCGTCTTCCGTTCCGAACTGCCTTTCCACCCTGGGCGGCTGTGGACGTTCGTGACCGAGGAACTCGACAGCGGCGCGTACGGGCAGATCCTGCGCTCCAAGGGCTTCTTCACTCTGGCAAGCCGCCGGCAGGTGACGGGCCTGTGGTCACAGGCCGGTTCCGTCGCCCGCTTCGAGCCCTCCGCAGCCCGCGACACCGACAGCCCGGACGCCCAGGAACTTGTCTTCATCGGCACACACCTGCACGCGGGCGCCCTGCACGAGGCACTGACCGACTGCCTCATGGCCGACGGAGAGAACCTGCCGCCCAAGGACCCGTTCCCCGCCTGGGACACCTACGGTATCGACGACACCTGCGAGCACGAGCACCCCGAACTCGCGGCAGGCGCATGAAGACCCCGGGAACGCAGGCAACAGTGCCGGTGCGCAGCCTGTGCTTTGGCCTATGCCGGTGCATCAGATTCTGGGAGCATTTACGCCGGTCCAGTGTCTCGTGATTCCGTCGCTGTCGCTCCGGGCGAGACCTAGCCTGGTCGCTGACCAGCAGTTTCTGGCCGGCCGTGGATGACGTGAAAAGGATCACGAGACACTAACTAGGCATGGCTGGGCGCCGGATCAAAAGGGGGTCTGTCATGAAATCCGCTCTCAAGCTCGTCGCGGTCGCGCTCTCAGCAGTCCTCGTCGCCGGCTGCGGCGGCTCCGACGGCTCGGGGAACTCGGGGGGTCCATCCAGAACTCCGGCGACCACGGCCAGTGCATCGGCGGGGATCCCGGGCTGCGCCCCGGAGTGCCTCTCGGGCGGGTCGGATCCTGGAAGCCTGCCTGCGGGCCGACATCAGACGTCGCACTTCTTCAACGCGCAACTGACGGTGACGTTCACGGGACGGTGGGAGAGCCATGAGGACCAGCCCGTCGAGTTCTCCGTGGCGCCGGAGGGCAGTTGGGATCTGCACCGGGTCCTGTTCTGGTCCGACCTCGTCCCGGTGGGTAAGGACCGCAAACGTGCCGCCGGAGTGCCCAACACCGCGTCGGGGCTGATGACATGGCTCAGCACCCGCCCGAACCTACAGGTCTCCAAACCCCGGAGCGGCACGATCGGCGCCAACGCCCTCCCGGCGCAGGTAGTCGACATCGCGATCTCCAGCAAGGCGGTGAATGAGGCCTCCGACTGCCCGGCGCGGGCCTGCGCAGACTTTCTGACCTGGCCGAATTCCGGAGACAACGTCTATGGCCTCGCCGAGCCCGCAGTGCTGCGGCTCTATCTGTCCGACATCGGATATGGAGGCAAGAGCCATCTGTTCGCCATCGGGATCGAGGGGAGGGACCAGGCCGACCTCAAGGTCTTCCTCCCCGACGCGGAGCAGCTGATCGCCAGCGCCGCCGCCCCCGTCACCCCGGCACCCTCATGACTCGCCGTCCCGATGGCCGCTGCCCCGGATCGACCCCCGCCGCTCTCGCGGCAGCCGCCCGAAGGTCCCCCAATGCCGTTCGGCCGGCCGTCCATTAAGCAGTGCGCATCGTGAAAAGTGCAGGTCGGGCAGGCTGGTGTGCGCGGGGCCGGAGGTGCTCGGGCTGGTCGGCCGCGGGTGTCCATGGTGCAGATCGCCCGACCGCAACAGGGCCAAGGAAGTGCTGTTCCGGCTGCGGCTGATGCACCCCGAGATCACCATCGTCTGGGCCGACTCCGCCTATGCCGGCCAGCGCGTGACCTGGGCAAAGACCTACCCGAACCTGACGGTCAAGACCGTCAGCCGCCCCAGGACGTCACCAGAACCAGCGGTTCCCAACCCCATGCCGGCGAGAACTGGGACCGCACAACACTCCGATGCACGCACATCGCCTCCAATCGCGACGGAACTGTTTCCGCAGGGCGAATCGAACTCCGGTTCCGTCGCCTGGGCTTCCCCACCCAGCGGGGACGCACTGCGGCCATCCGTCACCTCGTCCTCCAGGTACCTTCACCGTGATCGCCCGCATGCTCGGCTACCGCGACGACACCACCGCCCAACGCGCTGCCGAGAGTGAAGGGACTTCGCGGCACTATGCCTCGGCGATCACTCACGGTGACATCAAGCCTTCATCGGCCGGGGAATGCGCGACTCTTGGTTACGAGGGTCCGCCAGTTGACCGAAGTCGAATTACGCGAAGTCGCCAGTTCTGGCCCGGGGTTGACACGCCCACGTAGTATGCATTGCATGGTAGCTGGCAAAGCAAGGAATCACGTGGAGGCCCGCGGTGTGAGCCAGCTGCGCAAGGGCGTGCTGGAGTACTGCGTCCTGGCGTTGCTGTGTGACAGGCCACGCTATGGGGTGGAGCTGCTGGAGGCTCTTGCGGATACGCCGGTCATGGCGACCAGCCAGGGGACGTTGTATCCGCTGCTGTCTCGCCTGCGCAGAAGTGGCCTGGCGGACACGTTCCTGGTGGAGTCGGCCAGCGGTCCGTCTCGCAGGTATTACGAACTCACCGACCAGGGCCGGCAGGCCCTGGAGGAGTTCTCCGGGCACTGGCCCAGTTTCCGTGATGCTGTTGACCGTTTCCTCGTTTCTGGAGCTGAATCATGAGCGACACCCTGACCCACCCGCTGGTTCGCGCTTACCTGGCCTCGGTCGACAGGGAGGCAGCAGTGCTGTCCGACGACCGGCGCCGTGACCTGTTGGCGGACCTGCGCGAGCACATCGAGTCTGTGCTGCCGCAGGGTGCCGATGACGCGGCAGTCCAGCAGGCTCTGGACCAGCTCGGCACCCCCCGGGAGATTGCCGCCGCCGCGATCGACGAAGAGCCCGGCGTCGACCCGCTGCAGCCGCAGAGCAGCGCGCGTACCACTCTGACCCTGGGCATGATGGTTTTGGCTGCTCCGTTCTTCGAGGTCCTCGGTGTCGGCCTCGTAGTGGCCGTCCTTGCCTCCGTGCGGATCTGGCGCTCTCCAGCATGGACCAGGCGGGACAAGCGCCTGGGCATCCTCTGCGCCTTCTCACCTCTACTGGTGATCCCCGCGGCTGCCGCCCTGTTCGTTCTCGCCGGCGGCCTCGGTGCCGAGGAACTCATCGGCATATTCCTGATCGCCATGGTGATCCCGCTGGCCGGAGCTATCCGACTGGGACGCAGTGCCGCACGCCTGACCTGATCGGTCCTGCGGCCCATCCCCGCGCTCGCCCCGCTGGAGCAGGTCACCGAGAAGCACTTCGACACCCTGTTCGGCATCAACGTCCGCGGGCTGCTCCTCACCGCCCAAAAGGCCCTGCCGCTGCTCAACGACGGCGCCTCGGTGATCGTGAACGGTTCGGCCAACGGGGACGTCGGCGATGCAGAGCTCGGCGTGTACGCGGCGACCAAGGCCGCCACGCGCAACAGTCCATTGAGCGCCTCTTCGCGCACGGCCCCCGGTCAACCCGCCTGGACCGCGCCGGCGCACCAAACGCGCGACGAGCTCATCGCCAACCTGAGCCGAGCACAGCGCCTTGCTCCGACGTGACGCCGACCGGCGGACATTCCCGCTCCGCCCCCTCAAGCGCGGCCCCGATCCGAAGCCACCCACAGAAAGGCCCCTCACATGTCCGACAGTGATCTGCGCACGTTCTACCGGCACTACGTCGAAGCACTCAACGCCCACCAATTCGACGGCATGGGCGCGTTCATCAACGACCGGACCACGTTGAACGCGGAGCCCGCCACCCGCGACGACCTCCTGGCCGTGCAACGGAAGGACGTGGACGCGGTACCGGACCTGCATTGGGAGTTGCAGGAGCTGATCTTCGACGGTGACCGTCTGGCTGCGCGCCTGGTCAACACCGGCACCCCGTGAAGCCGTGGCTCGGCGTGGCTCCCACCGGCGCCTCGTTCGAGATCGCCGAGTACGCCATCTACCAGGTGCGCGACGGGCGGTTCGTGCACATGACCGCGCTGCACGACGCCGGTGAACTGCGCCGGCAGCTGACTGGCTGACCTGCACATTCGCGCCTGCCCCACTGAGACATGTCCGCATACCGGAAAATGGCCCGCTCGGGCACCTCACTTGAGAGGCTCTGCATGACCATCACCCCCATCACACTGATCACCGGGGCCAATAAGGGCATCGGCTTCGAGACCGCCCGACAGCTGCTGGCGGCGGGCCACGTGGTCTACCTCGGCGCGCGGGACGTCGAGCGCGGACAGTAAGCCGCGGCGGCGTTGGACGCGAGATTCATACAGCTCGACGTGACCGATGACGCCTCCGTGCACAGCGCGCTGGCGGCCATCGACGCGGCAGAGGGCCGACTCGACGTCCTGGTGAACAACGCAGGCATCCTGGCGGACGGAACCCTCGACGGCGCCACCGCCCTGCGCGCATTCGCCACCAACGCGGTCGGCCTCGTGCGGGTCGCGGAAGCGGGCGCTACCCCTGCTGCGCAAGTCCGCGAACCCCGCCGTGGTGAACGTCTCCGGCAGCGCCGGATCCTTCTGGGCCGTGACCAACCCGGACCGCCCGGCGCGCGGGAGGTGCTGATCAGGGCAGGTTGACGGGGTTTCAGGTTCGTTCGTTCGGCCGTTGCCCGCTCGGCGCCGTGCCTCTCCTCGAACTCGACGGGGCTGAGGTAGCTGAGCCGTTTCTGGATGCGTCGGCTGTTGTGGAAGCCGTCGATGACCCCGCTGCCCAATTGGGTGAATGCCTCTGATCTCCGCCGTGGCGGGTGGTCGAGGGGTGGAGCCCGAGGTCGCGGGCTTGGGTCGCGAGCCCGCTTCGGACTCGGGACGGAGGGGTTGGGTGTCGATGCGGGCGGACTCGAGCCGGGAGGCGCCTGAGGGAACGTGAGTGGTGGCTTCGGCGGCGTTTCCCAACGGGTGTTTGGCGATGCGGGCGCGATACACGCTCAGTCCGCTGTTCGACGACGAGGTCTACAGGTCGGCGTTCGGCGTGCGTGGCCGCCCGGGTGTCGCTCCGGGCCAGCTGGCGCTGGTGAGCATGCCGCAATTCACGGAGAACCTGGCCGACCGCAGACAGCCCGGCTGTGGGTGCGGGTCTGGTCATCGGCATGTCGGCGGACGACGGCGGCAGCTGCCTCGAAGTAATCGACGCGGTCCCCGGCGCAGGGCCCGTCCGGGACAGCAAGGTGCCGGACGGGCCCGTCCTCCTTGTCGGGGCTGTCGCGTGGGCGGAGTTCGTCGGCGCCGTGGAGGCGTCGGCGGTCAGTCGGTGATGTCGACCCAGAACTCGTCCGTGTTGTACAGGATGCGGTCGCTGAAGTAGTACCAGATCAGCAGTCCGCCCGCGGCTTGGTTCTCGGTCCGTGGCACGGCCCGCACGGAGAAGTCCCACACCGGACTGCCCGCGCCCTCGTCGGTGGACTGGAACGGGTACTCGTCGCAGTCCCGCGTGGCCGTGTCGTAGGCGGGCAGGCCCGTCTGGTCGTTGTACGGGGTGGTGCGGTTGCAGGCCGCGTCCTTGTAGTACCTGTTGGTACTGGTGATGGGCCCGGCGGGCACCCGGTGCAGCCCGCGTCCGTCGCGGGAGCCGGTGTACTTGCCCGGGATGTCCTTGGGCTCGATCTCGATCGGATAGGCACGCGTCGGATCGTTCTGGGCGAACCGGATGTGCTGGGCGACCGAGGTGACCCGGCTGTCACCGACGCTGTACTGGAGATGTGGGATGACGTCGTAGTTCACGCACGCCTTCGGATAGTCCTGGAAGAACGTGAAGTAGTTGGCCGAGTCGCAGCGGATGGTGTGGTTCTCGGTGGTGCCGGTGGTGTAGACGTAGTCGCCGCCGCTGCCGCCGAAGCGGAAGTGCCACTGGTGGTACAGGACTTTGTCGGCGGCGGTGGAGGCGGTCTCGTCGGAGTAGATGTCCCAGTGCAGCCACTCGTCGTGGTAGTCCCACTCGTCCCAGGTGTGCTCGATGCCACTACCGGTGCCGTGGCAGAATGTCGCGTCCTGGGTGCAGTCGGACAGGACGTACATCGACAGGCTGTCGACTTCCCAGATCCAGCCGTCGAGGGGGTTCCACCCGTCGTACGAGACGGAGCCGTACTGCGCCTGGAAGTAGGTGCGTACCGCGCGCTCCTTACCGTTGCCCACGGTCACCGCGTCGTACGCGACGCTGGCCGTGCCGTGGAACTCACGGGTGCCGTCACTGTTGACGGTGTAGTAGTCGATGCCGAGCCGGCCCTTCTTGCACCACAGCCAGCGGTTGTACGTCTCCCCCGCGGCCGTCTCGGAACCGTCCCGGTCCAGGCACGCCGCGCTGTCGGGGGGCGGCTCGTCACCCCAGCCGGTCGGCGGTGCCGCCGCCGCGGCCGCCTCGGAGCTCGGTACCGTGGCGTCCTTGGTCAGGGGCACCTTGGAAGTGTCGGCGTAGCTGTGCTGGTCCTGTTTGCCCGCGTTGAGCAGCGCGTTCGCGACGGTCTTCGCGGACAGCGCGGAGGTACGGTCGGGCTGCACGGCGGGTGCGGGCCTGCCCACCTTCTCGCCCGGCCGGACCTTGCCGAGCTTGTACGGCAGGAGGACGGGTTCGCCGATCAGTTTCGTGCCGGCGGTGGCTGCGGTCCTGGCGTCCTGTGCGTGTGCCGCAGGGCCGGACAGACCGATGGCCAGCGGTATCAGCAGCCCGGTTGCGAACCAGCGCAACCGCCTCCTGATGCGAGACAACGACATGCGGGTGTTCCCCCTCGATATAAGAGGGGCCACCCCGTAAGGACAGGGCTGTGCACTCGCGTACAGATGTGACGCATGGAGCGGCCCCCGTTTTGACCGAACACGGCCATCATTGCGGCTGGGCCGGAAAGGGCACCCGCGATTACAGGCAAGGTGGGTGACCGCGGTGACCATACGGTTCAGCAGATATCCAAGAGGCACCTGCGACGACGCACAGGGACACACTGGCTGAAACCCCCGATAGGCGCGGGGAGATGTTGTGACTTACCTGTGAGGTTGGCATTCACAATTGCGATGTGAGAGGAGGCGGTGACCGTGACTCATGCACCGGCTGACGCCTGGGACCGGATCGACCGCTGGCTGTCCGACCACGCCCCCGGCTACCGCGCCCGCCTGCGCCCGCCCGCCGAAAGCGAGTTGCTGCGCCGGGTCGCGGAGCGTTCCGCGGGCGCCGAACTGCCCCCGGCCCTGCTGTGCTGGTGGGTTCGGACGGGCGGCCTCGACCGCGCGCCGGCACCCGAATCACCGCCCCCGGCAGGCCACTTGATCCCCGACTTCTACGACCCCTGCGGCGCGGCCGAGGCCGACGAACGCCGGACGATCCACCTCCAGGTGGCACAGGACATCGTGCCCCCGTCGCTCGCGGCAGCCTGGGAACACCACACCCGTGCGCGCAGTGCCGATCCCGCGGGCACGTTGTACGCCACGGAAGCAGTCCCCGTATGGCTGCCGGAGTGGCTGCCCGTGGCCGTCGACGGTGGAGGCGGCGGCCTGTTCACCGACCTGCGGCCGGGGCAACTCCACGGCTGCGTCGTATCCTTCAACCGTACCGGACACGGCGGGGCGCCCCGCTGGCCGGGCATCACGGAGATGCTGACCGACGTGGCCGACCGCCTCCAGTCCCTCGACGCGAACGAATCCGTGGCCATGTCGGTGGGGCACTGGACGCCACCGCGCGGCTGAGCGTTGTCCGACGGCATGCACAGACCTCACGGACGTCATGGCCCTCACGGACGTCATGGCCCTCACGGTCGGGCGGCACCGCACCTGTCGTCATGTCGGGTCACGGCATGAGAAGCCGCCTTCGCTTCCCAGCCAGAACTCCTGGGTTGAGCCTCGGGACCTGCCGAGGGGAGCCGTACCGACCCAGCGGTGACAGGCGTCTACGTCGACGTTGCTGCCGCACACGATGGTGACCACGGGTCGGCCAGCGAAGCGGACGGGATGGGCCGCCAGCGTGCGCCCGTCGTCCCCAATGGTGTCGGCGGAGTCGGTGGTGACGACACGTCGTCGGCGCCACGAGTGTGTCAGCGCCGGTGCGCCCAGCGGCTGGACGCGGATCACCTCGGCTTCGGGTGCCGGCCTTCCTGCCGTCTCGTGTCACCTCAGCGGTGACCTGCACGCACAGCGCGATGAGCATCTCCAGGAAGCCCGGGCCGCTGCCGACCACTGTGGCGGCACGCTCGTTGGCGGCCTCGTAGGAGGAGGCCACGTACGCGCCCGATCACCCGGGCCACCAAGGAGACGAGGCGGGCCGCGGGGCGGGCCGGTGTACTGGCGTCCTGCGCAGACATGGTGCGGCCCCGCGCAGTCCAGCAGGCGCGGCATGCCGCACGCCAGGTCCAAGCCCCCGTGATGTTTTCTGCGCTCCCGCAAGAAGGCTGCTGGACGCCGGGACCGGCACGGCTGTTCACCCTGTCGAAAGTACGACCTGGGGGCGCCGGCGCCGGTGTCGCCGGGCGCGTCTGCGTCCGCACGGGTTCCGAGGGTGGTGCGACAGTCGCGGCACGCGAAGGCATCGTGCTGAACGCGAGGACCGTACGGGCGCTCGCGGCTTCGTCCGGTCGGCACCGCAGGCCGCGAGGATCCCCCCGAGCACGGCAAGGCAACGAGGAGTCCCACGAGAGCGGCCGACACAGCCGTGACGATGCGGCCAGGACGACCCGACTGCGCGCCGCCGGGCGCGTCACACCAGGCCCCGCTTCCGCCGCCGTCCTTGCTTCGCCACGGCTACCTCCGCAGGGTCTCCCCCCTCTGGCCAGTCAGGACGGTCTGGCGTTGTCGTCGCCCCATTCCTCCGGGCCACCCCCACGCCACTCGATCAGGCCGGACTCGGCGACGTACGACTCGTCGACGTCCTCGATCCCGGCCCTGCGCAGGAACTCGGCGATGTCCCGCAGCGCGTAGGCGCGGCCGAGAATCTCTCCGTCGACGCGCACGCGCCGGCCGCCTTCCTCGTCGGGCGGGTACACGACCACGGGCATCACGGAAGCCATGCCGCCAGCGTCACCCCATCGGAGGCAGTCCGCATCCCGACCCGTCCGTACGGACGGCAGCTCCCAATCAGAGGCGAGGGACACGGAGCGGTTCCCTTCCCGTCGCCCAGTTGTGACTGTGGATGTGACGACCGATCCGGCAGCCTCCACGAGGACGGCAGGCCGGAGACGAAGTTCGCCGCCGGGCCGAACCTCACGCCGACGCCCCAGGTGACCGGCCCCCGGTAGCTGTCCCTCACGGATTGCTGCGGGCCCTCGATGTGGTGCGGAGCTTCGCGAACTGACTCTCGGTGGTCTGCTCAGCAGCCTCCAGGGCGCCTTGGAACCGAACTGTCAGACGCTCCGCCATCTTCTCCTCGCCCCGTTCGAGTTCAGCCCGCAGCCCACGCCGCGACGCCTCCAGATCTTGGGAGTGCTGCTCAACAGTCGGCACCCCCACCGTTCCCTCGGCGGTCAGATCTGGAGGGGAGCGGCCCGGTCCAGCTCGCCCGGATGCAGGGCCTTCCGCCATGGCGCGCGGGGGTGCGACCGAGATCCACCAGAAACCGGCCGAGCAGCACATGCAGACGAGTCATCCTATGAATCCCTCCAACTCCCGTCTCTGTCCGCACCATTGACAGTACAGCTGCCCCATTCAATCATCAGACATCCGAGGAATTGGAGCCGCTCATGAGTACGTATCCGAGACGTCAGGTCCTGGGCGCCGTAGCCGGAGTCGCCGCAGCAGCAGCCCTTCCCCTCACCTCAGCCACCGCCGCACACGCCGCCGAACTCGCCACCACCGCGTCCGGACCCTGGGTCCCCGTCCCCGAGCCGGTCCCCGTCCCACTCGACAGCCTCTACGACAACGACGGCATCGACACCGCCTCCGCGCGCGGCGGCGACTTCGACGGTTCGGGCTACACCTTCCCTGGCGAGGAACTCCCCACCGACCGCGTCGAGGTCGACGGCATCCCCTTCCTCTTCCCCTCCTCGGCCGCAGGCGCCAAGAACAACGTCGTCGCGATGGGCCAGCGCGTCGAACTGCCCCAGGGCCGCTACCTGTCGGCCGTCTTCCTCACCTCGGGCAGCTACGGCAACGCCTCCGGCAACGCCACCGTCCACTACGCCGACGGCTCCACCACGACCGCAGGCCTCGGCGGCGCCGACTGGTACGCGGCCGGCGGCTCGCTCGACGCCCCGTACCGCTACCAGCCGGACGGCACCAAGGACCAGCACAGCGTGGGCATCGGCACCTCGGAGGTCTGGCTCGACCCGCAGCGCGAGGCGGTCGCCCTCACCCTCCCGGTCACCAACCCGGCCCAGGCGGGCAAGACCTCCCTGCACGTCTTCGCCCTCTCCCTCCAACCCGCCGCCCAGGGAAGGGCGTTGGCCCTGCGCGACGCCCACTCCACGAACTCGCTGCTGGAGTCGTCCGGCGCGCAGAGCGTGGAAGCGACGGTCGTGAACGCCGGTACGGTCGCGATCCTCCCGGGCGACGGAGTCTCCGTGCGTGTCGACGCCGAGGGCGCCCGTACCGTCGAGTCCGCCCGCGTCCGACGCCTGGACCCCGGTGAGCGTGCCCGCGTCCGCGTCGGCATCCGCAGCGGTGCCGCGCCCGGCACGGTGCGGGACGGCACGGTGACCGTGACCGGGCGCGGATCCCAAGTGGCGGTGTCCCACGAGCAGTTGACCCTCGGTGTCGCCGACTACCGTCCCACCGGGACGTCCCTGGCCGGGCATCAGGCGCCGTACTGGTTCCAGGGTGCCAAGTTCGGCATCTTCATCCACTGGGGCGTGTACTCGGTGCCCGCCTGGGCGCCGGTCGGCAAGCAGTACGCCGAGTGGTACTGGGACCAGATGCAGGACCCGAACAACCCGACGTACGCCTACCACCGGGACACCTACGGCGAGGACTTCGCCTACGACGACTTCATCCCGCGCTTCACCGCCGAAAAGTTCGACCCGCGGGCCTGGGTGGAACTGTTCCGGGACGCGGGCGCCCAGTACCACGTGCTCACCTCGAAGCACCACGAGGGCTTCGCGCTGTGGGACACGAAGGTCTCCGACCGCAACGCCGTGAAGATGGGCCCGAAGAGGGACCTGGTCAAGGAACTCTTCGACGCCTCACGCCGTCACACGCCCGAACTCCACCGCGGGCTCTACTTCTCGATGCCGGAGTGGTTCAACCCCGACAACCCGTGGATGGGCCACGCCCCACGCAATCCGTACACCCTTCAGCCGGTGCCGTACACCGGATACACCGCGGGCAAGGACTTCGTGACGGAGTATCAGGCACCGCAGATGCTCGAACTGATCCACGGCTACGACCCCGAGCTCATCTGGTGCGACATCGGCGGCGCCAACGACAGCCTCGACGTGCTGGCGGAGTACTTCAACCACGCCAAGAACCGCCGCCGTCCGATCGACGTGACCGTCAACGACCGTTCGGGAATCGCCTTCCACGACTTCACCACGCCCGAGTACACGACGTACGAGAACACCGTCGTCGCCAAGTGGGAGTCCAGCCGGGGCCTCGACCCGTTCAGCTACGGCTACAACCGGGCGACCCCCGACGACGGTTACATGACGGCCGAAGAGGTCGTGCGCAACCTCGTCGACATCGTGTCGAAGAACGGCAACTTCCTTCTCGACATCGGCCCCCGGGCCGACGGCACGATCCCCGAGATCATGCAGACCCGGCTCCGCGAGACGGGCCGCTGGCTGCGCGTCAACGGCGAGGCGATCTACGACACGACGTACTGGTCGAGGATGGCCCAGCTCGGCGACGACCTCAGGTTCACGGTCCGTCCCGACGAGGCCTTCTACATCCACTCGCTGGCCGAGCCCGGCGCGAAGCTCACCGTCGAAGCTCCGATCCCGATCCGCAGCGGCGACAAGGTGACGATGCTCGGCCACGACCGCCCCTTGACATGGAGCCTCAGTAACGGCGCGCTGGTGGTCGACGTCCCCGAAGCCGCACGCAGGGCGGGGCAGCACGCGTGGGTGTTCAAAGTGCATTGGCGTGCCTGAGACCCGACGGACACCCGTGCACGACCGGTGGTCGCGACGGCATGACGCCGTTCGCGCACCGGCGGGCACGGGTCCGACCAGGCAGTGGCGTAGTTGTCACGGAAACGCGGTCACACCGCGTGGCGTGCGCAGGGACAGTGGGCGGTGGACCTGGACCGGCCGACGATCCGACCATGTCGTCGTGGGGAGCCACTGCGGCTCTCTTTCCGGCCTGCCCTGCCGCCGTCCGCGTTGATCATGGTTGAAGCAATCAACCTGATACGCGCCCACACAGAAGGAATACCTGTTCGACTGTCATCGAGGCAGCCAGTTCAAGTGCGTCATGAATTCCGTACTACTCGGGTCCGGCGTCGGAGTCGTCTTCGGAGGTGGAGCCGAACCCTAGGCATGCGACCACTTTGAGCGGTTGCGGATCGAGGTAGAGGGGGAACAGGTATCCGCCTCGTTCGCGATCGTCCACGCAGGCCACGAGAAGTCCCTGATCGCCTTTCTCCGCGAGGTTCGCAAGACATTCATCAACCCCGACAGTCGGCTTACGGCGCCGCTGCAGGCTTCTCACCCTCCCGCGAAGAATGCCTCGAAGCCTCGACGCCGGAAGGGGTTCGAGCCAGATCTCGAAGGACGCTCCAGAAATCAATGCGTTCTTGGCCTGGATGTCGGCCTCGGAGTCGGAATCGAATGCGGCGATCACTTCACTAGCGGAAACTTCACTCATCTCCTGGCCTCCTGACGGGTGACCAGGTGTCCCCGAGGTCGAAGCTTATGTCGTCGGCCATCACTTCATGAGCGATGAGCGATGAGGTGCTCGTCCTCGAAGAACCTTTCATGGCGCGTTCCGTGGATCTGAATGATCCTTGACCGATCGACGCCTTCCACCCTGACACGCAGCATCACACCTTCCCCGACGTACGTGTCGCCCAGGTTTTCGGCGCCGAACTGAGCGACTTCGGGATCCGCCGACCATGAAGTAGAGATGGTATCGGTCAAATTGCCGCCAGTGTGATCATCGACGTTCGTGCTGGTTCCGCGGGGAACCGCCCGACCTTCCGCAGCGGTGTTGTATTCATGGTGTCCCTTGGCGAGCCCGCGGTACAAACCGTTCGATCCCACCCGCACCACGCACATCATGCTCGTGGAGTTCCCGTCGGACTGGACCGGGCATAGCAGCACTTCCTTCGTTGAAACAACGATCACCATCCGGCACGAGGACGTACGTCTCTACCTCATCGAAGTAGCGGAGTTCAACGCGATCCTCGACGAGGGCCACGAAGAGGCAGAGAACGAGAAGTGGGCCTTCATCATCCTCGACGACGACTGGCTTAAACAGCACCGCGTCCACTGACAGGCAAGGAGAGGGGTGATCAACCCCTCCCCTTAGCAGCCTCCCGAGCGGAGGCGCGATCGTTGTTCAGAGAAGGCGTGTTGTCGCAGGCCGTCTCTTACCTGTCGTGGCTGGAGTCGGCGCACCACGAGGTCGAGGCGCTCGTCCGGAAGGTGTTGGGCGCGGCGGCAGCCGAGTCCATCGACTGGCGTCGCCCGCGGATGGTCTGCATCGGCAGCCAGCCTCTCCCATCACGACCGTGTGGCCGTGCAGCGGCTACCCGAGCGGATCGACTTGGTGCGCTACCGCGTCTTCGAGGGGGACCTGCTGAGCCTGCTGCTCGTGGACTCCTCGCCCGGTTCGCCGAGTGCTACTTTGTCTCGGCGGAACAGGGAGCGGAACGCAGTTGCCAGCAGCGTCTCGGCGGCCCCGGTGGTCCCCGTATCGGCGGGGCCCAGCCTCGTCCCTGACTGCCTGCGGGACCTGCACGCGGAGCTGGACGACGCTCTCACAGCGTGGGGCGAGGTCGAAGTGGCACCCCTTCGGCACTACATCGCCTACCGGCGGCTGATGAACGTGGCGCCGGTGATCTTCCGCCCGAAGCACGAGGCGGAGTCGACGCCGTGGCCACGAACGTCGTCGGCCCACCGGCTCCAGACCGCGCGGGGATCTCCGTACAGCTCTTCCAGGTCGTCTTGGAGGGACCAGAGGATCAGTGCCGGGCAGGCGACACGGGCACCGGCGGTCCGATCGGCCTCCTCGTGCCCGCAGCCGACGGTAAATCCGGCGCGATAGGGCTCGAGCATCGCCCGCACGACATCGGAATTGCGCGTGGCCCGCCGCCACTCGTCGTAGTTCTCCTGCCCCATCACCATGGGGTCACCGTGGTACCAGCTGTCGGGATCGGCGGTGATGACCCGCTCGGGGATGTCCGGCTGTGCGAAGAAGAACGAGCGCCACCACCGGGTGGCGAACTCGGCGGTGATCCGCGACAGATGCTCCGTCGCCGGCACACAGTCCACGAGCGCGATCCGGGAGACGGTCTCCGGGTGGTCGAGCGTGAGACGTAGCGCCATAGCGCCCCCACGGTCGTGCCCCACCAGCGCGAACCGGTCATGCCCGAGGGGCGCATCACGGCCACCACGTACCCGGCCACCGCCCGCTTGGAGTAGCCCACGTGGTCCGCCGTGACTGCGGCCCCCTGGAGCGCCCGTACCCCTCAGATCGGGACAGACCACAGCGTGCCCGGCCTGGACGAGCAACGGAGCGACCCGGTGCCACGTCGCCGATGTACTGGGATGACCGTGCAGCAGCACCGCGGGCGGGCCGGCGCCCCCGAATCGGACGAAGGCGGAAGCCTCACCGACATCGACGGGCACCGACTCGAAACCCTCGAACGCCCTGCCTCCACCCCTCAGCTCAGGTATCACGTGCCCAGGACTCGGGGCGACGGCGAAACGGTCAGGACCCGACCGGCGTGGCAGGGCTGCTGTCGTAAGTCTTCTGCACGAGAGGCTGTCGGTGGCCGCCGTTGAGTCGGCGGGGAGCCGGTGCCGGTAGCGTCGGTCCTCGCCCAGCAGCACCTGCGCGGTCCCCTCGGAGATCGGCTCGGGGTCGTACTGCTCGTGCGGGAAGGCGAATGCGGTGGAGTCGGGCGCCGCCCCAGGTGAGCACGACAGGATCGAAGACGGTTCGTAGCGCCACTTCTTCGCCGCGGCTCACAGGTCAGCGGCGACGCAGCATCATGACGACAAGGACGATGACAATAATGACGACGACGGTACCTAGACCGATATACACGATTTCCTCTTTCCTTCGGGGAGCAGCACTCACCAGTGCCGCAGAACTCGAGTGCCCCCGTCACAGCCTTTCAGCCCTCCGGGAACCAGGTGCCGGCGCGCGTCGCTTCAGGCATCGTTGACGGTTCTGTCACCTTGGGAGGCTCGCCGGCGAGGGTGAAGGTGATCCGGGCGCCGTCCGTCGAGTCGGGATCGACGGAGATGGTGCCGCCGTGGAATTCGACGATCTTCTTGCACATGGCCAGGCCGATGCCGCTGCCGTCGTAGGCGTCCTTGGTGTGCAGCCGCTGGAAGATCACGAACACCTTGTCGGCGTACTCGGGGCCTTTGCCGATGCCGTTGTCGGTCACCGTGAACTGCCACAGGTCGCCGTCCTGAGCGGCGGAGATGTGGGTGGCTGGTGGTCGGCCGGGGTGGCGGAATTTGACGGCGTTGCCGATCAGGTTCTGCCAGAGCATGCCCATCTGGGTGGGGTCGGAGACCAGCGAGGGCAGCGGCTCTTGGGTGATGGACGCCCCGCTCTCCTCGATGCTCAGGCTCAGAGAGGACAAGGTCTGCCGCAGTACCGCACTGAGGTCGACGCGGTGGAGTTCGTGGTGGACGCGGCCGACGCGGGAGAAGTCGAGGAGGTCGCTGATGAGGACCTGCATCCGGTTCGCGCCGTCGACCGCGTAGTCGATGTACTGGTCGGCCTTGGCGTCGAGTTGGCCCCCGTAGCGGCGTGGAGGAGTTGGGTGAAGCTGGAGACCTTGCGCAGCGGCTCCTTTAGGTCGTGGGAGGCGACGTAGGCGAACTGCTCCAGTTCGGCATTGGAGCGTTGCAGGTCGGCCGCCTGGGCGTGGAGTCTCCCGCGTGCCTCGTCGGTGAACGCCAGCTCCCGTACCAGGCGTCGGCGCATGAAGTCGATCTCGCCGCTGAGCCGGCGCGGGTTCGCCGGCCCGGTGGGGGCGATGGGATGGCGGAAGTCACCGCCGGCGATGGCGCGGGCGTCCGCCCCGAGTTGTCCCAGGGGTGTGGCAATGCCACGGCGCAGCCCCTCGAAGACCAGCACGCTCAGGGCGGCGATGACAAGCGCGATCGCGGCGAAGACCCAGTTGCGGCGCAGCCGCATCGTGGACGAGAGGTCTCCCGCGGTCTGTGTCCGCTCCGCCCGGAGCCGCTTCTGCCGTCCGGTCAGGGCGCCATGGAGCGCATCGAAATCCGTCTTTCCCCCCGCGGCGCGTTCGGCGGCCAGCGGCGGGGGGGTGCCTCTATGTC
>NZ_JAEQAZ010000230.1 GCF_016654115.1 Streptomyces sp. MBT53
CCCTTTGTGCTCCCCCGTTCCCCACTTCCCCCCGACCCTCAGGCGACGAGCTCCCCGAAGGCGTCCTCCTCGTCACGGCCGAAGCTGAGGACCTCGTCCTCGCGCATGCGGCGGAGCGACCGCCAGATGCTGGACTTCACCGTGCCGACACTGATGTCGAGGATCTCCGCGATCTCCGGGTCCGTGCGGCCCTCGTAGTAACGGAGGACCAGCATGGTGCGCTGGAGTTCGGGCAGCCGGGCCAGCGCCTGCCACAGGACCGCGCGCAGTTCGGTGCCGCGCATCGCGTCCGTGTCGCCGGGCGTCTCCGGCAGTTCCTCGGTCGGGTACTCGTTCAGCTTGCGGCGGCGCCACGCGCTGATGTGCAGGTTCGTCATGGTGCGGCGGAGGTAGCCCCCGACCGCGGCCTTGTCACTGATCCGGTCCCACGCCTTGTACGTCGAGAACAGCGCGCTCTGCAGCAGGTCCTCGGCCTCGAAGCGGTCGCCGGTCAGGTGGTAGGCGGTCGCGTACAGGGAGGCGCGGCGCTCCTGGACGTAGGCGGTGAACTCCGCCTCCGACAGCGAACGACGCTCCCCCGTGTCCTCCCTGTACCCGCTTCCCCCGTGCGCTTCCCCCGTGTGCGCGTCAACCACCGTCATGTAACCGGTGTGCTGACGCCCGGCACCGCGAACGCACCCCCGCCCGCTCACGGCACCGGACTTCTCGGAACCCCGGGTCACGTCGTGCAGACGCGTGATGACTGCGTTGTTGCTGGTGCTGTGCAGCGTGCTCATCTCGCGCCCCCCGTAGTGGACTTGCCCGGTGTTCGGATCTTCCGGCTCGGTTCCTCGTGGTTCCTTGCCTGTGACGAAAATCCTGCCGGGGTCACTTCATGGACGTGTCCGCCGACTGTCACAGACCTGTCACAGGGGTGGGTCTCTGCGGCCGTCCTCAGAAAACGGACAGTCCGGTCACAGAAAGGAGCGCTACGGGCGCGTACCCGTGCAGGTGTCGAAACACCGCCCCCACATGGGCCAGAATGAGCCCCGTGCCTTCCCTGTTGCTGATCGAGGACGACGACGCCATCCGGACGGCCCTGGAGCTCTCGCTGACGCGCCAGGGACACCGGGTAGCCACCGCTGCCAGCGGCGAGGACGGTCTGAAGCTGTTGCGCGAGCAGCGGCCGGACCTGATCGTGCTGGATGTGATGCTGCCCGGCATCGACGGTTTCGAGGTGTGCCGACGTATCCGGCGCACGGACCAGCTGCCGATCATTCTGCTCACCGCGCGCAGCGACGACATCGACATCGTCGTCGGCCTGGAGTCCGGTGCCGACGACTACGTGGTCAAACCGGTGCAGGGGCGGGTGCTGGACGCCCGCATCCGGGCCGTGCTGCGGCGTGGCGAGCGGGAGGCCAATGACGCGGCCTCGTTCGGTTCGCTGGTCATCGACCGGGCCGCGATGACGGTCACGAAGAACGGCGAGGATCTCCAACTCACGCCCACCGAGCTGCGGTTGCTGCTCGAACTGAGCCGGCGGCCCGGACAGGCCCTGTCCCGGCAGCAGTTGCTGCGCCTGGTGTGGGAGCACGACTACCTCGGTGACTCGCGGCTGGTGGACGCGTGTGTCCAGCGGCTGCGTGCCAAGGTCGAGGACGTGCCCTCGTCCCCGACGCTCATCCGTACCGTGCGCGGCGTCGGTTACCGCCTGGACTCGCCTCAGTGACCGACGCACCAGGGGGGATCCGCGGCTGGCGCCCGGGTCGTAAGGGAGTTCTGTGGCGGCTGCGGTTCACCAGCCTGCGCCTCAGGCTGGTCGTGGTCTTCGGCCTGGTCGCGCTGACGGCCGCCGTGTCCGCGTCCGGCATCGCCTACTGGCTCAACCGCGAGGCGGTCCTCACCCGCGCCCAGGACGCGGTGCTGCGCGACTTCCGCCAGGAGATGCAGAACCACGCAGGCTCCCTGCCCGTGCACCCCACGCAGGACGAACTCATGCGCACGGCGGGCCAGATGGCCAACAGCAGCCAGCGCTTCAGCGTCCTGCTGGTCGCCGAGGACTCCGACGCCAAGACGGTCTACGGCAACTCCGGCGGCCTGAACGGGTTTTCGCTGGAGGACGTGCCCAAGTCGCTGCGCACGGCGGTGAACAAGCAGCAGGCGGTGACCGACGGCAACAAGGAGCCGTACCACCTGTACTGGCAGCGGGTCACCGAGCACGGCACGCCGTTCCTGGTGGCCGGTACGCGGATGATCGGCGGTGGCCCAACGGGCTACATGCTCAAGTCACTTGAGCCCGAGGCGAAGGATCTCAACTCCCTCGCCTGGTCGCTCGGTATCGCCACCGGGCTGGCGCTGATCGGTTCCGCGCTGCTGGCGCAGGCCGCCGCGACGACCGTCCTCAAGCCCGTGCACCGGCTCGGCATCGCCGCGCGCAGACTCGGCGAGGGCAAGCTCGACACCCGCCTGCGGGTCTCCGGTACGGACGAACTCGCCGAACTCTCAAGGACGTTCAACCAGACCGCCGAGGCGCTGGAGAAACGGGTCGCCGACATGGCCGCCCGCGACGACGCCTCGCGCCGTTTCGTGGCCGACATGTCCCACGAGCTGCGGACTCCGCTCACCGCCATCACCGCCGTGGTGGAGGTGCTGGAGGAGGAACTCGACGCCGAGACCGGCAGCGTGGACCCGATGATCGAGCCCGCGGTCCGCCTCGTCGTCAGCGAGACGAAGCGGCTGGGGGATCTGGTGGAGAACCTGATGGAGGTCACCCGCTTCGACGCGGGCACCGCCCGGCTCGTCCTCGACGACGTCGACCTCGCCGACCAGATCACCGCCTGCATCGACGCCCGCGCCTGGCTCGACGCCGTCGACCTCGACGCCGAACGCGGCATCCACTCCCGGCTCGACCCGCGCCGCCTCGACGTCATCCTCGCCAACCTCATCGGCAACGCCCTCAAGCACGGCGGCTCACCGGTCCGGGTCTCCGTCCGCCTGGAGGACGACGACCTCGTCATCGCGGTCCGCGACCACGGCCCCGGCATCCCCGAGGACGTCCTCCCGCACGTCTTCGACCGCTTCTACAAGGCGAGCGCCTCCCGCCCCCGCTCCGAGGGCAGCGGCCTCGGCCTCTCCATCGCCCTGGAGAACGCCCACATCCACGGCGGCGACATCACCGCCGCCAACTCCCCCGACGGCGGCGCGGTGTTCACCCTCCGCCTGCCGAGGGACGCCTCCGCGCTCACGGAGGAACCCGACGCCGAGAACGGCGAGAAGGCCGAGGGCACAGGCCCCGAGGAGAACGCGTGATGACCGCAGGACGCCGCTACGCCGTCCCCCTGGCCCTTCCGCTCCTCGGCCTGCTGCTCACCGGCTGCGGGATCCGCGCCACGGAGGTGCCCACCGACTTCGGCGCCGCGCCCTCACGGGTGCCGTGCACACTCACGGAGCCGGACGTGACGGCCCAGGCCGCGCGAGGGGTACCGGTCCAGGTGTTCCTGCTGTGCGGGTCGTCCCTGGTGGCCGTCGACCGGGCCGTACAGGTGCCGGACGGCACGGCGGACGTACGGCGGCGCGTGATCGTGGCCCAGGGGCTGCTGGACCAGCTCGCCGAGTCGCCGTCGCCGGGCGAACGGGACGCCGGGTACACGACCGACGTACGCGGCGGCATGTCCGTGAGCGGGCCGCACCCCAAGGACCCCAAGGACACGCTGAGGCTGAGCAACGCACCGGCCGACCTGACGTCGTACGCGCTCGCCCAGATCGTCTGCACGTTCTCCGACTCGGCCGCGGCCGAGGGCGACGGCTCCGTCATCCTCGGCGGCCCGGACGACGCCCCGCTGCGCCGCTACGAATGCACGGACGACGTCCGCTCCGCACCGGGGACGAAGGCTCCGCCTTCGAGTGAGGTGACGGGGGGCTGACGGGGCGGGTGAGCCGACGGGGCACGCCGGTCAGACGCCGTTCAGGGCCCGGCGCGCGTGGCCGATCAGGTGCTGGGCTTCGGGGCCGAAGACTGCGGATTCGCGCAGGGTGCGCCAGGTCCGCAGGTAGAGCGCGATCGAGTCGGCGTCGTCGATCCACAGCTCGGCGTGCCAGACCTCGACCATGACGAGGCGCTCGTCGTGCACCCAGAAACCACCGGTCGGCGGGATCTTCAGGGGGGCCGTGAAGGGGACGATCCCCAGCCGGACCGTGTCCATGCCGATCAGCCCGGAGAGGCGGTCGAGCTGGGCGGCCAGCACCGAGGGTGGGCAGATCAACGACCGAAGGGCGGTCTCACCGATCAGGATCTCGAACCGCCGGTGAGCGTCGTAGAGAAACTCTTGCCGCTTCAGCCGGGCGCGCACGGCCGCCTCGGTGTCCTGGGGCGAACGCCGAAGCTCTGTGTACCGGTCGAAGACGTGCCGAGCGTAGTCGGCCGTCTGGAGGATCCCGGGGACGGTGGCCGACTCGAAGCCGTGAACGATGGCCGAGCGCTCGTATTCGGCGGCGATCGTCTGCTGTACGGGCTGATGGCCGCCGGAGAGCTGGCGCCGCCATGAGCGGATGTGGGACTCGAACCCCCTGAGCCGGGCCAGGAGTTCGCCGTACGCGTCGGGCTGGCCGGTCGCGTCGGCCCACGCCCGCAGATCTTCCGGAGTGGCGGTCTGTCTGCCGTTCTCCAGCTTCGAGATCTTGGGCTGTGGCCAACCGAGAAGCCGTGCGAGGCGGGTACCGGTGAGACGGCCGTCGGGCGCGGACATGCGCAGCTCCCGCAGGCGCACTCCGAGCGCCTCGCGCGCCTGCTGATAGTCCGTCGTCACCGGTACCCGGATCGCCCTTCTAGCTGGTGGGCGATGCGAGCTGCTGGAACGGGACGGCGTGATGCCAGGCCGCGTCCCGGAGCATCGCGTACCTGATCACCTCGGCAGGTTCAGTGATTAGCTCCACGTCCGTCAACTCGTCGGCGTCGGTGAAGTTGAGCCGGGCGACCAAGCGCGAATCGAAGATCCAGAAGTCTTCGTTGCCGAGCTTCAGCCGGTCGGCATCCTCACGAAGCAGGGTACGGATGTCCTCCCCGAGATCGGTGTTCCGCTCGGCGTTGATCAGCAGATAGCGCTGCCCGGTGGTCGCCGGGATGTCGACCACCCGCACCCGGGCCACCGACTTCCCGGCCGCCGTCTGGCCGCTGATGGTCCGGCAGTACCAGGTGCTCATGTCCCAGTCGACGCGGCCCTCGGCGAGGAACTGCGCGTATGCCTCCGTCGACTCGTCGGACGCGTACCGGCGCCGGGTCTCCAGCCGCCAGGCGGTGTGCTCGAAGTTCTCGAACAGCCGGTTGAAGGCGTCGAGGTCGATCACGCGTGCCTGGCGAGTCCGGGCCTTCGGCGCCCAGTCGGTGATCAGCTCGCGCGGGACGACAACCGCGACTTCGCCCGGGCCGAGGTGCTGGAGCTGTGCAACGTCCTCGGGACTGGTGAGCGGCGGCCCGTGGACAATCACCTGACCAGTGTCGACGTCCTCATGGATCGACGGGCAGCCGGTGTCCCCGCTGCCGGTTCCGTTGAAGCGGATGTTGCGCGCCATGGGCCCCTCCCTCATCGGGTCGTACTCGGTGATCCGATCTTGTCGCCGGTCCGCCCGGCGCGGCTATGGCCTCCCTGACGTTCCGTGAGAATCCTCGGGCATAAGTGGCACTTACCCGAGAATAACGGCGAATACCTGCTGGCTGACTCAACTGCCCGCCCGTGACGCTGAGTTCATGACCACTGCACACAAGTCGGACACGGCCGAAGCTGTCGAAGCGGTCGAAGTGCTGCGCGGAGCGCTGACGTCGGCGGGGATCGTCCTGCCGTCCCTGGGAGCCGACGCGGCCTCCCCCGACCTGAACCTGATCGACCTGGGGCGGGTGCGCGCGGATGTCGCGCTGCGCCTCGCCGACGTCCTCCGGCGGGGATGCTCATGAGCGGGTTCACACCGGAGGCCGGCGATCTCGCGTTCGACGAGGGGACCGGTCGGGTCGGCCGAGTAATGGGGCACGAGGGCCCGTACTGGCAGCTCCGGCCGACCGGCGGCGGACGCGAGTGGGACGCGTCCGGCCCGCTGCGACCTCCCACGGACACCGAGCGGCTGTCGGCAGGCGTGGCCATGGCCAACGCGCGGAGCCGGGGCGAACTGTGAGCGCGCCGACGGCATCGGCCGACGTCGAGCTGTCCCCGGAATGCATCGTCGGCCGCCAACGCGGCTACGGCGACCTTCACGCCAAGTGCCGTCAGACCAAGGACATCCCGCTCCCGTACG
This sequence comes from Streptomyces sp. MBT53, assembly GCF_016654115.1. Taxonomy (GTDB): domain Bacteria; phylum Actinomycetota; class Actinomycetes; order Streptomycetales; family Streptomycetaceae; genus Streptomyces. The sequence continues at coordinate 6,262 of NZ_JAEQAZ010000230.1, forward strand.
GCGGCGGTCTGCTGCTTCAGCGGCTGTGCGAGTGCGTCTGTCATCGGTACAGGCAGGGGGACGGGTCATGACCGCACCGGCCGAAAGCGCCCCGTAGGTGAACGAGCCCGGAAGCACGGGTGTGGCGGAAGCCTCAGCTTGGTGCTTGGGCCCTACCCGGAACCGATCGTGCCGGAGGGGGCGTCTAGTGGGGCGTGCAGCGTCAAGGCTCCATCGGCGGCAGTGCCGCGATTCGCGTCCGTGTGACAGGGGGTGTCCTCCTCGTCGCACATCTCGTGCTCGTCGCCTGGGTCACGCTGCGCCCGCGGGACGTCCCCTGGGTGATGCCGCCGAACCTGCACCCGCTGGCCAGTATCAGGGCCGATCTGGCGCTGGGCTGGCCGGAGGCGTCGAAGCGGATCGGTGAGGGCCTCGCACTGCTGGCCCCGCTGGGCGTCCTGCTCCCGATGGTGAGCGGCCGGCTGCATGTCTCGCCGCTCGCGTCCCTGATCCGTACGGTCGCCGCGGGCGCGCTGATCTCCCTGGGCATCGAACTGCTGCAGACCGGCGTGCCGGGCCAGGTCGTGGACGTCGACTCGCTGCTCATGAACACGGTGGGCGTGGCCCTCGCGCACGTCGCGATCGTCCCCGCCGCCCGCGCCTGGCTCCGCCGCAGGGGCGAGAGCCCCCTCCCCGCGCCCCTCCTCCAGGAGGAAGCGACTCAGGGACGGACCCCGACGATTCCCAGGGTCGGCATCGCACCGTAGAGCGACGCCCGCCCGCCTCCGGCTCCGTACCGTTGAAGACAGATGGGCAGCCCGCCCACCTCAACGAACGCCCAGGGCCCACCAAGGGCCAGTGTCCCCACGCGTCGGCCGGGAGAGAGCCGTAGGGGGCGCGCCGGTATCGAGAGTGCGAACGCGCGGAGGCGCGCGCAGCGTCGAGCACGTTCGCGCTCTCGACACCGGCTGAGGCGCCCCCGAACGCGAACGACCCAAAAGAAGGAGTGCGCAAGATGACCGCCATTGCCCGCCCCACCCAAGGCCGCATGATCGGCGGAGTGTGCGCAGCGCTGGCGCGGCGCTTCGGTACCTCCGCGACCACGATGCGGGTGATCTTCCTGCTCTCGTGTCTGCTGCCCGGGCCGCAGTTCCTGCTCTACATCGCGCTGTGGATCCTGTTCCCGTCCGAGGACAAGGTGGGCACCGAGGCCTGGTGAACGACCCACGCCGGCCCGGCGCGCGTACGCCGATGGGGCGCACCCCTCGTCCAGGGGGCGCCCCATCGGCGCGTTCGGGGGTGGGCTCGGCCCAACGGGCCCCGGCCCAGCGGGCCCCGGCCAAGCAGGCGTCGGCCCAGCGAGCCTCAACCCAACAGGCGTCGGCCCAGTGGCCTCAGCCCAGCGGAACACCATTCAGCGGCAGGCCGTGCGTGGGCAGGCCCGTCTGGGACAGCGGGAGGCCGCCCAGCAGTCCGGCGACGGGCGCGGTGGGGCCGTCGGAGAGGACCTTCTCGGCGGCCGGCTGCACGGCGGACAGACCACCGGCGAGCGCGGGCTGCGCCTGGCTCAGCGCCTCGCCGGCACCCGGGAGCGCCTTGGTGACGTTCTCCGCGGGCAGCGTGTGGGTCACGGCGCCCAGCACCTGGGTGGTGTCCGGGACCGCCGGAGCCGCGCTCGCGGCACCCGCGCCTACGGCGGCGAAGGCGGCACCGAGGGCGGCGACACCGAGGGTCTTGGCAGCAGACTGCTTCATGGTGAATGCGTCCTTGAATGGGATGACGGGGATGTGAGCGGTCCAAGACCGTAAACACGCGAAGGCATCCGCCGCAAACATCGAAATGCGGACGGATTGTGAACGCCCGCCCGCACCCCGCGTATCCCGTTCGACCCCTGTCAGCTCTCTTCGGGCACAGAACCGCTGGTGGAGGCGGTCTGCCGGAACAGCCATTCGGATTTCAGCTCGGCATATCCCGGCTTGATGACGTCATTGATCATCGCGAGTCGTTCATCGAAAGGAATGAATGCTGACTTCATAGCATTGACGGAGAACCATTGCATGTCGTCGAGCGAATAACCGAACGCCTCGACAAGGTGCTCGAATTCGCTGCTCATGCTGGTGTGGGACATCAGCCGGTTGTCGGTGTTGACCGTGGCCCGGAAGTGCAGCCGGCGCAGCAGCCCGATGGGGTGCTCGGCGTAGGAGTCGGCGGCACCGGTCTGGAGGTTGGAGCTGGGGCACAGCTCCAGCGGGATGCGCTTGTCCCGGACGTAGGAGGCGAGGCGGCCGAGCTTGACCGTGCCGTCGTCCTGGACCTGGATGTCGTCGATGATGCGCACGCCGTGTCCGAGCCGGTCGGCGCCGCACCACTGCAGCGCCTGCCAGATGGACGGCAGTCCGAAGGCCTCGCCGGCATGGATGGTGAAGTGGTTGTTCTCGCGCTTGAGGTACTCGAAGGCGTCGAGGTGGCGGGTGGGCGGGAACCCGGCCTCCGCGCCCGCGATGTCGAAGCCGACGACGCCCAGGTCGCGGTAGCGGTTGGCGAGTTCGGCGATCTCCAGGGCGCGGGCGGCGTGCCGCATGGCGGTGAGGAGCGCCCCCACGCGAATCCGTCGCCCGCCCTCCCTCGCCAGCAACTCCCCTTGGCGGAAGCCCTCGTTGACGGCCTCGACGACCTCTTCGAGGCTGAGCCCGCCGTCGAGGTGCTGCTCGGGCGCGTACCGCACCTCGGCGTACACGACGCCGTCCTCGGCGAGATCCTCCGCGCATTCGCGGGCGACCCGGATCAGCGCGTCCCGGGTCTGCATCACGGCGACGGTGTGCGAGAAGGTCTCCAAGTACCGTTCCAGGGAACCGGAGTCGGCGGCCTCGGCGAACCACACGCCGAGTTTGTCCGGGTCGGTCTCGGGGAGGCCGGTGTACCCGGCGTCCCGCGCGAGTTCGACGATCGTCCCCGGGCGGAGGCCGCCGTCGAGGTGGTCGTGCAGCAGAACCTTCGGCGCCCGGCGGATCTGGTCCGGCGTCGGGGTGTTCGGGGTGCTCTGGCTCGTCATTTCCGCACTCTAACTCCTACGCGCGTAGATCACCCGTTGTACGAATCCGTCGATACGTAACGGTGACCGCGCGGAAGGATGGCGTACACGCTCACTTCTGACACTGTTCTGTCATGGCACAGCAAGTGACGCCGGTTCGGACGGCCCGGCTGGGGAGAGCGCTCGGTCCAGAACCGACCTCGGTGAGCGGCGTGGTCCTGCTGCTCCCCGGCGGCGAGGAGGTCTCCGCCCGCAGGCCGTCCCCCCTGGCAACAGCCTCGGTACGAACACTCGGGCGCCGCCTGTCCCGGGCCGGCGCGGTGGAGGGTCTGGCCGCGCATGTCGTCCACTACCGCGTGCGCGGCTGGAACGGCAGCGAGGCGTATCTCGCGCACGACGCCACCTGGGCGGTGGACGAGGTCGTACGACGCTACGGAGACGTGCCCGTCTGCCTCGCCGGCATCGACATGGGCGGCCGGGCCGCGCTGCGCTCCGCCGGACACGAGGCCGTCAACTCCGTGGTGGCGCTGGCCCCTTGGCTCCCCGAACAGGACGTGGCCGCACCACCCGAACCGGTGAAGCAGTTGGTGGGCCGCCGAGTCCTGATCGTCCACGGCACGAACGACGAACGAACCGATCCCGAACTGTCCTTCCGCCTGGCCACCCGGGCGAAGAAGGCCAACCGCGACGTGTGCCGCTTCGAAGTCCACTCCGACGGCCACGCATTGCACCAACACCGCCAGGAAGTACACGCCCTGACCGAGGACTTCGTCCTGGGCGCCCTGTTCGGCCGAGCATTCGCCCGCCCGGTGGAGGACGCGTTGCAGGCTCCGCCACCGCTGGGACTACGGATGCCGCTGGCGGCGGGCTTCGGGCGGTCCCTGCGGAAGTGAGCGGGGCGCGCGCGGCGGCCGACCGGCGAAAACCCGGGAGGCGGGTAGGCGATGCGGGCTCGCCGCGGCGGCCAAATAACCCGCGCACGGGGCGAGTCGGGCATGCGGTGGCCGCCAGCTTTGGGGCGTTCCCTGTGCAGGTGAGCCGGGCACGAGCACGCGGCGCGACAGCCGACCGGCCGTGACCCGGGACCAGCCGGGACAGACACTCGCGCCGCCCTCGCGTGGCACCCCGGCCAACTGACCAGGCCCCAGGGCCAGTCGGACACGCGCTCGCGTCGATGTTCCGGGGCGCGGCAGTCAACTGGCCGGTCCCCGGCCGAGTCGGGAATGAAGCCCCGGCGGCCGGACGTTGACGCCCGCCGACCCACTCTCCTCCTCGCCCGGGAAGAAGGCAGGCCCATGACGGCGTCCTCCTCGAACACCATGCGTGCCGTACGGCTCCCCGGCCCCGGGCCTGTGGGCAACCTGCGGCTGGTCGCTCTCCCCCTCCCCCCTGAGCGGGACGGGTGGGTGCGGATTCGGGTCGAGGCGTTCGGGCTCAACCGGTCGGAGTTGAAGTTGCGGCTGGGGGTGAGTGAGGGGGTCAGTTTTCCGCGGGTGCCGGGGATCGAGGCGGCCGGTACCGTCGACTCGGCTCCGGGCGGCAGTGGGCTGGTGCGTGGGCAGAAGGTCGTCGCGATGATGGGGGACATGGGGCGTACCTACGACGGCGGTTATGCCGAGTACACGTCGGTGCCGCTGGCTCAAGTGATCCCCGTTGAGACCGAGTTGCCCTGGGAGGTGCTGGGTGCTCTGCCGGAGATGGTGCAGACCGCCTATGGTTCGCTCACCGTCGGACTGGACCTGCGGCCCGGGCAGACGGTGCTGATCCGCGGGGGTACCTCCTCGGTGGGGCTGGCCGCCGCCGCGCTCGCCCGCTGGCGTGGTGCCACGGTGCTGTCCACCACCCGGCGCCCCGACCGGCTCGCCTTCCTCAAGGAGCGCGGGGTCGACCATCCGCTCCTCGACACCGGCGAAGTCGCCCCCGCCGTACGCGAGTTGTACCCGGACGGTGTCGACGCCGCCCTCGATCTGGTCGGCACCCCGACCCTCCCCGACACGCTGCGCGCGGTACGCGTGCACGGCACGGGCTGCTTCGGCGGCAGTCTCTCCAACCAGTGGACCGTCCGCGACTTCTCCCCCAACGAGTACTTGCCCAGGGGCGTCCGTCTCGCGGGGTACTTCGGCGATGCCTCCGATCTCCCCCCGGCGGTCTTCCAGGAGATCCTGGACGCGATCGCCGACGGCCGACTGGCCTTCCCTGTCGACCGCGTGTACGACGGGCTGGAGCAAGTACCCCAGGCCCACGACGACATGGAGCACAACCGCGCCACCGGCAAACTCGTCGTCCGGGTCCGGCACGACAACTGACCTACTCGGGCAGCAGGTTGCCCCTCCTCGACAGCAGGAACTTCTTGAACGCGGCCACCGGGGGTGTGTCCGGGCGGCCGTCCAGCCAGGCCACGCCGATCTCCCGTACCGCCCTCGGGGCCGTCACCGTCAGTTCCGCAACTCCCGGGCGGGGTACGGCCGGTGGGGGGAGCAGAGCCACTCCGAGACCCGCCGCCACCAGGCCCCGTAGCGTCTCCGCCTCCTCGCCCTCGAAGGCGATCTTCGGGCGGAAGCCGGCCTCCGCGCAGACGGCGTCGGTGATGCTCCGGAGGCCGTAGCCCGGTTCCAGGGTCACGAAGGTCTCCTCGGCCGCCTCCGCGAGGCGGATCCGTTTGCGGGAGGCCAGGCGGTGGTCGGCCGGGACGACGAGGCGGAGCTTCTGGACGTCGTGGCCCACCGCCTCGACGTCCAGAAGCTCCGCCT
>NZ_JAEQAZ010000231.1 GCF_016654115.1 Streptomyces sp. MBT53
AGGGGACGGAGGTGCGAGGAGGGGTGGGGGGTGGGGTGGGAGAAGGGGGAACAGGACGGCTGCCGGTGTCGTTTGGTATACCAAACTGCCGTCATAGTCCTCCCGTCAACCGTTCCGACCGATGTCACCGTTGTTAACGCTCCGTAAAACAGACCCGGAGTCGGCGAAGATGGCCCCATGAGCTCCATGACAGCGAAGATCGAACCCCTCGGGGCGGTGCGCGAACGCGTCCTGGCGACCCTGCGGCAGGACATCATCGCCGGTCGTCTCCGCCCCGGAGACCGGCTGGTGGAACGCGAGCTGGCCGAACGCTTCGGTGTCTCGCGGGTGCCGGTCCGGGAGGCGATCCGGGCCCTGGTCGCGGAGGGCTTCGTCCTGTTCGAGTCGGCCCGCCGCACGGTCGTACGACGGCTGACCCCGACCGACGTCAAGGAGCTGTTCGAGCTGCGCGAGGCGCTGGAGGTGTACGCGGCCGGGCTCGCCGCGACCCGCGCCACCCCTCAAGCACTCGCCGAACTAAGGGAGTTGCTGGACAGCGCGGCCGAGGCCACCCGTTCCGACGACGCCGAGGCGATCACCGACGTCAACACCCGCTTCCACGACCGCATTCTGGCCCTGGCCGGCAACAGCCTGCTGATCTCGGTCATGGAACCGGTCGACGGCCGACTGCGCTGGCTCACCAGGCAGAACGAGGAGTGGCCCCAACTCCTCACCGAACACGAGGAGTTGTACGAGGCGATCGCCTCGGGCGACCCGGACCGCGCCCGCGCCCACGCCCTCAGCCACGTCCAGGCGAACTACCGCTCCACGGTGCGCCATCTCTTCGGTGACGAACTGGCCTGATTGACCAACCGGGCTAACGACGGGCGTACTTGTCCGTCGCCGCCACCAGCGCCTCCGCCACACCGGGCGCGCTCGCGTTGTGCCCGGCCTCGTCCACGATCACCAACTCGCTGCCGGGCCAGGCATGGTGCAGCCGCCAGGCGCAACCCACCAGGTTGCCGAGGTCGAGGCTGCCCTGGACGAGGGTGCCGGGGATGCCCTTGAGCAGGTGCGCGTCCCGGAGCACGACGCCCTCGTCGTTGCCCTCGCCGAGAAAGTGGTCGTTGCCGAAGTAGTGCGTGACGGTACGGGCGAAGCACATACGGAACTTCGGGTCCTCGTACCGCTTTTCGGAGCGCGGCGGGGCGGGGATGATCGCCGTCTCCCAGTCGGTCCACGCCCGCGCCGCCCGCTCCCGCACCGCCCGGTCGGGGGACTCGATGAGCCGGTTGTAGGCGGCGGCGAGGTTCCCGTCGCGTTCCCCCACGGGCAGTTCACCGATGAACCGCTCGAAGGCCTCGGGGAAGATTTTTCCAAGTCCCCTGGTCAGCAAGGTCACTTCCGGATCGGAACCGGTGGCCACACAGGTCAGCACCAGCTCCGACACCGCCCCGGGATGCGTCTGCGCGTACCGCAGTCCGAGCACCGAGCCCCACGACGCGCCCCACACCAGCCACCGTTCGATCCCCAAGTGCCGCCGCAGCAGCTCCAGATCGGCGATCAGATGAGCCGTCGTGTTCACGCTCATGTCGGTGTCGTAGCGGCTCGCGTGCGGGGTGGAACGTCCGCACCCGCGCTGGTCGAGCAGCACGATCCGGTAGACGGCGGGATCGAAGTAGCGCCGGGGGTAGGGGGAACAGCCCGATCCCGGGCCGCCGTGCAGCACGACCGCCGGCTTGCCGTTCGGGTTTCCGCAGGTCTCCCAGTGGACGAGGTTGCCGTCTCCGACGTCGAGCATGCCGTGGTCGTACGGTTCGATCTCCGGATACAGGCCCATCCGGCGACCCTAACGTCCGCCGCGAACGCCCTGCCACCGGTTAAGAATCCCCTCCAGCGGTCATGGCGCGGTCGGCAGCCCCGCCGCCCCGGCCGCCGTGCGCAGCACGTCCCGCAGCATCGCGGGGGTGAGCTTCCCGGTGAAGGTGTTGCGCTGGCTGACGTGGAAGCAGCCGAAGAGGTCGAGACCGTCGAGCGGCACCCGCACCCCGTGCCCGAACGCCGGTCGCGGCCTCGGTACGGCCCACCCCGCCGCCGCGAACGCGGGCAGCGCGGCCTGCCAGCCGAAGCCGCCGAGCACGATCGTGGCCTTCAACGTCGGCCGCAGCAGCGTCAGTTCGTCGACGAGCCAGGAGCGGCAGGTGTCACGCTCCTCGGGGGTGGGCTTGTTGGCGGGCGGTGCGCAGCGCACCGGCGAGGTGATGCGCACGCCGTACAGCTCCAGGCCGTCGTCGGCACTCACGGCGGTCGGCTGCGAGGCGAGCCCCACGTCGTACAGGGCCTCGTACAGGACGTCCCCGGAGCGATCACCCGTGAACATGCGGCCGGTCCGGTTCGCACCGTGCGCGGCCGGGGCGAGGCCGATGATCAGCAGGGGCGCGTCGGCGGGACCGAAGCCGGGTACCGGGCGGCCCCAGTACGTCCAGTCGGCGAAGGCCGCGCGTTTGGTGCGGGCGACCTCCTCACGCCAGGCGACCAGCCGGGGGCAGGCCCGGCAGCCGGTGATCCTGCGATCGAGGTCGGACAGGTTCATGCCCTCACCGTACGGGCTCCGGCGATCACCGCACGGGCTCCGGTGCAGATCGGCCTGAGCACCGGGCAGCCGCGGATCGGCCGATCACCCTGACCGGCGGCGTCGGCGACTGCCACTGCCCGCTGTCCCCCGGGGACTAAAATCGGCGCATGGCTTCCGAGGGCGTGCACGAGAGCGACGACGTGAGCGACGAGACCGACGACCATCGCCCCGCGCCCGAACCGCAGGGCGATGCCGTGGCCGCCGCCGTGGCCGCCGGTCCCTCGAACGGCGAGAGCGTCCGCGTCGACAGCTGGATCTGGTCCGTCCGGCTGGTCAAGACCCGCTCCATGGGCGCCGCCGCCTGCAAGGGCGGCCACGTCCGCGTCAACGGCGAGCGGGTGAAGCCCGCCCACTCCGTCCGCGTCGGCGACGAGGTACGCCTGCGCCACGAGGGCCGGGAACGGATCGTCGTCGTGAAGCGCGTCATCCGCAAGCGGGTCGGCCCTCCCGTCGCCGCCGAGTGCTATGTGGACAACTCCCCGCCGCCCCCGCCCCGCGAGACCGTGGCCCCGGCCGGTGTCCGCGACCGCGGCACCGGTCGCCCGACCAAGCGCGACCGCCGCGAGCTGGAACGCCTGCGCGATCTGCCCGCCGCCGGCACCTCCGGCGAAGCTCCCGACCCGCACCGCCAAGCACACGGCACCGCCCGCCGCACCACCCGCAGGGGCACGCAACGGTGAGATCGGGCGCGGGGCACGCCCGTCGTCACAGCCGTCGGGGCAGTCGCGGCAACCCCACCTTCTGCCCGCCCTCAGGTCGTCAGTCCATCGGCACCGCCCGCACCCATATCCGGTCCGGTGTCAGATAGCTGTCCACCTTCAGTCCCGCCTCCGCAAGCGCCTCCTCGAACTGGTCCTTCGTCAACGGCCGGGACAGGAACGTCTGCGTCCAGACCGCGTCCGGGAACACATACTCCGCGCGGACGGAGTCGACCCCGTCGCCGACCGGCTCCGCCGACACCATCCGCACGGTGAACCCGCTGGGGTCGACGCGCTCGCGCGGCACGTTCGAGTGGTAGTCCTCGCCCTCCCGCTGGATCAGCACACAGCCGCCCGCCGCGACATGCCGTACGCAGGTCCGCAGCAGTCCGCGCCGCACCTCCTCGTCTCCGGCGTGGACCAGGAACGACGCCAGCATCACGACGTCGAAGGTCTCGCCGAGGTCGAGATTCTCGATGGGACTGCATATCGTGCGGGTGCCCCGGACCCGCTCCAGCATCTCGGCGGACTCGTCGACCGCCGTGACCGTGAACCCGCGCTCCAGGAGGGGGTGGGTCACCCGTCCCACCCCGCTGCCCAGCTCCAGGATGCGCGCGCCCGCCGGCACGGCCGCCGTGATGATGTCCGGCTCCGCTCCCACGGACAGCCGTGAGTACAGCTCCACCGCGCAGCCGTCCGGGGTGATCGCCCCGGGTCCTGTCCCCTCGTATCCCTCACGCATTTCGAGTCGCATGCCCGTCCAACGGCCCGCGACCGCACACCCGTTCCCGACTCGCACTGGTTCACTCGTACGAGTCAATTCCCTTGGGAGAGGCAACCGTTGGGGCGGAATCCGCCGGACCCGGACGGCGGGCCCGGGCTCAGAGCGGGAACCACCCGTGCCCGAGGTACCAGTGTCCGCCCGCCCGCAGATGGTCCCCGACGGCCCGCTCCACGGACGTGCGCCGAGGCAGGGTCGCCACCGGCAGAGCGGGGTTGCCGAACACGAACTGGACCGGATCGCCGTCGGTCGGCTCCGTGTCGTCGTAGGCCACCCGGAACCGTTCCTGGAAGTGGACGATGTTCGAGTCGGCCGGCAGGTGTTGCTTCAACTGCCGGTCCAGCAGCCAGGAGTGGCAGACCGCGATGGCATGGCGTTCCTCGGGGAAGTGCCGGGCGAAGAACGGGCGGGCCAGCTCCAGCGAGTGGTCGCAGGCGGTCGGCGAGAGCGGTCCTTGGAAGTCGGGGATGTGCAGGTTCAGGCAGGGCGACCCCGGCTCGACGTCCAGTCCGGCCGCCGTGAGCGCCTGTGCGGTGCGCTCCCCCAGCCGGGCGCGTTCGTACTGCAGTCGCCCCAGTTGGTACAGCTCGCCGCGGAAGTGCGGGACGAGCCACTGCGGGAACGGCAGACCTGCCCCGCCGTACCGTTTGTGGTGCACCGCGATGTTGCGTCCCAGGTCGGCGAGGGTGCGCCGGGAGATGTCCGCGGGGATTCCGCGTTCGCGGTGGTACGCGCGCGTGGCGGGCAGCGCGGCGACGAACACGTACACGGGGAAGTAGGGGCCGATCTCCGGCGGGGCCTCGGGCAGCCGGGCGAGGAGCAGCTCGGTGAGCCGGGTCCAGTGGCCGTGCTCCCCGATGTCCTTCACCAGCTCCCCGACGCACTCCTCCAGGAGCCCTGCCGCATCGGGGTCGCGGGCCAACACCCGGCGCAGTCGGACCAGTTCGTTGATGTCCTCGTGGGGTACGGCGAGGTCGAGCAGGATCTCGCGCAGTTCGTCGGCGTCCGGCAGCACAGTGCGCTTCCCCTCCCTGTCGGGTCTCCTACCTGTGGAGAACGTCCGACCCGAAGAGTACGTTTCAAGGAGGAGTAGTGATCCGGATATGCGTACGGGCAGTGAGCCGACGACAGCGCGCAGTCCGCTGCGGGCGCGGTTCTGGCTGAGCGTGTGGGGGCTGGTCTGGACGATCTTCGGCACGGCCGCGTTCGCGCTCGCCGGACGCCCCGGCTGGGCGGCGGCCTGTGGGGTGCTGTGGCTGATCGTCACGGTCGACATGACCATGATCCTCAGACATATGCGCCAGGGCCCGCACTACCAGCCCGGCCCCGACGTCCCGCCGTACCGACCGCCGGAGCACCGCCACCCCTGACCGGCTCGCGCGCGGGGCCTACCCGTCGAAACGGGCCGCCTTCAGGTACTGCGGCTGGGGATCGAGTGCGGCGGCCAGCCGGAAGTGGCGTTTGGCCTGGTCGGCGCGTCCCTGCCGCTCGTAGGTCCGGGCGAGCGCGAAGTGCGCGAACGCGTTGTCCGGCTCTCGCTCCAGGACGATGGTGAACTCCAGCTCGGCGGGGCGCAGTTGCGCGGCGGCGAAGAAGGCACGCGCGCGCAGCAGGCGGGCGGCGGTGTTCTCGGGGTGCGCGTCGATGACGTTGTCGAGCAGCTTCACCGCGCCCCGCGGGTCCCGCGCGGCGAGCAGCTGCTCTGCGGCGCGGAAGTCGATGACATGCGTCTCCGGAGTACGTCCGGTCGTTCCGCTGTTCTCGGGCACGGCGAATTCCTTCCCTCGCTCGGACGTTTCAACGCCCGGGAGAAGCCCCGCTATTCCTGGGGTGGCTGCTGGGGCGCGTGTGCCCTGCGCACCAGTTCCGCCCATACGTCCCGTACGCGCCGCTCCAGCGCCTCCAGGGGTACGTCGTTGTCGATGACGATGTCCGCGATGGCGAGCCGCTTCTCGCGCGTCGCCTGGGCGGCCATACGCGCGCGTGCGTCCTCCTCGGTCATGCCGCGCAGCCGCACCAGCCGGTCGAGCTGTGTCTCGGGACTCGCGTCGACGACGATCACGAGGTCGTACAGGGCGGCGAGGGCGTTCTCGGCGAGGAGGGGTACGTCGTGGATCACCACGGCGTCGTCGGCGGCCGCGGTTTCGAGCTCTCGGGAGCGCCGGCCCACCAGGGGGTGGACGATCGAGTTGAGCACGGCGAGCTTCTCGGGGTCGGCGAAGACGATGCTGCCCAGCTTCGGCCGGTCGAGGCCGCCGTCCGCGCCGAGCACGTCCTCGCCGAAGGCCTCGACGACGGCCGCGAGCCCGGGGGTTCCGGGCGCGACGACCTCGCGCGCGATGCGGTCGGCGTCGATCAGTACGCCGCCGTACCCGACGAGCAGCCGTGACACTTCGCTCTTACCGGCACCGATGCCCCCGGTGAGGCCGACCTTCAGCATGGACAGAAGCCTACGGCCTGTCACTGACAGGCCACTCGGCAACCGTCAACTGTCAACCGCCGGCCGGCTTCGGCTAGTTGTCGCCCTCGCGCTCCGCCAGGAAGCGCTCGAACTCCTGGCCGATCTCGTCCGCGGACGGGATCTCGACCGGCTCGGCGAGCATGTTGCCGCGGCTCTCGGCGCCCGCGGCGGCGTCGTACTGGTGCTCAAGGCCCTGGACGAGCGCCACCAGTTCCTCGTCGCCCTCCTGGATCTGGCGGTCGATCTCGGTCTGGGTGCGGTGGGCCTCGGTGCGCAGGGAGTGCGCGATGCTCGGGAGGACCAGTCCGGTGCCCGCCGTGATGCCCTCCAGGACGGTCAGGGCCGCGTCCGGGTACGGGGAGCGGGCGATGTAGTGCGGGACGTGCGCGGCGACGCCCAGGACGTCGTGGCCGGCCTCCATGAGGCGGTACTCGACGAGCGCCTCGGCGCTGCCGGGGACCTGTGCCTCGTCGAAGGGGCTGCGGTGGCCCGGGACGAGGTCGGTGCGGTTGCCGTGCGGGGTCAGGCCCACCGGGCGGGTGTGCGGGACGCCCATGGGGATGCCGTGGAAGTTCACCGACAGGCGGACGCCGAGGCGCTCCACGATCTGCTGGACGGCCAGGGCGAAGCGCTCCCACTCCACGTCCGGCTCGGGGCCGGAGAGCAGCAGGAAGGGCGCTCCGGTGGCGTCCTGGACCAGTCGTACGTCGAGTGTGGGCTCCTCGTAGTCGGTCCACCGGTCGCGCTTGAAGGTGAGCAGCGGACGGCGGGCGCGGTAGTCCACGAGCCGGTCGTGGTCGAATCTGGCCACGACCTGGTGCGGCAGCGTGTCGAGCAGTCGTTCGACGATCTGGTCGCCCGTCTCGCCCGCGTCGATGTATCCGTCGAAGTGGTAGAGCATGACAAGACCGGCCGACTCCTGTGCGAGCGCCATGTCGACGACGGCCAGGCCCTTCGGCTCCCATGCGTACAAACCCTGCGGATCAAGCACTGTGACCGCTCCTCCTCGTGTTCGTACTGCACAACGCCCTCCAGGGCATGGGCATTCCCGCCCATGCCCCTGATCAGGCGCCTCTTACTGGCTTTTCATGCGCCGCTCCCCCGCGTCACCAGGAGAGCGCCCACGTCACGAGGACAGCACGCGCGCGTGGAGCGCGGTCACGGCCTTGCGGGCGGAGGAGAACGCGCCGTGCTGCCAGGCGTCGGTGTAGCTGAGCCAGTCGCCGGCGAAGTAGACGCGTCCCGTGGGCTGGTTGAGGGGCTTGTAGCGGGCGTCGTCGGGGCCGCCGGGGGTGTCGTGCCACGCGGCCTCCAGGTGGGGCGTCTGACGCCAGTGGTGGGAGAAGGACGATGCCAGTTCGCTGCGGTACTTCTCCCCGTAGATCTTCACGCCCACGGCCACCGCCCGCTCTTCGCGCCCCTTCGGGGTGAGCTTCGCGTACGAGTCCGCGTCGTCGTCGTAGTTGTAGTACCCGATGAGGACGCCCCGCTCACCATGGAAGCCGTACGAAGGGTGCCAGATGTGGGTGACGTCCTGGTCGGTTTCGGTGATGCCGCCGTAGATCCGGTGATCGAGCTCCCACCAACGGGACTTGTACTCCAGGCCGATCTTGGCGGCGGACGACGGGGTGATCGCCTCAAGGGCGGTCTGGACGCCGCTGCCGAGGTTGTGCGGGATCTTGGCGAGGATGTTGGGCGGCAGTGCGCCGACGCAGTAGTCGGCCTCGACGACCCTGGTGCGGCCTCCCTGGGTGTAGGTGACCGAAACACCACTCCCCTTGTCGGTGATTTTCGAGACGACCGCTCCGGTACGGATGCGATGGGCGCCGATCGCCCGGGTCAGCGCCTTCGGGATCTGGTCCATGCCGCCGACCGGCTGGAACATCAACATGGCCTGGTCGAAGCCGAATTCGAAGGAGAAGTAGCGGCCGACACCGCTGGCGAGCACCTCTGAGGCGGTGGGTACGTCACCCAGCAGCACGCCCGGGGTGCCCGCGGCGGCCGGTACGGTCGTGTACCCGCGCCGCTCACCGCCCGTGTACTTCAGCGTGTCGCCCAGCTCGCCCCAGTCCTTCAGGAACTCGACGAGCCGCTCCTGGTCGGTCGCGGTCAACTCCTTGTCCAGGGCGCCCTTGTCGGTGGCCTTGGCGAGCAACTCCGAGACATAGCCGTAGACATCGGCCTTGGCGGTGCGATAGCGCTCGGGCTTGGTCATCCCGGCGGACTCGTTGTAGAGGTACGCGTCCGCGTTGACGTTGGTGAACACCTGGATGGGGACGCCGAGTTCACGGCAGTAGTCAAGAGTGATCATCCACTGCGGGATCCGCGCGGGACCGCAGTTCATGTAGTGCCCGTCGGCGAAACGGGCGGTCTGCCGGTTGCCGTAGAGGTCGGTCGTCGTGTCGCCGCCGCGGACGGTGAAGTTGCGGCCGCCGGTACGGTCCCTGGCCTCCAGGATCGTACAGTCGTAGCCGGCCTTGCCCAGTTCGTAGGCCGTGGCCAGTCCGGCGATGCCACCGCCGACGATGACGACCTTGGCCGCGCCGCGTCCGGTGAGCGTGAAGTCGCTTGCGTTCAGGGCGCGGAAGGGCTGCTCCCGCTGGGCTGCCTGGGCGGTGGGGGCGAGCCCGAGGGCCCCCATGGTGGCGAACATGGTGCCCGCGCCACCGGTGAGGCCCACGTTCCGCAGAAAAGCACGTCGGCTCTGGTCGCTTGCCATGGTCCGGCTCCCCTCTCCGATCATGAATGACCGGGGAAGCGTGCCAACGGCCGGTTACGGCACGGCAGTTACTGATGTATCCCACAAGTTTCTGCAAGGCCGGGGAAACGACTGAGGGACCGCACCTCGAAAGGTACGGCCCCTCAGTTCAAGAGCTACTGCTCAGGTGATCAGCTCTGGCCGCCGGCCAGCTTCTCACGCAGGGCAGCGAGCGCCTCGTCCGAAGCCAGGGCACCAGAGGTGTCCGCACCCTCGGAGGAGTACGAACCGCCGCCGCCACCGGCCGCGGCCGGAGCCGCACCCGGGGTGTCGACACCCTCGGCCGCCGCCTGGGCGTCGGCCTCGCGGGACTTGATGACCTGCGCCTGGTGCTGCTCGAAGCGCTGCTGCGCCTCGGCGTACTGGTGCTCCCACGCCTCCCGCTGGGTCTCGTAGCCCTCGAGCCAGTCGTTGGTCTCGGGGTCGAAGCCCTCGGGGTAGATGTAGTTGCCCTGGTCGTCGTACGACGCGGCCATGCCGTAGAGCGTCGGGTCGAACTCGACCGAGGCCGGGTCGGCACCGAAGGACTCGTTGGCCTGCTTCAGGGACAGCGAGATCCGGCGACGCTCGAGGTCGATGTCGATGACCTTGACGAAGATCTCGTCGTTGACCTGGACGACCTGCTCCGGGATCTCCACGTGGCGCTCGGCCAGCTCGGAGATGTGCACCAGGCCCTCGATGCCCTCGTCCACGCGGACGAACGCACCGAACGGAACCAGCTTCGTGACCTTGCCGGGCACGACCTGGCCGATCTGGTGGGTGCGGGCGAACTGCTGCCACGGGTCTTCCTGGGTCGCCTTCAGCGACAGGGAGACACGCTCGCGGTCCATGTCGACGTCGAGAACCTCGACGGTGACTTCCTGGCCGACCTCGACAACCTCGGAGGGGTGGTCGATGTGCTTCCAGGACAGCTCGGAGACGTGGACCAGACCGTCGACGCCACCCAGGTCCACGAAGGCACCGAAGTTGACGATCGAGGAGACCACGCCGGAGCGGACCTGACCCTTCTGGAGGGTCGTGAGGAAGGTCTGGCGGACCTCGGACTGGGTCTGCTCCAGCCAGGCGCGGCGGGACAGGACCACGTTGTTGCGGTTCTTGTCCAGCTCGATGATCTTGGCCTCGAGCTCCTTGCCCACGTAGGGCTGGAGGTCGCGGACACGGCGCATCTCGACGAGAGAAGCCGGCAGGAAGCCACGGAGGCCGATGTCGAGGATGAGACCACCCTTGACGACCTCGATGACGGTACCGGTGACGATGCCGTCCTCTTCCTTGATCTTCTCGATGGTGCCCCAGGCGCGCTCGTACTGGGCGCGCTTCTTCGAGAGGATCAGGCGGCCTTCCTTGTCCTCCTTCTGGAGAACAAGGGCTTCGATCTCGTCGCCGACCTTGACGACCTCGTTCGGGTCGACGTCGTGCTTGATCGAGAGCTCGCGGCTCGGGATGACACCTTCGGTCTTGTAACCGATGTCGAGCAGGACCTCGTCCCGGTCGACCTTCACGATGACGCCGTCGACGATGTCGCCGTCGTTGAAGTACTTGATCGTCTCGTCGATCGCGGCGAGGAAGGCTTCCTCGTTACCGATGTCGTTGACCGCTACCTGCGGGGTGGTGGCGGTGGTCTCGGTGCTGCTCGTCATGTGGGAAAGGGCTCCGGTACGGACATTGAAGTCGTAGGTACTGCTCACGCCGAGAGCCTTTTTCGCTTCGCTCTGCAGAAGGCCGGACAGCCAAGGAAGCGCCAGTCCAGAACACCAGGGTGTCCGGTTGGCGCCTCGAAAACCGAGGGGACATACATACAGATGCGAGCGCAACCTGCTACGTCTGAGGTGCGCAGGCCCGCAGCGCAACTTGTAGCATACGGGGGCAGCCAGGCAGGGTCAATGCGCGAAGGCGCACACCCGGGGCGGATCGCCGCATACCCGGCACAAAACGTGTCCCGCGAGGCCACGCAGGCCTGACACACCCCTTCAGTGACGCCACCGGGGCAGCCGCACCGTAGAGGTGACGGAAGAGTACGACGAGGGAGCCGATCATCCAAGAGCCCGATACGTTCGAACCGGAAGCCACCCGACGTGACGCCGACGTCACCGAGAGTTCGCGCGCCAACCGCGGCTGGTGGGACCGGAACGCGGACGACTACCAGGTCGAGCACGGCACGTTCCTCGGCGACGACCGGTTCGTGTGGGGCCCCGAGGGCCTCGACGAGGTGGAGGCCGAACTGCTCGGCCCGCCCGAGGAGCTGAAGGGCAAGGACGTCCTGGAGATCGGCGCCGGCGCGGCCCAGTGCTCGCGCTGGCTGGCCGCCCAGGGCGCCCGTCCGGTGGCCCTGGACCTCTCGCACCGCCAGCTCCAGCACGCGCTGCGCATTGGCGGATCGTTCCCTCTGGTGTGCGCCGACGCGGGTGCGCTGCCCTTCGCGGACGAATCCTTCGACCTGGCGTGCTCGGCCTACGGCGCGCTGCCGTTCGTCGCCGACCCGGCCCTGGTGCTGCGCGAGGTGCACCGGGTGCTGCGGCCCGGCGGCCGGTTCGTCTTCTCGGCCACGCATCCGATCCGCTGGGCGTTCCCCGACGAGCCGGGCCCCGAGGGACTCACGGTCTCGGCCTCCTACTTCGACCGCACTCCGTACGTCGAGCAGGACGACGACGGCCGCGCGGTCTACGTCGAGCACCACCGCACCCTCGGCGACCGCATCCGCGACATCGTCGCGTCGGGCCTGCGCCTGGTGGACCTGGTCGAGCCGGAGTGGCCGTCCTGGAACACCGCCGAGTGGGGCGGCTGGTCGCCCCTGCGCGGCAACCTCATCCCCGGAACGGCGATCTACGTCTGCGAACGCGACCGCGGCCGGGACTGAGGGAACACGGGCACGCGCGCGTAGAGGCCGTTTCGCAAGCCGTACGACACTGGGGGCGTGATCCGCTACGACGCCCTCGACGCGCTGCCCGTCCGCAGTGCCCTGCCCGGCCTCGACGCAGCCCTGGAGGCGGGCGGTGCCGCGGTGCTCGTGGCGCCGCCCGGCACCGGCAAGACGACGCTGGTGCCGCTCGCGCTGGCCGGGCTGCTCGGCAAGGGGAACGAGGGGCCCGCGCGGCGGGTGGTCGTCGCCGAGCCGCGGCGGATCGCGGCGCGGGCGGCGGCCCGGCGGATGGCGTGGCTGCTGGGCGAGAAGGTCGGCGAGAGTGTCGGCTACACCGTGCGCGGTGAGCGGGTCGTAGGGCGGCACGCGCGCGTGGAGGTCGTCACGACCGGGGTGCTGCTCCAACGCCTGCAGCGGGACCAGGAGTTGACGGGCGTCGACACCGTGGTCCTGGACGAGTGCCACGAACGGCATCTGGACGCGGACACCGTCGCGGCCTTCCTGGTCGACGTACGGGAGGCGCTGCGGCCCGAGTTGCGGCTGCTCGCGGCGTCCGCGACCACCGACGCGCAGGGCT
>NZ_JAEQAZ010000232.1 GCF_016654115.1 Streptomyces sp. MBT53
GCCAGCGCGTCCGGACCGAACAAGGTCGCATCCAGGCGGATGACCGCCTTCACCCCGCCCCAGTCGTCGTCCCGCACCTCCTCCCGGCCACCGACCACCCGACCCACCGGAACCGACACCACCCCGGCGGGGCGCTGCTCGTCTCCCGCCCAGACGTCTCCCCGGATCAGCAACTCGCCCGGTACGGCACGGTGCACGGCGAGATAGATCTCGTCGCCGGGCACACCGAGCAGTGTGCTCAACTCGTCGCGCAGCAGCCGCAACAGCCGCTCCACGGTCTCCTGCGGGTACGTCTCCTTGCAGGTGACGAAGCCGATGGGGGCGCGCGAGCCCGCGGCGGCGCGCTGCCATTCCGGGCGGTGCGACGCGTCGGCGTCCAGCTGCTGCCAGGTCACCCAGCAGTGCTCCACCGGAATGCGCAGCAGCCCGGTGACCGCTTTGGCGACCTGGGCCAGGCCCGTGCCGCCCGGGCTCGGGTCGGGCGACATGAGGGTGATGACGGGCATGGAACAGAGCCTCTCTGGGGGTCGGGTTCTCATTCAGGGCAGGCGAGGGGGAACGGTCAGCCCGGGAGCAGGGCCAGCAGTTCGGAGCGGTCGACCTTGCCGTTGGCGGTGACCGGCAGCCTCTCCACCCGCCGTACGACGTCCGGCACCGCGTGGGCGGGCAGCAGCAGGCCGAGTGAACGGCGCAGCAGCACGGAGTCGTCCGTGCCGTCGGTGCGGTCGGAGTCCTCGGTGGCGGAGGTGGTGGAGATGGCGGAGATGGCGGAGGTGTAGAAGAGCGCGAGCCGTTCGTAGGTGCCCAGTCGTCCTGGTACGGGGACGGCCACGCAGTGCGTGATCCCCGGCAGGCCGGCCGCGTGCGCCTCGATCTCCTCGGGCTCGATGCGGTAGCCGCGGATCTTGACCTGCCGGTCGGTGCGGCCGGTGAAGTGGAGGACACCGTCGGTGTCGCGGAAACCGCGGTCGCCCGTCCGGTAGACACGTAGGTGCGCGTCGGCGATCCGGGCTTCCTGGAAGCGGGCTCCGGTCAGGGCCGGGTCGCCGAGGTATCCCAGTGCCAGGCCGGTCCCGCTGACGCACAGTTCGCCCACGGCACCCGGTGCGCAGACCGCGCCGGCGTCGTCCAGTACGTGCACCGCGGTTCCGGGAACCTCGCGGCCGATGGGGACGCCGTACGCCGCGGCGCAGTCGGGTGCGGCGATGGGGTGGACGGTGACGAACACACAACTCTCCACCGGGCCATAGCCGTTGAGCAGCTGGATGCCCGGGTGCCGGTCGAGGAAGGCGCCGACGTGGGCGGTCGACAGCTTCTCGCCGCCGATGTAGAGGCGTCGCAGGCCCTGGAAGCAGTCGGGGTCGATCTCGGTGAAGAGGTTGAAGAGGGAGGCCGTCAGCCAGCCGGTGTCGACCCCGCGGGTGTCGATCGCGTGCCGCAGTGTGTCGGGCAGGAGGTAGTCGTCCCTGGCCGTGACGCAGGTGCCGCCGGTCGTGAGCATGCCCCACAGTTCGAGGGAGAAGGCGTCCCAGGACGCCGGGGCGGCCTGCAGCATGACGGTGCCGGGGCCGAAGGCGAGCGGCCCGTCCGGTGCGAAGAGGCGTGTGGTGGCCGCGTGCGGTGACACCACGCCCTTGGGGGTGCCGCTGGTGCCGGAGGTGAAGAAGACCGCCGCGGCCGTGTCCTCCGGTCCTTCGTACGCGCGGAAGCCGTCGTCCGCACCGCCGGGAGCCGACAGTTCGGCCGGGGGCCGCCACACCGGCTGCCGTGCGGACGTCTCCGCCAGGTCCGTCACCAGGACGGGAGCGTCCAGCTGCCGCAGTACGTCGTCGACCCGCTCGCGCGGCCATCTGGGGTCCAGGGCCGCGTAGCCGGCGCCGCACTTGAGCACCGCGAGCAACGCGACGTACAACCGGGCGGATCGCGGCAGTTGCACCGGGACCAGCGTGCCCGGCCCGGCGCCGGCCGCTGCCAGGTGCCCCGCCCAGTCGTCCGCGACCGCGTCGAGCGTCGCGTAGTCGAGGCGGATGTCGCCGTCCACCACCGCCAGGGCCTCCGGCGCCGTCCGGGCCTGGTGCGCGACGGCCTGGTGTATGAGTCCGACTCCCATGGAAGGCACTCCAGATCTGCCGGTGGGAAAACCCTGGGCGGCCGAATTCCCGGCAGCCCACAGCAGATATACGGGTCCCTCATACCTGGTGTCACGTACCCAGATCCGGGGACGGCGACCGGCGTTGACTTCACGGGCCATCGATCGTGAATCTTATCGGGGCCGGGTCGGCCGGACATTCGAGGGGGTTGGTGCGATGAGGGCCTTCAAACAGGAAGCACGCATTCTTCCCAGACCGCTTCTGGCAGGACACGGCAGCGGTATAGAGCTGCTGGACTACGACGCCGTCCCCGGGCTGCCCGGAGCCGGCGGAGCGCCGGGGAGCATGCTGCTGCTGCACGGATTCGGCGGTGACAAGGGGCAGTTGCGGCCGGTCGGCGACGCGCTCTGCCCGCCGGGTTCGGTGGCCGTCCACCCCTCCCTGCGCGCCCACGGCGACAGCCACCGGCCCGACTGGGGTTACTCGGTACTGGACTTCGCCGCCGACGTGCACCGCTTCGCCGACGCCCTCCCCGGCGAACTGCACCTGGTGGGCTACTCGTACGGCGGCCTGGTGGCGGCCGTCTCGGCGGTCACCTGGGGTGCGTCCCGGGTCCGCAGCCTGGTCGTGATCGACCAGTCCTTCGACGCGCACCCCGCCCTGCACGTGGCGGACGAGTGGGCCGAGGGAAGTCTGCTGCGCTGGACCTACGACTTCGGACACCTGCCGGATCTGCTGGAGCGGCTGGGCATTCCCGTCCTGGTGCTGGCGGCCGAGGAGAGCCGGAACATCCTGGCCGACGAGCGGGAGCGTCTGTCCCGGCGCGACGGCGCGGCCCTGCGACTGGAATTCATCCGGGGCTCGCACGCCGATTGCCACCGCAATACGGACGAGATCACCTCCGCGATGCGCGATTTCTACCGCGACCGCTTCCCCGCGTCCCACGAAGAGAAAGAAACACCATGAAATCCTCCTTCGTCGAGGAGGGGCCCGCACGCACCCTGGTGCTCGGCACACTCGCCAACTCCGTCGGAAACGGCGTGTTCCTGACGTGTTCCGCCCTCTACTTCATCCGGATCGTGGGTTTCTCACCGGCCGAACTGGGTCTCGGGCTCAGCATCGCCGGGATCGCGGGCCTCTTCGCCGGAGTCCCCTTCGGCCATCTCGCCGACCGCAGGGGCCCGCGCGGTACCGCGGCGGCGCTCCTGATCCTGGCCGGCCTCGCCACCGCCGCGTACCTCGCGACCGACTCGTACCCCCTGTTCGTCGTGATCGCCTTCCTGTACGCGCTCTTCGAGCGCGGTGCGCACGCGGCGCGCCAGGCGCTGATCCCGGCGGTGCTGAGCGGCGAGAGTCTGGTGCGCGTCCGCGCCAAGGTGCGGGTGGTCACCAACGCCGGGGTGTCGGCGGGAGCCGCGCTGGGCGGTCTCGCCCTGCTGTGGGACACCAAGGCGGCCTATCAACTCACGTTCGCCGGGAACGCGTTGAGCTTCGTCGTGTGCGGACTGCTGTTCCTGCGGCTGCCCGCGGTGCCGCCCTCGCCGGAGCGTCCGCCGGGTGAGCCGCGGCTGGCGGTGCTGCGCGACACCCCCTACGCGGTCCTCGCCCTGATCAACATGGTGATGCTGCTGCACATCCCGATCCTGGAGGTGATCCTCCCGCTGTGGATCGCGTTGCGCACCGACGCGCCGCACTCGCTCACCGCCGTGCTGCTGCTGTTCAACACCCTTGCCGTCGTGGCCCTTCAGGTGCCCGTCACCAAGAAGATCGACGCCCTGGAACCGGCGGTCCGCGCCTTCCGGGTGGCGGGTGTCGTCCTGCTCGCCTGCTGCGTGGCCTTCGCCCTGTCGGCCGGCCGCGGTGCGGTGACGGCGACGGCGGTGCTGGTGGTGGCCGCGGCCCTGCACGTCCACGGCGAGATGGTGCAGTCGGCGGGCTCCTGGCTGATCGGCTACGAACTCGCCCCCGCGGACAAACAGGGCCAGTACCAGGGCCTGTTCAACACCGGGATCGCCGCCGTCCAGATGTTCGGCCCGGTCTCGCTGACCCTGCTCCTCATCGACTGGGGCAGGCCCGGCTGGCTGGTGCTCGGCGCGGTGTTCCTGGCCGGCGGACTGTCGATGGCACCGGCCGTGCGGTGGGCCCAGCGGCGCCGGGCCGTCGCGGACGCGGCGGGTGCGACGCCGGTCACCGCTGCCTGAGCGCTTCGGGGCGCCGTACAACCGACACCACCTGATGGGGGAAACGATGGTCAACCGGGAATCCACCGTGCCGTCCACCGGCCTCGGCCGTGACGGCATCGAGCTCCAACTGTCCGATGTGTGGCGCAGGTTGCTCAACCGCACGGACATCGGCATCCACGACGACTTCTTCTCGCTGGGCGGCCACTCGCTGCTCGCCATCAGGCTCACCGTGGAGGTGCGCAGGCTCTTCCAGGTCGATCTGAGCGCCGCCGACCTGCTGTCCGCGGCCACCGTCGCGGAGCTGGCCGAGATCGTCCGCCGCGGCACGGCGGACCGTCCGGGCCAACTGGTGCGCATCCAGGCCGGTTCGGGCGGCAGCCCCGTCTACGCCCTGCCGCCGGTGTCCGGGACCGTGCTGCTGTATCCGCCGATCGCCCGCGCCATGGGACGCGACCAGCCCTTCTGGGCCGTGCAGTCGGTCGGTCTGCTGCCCGGCGAGGAACCCCTCTCCTCGATCGAGGAGATCTCCGAGGCCTTCATCGAGCAGCTGAGCACTGTCCATCCCGAGGGCGCCGAATGGAATCTGATCGGCTACTCCATGGGCGGCCTGCTGGCCTACGAGACCGCCCGCCGGCTGCGGGAACGGGGCGAGCGGGTCGGTCTCGTCGGGCTGCTCGACACCCGGATCACCGTCGAACCCAGCGGTGACCCGGACTTCGCCCTGCGGGCCCTGCTCTGGCGCGGACTCAAGCTGGACCTGGACATCGACTGGCTGCGCGGTCTCGACCCGGACACCCGGGCCGCGGAGCTGGTGCGGCGGGCCGTCGCCGCGGGCACGATGCCCGCCGACTTCGACGCCGACCGGCTGCGCCGCATGATCGACATGTACCAGTTCAACCTCGACGCCCTCGCGGCCTACCGGATCAAGCCCTACGACGGCACCGTCACCGTCTTCCGCGTGACGGACCGCTCCCTGGAGGGCGGCACGCTCCCCGACGACCTCGGGTGGGGGGACGTAGCCGCCCGGGCTGTGGTCTGCGACGTGCCGGGCGACCACTTCACGATGGTCGAGCCCGGCCAGGTCGAGGTCCTGGGCCGCCGGCTGCGCGAGCAGGTCGACCTCCTGGACACGGTCACGCCCCTGACCTGACCGCCCTCGTCCGGAAAGGAAACGCCCGCACCATGTCCCGACAGCAGGCACAGGAACCCGACGCGACCCCCACCTCCTACAGCGTCCGGCCGATCGGTGTGGTCCGCTCCCCCCGCGCCGTGCCCCGGCACGATCACTGGGGCGGGGTCACCTCGCTCATCGAGCTGGACCCCACCGTGCTGCGGCCCGAGGCCGTGACCGGTCTGGAGCAGTTCTCACATCTCGAAGTGGTCTTCCACTTCCATCTCGTCCCCGAGTCGGACGCGGTCACCGGAGCGGTCCACCCCAGGGGCCGTACCGACCTGCCGCGGCTCGGCATCCTCGCCCAGCGGCTCAAGGAACGCCCCAACCGGCTCGGCGTCTCCCGCTGCGAACTGGTCCGCGTCGACGGCCTCACCCTGCACGTACGCGCACTCGACGCCCTGGACGGCACCCCGGTCCTGGACGTCAAGCCGTACCAGCGGCTCTTCGCGCCGGACAGCGGGGCCGTACGGGAACCCGCATGGCTCCACGAGGCGATGTCCGCCTACTACTTCTGACGCTTTCGGCTTCTTGCCCTGATCCGGCCACAAGCCGGCACGGGTTCCGTCCACAGCCAAGGAGACCACCATGTCCATCCTCACCACCGGCAACGGCTCCACCCCGGTCGACCTCGAACTGAACCTCGGCCGCCTCCTCGACCGCAACCCGCAGCTGCAGATCCCTCGCGACGAGTACAACATCAACGTCACCTCGAACGAGGGCGACCGGCTCGGCAGCGACGAACTCGCCGCCGAGTACGGCGCGTTCCCCGGGGCGGGGCTCCCGGCGCACCTGTACTTCCACCTCCCGCTGTGCAACTACATCTGTCATTTCTGCAACTACGTGAAACGGCTGGTGCCACGCGGCAAGGAGGACTCCGCGCTGAGCCTCTGGTCCCAGCTGCTGATCGAGGAGTCCCGCCGCTATCTGGACCGCTTCGACTGGATACCCCAAGCGTCCGTCGAGTCCTTCTACATCGGCGGCGGCACCGCGGCCCTGCTGCTCAACAGCCCCGACTTCATCGAGCCGTTGGTCCGGCACGTGCGTGAGAACTACGACCTCGCGGACAACGTCGAGTTCAACATCGAGGGCAACCCCGAGAACTTCCAGCGCCATCACCTGGAGACGGCACGGGAGTTGGGCTTCAACCGGTTCAGCCTCGGCGTGCAGTCCCTGCAGGACGAGGTGAACGACTTCACCAAGCGCCGGCACTCCTCCGCCCAGTCCGTCGAGGCCGTGGAGAACCTGCTGGCGACGGGCTGCCCCTTCAACGTCGACATGATGTTCGGACTGCCGTACCAGACCCCGGAGTCGGTCCGCCGCGACATGCGGATCCTCACCGATCTCGGTGTCCCGACCATCACCATCTACCGGCTGCGCAACGCGGACCGCGAGGAGATGGGCATCGGCAACCGGGCGGTCTGGAACAACCCCGCCGTGCGTGAACGCCTCATCACCGAGGGCCGGTTCCCGGATCTGGACTCGACGTACGCGATGCGCCAGGAGGCCGTCGAGGTCCTGCTGGAGCAGGGCTACCACCCGAGCCCCTGCGGCTGGTGGAGCCGCCCGGGGACGTACGAGGGCGGAAACATCCCGCAGACGTCGAAGAACAAGTGGGAGCACTACAACACCATGATCGCGTACGGTCCCGGGGCCTACGGCTGGCTGACCGGTGACCAGGAGGAGTTCCTCCAGACGCACAACGTCACCGACATCAGCAAGTACGTCTCCTTCATGCAGAACAACGAGGGCCTGCCGCTCAACTTCGGCCGGCGGCTCTCCGGACACAAGGCCATCGGCACCGCGCTCGGCTTCAACTTCAAGGCCAACCAGCCGATCGTCCTCGACCGCTACCGGCAGCGCTTCGGCGCCGACCTGCTCACCATGGAGCCCTTCGCCTCCGCGTTCGCCGAGCTGCTGGAGCGCGGGCTCGTCGAGAAGGTCGCCGACGGCGCCGCGCTGAAGCCGACCCTGGACGGCGAGGCGCTGCACGAGGAGATCATCTTCCACTACTTCCACCAGCGCATCGGCCTCTCCGACGCGCCCGTGTGCCGGCGGTGACCATGCGACAGACCACTGAGACGACCGCGCCGTCCGCCGTATCGCCGAACTCCCGGGGAGCCAGGCGCAGGGTCGAGGACGCGTTCGCCGCCCTGCACGGAGCCGAGGCGGCGCTGCTGGTGCCCGGCCATGTGGCCGCCACGACGGCCGTCCTGCTCGCGCTGACCAATCCGGGGGGTCACATCGTCGCCTCGGACCAGACCTGCGACCCGCTGCGCGGTGTCCTGACCGAGGAGCTCACCGGCCTGGGGCGGACGGTCACCTTCGTCGACTGCACCGATCTGGACGCGGTGACGGCGGCCGTGGAAGCCGCGACCCAGGTCGTGTACACGCAGTCCCTGAGCGATCCGCTGATGCGGCTGTATCCGCTCAACGACATCGCCATCCACGCCCAGATGAACGACCTGCTGCTGGTCGTCGACAACACCGCCCTCTCGCCCGCCCAGTTGCGGCCCCTGGAGACCGGCGCCGTGGTCGTCGTCGAGAACACGTCCCCCTATCTGGACGCCTGGGGCGACGTGGAGGCCGCCCTGGTGACCGGCATCGGCCGGTATCTGCCGCGGATCCAGGAGCAGTGCGCGCGCTTCGGCGGTGAGGTCGACAACTGGTCGGCGCATCTGCTGGAACGCTCCCTGCCCACCCTGCAGTTGCGCCTGGCGGCCCAGCGGCGGGACGCGGAGCGCGTCGCCGAGGCACTGCGCGAACACCCCGCCGTACAGACGGTGCACCGTCCGTCGTTCGACGAGGCGCCCTGGGCCCTGGAGACCCATCAGGGCTTCGGCGGGCTGCTGTCCTTCGAGGTCCGGCCCGGGATCCGGGACCTCTCCGGAGTGCTGGACGCCTGCCGCTCGGACGGCACGGCACTGGCCACCGCGGCCCGGGTCCCGGCCCGCACCACCCATGCCCACCTGAGCGAGCGGGTGCGCCGCGAGGCCGGCGTCTCCCGGCAGTTGGTACGTCTGTCGGTGGGCGTCGAGGACTGCGACGGGCTGCTGCGCGGGCTCCGGCGCGCCCTGGACGCCTGCCTCGCCCAGAGCGGGAACGGAGGAGAACGATGCTGAACGGCATCGATCTGCGCGCCAGGCAGGCCCTGGCCGAGCAGATCCGCGAGGACTCGTGGGAGGCACAGCTCAGCATCGGCGTGGTGGCGCACCCCACGTCCCCCGACCGCTGCCGGGTGGACACCGAACCCATGCGGCTGGGGTCCACCAGGGTCGCCCGGGCCTTCGGCATCGAGCAGCGCTGGGGCCCGTCCGCCGGCGGCGACTGCCTCGATCCGGTCGGTTCCCTGCTGGTCGCGCTCGGCGCGTCCGTGACGGACAGCGTCGTCACCCATCTGACCGGCGAGGGGTGCGGTCCCGCCCTCGTCGAGGTGCTGCCCTGCGTCGAGTTCGGCTCGGACGGCGGGCCGGCCGTGCTGTCGTACGAGATCCGGATCGACGGGGACGTCTCCGTCGAGCAGGCCCGGCGCGCGGTCGCGGCGGCGCGTGAGCGGGGCAGCGCCCATCACACGCTCGCGGAGCCCAACGAGATCAAGGCCGTCGTGCAGACCGCCCAGGACGTGCACCTCACCAGTCGGCCGGTCCCGGCCGGGTCGGGGCCGGGCGGGTCCGGGCCGGGCGGGTCGACCCGGCGGTGTGCGGCGCGGGTGATGTGGGAGGTGGGCACCCATGTGCTCGCCGAGGTGGACGGCGCACAGGCCGAGTCCGACCAGCCCAAGCAGCTCTTCGGCGCCGATCTCGCGCCGAGCGCCCAGGAGTACGTGCTGACCGCGCTGGCGGCGGAGGCACTGGGCTACACGGCCCCGGACGCCCCGGGCCCGGGCGGGCCGACCGCCTCCGTCCACACCTCGGGCCGTGTCGACCTGCGCGGGCCCTACTCCGCCGACGACTCGCCGGCCGGACTGCGCAACATCCTCGTCCAGTTGCTGCCCGCCGACCCGTGCGGCCCTGACCCCGTCGGGGCCGTGCGCCGCTGGCTCGCCGAGGGAGACGCCCTGCGGCTGGTCAGGGACGCCCACCCGATCGAGGTCGGTCTTGTCCTCGACGGCGTACGCGTCGACCCGAACCCCACCACCGCGTGAACCGCGCGAACAACACGAAGGAGCAGCACCGTGCCCCGTGAATGGGACGCCAAGACGTACGACTCGCTTCCCCTGCCGCACCAGGGATGGGGCAAGCGCACCCTCGGCCGGCTGAACCTCAAGGGCGGCGAGACCGTCCTCGACGCCGGCTGCGGCACGGGGCGCGACACGGCCTCGCTGCTCGACCTGGTGCCGGAGGGCCGGGTGATCGGGGTCGACGGATCAGGCCGGATGCTCGAGCAGCTCCGGGTGAAGCTGGCCGACCGCCTCGACCGGGTCGAGGTCGTACAGGCCGATCTCACCAAGCCCCTGCCGGTCGTCGGCCAGGTCGACGTGATCACCAGCGTCGCCACGTTCCACTGGATCACCGACCACGCGGCGCTGTTCGACAACCTTGCCCGACACCTGCGGCCCGGCGGGCAGTTCGTCGCCGAGTGCGGGGGCGAGGGCAACGTCGCGAAGATCAACGCGGCCGTCGAGGAGGTGCTCGGCGCGCCGGCCGAGAAGGAGAAGGTCTGGTACTTCGCCGGCGTCGAGGAGACCACCGAACGGCTGCGGAACGCCGGGTTCACGGACATCGAGGTCAACCTCCTGCCCGACCCGGCACGGCTCGATCCGGGCGAGCAGCTGTGGAGCTACCTGGCCACCGTGGTCCTCGGCTCCCACCTGGACCGTCTCCCCGAGTCCGACCACGAGGAGTTCGTCCACGCGGTCGCCGCCCGCCTCCCCGAACCGGTCGTGGACTACGTCCGCCTGAACATCACCGCCCGCCGGGCCTAGGGCCCGTCCGTCACGGAGGCATCCCCGTGCGAGACTCCGCTCTCCCCACGCTCCTGGTCGTCCACGACCGGGGTTCCGCCGGTCCGCTGCGCGTTCTGTCGGCGGCGCGGCGGCTGTGCCGGGTCGTCTTGCTGTGCGAGCCGGAACACCCGGCGCTCAAGGCCGAGTTGGGCCAGGTCGCGGCGCACGCCGACGTCGTGGACATCACCGGCCTCGGTGCGCAGGAGGTGGGCCGGCTCGCCGCGGGGCTGTCTCCCGACGGGATCGTCACCTTCAGCGAACACCGTCTGCGGCTCACCGCGGCGGTGGCCGCCCACTGCGGGCTGCCCTTCCACTCCGCCGGGACCGTCGACGCCCTCACCGACAAGTTCCGGCAGCGGCGGGTCCTGGCGGACCACGGCGTGCAGCACACGCAGTGCGTCCTGCTCCGGCGGCCGGACGACTGCGCCGCCGCCCTCGCCGTCACGGGCACGCCCGCGGTGCTCAAGCCGCGGCACGGGGCGGGCAGCGTGGACACCTGTCTGATCGGATCGGCCGACGAGTGCCGGCAACGGCTGGCGGAGTTCACCGGGAACGCGCCGAGGGACTTCGTCCTGGAGGAGTACCTGCGGGGAGATCCCGGGCACGCGGACCGGGGGTGGGGCGACTACGTCTCCGTCGAGTCCCTGATCGTCGACGGCGAGCCCCGGACCGTCGCCGTCACCGGAAAGCCCCCGCTCGTCCCGCCGTTCAGGGAGACCGGACACATCCTGCCCGCGCCGGTCCCGGCCGCCCTCGCGGCGGACGTCGTAGAGCTCGAACAGGCCGCGGTACGGGCGCTCGGCATCCGGCACGGCATCACCCACACCGAGGTCAAGCTCACCACCGACGGCCCGCGGATCATCGAGGTCAACGGACGGCTCGGCGGCTTCGTGGCCGAGATCGTGCAACGCCGCACGGGCTACGACATGGTGGCGGCGGCGCTGCGACTGGCCCTTGGCCTCCCCGTGTCGGTGCCGGAGCCCTTGCTGCCGGGGCGGGGACCTGCCCCGGTGGCCTTCCAGTACCTGCTGATCCCGCCCGCCGACCCGGTCACCCCGGGACCGCTCTCGCTCGTCGAGGCGCTGGAGGAACTGCCCGGCGTCGATCTGGTCGAGGTCTCCGCACCGGACGACCGCTCCGGCGACTGGCGCCAAGGCACGCTCGGCGCCATCGGCGTGGTGTACGGAACCGCCCCGGACCACGCCCAACTCCGGGAAATCCTGGGGCTGTTGCAGAACCGCATGGAACTCTTCTGGTACGGCGTCGCACCCGCCCCTGCAGTACGCTCGGGCGCCGCGTGACACATGATCCTCCGACGAAAGGCACAGCAAGATGTCTGAGAGCAGCACCTCGGCCGGGGTGGTGTCGGTTCCGGTGGGTCGGGTGGTCGGTGGTCGGGAGGAGGTGCGGGACGACGACTGGGGCGGGGTGCAGGCGGTGATCCGGCTGGACGGGAGCCGGTTCGGTCCGGACGCGCTGGCCGGGCTGGACGCCTTCTCCCACCTGGAGGTCGTCTACCACTTCGACCGCGTCCCGGTGGAGAAGATCGAGACCGGTGCCCGCCACCCCCGGGGCAACACCGACTGGCCCCTGGTCGGCATCTTCGCCCAGCGCGGCAAGAACCGCCCCAACCGCATCGGCGTCTCCCGCTGCCGCCTCCTGCACACCGACGGACTCGACCTCCACGTCCAGGGCCTCGACGCCGTCCACAACACCCCCGTCCTCGACATCAAGCCCTACATGCACGAATTCGGCCCCCAGGACCCCACCACCCAACCCCCCTGGGCCACCGACATCATGCGCCACTACTACTGA
>NZ_JAEQAZ010000233.1 GCF_016654115.1 Streptomyces sp. MBT53
CGGCGGGGCCGGTCGTGGCACATCCGGCGGCGAGTGCGCCCCCGGCGACGAGCCCGGCACCCGCACGCAACGCCGTACGGCGGTCGGTCGTGGTCACCCGGTCCATTTAAGGGGCGCAGAGCGAGAAACCGGGGCATTAACCCGATCGAGGGACCCAGACGGGTCGCGTTCCGAACAGGAGTCCTACGACGGTTCTCACCTTGGTCCTACGACCGTTTCAACGGTCGGCGACCCGCATCTCGAACCACGTCGTCTTGCCGCGAGGCAGCAGGTCGACTCCCCAGCGGTCGGAGAGTTTGTCGACGAGGAACAGGCCGCGACCGCTCAGGTCCATCTCCTGGACCGGCATCAGACAGGGCAGCCCCCGGGAGGGGTCGCGGACCTCGACGCGGATCCAGCCGCGGCGGCGCTTCATCCGCAGTCCGAACACCCGGGCGCCCGTGTGCCGTACGGCGTTTCCGACCAGTTCCGAAACCAGTAAGACGGCGTCCTCGGTCATTTTCGGGCTGAGTCCCCAGTGCCGTAGGACGACGATCTGGGTGAGTCGGCGGGCCGCGGCGGCGGACTCGGGGCGGGACGGGAGCGGAACTTCAGCCTCCGTCGGATCACCGAACAACTCGATCGCTTTGAGTGCCCGCTCGTCCTCGACCGCAGGCGACCAGCGCGCCGCGGTCGCACGGCCTTGTCCCCGCGGCTGTCCGATACCTTCCAGCCCCGCCATGCGTCCATCATGGCCGCCCCGGACGGCCTCCGGGGCGGTTCCGGAGGAATACGCCCCCCGGAAGCACCCGTTCCGCGACATCCGATTGACATATGCCAACGGCATTTCGGCGTCGGCCGCAACCCCTCCGACCTGCGGTGAAGGCTCTGTTGGAGGCAATCGACAGGCTCCCTCGACAAGGCAGGCTTAAGGTCACCTTAAGGTTCCCATAAACCATCCTGTCGAGGGACCTGTATGAGACATCGCGTCAATTGCAAGTGGCTGAGCGGTATTTGACCATCCGGTTCACCGGACTTCGACGGTCCGGTTCACTGGAACTTCGCCTTGCCGGGGCCCTCTTCGACGAAACTGCGCATCCCGATCTCGCGGTCCTCGGTCGCGAACAGCCCCGCGAACCACGTCCGTTCGACCGCGAGCCCGGTTTCGATGTCCGTCTCCAGACCGGTGTCGATCGCTTCCTTGGCCGCACGGAGCGCGATCGCCGGTCCCTGCGCGAGCTTCGCCGCCCACGCGTGTGCCTCCGTGTACACCTCGGCGGCGGGCACCAGCCGGTCCACCAGGCCCAGTTGGAGCGCCTCGTCCGCCTTGACCATCCGGCCGGTGAAGATGAGGTCCTTCGCCTTCGACGGTCCGATCAGCCGGGCCAGCCGCTGCGTGCCGCCCGCACCGGGGATGAGGCCGAGCAGGATCTCCGGCTGCCCCAGCTTCGCGTTGTCGGCCGCGATACGGAAGTCCGCGCACAGCGCCAACTCGCAGCCCCCGCCCAGCGCGTAGCCCGTGACGGCCGCGACGACCGGCTTGGGGATGCGGGCCACCGCCGTGAAGGAGTCCTGCAGATCACGCGACCGCGCGACCATCGCCGCGTGGTCCATGCGCTGCATCTCCTTGATGTCCGCGCCCGCCGCGAACACCTTCTCCCCGCCGTAGACGACCACGGCCCGCACGTCCTCGCGGCGCGTGGCCTCCTCGGCGAGCTCCTTGAGGCGGTCCTGGGTGGCGGTGTCCAGCGCGTTCATCGGCGGGCGGTCGAGGCGGATGGTGCCGACGCCCTCGGCGACTTCGAGATTCACGGTCATGCACGCAGGTTAACCGCCGCTAACGACAACGGGCCCGGTGCTGTCGGTCACAGCACCGGGCCCGCAGTACGTCGCTAGGAGAGCGTCACGCGGTCCACTTGGCCCACGACATGTTCCAGCCGTTGAGCCCGTTGTCGGGTGCCACGGTCGCGTCGTTGGAGTTCTTGACGACCACGACGTCACCGAGGATCGAGTGGTTGAAGAACCAGGCGGCCGGGACGGTCTTGCTGTAACCGCCCTTGACGTCCCGCAGGCCTATGCAGCCGTGGCTGGCGTTGTAGTTGCCGAAGGCGTCGCCGCCCCAGTAGTTGCCGTGGACGAAGGTGCCGGAGTCGGTCAGGCGGGTGGCGTGCGGGACGTCCTTGATGTCGTACTCGCCGCCGTAGCCGACCGTTTCGCCGTTCATCCGGGTCACGGTGAGCTTCTCGCTCATGACCATCTGGCCGTTCCAGGTGTCGTAGCCGGGCTTGCCGGTGGTGACCGGGATGGTCTTGATGGTCTTGCCGTCCTGGGTGACCTTCATCGTGTGCTTCTTGGCGTCGACGATGGAGACCTGGTTGCGGCCGATGGTGAACTTGACCGTCTTGGTCTGCTTGCCGTAGACGCCCGAACGGCCTTCCACGCCGTCGAGGTTGAGCTTGACGGTGACCTTGGTGCCGGACTTCCAGTAGTTCTCGGGGCGGAAGTCGAGGCGGTCGTTGCCGAACCAGTGGCCCTCGACGTCGACGGCCGGCGAGGTCGTGATGCTGATGGCCTTCTTCACGTCCGAGGGGTGCGTGATGCCCCGGGTGAAGCGGATGGAGAACGGCATGCCGACGCCGACCGTGGAGCCGTCCTCGGGGGTGAAGTAGCCGACGAAGGTGTTGGCCGGGGTCAGCGTGGTGAAGCTGGAGTCCTCGGCGGCGACCCGGCCCGCGGAGTCCTTGGCGACCGCGTGCACGGTGTACTTGGTGGAGGCGGCGAGATGCGTCGCGGGAGTCCAGGTCGCGCCGCCGCCGGTGATCGCGCCGTCAACCTTGGCGCCACCGGCGTCCTTCACGGTGACCTCGGTCAACTTGCCCTTCGCGGCACTGATCTTGAGGGCGCCGCTGGTGTCGACGGACTTCGAGCCGTCCTTGGGGGCGATGGTGACGACTGCCTGCGACTGCTTGGTCTGGGCCGTGTCCGAGGCCTTGTCCTTGCTGTCGCCCGAGCCTGTGCCGGAGCCCGAGTTGGAGCCACCGCCGCCGCCTCCGCACGCGGTGACGGCGAGCAGCAGCACGCCGAGGATCAGCGCCAGCAAGCCCTTGTTTCTCCGGCCGCGCGCGTCAACCGACGCCCCCGATATCGGTCGCACGTTCAAGACTTTCTCCCCTCGCCGGGCCTGGTCCGGCCCGCACCCCTTTGCGCATCTGACGTGCGCGTCCGCGCATATTAACTGCCAGGATTTGAGCTTCGTGTCAGGTGATTGTCACCGTTCGGTCGCAACTTCGACCGGCGCCTGACATCGGGTGCCCGCCCCAACTCCGCTCACTTGACCGCACTGCCCGCCTTCCACTCCTTCCAACCCATGTTCCACCCGCCGAGGCCATTGTCGGGAGCGACCTTTTTGTCGTTGCTGTGCACGACCTCGACCACGTCCCCGACGATGCTCCGGTCGAAGAACCAGCCGGCCGGGGTGTCCGAGCCGCCGCCCTTCACGTCCCGCAGCCCCACGCACCCGTGGCTGACGTTGATGTGTCCGGGAGCGTCCGGCGCCCAGTAGTTGCCGTGCAGGAAGGTGCCGGAGTCGGTGAGCCGCATGGCGTGCGGGACGTCGGGGATGTCGTACTCGCCGCCGAAGCCGACCGTGCGGCTGTTCATCCGGGTCACCTCCAGCATCTCCATGACCACCATTTTTCCGTTGTACGTCGTCCGCCCGGGGGCGCCGGCGGTGATCGGCACGGTGGCCAGGAGGTCGCCGTCGCGCCGTACCTCCATCGTGTGCTTGACCGCGTCGACCAGGGAGACCTGGCTGCGGCCGACGGTGAAGGAGAACGTCTTGTACTGGAGGCCGTAGACGCCGGGTGCGCCCTCGACGTCACGGAGGCGGAGGGAGACGGTGACCTGGGTGCCGGGTTTCCAGTAGGACTCGGGGCGGAAGTCCAGGCGGGCCTTGCCGAACCAGTGCGGGCGGACCTCGACGGCCGGCTTCGCGGTGATGTGGATCGCGCGCTCTACGGCGGCCCGGTTCTCGATCTCCCGGTTGAAGCCGAGGGAGACGATCATCCCGGTGCCGACGGTGGCACGGTTCTCGGGGGTGACGTATCCGATGAACCGTTCGTCGGGGACGTAGGTCGTGAACGTGGTGTGCCGGGCGGAGCGGCGGCCGTCGCCGTCGAGGGCGACCGCGTCGACGGTGTAGCGGGCGGCCAGGGAGAGTTTCGGGTCCTCGGGTTCCCAGCGCAGTCCGTCCTCGGAGATACGGCCCGGGACGGGGGTGTCCTGGGCGTCCTGCTCCTTGACGACCTGCACCGACTCCAGACGTCCGCTGGGCACCTTGACCAGCAGCCGCTGGTCGGGTTTGACGCCCTTGGCGGTGTCGTCGGGCGAGATCCGGATCACATCCTCGGGCGCCGGTGCCTTGCCGAAGAGCTCGTCGATGCCGCCCCCGCCCGCGCCGTCGGAAGTACAGCCGGTGGCTCCGGCCAGCAGTCCTGCCCATGTCAGTACGGCGGCCAGTGCGACCCCCGCGCGCCGCGCGCGCCCTTGTGCATGCCTCACGGGGTGCTCAACGAGCGGCCCTGCCTCAGGGAAACGTGAGTGCGACCCAAGCTCTGGGCAGAACAGTGGGGAGGATGGCAGGACAGGGGCTCGCGACCGGGACGTCGCGCGCTCTTCACCTCGTCGTTCCATGAGCCGCAGGAGGCCGGACGGTGTCGAGCGCAGCCGAGCAGGAGGCCGTGCAGGAGGGGCGCGTCGAAGGCGACGGCGTGCCGGTGGAGCGTGCTGTGGAGGCCGTACCGGCACCGCGGGCCGCCCCCCTGCTGAACGGCGCCCCGCACCTGCCACCGGCCGTGCCCGTGTGGCCGGGGACGCCGATGCCGTTGGGCGCCCGGTTCCGGGTCGGCCCGGACGGAGTGGCGGGCACCAACTTCGCCCTGTGGGCGGGCGGCGCGGAGGCGGTCGAGCTGTGTCTGTTCGACGAGCAGGGGGCGGAGACCCGCGCCCCGCTGACCGAGCTGACGCATGAGATCTGGCACGGCTTCCTGCCGGGTGTCCTGCCCGGGCAGCGCTACGGCTTCCGGGTGCACGGCCGCTGGGACCCGTGGACCGGCGCCCGCTGGAACCCGGCGAAGCTGCTCCTCGACCCGTACGCGCGGGCGGTGGACGGCGAGTTCGGGCTGCCGCCCGAGGTGTACGCGCACGTCCGGGACTGGCCGCAGCAGCAGGTCGCCGACACCGTGCGCGACGACCGCGACTCGGCACCCCACGTCCCCAAGGGAGTTGTGGTCCACGACGACACCACCGACGACGAGTGGATGGACGACCGCCGCCCGAAGACGCCGTGGGCGGACTCGGTGATCTACGAACTCCACGTGGGCGGCTTCACCAGGCTGCACCCCGGGATACCCGAGGAACTCCGGGGCACCTACGCCGGGTTGGCGCACCCGGCCGCGATCGAGCACCTGGTGAAGCTGGGCGTGACGGCCGTGGAGCTGCTCCCCGTCCACCAGTTCGCGCACGAGGACCATCTGCTGCGCAAGGGCCTGAAGAACTACTGGGGTTACAACTCGATCGGCTACTTCGCCCCGCACGCGGCCTACGCGGCGACCGGTACGGCGGGTCAGCAGGTCGGCGAGTTCAAGCGGATGGTGCGCGCGCTGCACGAGGCCGGGATCGAGGTCATCCTCGACGTGGTCTACAACCACACGGCGGAAGCGGGTGAGTTGGGCCCGATGCTGTCGTTGAAGGGCATCGACAACCGCGGCTACTACCGCCTCCAGAGCGACGCCCGCCGCTACGCGGACTACACGGGCTGCGGCAACACCCTGCACGTCGTCCAGCCGCACGTGCTCCGCCTGATCACCGACTCCCTGCGCTACTGGGTCACCGAGATGGGCGTCGACGGTTTCCGCTTCGACCTCGCGGCGGCGCTGGCCCGCTCGATGCACGACGTCGACATGCTGTCCCCGTTTCTCGCGGTCATCGCCCAGGACCCGGTGCTACGACGGGTGAAGCTGATCGCCGAGCCCTGGGACGTGGGCTCGGGCGGCTACCAGGTGGGCGCCTTCCCGCCTCTGTGGACGGAGTGGAACGACCGCTACCGCAACGCCGTCCGGGACTTCTGGCGCGGCGCGCTCCCGGACGTACGGGACCTCGGGTACCGCCTGTCGGGCTCCAGCGACCTGTACGCGTGGGGCGGCCGGCGCCCGTACGCCTCCGTCAACTTCATCACGGCGCACGACGGTTACACCCTCCGGGACCTGGTGTCGTACGAGCGCAAGCACAACGAGGCCAACGGCGAGGGCAATCGGGACGGCACGGACGACAACCGGTCCTGGAACTGCGGGGTCGAGGGCGAGACCGACGACGAGCGCGTACAGGCGCTGCGGCGACGGCAGTTGAGGAACCTCCTCACCACGCTGCTGCTCTCGACCGGGGTGCCGATGCTGGTCGCGGGCGACGAGCTGGGGCGGACGCAGCGGGGCAACAACAACGCCTACTGCCAGGACAACGAGATCAGTTGGGTGGACTGGGAGCTGCGGGAGGACCCGGGCTGGCGGGCGCTGACCGACCTCACCGCCCGGCTGATCGACCTGCGCCACCGCCACCCGGTGCTGCGCCGCCGGGCGTTCTTCTCCGGGCGGGCCCGATCGGCGGACGGCATAAGGGACTTGGCCTGGTTCACCGCGCGCGGCACGGAGATGACGGAACGCGACTGGTACGCGCCCGCCGCCACCCTCGGCATGTACCTCTCGGGCCGCGACATCCCCGGCCGCGACGAACGCGGCGACCCGATCCTCGACGACAGCTTCCTCGCCGTCCTGCACGCGGGCGACCGGCCGGTGAGCTTCGTGCTGCCCGGGCCGCCGTGGGCGGAACGGTACGAGGTGGTCGTCGACACCTCGCGGGAGGAACAGGCGGAGGCGCCGGGGGTGGTGCACCGGGCGGGGTCGGCGATCACGGTGCCGGCGCGGGCGGTGCTGTTGCTGAAGGTGCTGGGCTGAGCACTGCCCTCAGCCCAGGATCCCCCGGTCGTACGCCGTCGCCACCGCCGCCGCGCGGTCCTTGACGCCCAACTTGCCGTACAGATGGGTGAGATGGGTCTTGACGGTCGCCTCGCTGATGAAGAGTTCGCGGGCGATCTCGCGGTTGGAGGTGCCCTTGGCGACGAGGGCCAGCACTTCGCGTTCGCGGGCGGAGAGCGGTTCGTTGCCGGGGGTCTGGGGGCCGCGCACGGCGGAGACCAGGCGGGAGGCGACGGCGGGCGAGAGGACCGTACGGCCCTCCGCCGCCGCGCGGACGGCGGTGAACAGTTCGTCGCGGGGCGCGTCCTTCAGGAGATAGCCGGTCGCGCCCGCCTCGATCGCGGGCAGCGTGTCGGAGTCGGTGTCGTACGTCGTCAGGACGAGCACCTTCGCGCGGGCGGCGCGGCGGGTCAGCTCCCGGATGGCGTCGACTCCCCCGCCGGCCGGCATCCGCAGGTCCATCAGGATCACGTCCGGGTCGAGGGCGGCGGCCCGCTCCACGGCCTCGACGCCGTTCGACGCCTCGCCCAGGACGCGGAATCCGGGCGCGGACTCGAACATGCCGCGCAGACCGTCCCGTACGACGGGATGGTCGTCGACGATCAGCAGGGAAATCAGGGGCTCGTCACTCATGGCGGACCAACGGTACGCGAGCCGACAGGGCAGTGCCGTGCCCCGGCTCCGACTCGACCGCGAGGGTGCCCGCGATGCGCTCGGCGCGGGCCCGCATGCCGTCGAGGCCGAAGCCTCCGGTGCGGGTGCGCTCGGGCAGCGCGAGGGGGTCGAAGCCCTGTCCGTCGTCGCGGATGTCGAGGATGACGTCCTCGCCGAGGAAGGAGAGGGTGACGCCGACGCGGGTGGCCCGGGCGTGCCGGGCCGCGTTCGACAGGGCCTCCTGGGCGATGCGCAGCAGGGTCGCGGAGACCTCGTCGTGGAGCTGTTCGGTGGTGCCGGTGACGGTGAACTCGGCGCGTACGCCGGTGCGTTCGCCCCATTCGGCGACCGTGTTCTTCAGCGCCTCGGGCAGTCCGTCGTGCTCCAGGGCGATCGGCGCGAGGTTCTGCACGGAGCGGCGGGCCTCGCCGAGGCTGTGCCGGGCGAGCGCGGAGGCCCGGTCGAGGTGGGTGCGGGCGGTCGTCAAGTCGGGTGCGTTGGCCACGACTTGGAGCTGGGCGATGATGCCGGTCAGTCCCTGGGCGATCGTGTCGTGGATCTCGGCGGCCAGCCGCCGGCGTTCGTCGGCGACCCCGGCCTCCCTTGCCTGGACGAGGAGTTGGGCGTGCAGGGCGGCGTTCTCGTCGAGGGCCTGTTGCAACGCCGTATTGGTGCGTTCGAGTGCGGTGATGGTCTCGTTGCGCTCGCGGGAGCGCCGGGTCTCCGCCTCCTGCAGATGGGCGACCGCCAACTGCAGCGCGGACATGGCGATCAGGAGCGCGCCGAAGAGGATCCACTGGACCGCGCTCCCGAACGGCATCCCGCCGGCCTGCGCACCGGCCACGGTCACCGAGGTCGCGACCAGTGCGAGTCGCTGCCGGTTCCTGCCGGGGATCAGCTCGTCGGCGTCCATGTAGCCGGAGGCCGCGTAGAACGCGAAGAACGGGTCGATCCAGGTGAGGACGAAGGCGAGGGCCCAGCGGACGACGTAGTACGCGGTCCCCGTCCGCGACGGCGTCCGGCCGCGGCCGGGGCGGCGGACACGGGTGGCGTGCCACCACAGCTGGAGGACGAGCGCGGCACCGGCCAGGGACCAGCCGGTGTACCACTCGGCGCCGCTGTAGTCGAACAGACCGGCGGAGGCGACCGCGAGGACGACACTGATACCGAGCAGCCCGTACGGCCCCCATGTGTGCAGCTGCTCCCAGCGCCGGTCGATCTGGCGGTCCCTGGTGGTCATCTCCCCAGTCTGCACGGCCGCCGCCCCTACTCCCAGCGGAACCAGCGCGAGGCGCCGACCGTCAGCACCACGGTCCAGGCCACCAGCACGCCCAGGTGCGTCCAGCCCGGCCAGTCGCCGGCCGCCGCCCGGTTCAGGGCCTCCGCCGCGGCGCCGAACGGCGTGTAGCCGACGATCCGCGCCATGACGTCCGGCATGGAGTTCACCGGGATCCACACCCCCGCGCAGAACATCATCGGGAAGAACACGGCCGACCCGATGGCACCCGCGATCTTCGTCGTCCGCGACAGCGCGGAGACCACCGCGCCCAGCGCGAGCGCGGCCAGGATCGCCAGGAGCAGGGCGAGGAGATAGCCGAACGGCTGCTTCGGGAGGCGTACGTCGAAGGCGAGGCGGCCGACGATCAGCGCGCACAGGGCGGAGGCCAGGGCCGCCGCGCCGTAGACCACCATCTGCGCGGAGAGCAGGGCGGAGGGGCGGACCGGGGTGGCGGACATGCGGCGGAGGATGCCGCGTTCGCGGTAGCCCGTGAGGTTCTGCGGCATCGACTGGAGCGCGCCGACGATCATGCCGAGCAGGACGGCGACGGGGACGTACACGTCGATCGTGCGCAGGCCGCCGAGGTCGGCGTCGTGGTGGCGGAAGCCCGGGATGGAGCCCAGGATCACCAGCAGCAGGGTGGGGAAGGCCAGAATCCAGAAGAGGGCGCCCGGTTCGCGGCGGAAGAGGCGCAACTCGGTGCGCAGGACTGCGGTGTTCATCGGGTGACCTCCGTCAGGTCCAGGAAGGCGTCGTCCAACGTGGCGTCGGAGACCCGGAGTTGGTGGGCGGTGATGTGGCCCCGGGCGAGCAGGGTGATGACGGCGTTGACGGTCTCGTCGGTGCCGGAGAGCGTGATCCGGTCGTCCTTGCGGGCCACGGAGGTGAGCGCGGGCAGCGCGTTCAGGTCACCGTCGTCGAGCGGCGCAGAGGGCGTGAAGCTGATGACGGTGGAACCCGCCGAGCGGCGGATCAGCCCGTCCGGAGTGTCCAGCGCGGCGACCCGGCCCTTGTCGATCACGGCGATCCGGTCGCACAGCCGCTGCGCCTCCTCCATGAAGTGCGTGACGAGCAGCACGGTGACCCCACTGGCCCGGACGTCCTCGATGAGCTGCCAGGTGTCGCGCCGGGCGCGCGGGTCGAGCCCGGTGGTCAGTTCGTCGAGCACGACGACCCGCGGGTTGCCGATCAGCGCGAGCGCGATGAACAGGCGCTGCTTCTGACCGCCGGAGAGCTTCGCGAACCGGGTGGTCAACTTGGCGGTCAGACCGAGGCGTTCGGCCAACGGCCGCCAGTCGGCGGGGTGCGGATAGAGGGCCGCGTACAGCTCCAGGGCCTCGCGGACGGTGAGTTTGGCCTGGAGTTCGCTCTCCTGGAGCTGGGCGCCGAGAACGCGGGCGACCTGCTCGTGGTCGGCGACGGGGTCGAGGCCGGTGACACGGACCCGGCCCGCGTCCGGGACGCGCAGTCCCTCGACGCACTCGACGGTGGTGGTCTTGCCTGCGCCGTTCGGGCCGAGGATCCCGAAGATCTCGCCCTCCTCGACGGCGAACGAGACACCGTCGACGACGGCCCGGCCGCCGTAGGACTTGCGCAGTGCGGTGACTTCGATGACAGGTGTGGCTGACATGCTTCGAGAATCCCGGGAAGGCAGGGCCGGCCACATCGGCCATCGCGCTCGAAGGGACATCAACCGATCGGTTGATGCGCTGCTACGACCCCCTGGTCGGCCAAAACTAGGTGGGCACTGTCAGTGCCGGTCCGTAGGCTCGCCCGTGATGTCGACGACACGTGCAACCCCCATGGACCACACCGGTCGTTCCGCCGTACGCACCCTGCTGCGGCTGTGGCCGTACGTCCGCCCCGTGCGGGTACGGCTGTTCGCCGCGGCCGGGGTGGCCGTCGTCGCGTCCTGTACGGGGCTGGTGTTCCCGCTCGTCCTGAAGTGGATGGTGGACGGACCGGTCGCCGACCGGGACACGGCGGGGGTGTGGCTCGGGGCGCTGTACCTGCTGCTGCTCGGCATCGCGGAGGCGGGCCTGTTCGGGCTGCGGCGCTGGCTGGTGGCCCGGCCGTTGTCACGGGTCGAGGCGGAGATGCGCGCGGATCTCTACCGCCATCTGCAACGCCTCCCGGTGGCCTTCCACGACCGCTGGCCCTCGGGTCAGCTCCTCTCCCGGGGCACCACGGACCTCATGCTGCTGCGCATGTTCTTGGCCTTCCCCCTCACCTTCCTGCTGGTCAACGCCGTGACGATCCTGGTGGGCGTGATCATCATGCTGCTCCAGGACTGGACACTGGGACTGGTGATCCTGGGACCCGCCGTGCCGGTGATCGTCACCTGTGTGATCTTCGAGCGGCGGTACGCGCATGTGGCGCGGCTCGCGCAGGACCAGGTCGGCGATCTGACGACGGTCGTCGAGGAGAGCGTGCTCGGCATCCGCATCATCAAGGGCTTCGGCCGCCACCGCAGCCAGGCCCGGGCCTTCCGTGACCTCTCCCGCACCCTGCGCGGCACCGAGCTCCACAAGGCCCGTCTGCTCGCCGCGATCTGGGGCGTCATCGTCACCCTCCCCGAACTGGCCCTCGGCGCGACCCTGGTCCTGGGCACGGTCCAGGTCGCGGACGGCAACCTCTCGGCAGGC
Organism: Streptomyces sp. MBT53; assembly: GCF_016654115.1. Lineage (GTDB taxonomy): Bacteria > Actinomycetota > Actinomycetes > Streptomycetales > Streptomycetaceae > Streptomyces. The sequence goes on from NZ_JAEQAZ010000233.1 coordinate 11,586, forward strand.
ACGCTGGTCGCCTTCCTCTCCACAGCACTGGCCCTCCGCTGGCCGGTGGAGTCGATCGGCTTCCTCCTGGCCATGAGCCAGGAGGCGGCAACGGCGACGGAGCGCTATTTCGAGGTCATGGACGAAACGCCGGAGCAGGAGGCGCCCCAAAGGAGCGCGGGGCTGTATCAATCTGCGGCTCCGCCGCGGGGCGCGCCCAGCCCCCAC
>NZ_JAEQAZ010000234.1 GCF_016654115.1 Streptomyces sp. MBT53
TGATGACCGGGGTCTGGCCGGCCGCCGCCTTCCACCACACGGTGCCTGCCGTGCCGCCGCCCGAGTCCGCGGCGGTGAAGGTCAGCGTCTTGGTCAGCCGGTAGACCCCGCCGGCCAGGGTCACGGTGATCGGACCGGACGTCGAGGTGTCGACCGCCCGCACCGCGGCCTGCGCCTTGGTGAGCGTGCGGAAGGGGGTGGCGGCGCTGGTCCCCGTGTTGTCGTCGCTGCCGCCGGGCGAGACGAAGTAGGTGACCGCGGTCGCCGCGTGCGCGGGGAGGGTGAGTACCCCGACCGGCAGGAGTGCGCAGACGAAGGCTGCGATGACACGGTAAGGCCCGATGAATAACCGGACCCTCTTCGTGTGTTTCGTGACGTGGGCATGCTCTCTAGAGGAAAACATGCAGGAAAGGTAGGGGTGTCGACATGAGACGTCAATGACCGGGACGATGAAACATCGGATCACTTGCTCATGGTGTCGGCGGACCTGTGGCGGCGAAGCGTCCGAGCGCGGCTGCGGAGATTCGGGTTCTGACGCTGCTCCGGCCACGACGACGGCCGCAGCCTCCCGAGAATCGCTTCTGCGGAGCCTGTGCCATGGGCTCCGGTCGTGACCCTCATGGCAAAGGGTCGACCTGTCCGGCAACCGCGCCCTGGTGGGCACGGATCACCGCGATCACCGTGTCGGTGGTGCGGTCGAGGTGGCTGCGGCCGTCAGGGGGCTCAGCCGTTGGGCTGATGTAGCTGCGGGGCCCGAAGTGAGTGGCCGGGTCGAGCCGATGCACGGTGATCTTCCCGGTGCGAAGGGCCCTGTTCCATCCGCTACGACGGAACAGCCGCCAGCGCTGAGGGAAGATCCAGGCACCGATCTGTTCGATACGGTCGTTCGCGCTGGTGAGTTGACACAAGTGCTCGGCATGGGTGAGGTCGTTGGCGCCGTTGTGGAACCCGCCGAGGGTGATCAGCAGGAGCGGGCAGCGCAGCTGGGCGTGCAGTTCGTCGACCGCGCCGGTGGCGACCTGGGCGCCGCCGCTGTAGCTGAGGAGCACGACGGTCGTACCGCTGTCGGGCCGGTAGCCGGCGAGCCGGAGCTGAGTGGCGATCTGTGTGCCGACCGCCTGGTTGTACAGGGGGCGGTAGCGGTGGTCGGCGGCGACGAAGGTCTGCACGACGTTGTGCAGGAACAGCAGCAGCCCGATGCGGCGGCGCAGCCACGCCCACACCGGCCGGTCGGCGAGTGGGTCGGCCAGCGGTGAGTACGGTTGAACCTGCCCCAACACCCGTAGCTCCGGCGCCCCGGCGATCAGGGCCTCGACCAGCTGGCCGCCGTCGCGGCTGTCACGGACGCGGCGTTTGCCGATGCCGTCGAGGTAGACGAGGTAGGCGTCCGGGGGAGCGTCGGGAGCCGCACCCCGGGCGTAGGGAACGCCTTCCGGGAGTACGTCGACCGGGGCCCGCCAGCCGGCGCCGTAGGCGAGAAGTTCGTAGCGGGCCACCAGGGCTTCGGCCAGCAGGACAGGTCCGATGACACAGGCCCAGAGCAGGAAGTCGTTCATGCGATCGACCCCCGCGCTTCGGTCGTGCTGATCCTCACGACAAGGCGCCGGACGGCCTCCACGGCGAGACCCAGCCCGGCCCCGGCGACGGCCACACAGCCGGCGGCGCTCCACCAGCCCAGCCCGCCGGCCGTGGCGAGCGGGCCGACCAGGCCGGCCCCGACGCCCACGAAGAGCGTGAAGTGGAGCAGCGGTCCGAGCAACGGGAAGGCGAGGACGGCGGCGAGCACCAGCGGGGCGACCAGGCCCGGCGTCCACACCAGGCCGGTACCCGGCGGCGAGGACATCACCGGCTTGGCCATGGTCCACGCGGTCAGTGGCCACAGCGCGAACACGACGCCCTCGACGAGGCCGGCGGGCAGCAGCAATCCGGCCACGAGGGTCCGCGACATACCGGGCCGGCCCGCGACCAGCGGCAGGATGCGCCCGGCGGCTTCCGACACTCCGGCGAACAGCAGCAGGACAACGACGGTCGACGACATTATTCGGCCCCGCCGTGCCGGCTCGACGGGGACAACCGACCGACCGGGCCGGCCGCGTGCAGATAGCGTTCGAGTTCGTCGGCGGCGCGCCGATATCCGCCCGCCTCGCGCTGGGCGACCCGCAGGGTGCCCGTCGCTGTCCGGAACCGGGGGTCGTCGAGCAACTGCCGGGCGAGGTCACGCACCGAGTCCTCCGTGACGTCCTGGGTGTGGATCGACAGGCCCGCGCCGAGCTCGACGACGCGCCGGGCCACCATCGGCTGATCGGCACCCTGGGGGACGACCAGCAGCGGAACGCCCGCGTACGTGGCCTCGTTGACGCTGTTCATCCCGCCATGGGTGAGGAACAGCGCCGCGCGGGCCAGCACCTCCGGCTGCGGTACGGAGCGACGGGCGAACACGTTGGTCGGCAACGGACCCAGCGCCTCGGGATCGGTCTGCCCGGTGGAGACGATCACGGTGCCGCCGAGGGGAGCGAGCGCGGTGGCCAGGGAGCGCAGCAACCGCGGGTCGGCGTTGAAGACCGTGCCCAGCGAGACGTACAGCAACGGGTCCCGCAGTCGATCGGCCGGGAACGACGGGTCGAGGGGACGGGCGCCGATGCTGGGGCCGACGAACCGATACGACTGGTCGAAGTCCTCGACAGCGGGCTGGAACGCCCGGGAGGTGTAGACCAGATTGAGCGGCTGGCGGATGTTCGCCAGGTCGAGGAGGGGCAGACCGCGCGCGTCGAAGTGGCGGTGCAGCGCCCAGCGGGACCGTACGTAGCCCTGGACGCTGCGAGGCTGAGCCCTCGCCGCGGTCAGCAGCTCCCAGGAGCCACGAGTGGGGCTGGGGACATGCTCGTTGAGGGCGAATGTGGTGAACGAGGAGGCGGCCGGCACCGCGAGTTCGCGGGCGGCGACCGCGCCCCACAGACAGGCGCTGTCGTGGACGATCAGGTCGGGTCGGGCGTGGCGCAGGTCGGTGAGCACGCCGGGCAGCAGGCGGACCGCGGTGCTCGCCAGTGACTCCATCCACGAGACCGGCGTCGGCGGATCGGGGAGGGGCTGGTCGCCGCCGGGGTACAGGAACACCGTCGCGCCGGTCGCCTCGATCTCCTTACGGAACGCGGGCGAGGTGTGGTAGCTGACGGAGTGGCCGCGCCGGACAAGCTCGGCCACGACCGGCAGTGTCGGGTTGATGTGCCCGTGCATGCCGATGCTGAGGAACGCGATGGTACTCACAGGTGGACCCCCGTAGTGAAAGAAACCGATGCCCTGTCCGGGCCGGTGGATGTCGTCGAAGGATCGTCGACCCGGTACAGCCCGGGTCCGCTGATGCGCAGTCCGTCCAGAAAGAGTCCGGCGGTGAAGCACGCGGTGTCGATCAGCCGTTGGGAATGGCCGAAGTCCCACGGTGCGGGCCAGTCCTCGATGCCGGTCGGGAGCACGACGGTCGGGATGTGCTGGGACACCTCACGCAGGTCACGTTCGATCTGATGGTGCAACAGCAGCAGCCCGGCCCTGCCGGCGATCGCGCCAGCCCGTCGGCGCGGAAGGACGGTGGGCAACGGCGAGCTCTCCGGGCCGGCCGCCACCACTACCACGCTTGCCGCCCCGGCCTGCAGAGCCGCCAGCACCGGGACGTAGGCGATGACTCCGCCGTCGACGAGGGTTCGGCCCGCACGGTCCACCGGGGGCAGCATCCCTGGAATGGCCGCGCTGGCCAGCAGCGCGGATTCGAGGTCTCCCCGGTCGAGCAGTACCTGAGCGCCGGTGACCAGGTCCATGGCCACCGCGGTGAACGGGACCGCCAACTGCTCGATCCGCGAAGGCAGTTCGGCCCGGGCGATCAGTCGACGCAGGCCGCGATCCGTGAAGACGCTGGTCCGTTCGGACAGCCGGCCGAGCGGATACACGTCACGGCGACGCAGTCGGGTCCACACGTGGTCCAGCCAGGGGGCGGCCCGGTCGGGGTGTGCGGCGGCGATGGCGCCGTTGAGGGCACCCACCGAGGTTCCGACGATCATGTCCGGGACGAATCCGCGCTGTTCCAGGGCGTACCCGACACCGATGTGCGCCGCTCCGAGCACGCCACCGGCGCCCACCACCACGGCCACCGGACGGGGAAGCGCCCCCAGTCCCGCCGTCCGCGGGGTTCCGTGCGGTCGGACCGAGCCGCCTCCGTGGAAGGCGACGTCCGCCGAGGAGAATGATCTCCGGCGACGAGCAACCCTCATGATCCACCCTTCCTCGCCATGAGCACCGAATCGGACTGGTTCCCCACCTACGACCGGACGGCAGCACCATGTGTGACACCGTTGGTCCGGCGGGTCTGACGAAGCCGCGTCACGGAGACAGACCGAGCCGCCAAGCCGTGCAGCGGACCGCGTCAGTGGTGCATGAGCAGCACGATGGCCGTGCCCATCGCCGTCGATCCGTGCCAGAAGCGGTCGCAGGCTCCGCCGATGTCGGCGGAGATGCCTGCGTCGGCCGACGTTCCGAGGAGCCTCGGCATGTCCCGGGTCAGCGACCGCAGAGCGTAGGCCAGGAGACAGAGCGTCAGCGCGCCGGTGACCAGGTCGGCGGTCCGCATGTCCGCGACGCTGCCGTGCCGCACCGGCATCCACGCCATGGCGAGCATCCCCACCGCGTAGGGCGAACTCCGCACGAGGCCGACCGACACGGGCCCCCGGCGGCCGAGAACCGCGGTCAACGGGAACCACACCGCCGCGGCGGCGAAGAACACCACCTGCCCCCGCGCCGGCACTTCGCCGAGCCCGTGCCACGGCATCACCGCCATGGCCGACGCCATGACGGTGTGCAGCAGCTGGTCGCCCCGGTCGCGCCACCCCGGGCTTCGTCGCAGCACGGCCTGCCGCAGTGCGTAGACGGCGGAGGCCGCGAACAGCACGGTCAGCATGACGTGTACGACATCAGTGGCGCTCATGCCTCACCACGTCCTCCCACGGAGCGGAACCGGCTCCGTTCGCAACCGCCTGGTACGGGTGGGCAGGGGACCGTCAGGCAGTCGGCCGCGGGGCGCGGAGATGGGCCCGCTCGGCCAGCTCCTCCTTCTCGACCAGTTCGAGCATGGGTTTGCCCGGCGCGCACAGCATCGTCACGACGAACCGGGTGCGCGCGTCGGTCAGCGCGTTGCCGTCCTGGTAGTGGATCGGGTCGCCGCCCGGCTCCCAGAACGTCCCGCCCGCCTCGATCACGCGCTCGGGCTCGCCCTCCATCTCGAAACGGACGGCGCCCTCGACGACGTAGCCGAACGCCGGTCCCGAGTGGCGGTGGGGCGGGCTTCCCGGGTCGCCGGGCTCCCACTCGACGAAAATGGTCATCGCCGACGCGCCCTCGGGGACGGTGAGCGGTGCGGTGTCCTGCAGCATCTTCGCCGCCGTCTTCCATCCCTCGGCGGGGGTCCGCGATGCGGTGCCCTGTACTGCGTCCTGGTCCGACATGGGTCGGCCTCCCTCGGATTCACCCGGCCATGGCTGCCATGGCCGTCTCCAGTGATGACCGGGCTCCGGACGGATGTGTGACACGCATCGCCGTATCGGTGTCACAACCTTGGTACGTGTCTTGTCCTGGTTGGTGTGAAAGGTCGGCGGTGACGCCGGCTCACGAAGCCATCAGCGGGGGTCGCCGACCCCTCGGCGGGAAGGGCCCGGAATGCGAGTCGTTGTAGCAGGAGCCACTGGCCTGATCGGTTCCAGGACGGTCAACAGGCTTCGGGACCACGGTGTGGAGGTCGTGCGCGTGTCGCGCCACGAGGGCGTCGACGTCGCGACCGGAAAGGGCCTCGACGAGGCCATGCGCGGCGCCGATGTGGTGGTGGACGTCACCGACACGCCCTCCCGCGGGGAGTTGGAGAGCCTGGAGTTCTTCGGCACGGCGACCCGCAATCTCCTGGAGGCGGCGGCGCGGGCGGGCGCCGAACATCACGTGATCCTGTCCCTCGTGGGGGCCGAACGTCTGCAGGCCGGTTACTTCCGCGCGAAGGCGCTGCAGGAGGAACAGGTACGGCGCTCGCCCATGCCCTACTCGATCGTGCGGACCACACCGTTCTTCGAGTCGGTGGAGTACATGTCCCGTGCGGCGACGTACGGAGACGCCGTCCACGTCGCGCCCGTGCTGATCCAACCCGTGTCTGCGGACGATGTCGCCGCCGAGATCGCCCATGTCGCCGTGGGGCTGCCGCTGTTCGGTGTCATGGAGGTCGCCGGCCCCGAGGAGCACTACCTCGACGACCTCACCGCGAAGCTGCTGGCCGCGCGCGGTTACCTGTGGGACGTGGTCCCCGACGCCCACACCCCTTTCTTCGGGGCGACGCTCGGGCAGCGGGCACTGCTGCCCCGCGCGGACGCACACCTGGGGCACGAGACCTTCGCCCAGTGGCTCGCACGGCGATGAGGCCGACCCCCCCCACGCCCCACGTCCCGACAAGGAACAGCCATGAGCGAGCTTGACCAACTACCCGACCAGGACGCCGAGGAGACCGCCGAATGGCAGGCGTCGCTCGACGCCGTCGTGCGGAACGCGGGACCGGACAGAGCCGTGTACCTCCTGCGGCGCGTGCACGAGTTCGCGGCCCGGACCGGCGTGTCCCTGCCCGGGCTCCTGACCTCCGACTACATCAACACCATTCCCCCGTCGGCGCAGCCCGCCTTCCCCGGCGACATCGCCATGGAGTCCAGGATCACCGCCCTGAACCGGTGGAACGCGGCGGCCATGGTGACCCGAGGCGCCCGCTTCGGGCTCGGCGGCCACATCTCGACCTATGCCTCGGCGGCCTGGCTGTACGAGATCGGGTTCCACCACTTCTTCCAGGGCAAGGACGGCGGGGGAGGCTCGGGCGACCAGCTGTACTTCCAGGGCCATGCCTCGCCGGGCATCTACGCCCGTGTGTTCCTCGAAGGGCGCCTGAGCGAGGCGCAGTTGGACGACTTCCGGCGCGAGGCGGACGGCCACGGACTGCCGTCGTACCCGCACCCCCGACGGCTGCCGTGGCTGTGGGAGTTCCCCACCGTCTCCATGGGCCTCGGCCCGCTCGCCGCCATCCACCAGGCCCGCTTCAACCGGTATCTGCACGCCCGCGGCATCAAGGACACCTCCGCGTCACGGGTGTGGGCCTTCCTCGGGGACGGCGAGACGGACGAGCCGGAGTCGACGGCCGCGCTGGCGCTCGCCGCCCGGGAACAGCTCGACAACCTCACCTTCGTCGTCAACTGCAACCTCCAGCGGCTGGACGGGCCCGTACGGCCGAACTCCAAGATCGTGCAGGAGCTGGAGGCCAGGTTCCGCGGAGCGGGCTGGAACGTGGTCAAGTCCCTCTGGGGCGAGGCCTGGGACCCCGTCCTGCGGCAGGACACCACCGGCGCCCTGGTCCACCGGCTCGGCGAGATCCCCGACGCCCAACTGCAGACGTACGCCGCCCGGGACGCCTCGTACCTCCGCGAACACTTCTTCACGGGCGACGCGCTCTCCGGCCTCGCCGCGAGGCTGAGCGACAGCCGGCTGACCGAACTGTTCGGCAGTTCGAGGGGTGGCCACGAGCCGCTCAAGGTCTACGCCGCCTACCGGGCGGCCGTCGAGCACCGGGGCGCGCCGACGGTCGTCCTCGCCCAGACGGTGAAGGGGCACACCCTCGGCTCGGCCTTCGAGTCGCGCAACGCCAACCACCAGATGAAGAAGCTGACCATGGAGCAGTTCCGCGAGATGCGGGACCTGCTCGAACTCCCCATCCCCGACAGCGCGTTGAGCGGCGACCTGGTGCCGTACTGGCACCCGGGCGAGAACTCGGAAGAGGTGCGGTACCTGCACGAGCGGCGAGCGGCGCTGGGCGGTCCCGCCCCGCTGCGCAGGGTGGTCCCGAAACCGTTGAAGCAGCCACCGAGCCGCCCGTTCGAGGCTCTGGAGCAGGGCTTCGGCCATCAGGAGGTGGCCACCACCATGGCTCTGGTCCGCCTGGTCAAGGACCTGATGCGCGACGAGGAGACGGGACGGCGCTGGGTGCCGATCATCCCCGACGAGGCCCGCACGTTCGGCATGGAGTCCCTGTTCCCGAGCGCCGGCATCTACTCACCGGAGGGCCAGACCTACGAACCGGTCGACGCGGACCAACTCCTCTACTACCGCGAGGCCAAGAACGGCCAGTTGATCGACGAGGGAATCACCGAGGCCGGTTCCATGGCCGAGTTCACCGCGGCGGCGACCTCGTACGCCACCCACGGCGAACCCATGATCCCGTTCTACATCTTCTACGCGATGTTCGGTTTCCAGCGCACCGGCGATCAATTCTGGGCGCTGGCAGACCAGTTGGGGCGCGGTTTCGTCATCGGGGCGACGGCAGGCCGCACCACGATGACGGGCGAGGGACTGCAGCACGCCGACGGGCACTCCCATCTGCTGGCGTCCACCAATCCCGCCGCCGTGTCCTACGACCCCGCCTTCGCCTACGAGATCGCGGTGATCGTGCGCGAGGGCCTGCGCCGCATGTACGGGGAGCGGCCCGAGGACGTCTTCTACTACCTCACCGTCTACAACGAACCCAAGGAACAGCCCGCGATGCCCGCCGCACCCGGCGTCGAGGAAGGCATCGTCCGGGGCATCTACCTGTTCCGGCCGGCCGATCCCGCCGGACCGGAACCACGGATCCAGCTGCTGGCCTCCGGTACGGCCATCCACTGGGCGCTCGGCGCCCAGGAGTTGCTGCTGTCCCAGTGGGGCGTCCACGCCGACGTCTGGTCGGTGACGTCCTGGACGGAGCTGCGCCGCGACGCGCTGGACGCCGACAGGGCGCGGCTGCGGGGCGAGGAACGCGTCCCCTACGTGACGGCGGCGCTGGCGGACGCGCCCGGACCGGTGCTGGCCGTCAGCGACTGGATGCGGCAGGTGCCCGACCAGATCAGCCAGTGGGTCGGCCACGACTACTCGTCGCTCGGTACGGACGGCTTCGGGCTGTCGGACACCCGGGACGCCGTACGGCGCTACTTCCGGGTGGACGCCGAGTCGATCGTCGTAGCCGCCCTGGACGGGCTGACACGAGCCGGCGCGATCGACCCGGAGACGGTCGTGCGAGCGCGCGACCGGTACGGATGGCGCGGATGACCGTCATGAGCGCGCCCTCGATCGACCACCCCGGGCGGGAGTCCCAGGACGCCTACGCGGTCAGCGCGGAGTTCTACGACCTGCTGCAGGCGGAGCGGGACGAGGTCCGGGTGCGCGCGCTCTACCGCGACGACGTGGCCGGGGCCCGGGTCGGTGTGCTGGACGTCGGCGCGGGCACCGGACGTGTCACTCTGATGAGTCTCCTGGAGTCGCGCGTTCCCGTGCACGCGGTGGAGCCCGCCCGCTGCATGCGCACCCCGCTGATGACGCGACTGGCGTCCCTGAGCGCGGAGTTGACGACTCGGGTCACCGTGCACCCGTACGCGCTCGACGAGGCGGGGCTGCGCGCGGTCGCGGACGTGGCCGTGTGCCACAACACCGTCGCCTGCCTGCGTCCGACGTCGCGCCGTGCGCTGTGGCATGCCGTCGCCGAGGCCCTTGTGCCCACAGGGGCACTCCTCGTCCAGCTCCCGCCGGCTCGCCTCCCACGACACGAGACCACCCGTGCGCTGCCCACCCGGAAGATCGGCCGACACGAGTACGGGGGAAGCATCATGACCTCGCCCGACGTGGACCGGATCCGGGCACGGTTCGACTACTGGGTGCGCGAGTCGGGACGCGTGCTGCGCCGGCACGACGAGACGTTCTGGATGTGGCCCGCCTCCCGTACGGAGCTGATCGTCGAACTGGAGGAAGCCGGTCTCGTCGCGCTGCCCGAACGGCGGGACCCCGCCGTCCTGGCCGTACGGCGCGCAGGGCCATGACCTCCTGAACGCCGCCCCGCGCGTCACAAGTACGGGCACTCGCCGGTCATCCAGTCGTTCAGTTCGTCGGAATCCGGGACGTCACGACGCGAAGGTGCGCTCATCATGGCTTGCAGCACAGTTGGTCCGGCGCCACGCAACACCACGGGGGTCACGCGGTGACCGGGCCGATCCAGCCTCCCGACCTGTCCACCGAGCAGGACTTCGGCGGAGAGGAATTCGCTCCCCTGTACATCACGACAGTGACTGTGACCGGCGGTACGGCGGCCCACGGGAGAGCCTCGGGGAGAGCGCGCTCGGACGACGGAATCCTCGACCTCGATCTGCGGCTGCCCGCCGAACTGGGCGGAGACGGCCACGGATCCAACCCCGAGCAGCTCTTCGCCGCCGGGTTCGCGGCCTGCTTCCACGGCGCGCTGAGCCTCCTCGCCCGACAGACCGCGCTCGACCCCACCGCGATCTCCGTCGACGCCACCGTGGCCTTCGGCCGCGATCCGCAGGACGGCGGTTACGTCCTCCACGTCGACCTGGTGGTCCGCTGGCCGGGCGTCGCTCCGGACGTCGCCGCGCCGCTCCTGCACCGGGCCGACGCGCTGTGCCCGTACGCGCGCATGGCCTGGCACGGCACGCCGACCACCATCACGTTGGCGCCCTAGGTTCCGTCGGGCGGTGTCACAGACGGAGGTGGTGTCCGGTCTCTACTGATGCAGGCATGAGACAAACCCGAAAGGAATTCCGTCATGAAGGTCGTAGTGATCGGTGGTACCGGGTTGATCGGCTCGAAGGTGGTCGCCGGGCTGGGCGAGCACGGGCACGAGGCGGTCGCCGCCTCGCCCAACACCGGCGTGAACACGCTGACGGGTGAGGGGCTGGACGAGGTCCTCAAGGGGGCGGACGTGGTGGTCGACGTGTCGAACTCGCCCTCGTTCGAGGACCAGGCGGTGATGGACTTCTTCCGTACCTCGACGGCGAATCTGCTGAAGGCGGAGACCGAGGCGGGTGTCGGTCATCATGTGGCGCTGTCGGTGGTCGGTACCGAGCGTCTGCAGGGGAGTGGCTACTTCCGTGCCAAGCAGGCCCAGGAGGAGCTGATCAGGGCGTCCGGGAATCCGTTCTCGATCGTGCACGCCACCCAGTTCTTCGAGTTCGCGAAGGGACTGGCGGACGGGGTCACCGTGGGCGACACCGTGCATCTGCCCGATGCGAAGATCCAGCCCATCGTCTCCGACGACGTGGCCGTGGCCGTGGCCCGTGCGGCGGTGGGGGATCCGGTGGGCGGTGTGGTGGAGGTCGCAGGGCCGGAGGCGTTCCAGCTGGAGGAGTTCGTCCGGATGGGTCTCTCCGCGCACGACGACCCGCGCAAGATCGTCACGGACCCGCAGGCGACGTACTGGGGTGCCGAGTTGGAGGAGAACACGCTCCTGCCGGGACCGGACGCACACATCGCCGGGACCCGCTTCGCCGACTGGCTCACCCGGCAGAAGTAGACACCGTCCGTTCTGGGTGGCCGTTCCCTCCGTTTCCTCCGGGAAGGGCCACCCGGTCCCCCCACCCATGAGAACGCGGGGACGGCAAGAGGAGCACGATGGAAAAGACCCATCAGGAACGCGGTGACATCGCGGCCACCGTCATGGCGCTGAGCGCCGAATCAGCCGAACTGCAGACCCGTGTCACCGCGCTGCGGCGGGAACTGGTGCACATCAACGAGCGCATGACAGTCATCTCGACCACCCTGCACCGGCTTACGCGCCCGTGGCTTCCGGACGGAGGGCGTGAGCGGTCCCTGTAGGGAAGGACCGCGCCGGTCACCGGCGCGTTCCCGGAGCGGAAGCGAGTGGCCGACGGTGGGCGGGCGAGTGGCCGGCGTCGGTGGCGAGGACCCTTTCCAAATGCGCGAGGTCACCGGACTGGGCCGCCGCGAGGAAGGCCTGGACGAGGCGCCGGTACGCGACGGAGTCCACTGGTTGCCGGCCATGGTCCGTGGCGAGACGCTTCTGGGCGCGTGACACCTGCTGCCTCGCATTCGCGACGCTCAGACGCAGGATCCCGGAGATCCGGGTGTACGGGTAGCCGAACCCCTCCCGCAGGACGTACACGGCCCGTTGCGTCGGCGTCAGTGCCTCCATCAGCAGAAGAACCGCCTGCTCAACGGATTCCAGTCGTTCGGCCAACGCCTCGGGGGTCGCTGCGGGGTCCGCCGGTTCCGGGAACCAGGGGCCGGCGCAGGATTCGCGACGTCTCCAGGCGGACCGGACGACGTTGACGGCCAGCCGGACAGTGGTGGTCCTCAGCAGCGCCGAGGGGTTCAGGACGACTGTGCGGTCTGTGCCCTGCCACCGCAGCCACGCCTCCTGGATGACGTCTTCGGCCTCGCCCGCATCTCCGACGATGCGCTTGGCGATCTTGAGGAGTCCTGGCCGGGCCTGGACGAACACCGACGTCGCGTGGTCCAGTTCACCCCTCGCCGGGGTGGCCGTCATGCCCGCCGTCTCCCGACCTCGCGTTGCTTCGAGCGCTTGCGTGTCCACGACCGGCTCCTCTGCTCCGTAGGTCAGTCGCTTGAAAGGCGGCTGAAACCACCGTCGCGCACGGGGGCGGCCGATCGCCCCTGGGAAATCCGTAGATGGCCGCGTGGTTGTGCCGTGGTCGGTTCGCGGCCCGGGGGCCGACTTTTCGCTGACGTGCGAAAGCTGTCGTTCCGCGTCACCGCCACCACCGAGGGTGACAGGGACCGCCCGCGGACATGGCGCCGAGATCCGGGGACGATCCCACGAACGCCGGTCTATCCTGATCAGGGAGGCTGCCATGACGAGTCGCGGTGCGTTTCCCGGACTCCTCGGGCGGCGAAACGAGTGCCTGGTCCTCGACGACCTCTTGGCAGGTGCCAGGTCGGGGCGCAGTGGGGTCCTGGTCCTGCGCGGTGAGGCGGGCATCGGGAAGACCGAGCTGTTGAACTACGTCGTCGAGCGGGCCACCGGTTGCCGCGTTGTCAGGGCTGCCGGTGTCCAGTCCGAGATGGAGCTCTCCCACGCCGGCCTGCATCAGCTCTGCGCCCCCCTGCTGAGCGGCATCGACGACCTTCCCGAGCCTCAACGCGACGCCCTCTGCACGGCGTTCGGGCTGCGAGGCGGTGCCGCACCCGACCGGTTCCTCGTGGGGCTGGCCACGCTGAGCCTCCTCGCGGACGCCGGCGGGAACCAGCCGCTGGTCTGCCTCATCGACGATGCCCAGTGGCTGGACCGGGCATCGGCGCAGAGCCTGGAGTTCGTCGCCCGCCGACTGCTCGCGGAGTCGGTCGTGCTGGTCTTCGCCGTCCGCTCCCCGAGCGTCCGCGAGCCGACCGTCGGCGAGTCGATCACCGGCCTCCCCGAGCTGCCCGTGACGGGCCTGACCGAGAGCGACTCACGGAAACTCCTCGACTCGGTCGTCACCGGGCCGCTGGACCACCGGGTACGCAGCCGCATCATCGCCGAAACGCGAGGCAATCCGCTGGCCCTCCTTGAGCTGCCTCGCGGGTTGGCCCCGGTGGACCTGGCCGACGGCTTCGTGCGCCCCGACGTGCGGCCGTTGTCGAGTCAGATCGAGCAGGGCTTCCTCCGCCGCGTCCAGTCCCTCCGGGCCGAGACGCAACGCCTGCTGTTCACCGCAGCCGCCGAACCGGTCGGCGACGTCACGCTGTTGAGGCGCGCGGCCGAGCGGCTCGGGATCGCCGTGGACACCGCCGTCGAGCACGCCGAGGCGTCGGGACTGATCACCTTCGGCACGTGGGTGCGCTTCCGGCACCCACTGGTGCGCTCCGCGGCGTACGGCGCGGCGGGCCTCGACGGGCGTCGCGAGGTGCACAGAGCGTTGGCGGAAGCGACCGATGCCCGGCTCGACCCCGACCGCCGGGCATGGCATCTGGCGTGTGCGACGGCCGGACCCGACGAGACGGTGGCCGCGGAGCTGGAGCGCTCGGCGGGCCGGGCACAGGCACGTGGCGGAATCGCCGCGGCCGCGGCCTTTCTCGACCGGGCCGCCGAATTGACCCCGGACCCCGCACGCCGGGGGGCCAGGGCGTTGGCGGCGGCGCAGGCCAAGTACCAGGCCGGCGCGTTCGACGCCGCGCGAGGCCTGGCGGACGTCGCGGAGCTGGGCTCCCTCGATGCGCTCGGATCCGCACAGACGAAGCTGCTGCGCGGTCAGATCATGTCGGCGTCCAAGAGCGCCAGCGCGGGGCTGCCGTTGCTGCTCGACGCGGCCAAGCGGCTTGAGCCCCTCGACGCCGGGCTCGCCCGAGAGACCTATCGCGACGCGATCTACGCGGCTCTCACCGCCGGCCGCCTCCCGAAGGGCGGCGTCCTCGAAGTGGCGAAGGCCGTACTGAGCGCGCCGAGGCCCGCCGAGCCGAGACGCGACGATCTGCTCCTGGAAGGCATCGCCCGGCTGACCACGGAGGGCTATGCCGTGGGCACGCCGATGGTGCTCGACGCGCTGGCCGCATTCCGCACCGAGGAGGTCTCGGGGGCAGAGGGCCTGGGCTGGCTCCCGCTGGCCTGCCGTTTGGCGCACAGCACATGGGACTTCGAGAGCTGGTCCGTGCTCTCGGCCGGTCTGGTCGACCTGGCGCGCGGGACGGGGGCACTGACCGTGCTCCCGTCGGCACTGCTGCTGCGCCTGTCGAACCGGGTCTTCGCGGGCAACCTCGCCGACGCCGACTCCCTCGTCGTGGAGGCGACCGCGATCGGCGAGGCGACCGGCAGCAGATTCTTCGCGCACTACGGGGCGCTGGTCGTCGAACCCTGGAAGGGCCGGGAGCCCGAGACCCGACAGGCGATCGAGGCGATCACCCAGGACCTCCTCCTGCGAGGGGAGGGCAAGGTGGTGACCGCCACGCAATGGGCGGCAGCGGTCCTCTACAACGGCCTCGGCCGGTACGAGGAAGCGTATGTGGCCGCCAAACGCGGTTGTGAGAACCCACAGGAACTCGGCCTGTACCTCCAGTCGATGGTCGAACTCGTCGAGGCCTCGGCACGCCTCGGAAGACCGGAGGACGCGGCCGGGACGGTCCGGACCATCCACGCCATGGCGCAGGCCAGCGGCACCGACTGGGCTCTGGGCACCTCGGCCAGGTCCCGCGCGCTGGTGAGCGACGGGGAGACCGCGGACGCCCTGTACCGCGAGGCGATCGAACGGCTCGGCCGCACGGAGGTCCGGACGGAACTGGCACGCGTCCAACTTCTCTACGGCGAGTGGCTCCGCCGCGAGAACCGGCGTGCGGACGCCCGCGCCCACCTGGCCGTCGCCCACGAGATGCTCCGGCAGATCGGGGCCGAGGCCTTCGCGGAACGCGCGCGGCGCGAACTGCAGGCCACGGGAGCGAAGGTCCGTAAACGCGCTGCCGCGACGCACGAAGCTCTCACTCCGCAGGAGGCGCAGATCGCTCGTCTCGCCGGCGAAGGGCTGACGAACTCCGAGATCGGCGCCCAGTTGTTCATCAGTCCCCACACGGTCGAATGGCACCTCCGCAAGGTCTTCTCGAAGCTCGGCATCTCCTCCCGCAAGGAGATCCGCACCATGCGCCTCGAAGGCGAGGCGACGTCCGCCTAGGTCCCGAGGCGCGATGAACCGGTCGAAGACGGCGGGCACGGGGCCGGCCTCGACCGCGGTACTAGTACCCGACGAACACGACCGTCTCCTCCAACGGTGCCCTGCCCATTCGGGCGTGGTCGACCGCGGCGTCCTCGTGTCCGATCGACATGCCGCACAACAGCATCAGCTCCTCTGGGGGCGACAGGACCTCCGCGACGCTGCTGTGGAACTTCGCCCACGCCATCTGCGGGCAACTGTGCAGCCCTTCGGCGCGGAGCAGCAGCATGACGGTCTGCAGATACATCCCGGCGTCGGACCACTGGGCCGGGCCCAGATCGCGGTCGATGTAGCAGAACAGCGCGGCGGGCGCACCGAAACAGTCCCAGTTCGCGGAAGCGGCCCGCTGGCGTGCCTCCACGTTCTCGTGCGGGATGCCGAGCGCGCCGTAGCGCTGCTCACCGAAGGCGGACCGACGCTCGTGGTACGGGGACCTGAGCGCGGGCGGGTACTGCTCGTACTCCGGTTCGTCCCAGGGCTCGCCCGCGGCCAGGCGCCCGCCGGCCCGCGTCTTGATCTCGGCCAGCGGGTCGCCGGTCACCACGTAGGGGCGCCACGGCTGGAGATTCGATCCGGACGGCGCCCACGCCGCAGCGCACAATACGCGCTCCAGCAGCTCCCTCGGGACATGCCGGTCGGTGAATCCGCGTACCGCCCGCCGACTGCTGACCGCCTCGTAGACGTCCAAGATCGTCCATCTCCCCACGGGTCACTGGTGCATTTCCTTCGTCGGTGTTTCCTTTTCCCTGTATTCCTGTGCCGTCGGTTTGGTGATCTGTGCGCCCTCGCCGTAGAGGCTCTCGCTGAGCCGGGTGCGCAGGCTCCGGGTGAGGCGGAACACGGTGTTCGGATGCGCCGTTCCGTTCGTGCTGCCGGGAGTGAGGGGGCGGTACTGCTCGTGCTGGGTGAGCAGGTGGAGCTGTTCCTGACCGAGCGGCTCGTGCACTTCGACGAACTCGCCGTTGGGCAGGCGTTTGATGATTCCGGTCTCGCGTCCGTGCAGTACTTTCTCGCGGTCACCGCGCTGAAGCCCGAGCGCACACCGTTTCGTCACGGAATACGCTGCGACGGGTACGACGAAGAGTCCGATACGGACGGCCCAGGTCACCGACTCGACCGGGACATGGAGACGGACGGCGATGATGTCGTTCCCGGCGCCGATCAGGGCCACCGCGTAGAAACTGAGCCATGAGACGCCGAGTGCCGTGCGTACGGGCCGGTTGCGTGGTCGGTCCAGCAGGTTCTGTTCGCGCGTGTCACGGGTGACCCAGGACTCGATGAACGGATACACGCCCAGGGCGAGGAAGAAACCGACCCCCGCGGTCAGCGGAATCAGGTTGTCGAGCGCCAGGGTGTGACCCCAGAAGTTGATCTCCCAGCCGGGCATCACCCGCAGCAGCCCGTCCGCGACACCCATGTACCAGTCGGGCTGTGAACCGGCCGAGACCTGGTCGGCGCGGTAAGGCCCGTACTGCCAGACGGGGTTGATCTGCGCGACCGCGGAGATGACGAAGACGGCGCCGGTCACCAGCAGGAAATAGCCGGCGGACTTGACGGCGCGTACCTTGGCCGGCACGCCCACGACATTGCTGTTGGTGCGTCCGCGGCCGGGGTACTGGGTGTGCCGGTGGCGGAGCATCAGGGCCAGATGGGCGGTCAGGAGTCCCACCATGAGGGCGGGGATGATCAGCACGTGGATGGTGTTGAAGCGGGCGACGAGTTCGTGGCCGGGGAACTCGCCTCCGAACAGGAACATCGACAGATACGTTCCGACGATCGGGATG
>NZ_JAEQAZ010000235.1 GCF_016654115.1 Streptomyces sp. MBT53
CCGCCCGACTCCGCTTCCGGACCCGCCTCCACCCCCACCCGCAGCACATCCACCAGCGCGTGCAGCCTCGGGGACGCGGCGAGTTCCTCCAGGGTCACGGGGCGGCCCTCCGCGTCGGCGATCGGGAGGCGCCAGTTCGGGTACTGGTCCCACGTGCCGGGCAGGTTCTGCGGGCGGCGGTCGCCGATCGTGTCGGGGAGCCAGACGCCGATCATGCGGGCGGGGGTGCGGAGCAGGAAGCGGTGGACGGCGTGGATCTCCGCCTCCTCCTCGGACCCGGGCCGGCCGCCGCCCCCCGTCGCGGGTTCGTAGAGGCCGAGCCGGGCCAGCAGGGCCAGCCACTCCCCCACATCGGTGGCGGACTCGATCCGCTCCTCCTCCACCGGTCGGGTCAACAGGCCCAGCCGGTCCCGGAGTTCGACGTGTTCGCCGGTGAGGCGGGCCGCGGTGGGCGGCAGGTCGTGGGTGGTGGCGGTGGCCAGACAGTCGGCGCGCCACCTCTCGGGCGCGAGGGGGCGGCCGTCGCCGTCCCAGTCCCGTTCGAACCACAGCACCGACGTGCCGAGCACCCCGCGCTCCTGCAACTCCTCGCGCACACCGGGTTCTACGGTCCCCAGGTCCTCGCCGATCACCACCGACCCGGCGCGCGAGGCCTCCAGCGCGAGGATCGCGAGCATGGCCTCGGCGTCGTAGCGGACGTAGGTGCCCTCGGTGGGCGGGCCGCCCTGGGGGACCCACCACAGGCGGAACAGGCCCATGACGTGGTCGATGCGCAGGGCGCCGGCGTAGCGGAAGAGGGCGCGGAGCAGGCGGCGGTAGGGGGCGTAGCCGGACTCGGCGAGGCGGTCGGGGCGCCAGGGGGGCAAACCCCAGTCCTGGCCGAGGGAGTTGAAGGCGTCGGGGGGTGCGCCGACCGACATGCCGGACGCGAAGTGGTCCTGCTGCGCCCAGGCGTCGGCGCCGTCGGGATGCACGCCCACGGCGAGGTCGTGCACGACGCCGAGCGGCATGCCCGCTTCGCGTGCGGCCCGCTGGGCGGCGGTGAGTTGGGTGTCGGTGAGCCAGGCGAGGCGGGAGTGGAAGTCGACGCGGTCCATCAACTCGGCGCGGGCGCGGGCGGTTTCGGGCGATCGGGGGTCGCGCAGCCCGGCGGGCCAGCGGTGCCAGTCCGAGCCGTGCACCTCGGCGAGGGCGGACCAGGTGGCGTGGTCCTCCAGTGCCTCGCCCTCGCGGGCGAGGAAGTCGACGTAGGCGGCCCGTCGTCCGGGGCCGAGGGGGACCTGGCGGACCAGTTCCAACGCCTCCCGTTTGAGTTCCCAGACGGCGTCGCGGTCGATCAACTCGCCCTTTTCCAGGACCGATTCGCGCAGCCTCGCGGCCCGGTCGAGGAGTCCGCGCAGCCTCTCCCGGTCGCGCTCATCGACGTACGCGAACTCGGGGACGTCCTCGACCCGCAGATACACCGGGTCGGGGAAGCGGCGCGAGGACGGGCGGTAGGGCGAGGGGTCGGTGGGGGCGCCGGGTACGGCCGCGTGCAAGGGGTTGACCTGCACGAATCCGGCGCCGAGCGCCCGCCCGGCCCAGGCGGTCAGCTCGCTCAGGTCACCGAGGTCGCCCATGCCCCAGGAGTGCCGGGAGAGGAGCGAGTAGACCTGCACCATCAGTCCGTACGACCGTCCGGCGGGCGTCGGCAACCTGTCCGGGGCGATGACGAGTTGAGCCTCGGCGCTGCGGCCGTCCGGGGCGGTGGCGGTCAAGCGGTGGACGCCTGGCGGGAGTTGGTCAACACCCGTCCGGGTCTCGCCCTGTTCGGTCTCGATGCCCAGCCGGGTGCCCTCGGGAAGTGCGTCGAGCGCGCCGGGGGTGCCGCCGTGCCGGCCCACGACGGTGGGCGGCAACAGCCGTTCGGCCAGCTCCTGTCGGCGGGCGGCGAGCGCGGCGCGGACGGCCTCCGGGGTGCTCGCGTCGACGCCGAGGGCGGCCAGTACGGCGACGACGGCGCCGGACGAGGCCGGGACCGCGCGGTCCGGGGAGGGGCGGTAGGCGGTGGCGACGCCGTGCAGTTCGGCGAGGAGCGACAACTCCTCGCCGAGGGCTTCGTCCAGCCGGGGTGCTGTCATCTAGGGCCTCGTCGAGTCCGGGTCGGCGAACACGGCGGACTCGCTGGTGAGCGGGGCCGTGTCGGCGAGCGGGGGCTCGCTGGTGAGGGGCTCGGCGTCGGTCAGCGGGGGTTCGCTGGTGAGCGGGGTCTCGGCCCAGGCGCCCTCGGAGTCGACGTGGAACAGGCCGGATTCGAGGCCGGGTTCGGGGCCGGATTCGAGGTCTGCGGAGCGCTCCGCGACGCGTTTGGAGCGGGCCGGGAGCGGGAGTGATGCCGATGCGGCCACGGTGGCCTCCTTGTCGGGATCGGATCGCCGGATCGGGCGACGGGCTGGTTACCGCAGCCCTACCCAGTGGGCGCGACGGCAGACCTCCAGGTTGAGGTACGGGCGGCACTGCGGCCACCCCCGTACCGCACACCCCGTACTTTTCCCGCTGATCACTATTCACTCAGTACATGTATCCAGTGCATACTGATCGGCATGAGCACCCGCCACATCCTGCTGGGCCTGCTCGCCCAAGGGCCGAGCCACGGCTACGACCTGAAGCGACGGCACGACGAACGCTTCCCGCAGGCCCGCCCGCTGGCGTACGGGCAGGTCTACACGACCCTGCAACGCCTGGTCCGGGACGGTCTCGCGGAGGTCGACGGCACCGGCTCGGACGGCGGCCCGGAGCGGACGGCGTACCGCTCGACCGCCGAGGGCGAGCGTGAACTCGCCCACTGGGCGGGGGAGATCGCACCGCCCGCGCCCTTCGTGACGAACGAGATCTTCGCCAAGGTCGTCGTCTCGATCCTGTCCGGCGGCGACCCGGAGGCGTATCTCCGGGCCCAACGCGCCGCCCACATGGAGCGGATGCGCGAACTCACGGCGCTCAAGACCGCCAAGGGCGCCGACCTGGCGACCGTGCTCTCGGCGGACTACGCCCTCAACCACCTTGACGCGGACCTCCGTTGGATGGCGACGACGGCGGCCCGCCTGACCACTCTGACCGCGGAGGTCGACACAGCATGAGCGACATCGGGGGTACGGCGGCGGTGCTGCTCGCGGCCCGGGACCTCTCCAGGACGCACGGCAGGACCCGGGCGCTGGACGGCGCCTCGGTCGACCTGGCGGCCGGCGAGATCCTCGCCGTCACGGGGCCCAGCGGCAGCGGCAAGTCCACGCTGCTGCACTGCCTGGCCGGGATCGTCCGCCCCGACGCGGGGACGGTGACGTATGCCGGGGAGCGGCTGGACACGCTGCCGGAGAAGCGGCTGAGCGAGCTGCGGCGGACCGAGTTCGGGGTGGTCTTCCAGTTCGGGCAGCTGATACCCGAGCTGACGGCCGTCGACAACGTGGCGCTGCCCCTGCTCCTGGCCGGGGCCACTCGTGGCGAGGCGCGGGAACGGGCCGGTGAGTGGCTGGAGCGGTTCGGGGTGCGCGGACAGGCGGAGCTGCGGCCGGGCGAGCTCAGCGGCGGCCAGACCCAGCGGGTCGCGCTCGCCCGGGCCCTGGTGACCGGCCCGCGGATCGTCTTCGCGGACGAACCGACCGGCGCGCTGGACTCCCTGGCGAGCGAGCAGGTGATGACGGCCCTGGTCGGCGCGGCCCGCGACGCGGGTACGGCGGTGCTGCTGATCACCCATGACGCGCAGGTCGCGGCCTACGCGGACCGTGAGGTCCGGCTGACGGACGGGACCGTGGCGCGGGCGGGGGTGACGGCGTGAAGGCGCTGCTCGCCGATCTGCGGCTGGCCTGGCTGCTCACCCGGGGGTCCGACCGCCGCGAGTGGTGGCGCGTCCTGCTCACGGCTGTCGGGGCGGCGCTGGCGACCGGCCTCGGGCTGACCGTCGCCGCGCTGCTGCCGCTGGAGGGGCACTACACCCTGCCCGTGGGCGGCGGGCTGCTCGACCGGGCCGACACCCGGGTCGGTGTGATCGCCGCGCTGCTGCTGCTGTTCATCCCGGTGCTCGGCTTCCTGGGCCAGTGCGCCCGGGTCGGCGCGGTGCACCGCGACCGGCGGCTGGCCGCGCTGCGGCTCGCCGGGGCCACGCCCGGCCAGACGCGGCGGATCGCGGCCCTGGAGTCCGGACTGGCCTGTCTAACGGGCTCGGCGGTGGCCACGGCGTTCTCGGTGGCGGCCCTGTTGCGGCTGTGGCACAGCCCCGTCCCCGCGGCCTGGGCGGGCATCGCCGTGGTGACCGCCGGAGTGCCGGTGCTGGGCGCGGCGGTGAGCGCGCTGATGCTGCGCCGGGTGGTGACCTCGCCCCTGGGGCGGCTACGGCGGCTGCGGCCGGCCGAGGGGCCGGGGCGGCTGTTCCGGGTGGCGACGGCGGTGCTGGCGCTGACGGTGGTGTACATCGTGACCACCCCCTTCCACGACGTGCCCTTCCAGTTCGCCCTCACCCCGATCACGGTCGTCGGCGTGTGCCTGCTGATCGGTGCCGTGGCGGTGTGGCTGACCGGCGCCTCGGCCCGGCAGCTCGGCGAGGGCGTGGCCGCCCGCGCGCAGAACCCGGCGATGCTGATCGCCGCGGAGCGACTGCGCGACGATCCGTGGGCGGCGGCCCGTACGCATGCCGCGGTCCTGCTGGTGACGGTCGTCGGCTCGTCCTTCATGGGGATACGGCAGGTGCTGCTCTCGGTCCTCCACGACCGGGCGGACCGGCACGCGGGGGGCATCGGGTTCTACGAGAACGGCCTGAACCTGGTGGGCCTCGCGCTCCTCTTCGCGCTCGCCCTGGTCCTGACCGCGCTCGCCGTCGGCACCGCCGAGTCCGTCGCCACCCGGCGCCGGGGACTCGCCGCCCAGGTGGCGACCGGAGTGCCGTACTCGGTGCTCGCGCGGGCGACCCTGCTGGAGACCGCGGTGCCGCTGGCACCCGCGCTCACACTGGCGGGCCTCGGCGGCCTGACGGTCGGTGTCTGGTACGGCGCCGCCGCCTCGGAGCACACGTCGATCCCGGTGCCGTACGACGCGCTGCTGGTCCCCCTCGGCGTCTACGCCTGCTGCCTGCTGGCGGCGGCCACGTCGCTGCCGCTGCTGCGCCGGTCGGTGCGTCCCGGCGAGCTGCGCTACGCATGACGGTCCGCCCCGGGGGCACAGGGGACTCCCGGGGCGGACCGTTCCGTACCGTCGTCGTACGGAACCTTGTGTTGCGGGGTACACAAAAGCCCGGATCGTCAGGCGGAGATGCCGTCGATCCGGGCCATCGCATCCTCCGCGCCGTATGGCTGCAGGTACGGCAGCCAGCGCGGGTCCCTATGCCCGGTCCCGATGATGCGCCAGGCCAGGCCGGTGGGTGGGGCGGGTTTGTGGCGCAGCCGCCAGCCGATCTCGAAGAGATGTCGGTCGGCCTTCGTGTGGTTGCAGCGGCGGCAGGACGCCACCACGTTGTCCCACGCGTGCTTGCCCCCGCGGCTGCGCGGAATGACATGGTCGACGCTGGTTGCGACGCCACCGCAGTACATGCACCGGCCCCCGTCGCGCGCGAAGAGCGCCCGCCGGGTAAGAGGAACGGGCCCCCGATAGGGAACCCGCACGAATCGCTTGAGCCGGACCACGCTGGGTGCGGGGACTGTGACGGTTGCGCTGTGCATATAGGCGCCGGATTCCTCCAGGGAGACAGCCTTGTTCTCCAGGACGAGGACGAGCGCGCGGCGGAGCGGTACGACGCCGAGTGGCTCGTACGACGCGTTGAGGACCAGGACATGCGGCACGGATGCCTCCTTGTGCGTCGGCGGCGCGTGGCTCGCGCCGGGACGATCTGTAGTCAGTCTCCCCTCATGCCTGGTGGAAGCGCCACCATGTCCCGGTAACGGGCTGGGAGTGTTTTCGACCACATGTGATCCGTCCCCGGGACGGCCGTTGGTTCGTCCCACCTGTTCTTTCCCGGCCAGGCACGTTCTCTCCCCCCGAGACGGCAACGATCCTCACGCGTTGCCCCGATAGTGTGGTGGGCCTGCCTTCTCGGTGACCTATTCGTGACCTTGACCGTGCCGGACCATGCCGGGGGCAGACGCAGCACCTGGAGGTACCTGCCGTGTCCTTGTCCGCCGTCCTACTGGCCGCCGCCTCGCCGTCGCCCTCTCCGAGCCCCTCGGAGACCACGGTGACCGTGCCCTCGCTCCAGGACGCCCAGGAGAGCGCGACCAACGCAGCGAGTTGGGTCGAGCAGAACTGGTCCACCTGGCTGGCGATCGGGCTGCGGGTGCTGCTGATCCTGGTGATCGCGGCGGTGCTGAGAATGACGGTGCGGCGGGCGATCACCAAGCTGATAGACCGGATGAACCGCACGGTCGAATCGGTGGACGGCACGGCGCTCGGCGGCCTCCTGGTGAACGCGGAGCGCCGCCGCCAGCGCTCCCAGGCGATCGGCTCGGTCCTCCGCTCGGTGGCGTCGTTCGTGATCCTGGGCACGGCCGCGCTGATGATCCTGGGCACGTTCGAGATCAACCTCGCCCCGCTCCTGGCCTCCGCCGGTGTCGCGGGCGTGGCGATCGGTTTCGGCGCCCGCAACCTGGTCACGGACTTCCTCTCCGGCGTCTTCATGATCCTGGAGGACCAGTACGGCGTCGGCGACCAGATCGACGCGGGGGTCGCCTCCGGCGAGGTCATAGAGGTGGGCCTGCGCGTGACCAAACTCCGCGGCGACAACGGCGAGATCTGGTACGTCCGCAACGGCGAGGTCAAGCGCATCGGCAACCTCTCCCAGGGCTGGGCCACGGCGGGCGTGGACGTCACGGTCCGCGCGTCGGAGAACCTGGACCGGGTGAAGGCCACCCTGGACGCGGTCTCCGAACGCATGAGCAAGGAGGAGCCCTGGAACGAGCTCCTCTGGGGCCCGATCCAGGTCCTCGGCCTCGACAGCGTCCTCATCGACTCGATGGTCGTCCGTCTCTCCGCCAAGACGATGCCGGGCAAGTCGGTGAGCGTGGAGCGCGAGCTGCGGTGGCGGGTGAAGCGGGCCTTCGACGAGGCGAACATCCGGATCGTGGGCGGGGCGACGGCCGACCCGATGGACGATGCGGCGGATCCTACGGAGTCGGTCGCGCCCCCGTCGGTGTACTCCAACTCGGACTCACCGCAGGTGGCGGCCACTTCACCCATCTCGTCCCAGCGGCCGTCGACGCGGTGAGGACTCGGACTCAGCTACGGCCGCAGGTCATGTCGTAGGCCTCCCGGACCCAGGAGGCCTTCCCGCCCGCCTTCCCGGGGTCCACTCCGCACTGCAGTGAGGCGCCGCTGCTGCCGTAGTAGCCCGTCACACTGCCGTGGACGGGGTTCGCGGCGGGGCAGTCGACGGTGAAACTCGCCCGAACTACGTCGGCGCCCCGCGCCTCGACGAACCGGCCGGCCGCGCCGAGGAAGTCGATCTCGCTCCCTGTCTGCTGCTGCTCGGAGCTCGGCTTGCGCAGGACCGAGGCGTCGACGTCGAGCCGCCGCGCGAGAGCCGCGAAGACCCGTCCGTCGGACACGCTCGCGTCGTTCACCTCGACCGCGGGCGTCACGGAACGGACGGGAGAGAAGGCGAACCGCACCTTCCCGTCGGTCTTGGCGACCTCGACCACTGGGGAGACGGCGAGCAGTTCCGTCTCCTTCGTCGTGCGAACCCAGTGGATGGCCCCTCGGGCACAGGAGGGAGACGCGGACGCGGTGACGGACGCCCCCGCGGAACCCCCGGCCCGAGCGGCACCGTCCGCGGTACAACCCACGGCGACGGGCACAAGGCCACACATCAACACCACGAGCCAGGCACGCGAACCCTTCATCGAACCTCCCCCTGCCCGGCGGCCTGCTGCGCACGCCCCCTCCGCTCAGCTCCCGTATCGAAGAACCGCTCCACATACTCGCCGACCGGCAACTCGCTCTCCCTCATGAGGGAGAAGACCTCAGCACCTTCCCCCGGCTCGTCGTCCATCCGGTACGCCTCGGCGAAGTCGGTGAACTCGACGCCGTCGAGGTCGGCGCAGTACTCGCGCGCCTCCGACTCCCCCCGCCCGATCGCCTCGTCGAACGACGCGGCCCGCCACAGGGTCACCCGCTCTTCGTAGACACCGAGTTCGCGATTCCGGAACACACACCGGACGCCGTACCAGGACTGCTCGCTCACCATGCCCCCGCTCATCGCCGCCGCATGGCCGGTGAAGCACTATCCGAACCAGCTCACCTGAACCAACACGATCCGCTATCCACGCACATCCGTGAGATAGGTGAGCATAAGCAACCCACGACTCTCGGTGCGCACTCCGGGGCCGGGCCCGGTATAGGCGGCGCCCTCCAGAAAGACCATGGACTCACGTACGGCGATCTCGTTGGCCAGCCGCTCCGTCTCGGCGCAGGCCGCGTCCGGGAGTCCGTCCAGCGGGTCGACCTGGAACAGCTCCCAGCGCCAGTCAGCCACCCGCGACATCGCGGTGCGCGGCGCGGACGATCTCCCCGGCCTCGCGAACGGCACGGTCGCGTACGGCGGGGTCGGCGCTGTTGATCGCCAGTTCGGCGGCATGCAGCCGACGGGCCGTCTCCGGGTGGCGTTCGATCTCGACGACCACGCCCCACTCCCGGTAGAACATCCGGATCGGTACGACGCTGTCCTCGTCGCCGGCCCGTACGAACGCCTTCTGCAGGTCCTCGAAGAACTCAGGGAGCCGAGACGGGACAACGGTGGCGACAGCCTGCCGGAGCGCCGGAAGGCTGAGGTCGGGACGGGGAATCAGCGGAGCGTCCCCCTCCGCGTACGGCGTGGTCATCGGCCGCCCCTTCCGCTCACCGAGCGCCCTTGTGGCACGTGCCCACGCTAGCGCCATTCCTGTCACTCCCTCGCGCCCATGAGCGAAGTAACTTCCACCGGGCCGACCCCGAGCACCCACTCCGCATACACGGTCTTGCCGACGGACCGGGGCTCCCACCCCCAGCGATGACACAGGGCGCCGACCAGCAGTAATCCCCGCCCGAACTGATCCGTGCCGCCTACGGAGCACGGGCTCGGCAGGCGTTCCCCACGCGGGTCACTGACCTCGACGCGGAGGACGACGCCGGTGTCCGTGATCCGCACCCGGATGAGCCGGTCCCGCAGGCTGCCGTGCAGCAGGGCGTTGCTCATCAACTCCGATACGACGAGGGCGACATCACCGGCGAGGGCGGGATGCCCCCACTCGGTGACGAGCCGTGCGGCGCGACGCCGGGCGAGGGGGACGCTGCGGGCGAAGGGGGTGTAGTCGAGACGGTCCTCGTGGGGGATGGGGACGGTGTCGCTGTCGCTGGCGGTGGGGGGTTCGGTCATGGCACACCTCCGTGCGCGGTCGGCTCACCAATGAGCGCCGCAGAGTTAGCTGACGAACACCGACCGTAGCGATCCAGTTGACTCGGGCACAAGTGGTTCAGAGACAATTGTCTCCACAAGGAGGAAGTCGTCGACTCACGGCAGTGACAGAGCGACACTTGGGCCGTGAACCGATCAGCTGAACTGGGAAACAGGGCGTCAACTGTGCTGGGACGCAAGCTCGGTAGCGAGCTGCTGCGCCTGCGCGATGCCGCTGGAAAAACCCAGCAACAGGCCGCCGAGACCATCAGCGCGACCAACTCCAAGATCGTGAAGATGGAGCGCGGCTGGGTACCAATGCGGGACCCCGACATCCGGGTGCTGTGCGAGTTCTACGGGCTGGAGGAGTCGAAATCCGTAGCCCGGCTGCTGGAGTTGGCGAAACTCGACCGTGAACGCCGGAAGGCCAAGGGCTGGTGGCAGCACTCGCCACAGGCGGAGGCCATGGCCGAGTACATCGCGATGGAGGATGCGGCGACCCGCGTGCGGACCTGGCAACAGGCCTTCGTACCCGGCCTGTTGCAGACACCCGAGTACGCGCGAGGCGTCGTCGTCAGCGAAGGGCTGTGGCAGGACCCTGACGAGATCGAGGGTTTCGTCGACGTCCGCATGAGGCGGCAGGCCCGCCTGTCGGGGCCCGAGCCGCTCCAGGTCTACGCAGTGATCGGAGAAGGCGCGCTACGTCAGCAGGTCGGCGGCCCCGAGGTGATGCGCGCACAGTTGCAGCACCTGTTGAAGACGGCCCAACTCCCCAATGTCCGCCTCCAGGTGCTGCCCTTCCGAGCCGGCGGCCACGCCTGCATGGCAGGCTCGTTCAACATCATCTCCTTCGCCGAGACCGAGGCGGTGGACGTGGTCCACGTCGACAGCATCGCGGCTACCGTTTGGGTCGAGAACGACGCCGAAAGCTCGACGTACAGTTCGTTCTTCGAACGCACGGCACGGCTGAGCCTGGCCCCCAAGGACTCGCTCGGTCTGATCGAGAGCATCAGCGAGGACATGCAGTGACGAACGGCTTCGACTTCGTGAAGTCCAGCTACAGCAGTGGAAGCGGCGAGTGCCTCGAAGTCGCCCGCAACATCCCCGGCACGATAGCCATCCGCGACTCCAAGGCCCCCTGCGGCCCAATGCTCCGCCTGACCCCCACCACCTGGACGAAGTTCACCGCAAGCCTCAACTCGCCCTGACTCCAGTGAAGTTCCTACTGGCCCTCGGTCAGTCGATGCCCTCGACGATGCGGAAGTCGCGCTCGACGCCGTCGGCGAGGACGGCCAGCGCCTCCTGGTAGGCCGCGCTCTCGCGCGTCGCGACGGCCTGCTCGAAGCTGTCGAACTCGATCAGGATGGTGCGCTCGGCGATTCCGGCGTCATGCGCCTCGACCCGACCGCCACGGACGAGGACCCGGCCACCCCCGGCCTGGACGGCCGCGGCAGCCAGCTTGTTGTAGGCAGCCAGCTTCTCGGGGTCCGAAATGGTGCGGTAGGCGCTGACCCAGTAGCCCTTGGGCATGGAACCTCCAGTGTCGGGATGATGAGTGCATCTGACTTACGGAACTTACGGGTTGGTCTCGGACGGGCGTCGGCGGGCGAGCGCGAGGCTGGTCAGCGTCGTGATCGCCATGGCGCCGACGCCGACCAACGCCGCGGTGGTGTAGGCGCTGTCGTCGGGGAAGAGGTGGCCGGGGCCGGTGCCCGCGGCGAGGATCAGGCCGCCGATGGCGCTGCCCAGGGAGTAACCGACGCTGCGGACCACGTAGTTGAAGCTCATGGCGCTCGACGTCTCGCTCTTGGGGGTGACCGCCAGGATGACGCCGGGCATCGCGGCCGAGAAGCCGCCGACGCCGAAGCCGAGCACGCCCATCGCCGCGAACAGTTCGGCCAGGTCCGACCGGGCCGCCGCGAACAGGGCGAACCCGCCGCCGACCACAACGGCGCTGCCGGCCAGGAGCAGGGGGTCGGCGATCCGCGTCCGGACCCGCGGCGTGAGCTTGCCGGCGACGAACCCCAGCACCGAGAACGGGACGAGGACCAGCCCGGCGACGAAGGTCGTCAGCCCGAAGCCGTAGCCGGTGCCGTGCGGCGTCTGCGCGTACCGGGTGACGAGCGTGAGCAGGAGGTACATGCCGATCCCGCCGACGAACATGGCGAGGTTCGCCCCGGCGACCGCCGGGTGCCGTACCGCCCGCACATCGACCAGAGGCGTCGTACTGCGCAGCTCGATGACGGCCCAGACGCAGAGCAGCACGACCGCGACGACGGCGAGGGCCGCCGCCACGGCGACGTGCCGGCTCCACAGGTTCCGTTCGCCGGCGAGGAACAGCACCAGGAGCAGCGCGGCGGCCAGGACGACCGCGCCTGCCACGTCCACGCGGGCGGAGCGGCCTTCGGGGGCTTCGGGCATGGAGCGCCACGCGGTCAGGAGGGCGGCGGCGGTGACGACCAGGCCGAGGCCGTAGGCGGCCCGTACCCCGCCGAGTTCGGCGAGCAGCGCGGCCAGCGGGTAGCCGACGCCGGCCCCGATGATCGAGACCACCGAGATCAGGGCGATCACGGCCGCGCCGCGCTCCTCGGGGAGGTGGTCGCGGGCCACGCC
Source organism: Streptomyces sp. MBT53 (assembly GCF_016654115.1). GTDB lineage: Bacteria > Actinomycetota > Actinomycetes > Streptomycetales > Streptomycetaceae > Streptomyces. The sequence goes on from NZ_JAEQAZ010000235.1 coordinate 11,999, forward strand.
CATCATCAGCGCCGTCAGCCCGAGCCCGACGCCCTGGGCCGCCCGGCCGGCCAGCAGCCACGCGAACGGCAGCGGCAGCACGGTGAGCGCGCTGCCGGCGACGACGACCGCCAGCGTGGCGAGGATCGTGGCCCGGCGGTGCGGGCCGGCTCCGAGCCGGCCGAGGACGGGTGTGGCGACGGCGCCGCTGAGCAGCGCGACGGTCAGCGTCCACTGCGCGCTGCCGAGCGAGACATGGAACGAGGTCGCCACGCTGGTGATGAGCGGCGTCCCGAGGCTGGCGACCGCCGCCACGACCAGAGCGATGAACATCAGGGCGGGGACCAGCAGTTGCGCCTCGGAACGCGCCACCGGTAACGCCTTCGCCGCGCCCCCGCCGGCCGACTGCCCGGTCACTGTTTCTTTCCTTCGCGGTCCTGGCTTTCGAGCTCCGCCAGATGCTTCAGCGCCGGAAGGGCCGTCACCAGCGCCTCGACCTCGTCGCCGGTGAGCTGGCCGATCAACCGCTCGAACGCGTGGACGCCCGCCTGGCGCCGGGTCCGGACGTAGGAGGCGCCGGCCTCGGTCAGGCACACCAGCGTGACCCGCCTGTCGGACGCGTCGCCCCGCCGCTCGACCAGGCCGGACTCCTCCATCACCCGGACCAGGGTGGTCATCGCGGGCTGGGTGACGCCCTCGACCGCGGCCAGATCGGTGATGCGCCGCGGGCCGGTCCGGTCCAGGGTGGCCAGGGTGGCGGCGGACGTCAGGCTCATGTCCCGGGGCAGCCGCCTCGCGGCCCTGGTGGCCAGGCCGTAGAGGGCTGCCCCGATGGCGGCGGCCGCGCGCGGAGCGGTGTCGTGACGACTCACGCTCGAAGCATAGCAATTTTATATTCACAGTTTATGAAGTCACCGTACTCACCGGCCTGTTCACCTCCCCGCACTGGCGCGACCACCCCCAACCGCCTCCAGAGGCAGCACGCCGTTCTGGTGCGACCGTGCGGCACGGTCATTTCGCAGGGCCTGGGTGAGCCAGGGGTACACCGGGATCAGGTTCGGTACCACCTGCCAGCCGTTGACAATCCACACCAGCCGCCAGTAACGGTCCATCCTGGGATCTTCACGGACAAGCCGGTCCGCCGGGAAAGCTCCCCGATCGAGCAGAGGGCCGTAGCGTCCATGTCCCCCACCCTGCCGCTTCCAGTCACTGGAGACTCTCCGCATCACCCCGCCGAGCAGCCCCACTCCCCAGCCCCACTCCCCGGCATACCGCTCGGCGAGATCCCACAGCCCGGCAAGCGCAGGGCTGGTGTCCTTCCGCGCCGCAAGGTAGGTGCGCAGATCCTGGCCACCGTGCCGCCGCGCCTCGATGACGTACGCCAAGACCTCGTCGTCCTCCACGTACATCGCGTATTCGGGCCAGTGGAGTCCGAGGAAGGTGTGGTACTCCACACCGTCCTCCTCGGTCGCGTCCCACCTCTGCCGATAGGTGTCGATGTCGTCAAGCGTCGCTCGACCCCGCAGGACGTCCTCGACGAAGGTCACCACTGGTCCCCCGTCGTCCGCCGACTCTCGCCCTCCATCAGCCCCAACCCTCCAGCCACCTGACACAACGCCACGAAGGAAGCCCCCCGCCGCACCCCCGAAACCCCCGTGTAC
>NZ_JAEQAZ010000236.1 GCF_016654115.1 Streptomyces sp. MBT53
AGTTGCCGTACTTCGTGCGCAACAACACCCAGGTGGCGATCGCCGCGAACACCAGCCAGTAGATGATGGTGATCTTGACGTTGACGCCGCCGACGTCGAACGAGGACGCGAAGACCTTCTTGGCCTGGCCGAAGCCGTCCATGTTGCTGATGTCGTCGGTGGCGACGTTGCCGGTGACCAGCTTCGTCACCGCGAGGTTGACGCCCTGCAGGATCAGGAAGCTGCCCAGGGTGACCAGGAAGCTCGGCAGGCCGGTCTTGACGACCATCCAGCCGTTGAGGAAACCGATCCCCAGCGACACCATCAGCGCGACGATCACACCGACCCACACGTTCATGGTCAGCTGGTAGCTGAGCATGCTCGCGGTCAGCGCGGAGGTGATGACCGCGACACCGGCGGAGAGGTCGAACTCCCCGCCGATCATCAGCAGCGCCACCGGCAGCGCCATGATCCCGATGGTCGACGAACTGTAGAGAATGTTCGCCATCGAGGCGCCGTCCCGTACCGGAGGGGCGGCGATCAGGAAGAACACGTACACCGCTGCCGCGCCGAGGAAGACTCCGACCTCGGGGCGGGCCAACAGCCGGATGGCCAGCGGGCGTTCCGCGGTCCGGCCGTCGGTGGGCTTGGGGCCGGGGGCCGGCGGTGAGGTCACCGCCGGCTCGGCGTGCTGGGTCATGCTCATCACCGGGTTCCGTTGGCGGCGTACTTGGCGACGGCTGCGACGTTGGTCTTGTCGACGAAGGCCGGGCCGGTCAGTACGGGCTGCTCACCGCCGCCGCTGTAGTTGCCGTTCGTCTTGTAGAGCCACAGGGAGTCGACCGCCAAGTAGCCCTGGAGGTACGGCTGCTGGTCGACCGCGAACTGGACGGTGCCCTTCTTGATGGCGTCCGTCAGGGTGCTGTTGAGGTCGAAGGTGGCGACCTTCGCCTTGCTGCCCGCGTCGGACAGGGACTGCACGGCGGTCAGGGCGAACGGGGCGCCCAGCGTGACCACGTAGTCGATGGCCTTGTCCTGGGTGAGCTTGGCCGTGATCGTCGACTTCACCGACGGCATGTCCGTGCCGTTGACGTTGAGGACCTCGGTGGTGCCGCTGAAGGTCTTCTTCACGCCGTCGCAGCGCTGGGTCAGACCGATGTTGCCCTGCTCCTGGATGACACAGACGACCTTCTTGGCGCCTTCCGTGTTCAGCCTGTTGCCGAGCGCCTCGCCGGCGACCGTCTCGTCCTGGCCGAAGAACTCCAGCAGTCCGAGCTTCTTCCAGTCGCTGAGACCGGAGTTGAGGCCGACGACCGGTATGTTCGCCGTCTTCGCCTTGCCGATGACGTCCTTGAGGGCGTCGGGCTTGGCGAGGGTGACCGCGATGCCGTCGACCTTCTGGTCGATCGCGTTCTGCACCAGGTTCGACTGGTTGCCCGCGTTCGGGTCGGCCGAGTAGATGAGCTTGATGTTGTCCTTGTCGGCGGCGGCCTGGGCGCCCTTGCGGACGATGTCCCAGAACGTGTCCCCGGGCGCCTGGTGCGTGACCAGGGCGACCGTCATACGGGGAGTGCTGGCCTTGCCCGCGGAGGCGCCGGAGGTGTCCTCCGTGGACTTCTTGCCGCCCGAGCTGCTGGAGCAGCCGGCGAGGGTCAGTGCCGCTGCCGCGGCGACCGCCACGAAGGGGGCCATTCTGCGCGTACGGGAGTGGGAAGAACGGTCCATCTTTCCTGCACCTCACTGTGCTTCAGGGGAAAGGGAGCAATGATCTCAGAGATCAGGGCTCGGGGCCTGTGCAGCCCCGGGTCGTAGCCGTGAAACACGGCTGTTGCGCTGGGACGGAATCCAATCCCCGGTCGCGCCCGCTGTCAATACTTTGTTAAGACATCATTTCACAAGCAGGTCCGAATGTAAGTACAAACTATTGACAGGTGACCCCTCCGAGTCCTACACCTGGGAGTCGGCAGGCCCTCGGGACCCGCCCACCCCCCAGTAGCTCAGAGGAGTGCCGCGCATGGCCGAGTCAGCCCAGCCCTTCGATCTCATCACCATGGGTCGTATCGGGGTCGATCTCTACCCGTTGCAGTCCGGCGTGCCGCTGGCGCAGGTGGAGACCTTCGGGAAGTTCCTCGGAGGTTCGGCGAGCAACGTGGCCGTGGCCGCCGCCCGGCTCGGCCGGAACACCGCGGTGATCACCCGCACCGGCGACGACCCCTTCGGCACCTACCTGCACGAGGCCCTCAAGGACTTCGGGGTGGACGACCGCTGGGTCACCCCGGTCGCCGGCCGGCCCACCCCGGTCACGTTCTGCGAGATCTTCCCGCCGGACGACTTCCCGCTGTACTTCTACCGGCAGCCCAAGGCCCCCGACCTGGAGATCCGCACCGACGAGCTGGACTACTTCGCGATCCGCGAGGCCCGGGTCTTCTGGATCACCGGCACCGGCCTCAGCGAGGAGCCGAGCCGCTCCGCCACGCTGGCCGCCCTCAAGGCGCGCGACAAGGCGGGCACCACGGTCTTCGACCTGGACTGGCGCCCGATGTTCTGGAAGGACCCCGAGGAGGCCCGCCCGTACTACGCGGAGGCCCTGCGGCACACGACGGTCGCGGTGGGCAACCTCGACGAGTGCGAGATCGCCACCGGCCTCCGCGAGCCCCGCGCCTGCGCCGAGGCGCTGCTGGAGGCGGGCGTGGAGCTGGCCGTCGTCAAGCAGGGCCCCAAGGGTGTGCTGGCCGTGCACCGCGACGGCACGACCGCCGAGGTGCCGCCGGTCCCGGTCGAGGTGCTCAACGGTCTCGGCGCGGGCGACGCGTTCGGCGGCTCGCTGTGCCACGGACTGCTGTCCGGCTGGGAGCTGGCGAAAATCATGCGGTACGCCAACGCGGCCGGCGCCCTCGTCGCCTCCCGTCTCGCCTGCTCCACCGCGATGCCCACCGAGTCCGAGGTCGAGGACCTGCTCGCCGGCGCGCATGTGGACGCCTGACCCCGTGACCGCCCGAGCCATCCCTGAACGGAGCTTCTCTTGAGCATCAGCATCCCCGACCTGGTCACGGTCAGAGCCCGCCATCCCGAGGCGATCGCCGAGGCGGCGGCCCGCCGGGTGCGGCGCCCGCTGCTCGGCGACAGCGGTCGTCTGATGATCGTGGCCGCCGACCACCCGGCGCGCGGCGCGCTCGGCGTCGGTGACCGCCGTACGGCCATGGCGAACCGCGCCGACCTGCTGGAACGCCTCTGTGTCGCGCTGTCCCGGCCGGGTGTCGACGGGGTGCTCGCCACCGCCGACATACTGGAGGACCTGCTGCTCCTCGGGGTCCTGGACGGCAAGGTCGTGATGGGCTCGATGAACCGCGGCGGGCTGTCCGGCGCCGCGTTCGAGATGGACGACCGGTTCACCGGCCACCGCGCCGAGGACATCGAGCGGCTCCGCTTCGACGCGGGCAAGCTGCTGCTGCGCATCGACTACGACGACCCGGGCTCGCTGACCACCCTGGAGTCGACGGCCCGCGCGATAGACGACATGGCGGCACGCCGACTGCCGCTGTTCGTCGAGCCGTTCATCTCCCGCCGGGTCGACGGCACGGTCCGCAACGACCTGTCCGCGGAGGCCGTGACCCGCTCGATCGCCATCTCCTCGGGCCTGGGCGGCACTTCGGCCTACACCTGGCTGAAGCTGCCCGTCACGGCCGACCCGGACGACATGGCCGAGGTCATGGAGACCTCGACGCTGCCGGCCGTGCTGCTCGGCGGCGAGGTCGGCGACGACCAGGAGGGCGCGTACGAGAAGTGGCGCAAGGCGCTGCGGCTGCCCACCGTCCAGGGTCTGGTCGTGGGCCGCTCCCTGCTGTACCCCGCCGACGGCGGCGTCGAAGCGGCGGTGGACACCGCCGTAGGTCTGTTGTGAACCGGAGGCACACGATGACGAGCGCGTACCACCTTCCCGCGGGCAAGGCCCTCGGCGGCCCCTACGTCGTGGACGTCACCCCCGAGTCCGCGGCCTGGGGCTACTCCAGCCTGCGGGTCCTGGAGCTGCCCCCGGGCGGCACGCACACCTTCGACACCGACGACAGCGAGTGGATCGTCCTCCCGCTCAGCGGCGGCTGCACGGTCTCGGCCGCCGACGACTTCGGCCACGACACCTTCGAACTCCACGGCCGCGAGAGCGTGTTCACCTCCGTGAGCGACTTCGCGTACGTCCCGAGGGATTCCCGTACGACGATCTCGTCGGCCGGCGGTGGCCGCTTCGCGCTGACCGGCGCCCGCTGCGACCGCCGGCTGCCCGCCCGCTACGGCCCGGCCTCGTCGGTGCCGGTGGAACTGCGCGGCACCGGCAACAGCAGCCGCCAGGTCAACAACTTCGGCGCGGCCGGCGTCTTCGAGTGCGACAAGCTCATCGCCGTAGAGGTGATCACGCCCGGCGGGAACTGGTCCTCCTTCCCGCCGCACAAGCACGACGAGCACCGGCCCGGTGAGGAGTCCGTCCTCGAGGAGGTCTACTACTTCGAGTTCGCCGACCACGAGGGCACACCCGGTCTCGGCTACCAGCGCGTCTCGCCGTCAGGACAGGGCCGCAACACGGACGTCCTGGCCGAAGTCCGGGGCGGAGACGTCGTGTTGATCCCGGACGGCTGGCACGGGCCCTCGATGGCGGTGCCCGGCCACCACATGTACTACCTCAACGTCATGGCGGGTCCCGAGGAGGACCGTTCGTGGCTGATCTGCGACCACCCCGATCACGCCTGGGTCCGCGGCACGTGGCCCGAGCAGCCCGTCGACCCCCGCCTCCCCCTCTACACGGCACCGGAGAAGTCCTGATGACCACCCCAACCCGCCGCCTGACCGTCGCCCAGGCCCTGGTGCAGTTCCTGTCGGTCCAGTACACCGAACGCGACGGCGTACCGCACCGGTTGATCGCCGGCACCTGGGGCATCTTCGGTCATGGCAACGTTGCCGGACTCGGCCAGGCGCTGCTGGAGGCCGGCGAGGACACGATGCCGTTCCACCAGGGCCGCAACGAACAGGCCATGGTGCACGCGGCAGTCGGTTACGCCCGCCAGCTCGACCGGCTCTCCGCGCAGGCCGTCACGACCTCGATCGGACCGGGCGCCACCAACCTGGTCACGGGCGCCGCGCTCGCCACGATCAACCGCCTGCCGGTGCTGCTGCTCCCCGGCGACTACTTCGCGACCCGCGCCGCCGACCCGCTGCTCCAGCAGCTGGAGCACCCGGTCGAGGCCGACCTCTCGGTCAACGACACGCTGCGCCCGGTCTCCCGCTACTTCGACCGGATCACCCGCCCCGAGGCCCTCATCCCGGCCGCCCTGAACGCGATGCGCGTCCTGGCCGACCCGGTGGAGACCGGAGCGGTGACTCTGGCTCTCCCGCAGGACGTCCAGGCCGAGGCGTACGACTGGCCGGAGGAGTTCTTCGCCGACCGCGTGTGGCACGTACGGCGGCCCGCGCCGGACGCCTTCGAGCTGGCCGAGGCCGTCGAGGCGATCCGGTCCGCCGAGCGCCCGCTGATCGTCGCGGGCGGCGGCATCCACCACAGCCGCGCCGAGGAGGCGTTGAAGGCCCTGGTGGACGCCACCGGCATCCCGGTGGCCTCCACCCAGGCGGGCAAGGGCTCGCTGCGTCACGACCACCCGGCCGACCTGGGCGGCATCGGCCACACCGGTACCGCGGTCAGCGACGACATCGCGCGCGCCGCCGACCTGATCATCGGCGTCGGCACCCGCTACACCGACTTCACGACGGCCTCCAACACGCTCTTCCAGAACCCGGTCGTCCGCTTCGTCAACCTCAACATCACCGCGTTCGACGCCCACAAGCTGGCCGCGAGCACGCTGGTCGCCGACGCGAAGTCCGGTCTGGAAGCGCTGACTTCGAGCCTCGAAGGCCACCGCGTGGACCCCGCCTACGAGGCCGAGTACCGCGCGGGCAAGGAGAGTTGGGAGCGGGTGGTCGACATCGCGTTCACCGCCCCGGACGAGAACGCCGTACCGACGCAGACCCAACTCCTCGGCGCCCTCGACGCAGTTGTCGGCGACGACGACGTGGTGATCAACGCGGCCGGCTCGCTCCCCGGCGACCTGCACAAGCTGTGGCGGGCGCGCTCGCCGCGCCAGTACCACCTCGAATACGGCTACTCCTGCATGGGCTACGAGATCCCGGCCGGCATCGGTGTCCAGCAGGCCGCGCCCGACGTCGCCGTGTGGTCGCTGGTCGGCGACGGCACCTACCTGATGATGCCGACCGAGATCGTCACGGCCGTCCAGGAGGGCCTGCCGGTCAACCTGGTGCTGATCCAGAACCACGGGTACGCCTCCATCGGCGGCCTCTCCGAGTCGGTCGGCGGCGAGCGCTTCGGCACCGCCTACCGCTACCGGGCCGCCGACGGCACCTTCTCCGGCGACCCGCTCCCGGTCGACCTCGCCGCCAACGCGGCCAGCCTCGGCATGGACGTCCTGCGCCCCAAGACCGTGCGCGAACTGCGCGAGGCACTGGCCACGGCCCGCGCCTCCGACCGGCCGACCTGCGTCTACGTCGAGACCGACATCGCCACCCCGACCGCTCCCCCGGCCGAGGCCTGGTGGGACGTACCGGTCGCCGAGACCGCCTCGCGCGCATCGGCCGTACAGGCCCGCCAGGAGTACGACCGCCAGGTCGTCGACCGTCGCCGCCACCTCTGAACGCCCCTCCCCCGAAAGGCACTTGCACCATGAAGACGATCACCCACTGGATCGACGGCAAGCCCGTCGAGAGCACGTCCGGCCGCTTCGGTCCCGTCTACAACCCGGCGACCGGCGCGCAGGAGAAGCAGGTCGGCTTCGCGACCGTCGACGAGGTGGACGCCGCCGTCGCCTCCGCGAAGGCCGCGTTCGAGAGCTGGGGCACCTCCTCGCTCGCCAAGCGCACCGCGATCCTGTTCAAGTACCGCGAGCTGCTGGACGCGCACCGCGACGAGATCGCCGAACTGATCACCGCCGAGCACGGCAAGGTCCACTCGGACGCGCTCGGCGAGGTCGCGCGCGGCATGGAGATCGTCGAACTCGCCTGCGGCATCAGCGTGCAGCTGAAGGGCGAGCTGTCCACCCAGGTCTCGACCCGCGTGGACGTCGCCTCGATTCGCCAGCCCCTGGGCGTCGTTGCGGGCATCACGCCCTTCAACTTCCCGGCCATGGTGCCGATGTGGATGTTCCCGCTCGCCGTCGCGACCGGCAACACCTTCATCCTGAAGCCCAGCGAGAAGGACCCGTCGGCGTCCTTCCGGCTGGCCGAACTCGCCTCCGAGGCGGGCCTGCCGCAGGGCGTGCTGAACGTCGTGCAGGGCGACAAGGTGGCCGTCGACCGCATCCTGGAGCACCCGGACATCGAGGCCGTCTCCTTCGTCGGCTCGACGCCGATCGCAAAGTACATCCAGCTCAAGGCGGTTGAGCACGGCAAGCGCGTGCAGGCCCTCGGCGGTGCCAAGAACCACATGCTGGTCCTCCCCGACGCGGACCTGGACTTCGCGGCCGACCAGGCGATCAACGCGGCCTACGGCTCGGCCGGCGAGCGCTGCATGGCCGTCTCCGTCGTGGTCGCGGTCGGCGACACCGGCGACGAGCTGGTGAGCAAGATCGCCGAGCGCGCCGGCAACCTGCGCATCGGTCCCGGCAACGACCCGGCCAGCGAGATGGGCCCGCTCATCACCCGCGAGCACCGCGACAAGGTCGCCTCCTACGTCGCTTCGGCCGCCGCACAGGGCGCCGAGGTCGTCGTCGACGGCACCGGCTTCTCGGTCGAGGGCCACGAGGACGGCTTCTTCCTCGGCGTCTCCCTCCTCGACAAGGTGCCGCTGACGGCGGACGCGTACAAGGACGAGATCTTTGGACCGGTCCTGGTCGTCGTCCGCGCCGAGTCCTACGACGAGGCCATCACCCTGATCAACAGCTCCCGTTGGGGCAACGGCACCGCGATCTTCACCCGGGACGGCGGCGCCGCCCGCCGCTTCCAGATGGAGGTCAAGGCGGGCATGGTCGGCGTGAACGTGCCGATCCCGGTGCCCGTCGGCTACCACTCCTTCGGCGGCTGGAAGGACTCCCTCTTCGGAGACCTCCACATCTACGGCAACGACGGCATCGCCTTCTACACCCAGGGCAAGGTGATCACCACCCGCTGGCCGGACCCGGCCGACGGTGGCATCAACCTCGGTTTCCCCAGCAACTCCTGACGACCCGTCACCCTTTGTGAGGAGGTGCCCTCTGTGGCGAAGACCGGTGGCTACTCGCGTGCCGTGACCGGATCCCCGCTCGACGGCCTGCATTTCGCCCTGGACCGCAACAGTCCGGTGCCGCTGTACTACCAGCTCGCGCAGCAGCTGGAGGCGGCGATCGAGCACGGGACCCTCGCGCCGGGCAACCTCCTGGGCAACGAGATCGACCTGTCGGTCCGCCTCGGCCTGTCCCGCCCCACCGTCCGCCAGGCCATCCAATCTCTTGTGGACAAGGGGTTGTTGGTCCGGCGGCGGGGGGTCGGCACGCAGGTGGTGCACAGCCAGGTCAAGAGACCGCTGGAACTCAGCAGCCTCTACGACGACCTGGAGTCGGCCGGGCAGGGGCCGACCACGGAGGTGCTGCGCAACGAGGGCGTGCCCGCGACCGCGGATGTCGCGGCGGCCCTCGGGGTCGCGGAGGGCAGCGAGGTCACGCTCCTGGAGCGGCTGCGCTCCACGCACGGTCAGCCGGTGGCGTTCCTGTGCAACTACCTTCCGGCCAATCTGCTCGAACTCGACACCGCCCGGCTGGAGTCGACGGGCCTGTACCGGATGCTGCGCACCGCAGGCATCACCCTGCACAGTGCCCGCCAGACGATAGGCGCCCGCTCGGCCACCCCCGAGGAGGCCGCCCGGCTCGACGAGAAGGAGAACGCGGCGCTGCTCACGATGCAGCGCACGGCGTACGACGACACGGGGCGGCCGGTCGAGTACGGGACGCACATCTACCGGGCGTCCCGGTACGCGTTCGACTTCCAGTTGCTGGTCAGGCCCTGACCTGGACGGCGGAGTCCAGGCGTGCGCGCTGCTCCGCCGTCAGCTCCAGGTCCACGGCCGCGAGGTTCTCCTCCAGCTGGGCCACCGACGAGGCCCCCGCGAGCGGGACGATCGGCAGCGGCCCGCCCAACTGCCAGGCGAGCACTACCTGGTTGACGCTCGCTCCGGTCTCCTTCGCCACCTCCCGCAGCGCGGTGAGGCGGGCGGAGGTGCCCGGGTGGTCGTAGTCGGCGGGCAGGGGCTTGTCCTGCCGGGTGTAGGCGCCGGCCAGCAGGGGTGAGTAGGCGACCAGGGTGAGGGCGGGCTCGGCGCGCAGATAGCCGAGCAGGTCCGGGCCCGCGCTGCCGAGGCTGCCGTCGGGGAAGAGTTCTGACGGTACGTCGGTCCGGGGGCGCAGATAGCTGTGCTGGTACTGGAGCACCTCGTATCCCGGCAGTCCGGCCGCGGCGGCGAGCGCGCGGGACCGTTCCACCCGCCAGGCCGCGTGGTTGCTGACGCCGAGGAGGCCTACGGTGCCCTCGGCGACCAACTCGGCGAATCCTTCGACTGTTTCCTGCAACGGAACGCTCTGGTCCTCGATGTGGGCGTAGAGCAGATCGAGTTTGTCCACGCCGAGGCGTTCGCGGCTCCGCTCGGCGGACTCCCGGATGACCTTCGCGGACAGGCCCTCCGGGTTGTCGGTGTAACTCGTGCCGGGGGCCAGCGGACGGGCGCCCAGCTTGGTCGCGATCACGATCTCGTCGCCGATGCCGCGGCTGCGCCGCCAGCGGCCGAGCAGCTTCTCGCTCTGGCCGCCCTGGCTGCCGTCGGTCCAGAACGCGTAGTTGTCGGACGTGTCGATGAAGTTCCCGCCGGCCTCGACATAGCGGTCGAGCACGGCGAAGGAGGTCGCCTCGTCGGTGCGGGAGCCGAACAGCATCGCGCCGAGCGCGAGCACGCTCACCTCGCGGCGGTGGGCCGGATCGGTGCCGATGGTGCGGTACTTCATGATGATCCCTCCCGTTCGCACCCGGTTCTCCGGGCACGAACGGGAGTCTGGCGCTTGAAGCGCACTCCAAGTCAAGCTTCCTGGCGGCTACTTGGCGAACGGCCCGTCCAGCGCCGCCCATTGGAGCAGCATGATGGTCTTGGCGTCGGCGATCTCGCCGGTCCTGATCATCTCCAGGGCGCTGCGGAAGGGGAGTTCGAGGATCTCGATGTCCTCGCCCTCCTCCTGGAGGCCGCCGCCCTCGTGGGTGCGGGTCGAGGGGCCGTAGGAGGCGGCGTAGAAGCCGATGCGTTCGGTGACCGAGCCGGGGCTCATGTAGACGTCGAAGACGTGCTCCACCTCGCCGACGGTGTGTCCGGTCTCCTCCACCACCTCGCGCCGTACGGCCTCCTCCGGGTGCTCGTCCTCGTCGTCGAGGAGGCCGCCCGGGGTCTCGACGAGCATGCCGTCGGGGTGGCCGTTGACGTACACGGGGAAGCGGAACTGGCGGGTGAGCAGGACCATTTCGCGTTCGGCGTCGTACAGGAGCAGGGTCGCGCCGTTGCCGCGGTCGTGGGTCTCGCGCTCCTGGGTGGTCCAGGTTCCGTCGGCGTGCCGGAAGTCGAAGGTGGTGGTGCGCTCGACGTACCAGTGGCTGGAGAGCAGTGTCACGTCGCGGACCCTGACCCGGGGGTTGCCGGTCAGGTCGAGGCCGGTGCGGTCCAGGCCGGTGCGGCCCCGGCGGTCGGGGGTGTCGGCGCCCGCGGTCATCGGGTACCGGCCGGAGAGGAGGAGACGATCGAGTTGTTCATGCCCGACGTCTATCACCCCGGCGTGTGGAACGCGTGGCCGAAACCGGTGAGCCGCAGGCCCAACCGATGTGCCGGTTGTGTTGATTCGTCGCCTGCCGTCCCTTCCGCTGGGCATGCTGGGAGCATGTCTGAGCACGGTGATCAGGTTCCCGGGTACCGGGTGATCAGGATGGAAGCGCTGCAGGACGCCCCGGCAGCCGCCCTCGCGGACGTGGAGGCGTGGCGGGCCCGCGAGGCCTACCCGAACGTCCTGGCCGGCGGCGGCCCGGTGTTCGGAGTGGCCGAGGAGCTGGACTCCGGCGGCTGGCGGGTCCTCTCCCGGTTCGGCAACATGGCCCCGCAGGGCTCCCGCGACACCCTGGCGATGACCTTCCGGCAACGCGCGCGGGAAGCCCTCGACTCGGGCGACCCGGCGACCCAGCAGGAGTGGCTGCGCGGGGCGGAGCGGCTGGACTGGGAGAAGGTGGACGAGCTGACGGTGCTCGACCGCCGGTTCCGGGTCGTGCGGGCCGACCAGTTCATCCGGATGGGACCCACCGGCCCTGAGCCTCCCCGGCCGTCCGACCCCGACCCGGCGAAGGTCGGGCACGGTCATGAACTCCCCAGCCGCACCACGGGGTTCGTGATCGACCCGTTCACCGCGACGGGCATGTCCGAGGGCATCCTGCGGATGGAACTGCTGTCGCTGGTCCGCGCCCCGGGGACGGCTCCCGCCCCCGTGCGCAAGGACTCGGTGCGCGCCCTGAAGACACATCCGGGGGGTGTGCTGCTGCCCGCCGAGTTCACCGCGGCGGAGCACGTGGACGGCGGCTGGCAGCCGACGCAGATGACGAACCCGAGCCCGCAGGGGGCGCGGGACACGCTCACCACCTATCTGCGGGTGATGGCGCCGGCCATGGAGCAGTTACTGACCTTTTCGGGTT
>NZ_JAEQAZ010000237.1 GCF_016654115.1 Streptomyces sp. MBT53
CCCGCACCCCCACCGGCGGCCCCGCCCTCACCCTCCGCAACCCGGTCTTCGCCACCGAACGCGAACTCCTCAAACTCGCCCTCCAACGCCCCGAGTTGGTCTCCCCGGCCTTTGACGCGTACGGCGTCGACGAGTTCACCGCCGCGCCCTACGCGGCCGTACGCGAGGCGATCATCGAGGCGGGCGGCGCCGAGTACGGCCTCCAGGATGCCCAGGACTATCTCGTCCGGGTCCGCGAGGCGGCACCGGACGACGCGGTCCGCGCGATGGTCACCGAGCTCGCCGTGGAGGCCATCCTGCGCCGCACGGTCGACGAGAACTACGCGGGCGAGCAGCTCGTCACCGTCCGCCGAAGAGCCGTAGTACGCCGGATCCACGACATCCAGGGCGCGCTCACCCGCCTCGGCAGCCACGGAGACTCGGCGGAACTGGCCGCCGTACAGAACGAGTTGTGGGTTCTCCAGCAGTACGACCAGGCACTCCAGGTGCACGGCGCCACAGCGCTCTGAGCGCGTAGTTACGGAACGGACTCAAAAAGTCACCGCACGCCCCTCGTGGCGGCGATGTGTCGTACTCCACACTGGGTTCCGGTGCCTGAGTCCTCGGAGCGCGGCCGATCCGTCCCCAGCGGGTCCTTCACCCCCGCGGTTCCGCTCATCGAGTACGGGACGGATTGCGGCGAGGCCGCCCACTCCGCCCCTGAAGTACCGCTGCCGTACCCCCTGGCAGCGATCATCCTGGAGGTCGCCCCCGTGCAGACCCAGACCCTCGACCAGACCGAGACCAGCACGACGGACGGCGCGGAACCGGAAGCGGAGACAGACGTCCTCGCGACCGTCCCTCCGCAGAGCCGTGCCGCGCACCACCCGGAAAACGCGGACCCGGAGAGCCCGCCCGAGCTCGAAGAACCGACGGCCGAAGCGGTGGAGACCGCCGAGGCCCCCGAGCCCGACGTACGGCCCCGCAGCCGGGTCGCCGACACCGGCGCGCCCTCCTCGGACCTGTTCCGCCAGTACCTGCGCGAGATCGGCCGTATCCCCCTGCTCACCGCGGCCGAGGAGGTCGAACTCGCCCGCCGCGTCGAGGCCGGCCTGTTCGCCGAGGAGCGGCTCGGCAGCGCCGTCGACCTGGACAGCCAACTCGCCCTCGACCTCGACAAGTTGGTCGTCATGGGCCGGATGGCCAAGCGCCGGCTCATCGAGGCGAACCTGCGGCTCGTGGTGTCCGTCGCCAAACGGTACGTCGGCCGCGGGCTGACCATGCTCGACCTCGTCCAGGAGGGAAACCTCGGCCTGATCAGGGCGGTCGAGAAGTTCGACTACGCCCGCGGCTACAAGTTCTCGACGTACGCGACCTGGTGGATCCGGCAGGCCATGTCCCGGGCCCTCGCCGACCAGGCCCGCACGATCCGCGTCCCGGTGCACGTCGTCGAGCTGATCAACCGGGTCGTCCGCGTCCAGCGCCGGATGCTCCAGGAGCGCGGCTACGAGCCGACGCCGGAGGAGGTGGCCGACCACCTCGACCTCGCGCCGGAGCGGGTCAGCGAGGTGCTGCGGCTGGCTCAGGAGCCGGTGTCGTTGCACGCGCCGGTGGGGGAGGAGGACGACGTCGCCCTCGGCGACCTGATCGAGGACGGCGACGCGACGAGTCCCGTGGAGTCGGCTGCGTTCCTGCTGCTGCGGCAGCACCTGGAAGCGGTGCTGTCGACGCTCGGCGAGCGTGAGCGGAAGGTCGTGCAGCTCAGGTATGGGCTGGCGGATGGGCGTCCGCGCACGTTGGAGGAGATCGGGCGGATCTTCGGGGTGACCCGGGAGCGGATACGGCAGATCGAGTCGAAGACTCTGAACAAGCTGCGGGACCATGCATTTGCGGATCAGCTCAGGGGTTATCTGGACTGATGCCGGGTGCGGGTCCGGTGGGGGCTGGTCGCGCCCCGCGGCGGAGCCGCACATGTACACAGCCCCGCGCCCCTAAAACGCACGGCGTTTTTAGGGGCGCGGGGAACTGCGTGACCAGCCACGACGGACCGTCAGATACAAGACGGGCTAGTCCACTTCCGCCACCGCCTGCGCGAACTGCGCCTTGTACAGCCGCGCGTACGCCCCGTCCGCCGCCAACAGCTCCCCGTGCCCGCCCTGTTCGACGATCGAGCCGTTCTCCATGACCAGGATCGTGTCCGCGTCCCGGATCGTGGAGAGCCGGTGCGCGATCACGAACGACGTACGCCCGTGGGCGAGTTTGGCCATCGCCTTCTGGATCAGTACCTCGGTGCGGGTGTCGACCGAGGATGTCGCCTCGTCCAGGACCAGGATCGTCGGGTCGGACAGGAACGCCCGCGCGATGGTGATGAGCTGCTTCTCACCGGCGCTGACGCCCGTGCCCTCGTCGTCGATGACCGTGTCGTAGCCGTCGGGCAGCGTACGGACGAACCGGTCGGCGTGCGCCGCCCGCGCCGCCTCCTCGATCTCGCCCCGGGTGACCTCCCGCGACGCGCCGTACGCGATGTTGTCGGCGATCGAGCCGCCGAACAGCCAGGTGTCCTGCAGCACCATCCCGATGGTGGCGCGGAGTTCGTCGCGGGACATCCGCGCGATGTCGACGCCGTCGAGGGTGATGCGCCCGCCGGAGACCTCGTAGAACCGCATGAGGAGGTTGACGAGCGTGGTCTTGCCGGCGCCGGTCGGGCCGACGATCGCGACCGTGTGGCCCGGTTCCACCGTCAGCGAGAGGTCCTCGATGAGCGGCTTGTCGGGGTCGTAGCGGAAGGAGACGTGCTCCAGGGCGACCAGGCCGCGCAGTTCCTCGGGGCGCTCGCCCGGCATCGGGTCGGCCGACTGCTCCTCGGCGTCGAGGAGTTCGAAGATCCGCTCGGCGGAGGCGACGCCGGACTGGACCAGGTTCGCCATCGACGCGACCTGGGTGAGCGGCATCGAGAACTGGCGCGAGTACTGGACGAAGGCCTGCACGTCACCGATGGAGAGCGAGCCGGACGCGACCCGCAGGCCGCCCACGACCGCGACGAGCACGTAGTTGAGGTTCGACACGAACATCATCAGCGGCTGCATGACCCCGCTGTTGAACTGCGCCTTGAAGCCGGCCTCGTAGAGCGCGTCGTTCTGCTCGGCGAACAGCTTCGCCGACTCGTCCTGCCGCCCGAACACCTTCACCAGGGTGTGCCCGGTGTACATCTCCTCGACGTGCGCGTTGAGCTTGCCCGTCGAGCGCCACTGCTGCACGAAGTGCGGCTGCGAGCGCTTGCCGATGCGGGTGGCGACGAGGAACGACAGCGGCACGGTCACCAGCGCGACCAGCGCCAGCAGCCATGACACCCAGAACATCATCGCGAGGACGCCGATGATCGTGAGCAGCGAGTTGATCAGCTGGCCCATCGACTGCTGGAGCGTCTGCCCGATGTTGTCGATGTCGTTGGTCGCGCGCGAGAGCACCTCACCGCGCTGCCGCTTGTCGAAGTACGACAGCGGGAGCCGCGACATCTTCGTCTGCACGCTCTCGCGCAGCCGGAACATGGTCCGGTTGACCGCCCGGTTGACCATCCGGGTCGCCACCGCCATCAGCAGCCCGGCCACCATGAACGTGCCCAGCGCGAGCAGCAGCACATGACCCACCGAGGTGAAGTCGATGCCCTTGCCCGGCGTGAAGTCCGTGCTCTTGAGCATGTCCGCGATCGAGTTCTGGCCGCGGTCGCGCATCGCCTGGAGGGCCTGTGCCTTGGTCGTCCCGGCCGGCATCTGCCGTCCGATGATGCCCGCGAAGACCAGGTCGGTGGCGTTGCCGAGGATCTTCGGCCCCACCACGTTCAGCCCGACGCTGATCACCACACACACCAGCAGGATGCCGATGGTCAGCCGCTCCGGCTTGAACTGACTGATCAGCCGCTTGCCGGACACCTTGAAGTCCATCGAACGGGCGTCGGGGCCCGTCCCGGCCATCATCCGCCCCATGGGCCCGGCCATCAGGCAGCCTCCGCTTCCGTGAGCTGGGAGAGCACGATCTCTCGGTACGTCTCGTTGTCCGCCATCAACTCGTGATGGCGCCCCGTCCCCACAACCCGACCTTCATCCAGTACGACGATGCGGTCGGCGTCCCTGATGGTCGCCACCCGCTGTGCCACGATCACCACGGTCGCCTCGGCGGTCTCGTGCGCGAGGGCCGCCCGCAGCGCCGCGTCGGTCGCGTAGTCGAGGGCGGAGAAGGAGTCGTCGAAGAGGTAGATCTCCGGCCGCTGGACGAGGGTCCGGGCGATCGCGAGCCGCTGCCGCTGACCGCCGGAGACGTTCGTGCCGCCCTGCGCGATGGGCGAGTCGAGGCCGTTCTCCAGCCCCTCGACGAAGCCCTTGGCCTGCGCCACCTCCAGCGCGTGCCACAACTCCTCGTCCGTCGCGTCCGGATTGCCGTAGCGAAGGTTGGTGGCGACCGTCCCCGCGAAGAGGTACGGCTTCTGCGGGACCAGGCCGACCGTCTTGGCGAGCAGCACCGGGTCGATGGTCGACACGTCGACACCGTCGACGAGGACCTCGCCGTCGGTCGTGTCAACCAGACGCGGGACCAGACTCAGAAGGGTGGACTTTCCGCTGCCGGTCGAGCCGATCACGGCCGTCGTCTCGCCCGGGCGGGCCACCAGGTCGATGGACTTCAGTACGGGTTCCTCGGCGCCCGGGTAACAGAAGCCGACCCCGCGGACCTCCAGGTGCCCGTGCCGGCGCAGCTCGAAGACGGGGGCCACCGGCGGCACGACACTGCTCTCCGTGTCGAGGACCTCCTCGATGCGCTCGGCGCAGACCTCCGCGCGCGGCACCATCATGAACATGAAGGTGGCCATCATCACGGACATCACGATCTGCATGAGGTAGGCGAGGAACGCGGTCAGATCACCGATCTGCATCCCGCCGCTGTCGATGCGATGGGCGCCGAACCAGACCACCGCGATCGACGACAGGTTCACCGTCGTCATGACCACCGGGAACATCAGTGCGAGTAGATTGCCGGTCTTCAGCTGCATCTCGGTGAGATCGCTGTTGGCCTTCCGGAACCGGTCCTTCTCGTACTCGTCCCGGACGAACGCGCGGATCACCCGGTTGCCGGTGATCTGCTCGCGCAGCACCCGGTTCACCGCGTCCAGGCGCACCTGCATGGCCCGGAACAGCGGGCGCAGCCGGCGCACGATCAGCGTCACGCAGATGGTCAGCGTCGGCACCACCGCGATCAGCACCGCGGACAGCGGCACGTCCAGACCGAGCGCCAGGATGATCCCGCCGACGCACATGATCGGCGCCGACACGAGCAGGGTGAACGTCATCAGGGCCAGCATCTGGACCTGCTGGACGTCATTGGTCGTACGGGTGATCAGCGAGGGCGCGCCGAACTGACCGACCTCGCGGGCCGAGAACGACTGCACCCGGTCGAAGATGGCGCCCCGGATGTCCCGGCCGACCGCCGAAGCGGTGCGCGCGCCGAAGTAGACGGCACCGGTGTTGCAGACGACCTGGACCAGTGAGATCCCGATCATCAGGGCGCCGAACGACAGGATGTAACCGGTGTCACCCTTCACGACACCGTTGTCGATGATGTGCGCGTTCAGGGTGGGCAGGTAGAGGGTGGCGCAGGTCTGCAGGAACTGCAGCAGCACCAGCAGGGCGATGGGTTTCCGGTAGGGCCTGAGATAGGTCCGCAGAAGTCGTATGAGCACGCTGGGTCTCTCGGAGTCGGCGGGTGGGGGGCGGGCGGTGTGCCCCTCGCCCCCATCGTCGGACACTCCACCCGCGTTACCTCAACTGATTAAGCCAACAGCAGTGCCCTTGATGCTGTTATGAACCCTTAAGAGCGGAACGCTCCGATCCTCAGGCGCGGAACGCGCCCGGATGGGTCTGTTCCCGCACGGACACGTACTGCTGGCGCACCGCCTGACCCACGGCCAGTTCGTCCCCCGGCTCCAGCACCTGCGCGACCGGCCCCTGCCAGGGCGGCGGCGTACGCGGGTCCAGCGTCCCCTGCGAGACCCCGAGCGCCCACGCGGCCTGCCGGGCGGCGCCGATCGCCGCGTAGTCGGCGGGCTGCGGTACGACGACCTGCGTCCCGAAGAGCGCGGGCGCCGCGGCCTGCACGGCGGGCAGTTCGGCGGCCGGCCCGAGCAGGAAGAGCCGCCGTACCGACACGCCCCGCCCGCGCAGCACGTCCAGCGCGTCCGCGAGCCCGCACAGCATGCCCTCGAACGCGGCCCGCGCCAGATGCTCCGCCTTCATCGACTCCCGCCGCAGCCCCGCCAGCGTCCCGGCGGTGTGCGGCAGGTTCGGCGTCCGCTCACCCTCCAGATACGGCAGGAACACCAGCCCGTGCGCACCCGGCGTCGACTTCATCGCCAGCTCGGACAGACTCTCCAGATCGGGCAGCCCCAGCAGCTCGGCGGCCCCGCGCAGGGTCCGTACGGCGTTGAGTGTGGTGACGACCGGCAGATGCATCCCGGTCGCGTCGGCCAGCGAGGTGATCATCCCGCTCTGATCGACGAGCGCCTCGTGATGTACGGCCATCACGGATCCGGAGGCACCGAGTGACACGACCGCGTCCCCGAAGCCGATCCCGAGCCCGAAGGCCGCGGCCATCGTCTCGCCGGTCCCGGCGGAGATCAGCAGCCCCTCCGGAGTCGTACCGGCCGCGTCGGACGGGCCGATCACCTCGGGCAGCATGGCCTGGTGACCGAGGGCCAACTCGACCAGGTCGGGCCGGTAACCGCCGCCGGCCGCGGACCAGTACCCGGTCCCGGAGGCCCCACCCCGATCGGTGGTCCGTCTGACCGGCCGCCCGAGGAGCTGCCACACCAGCCAGTCGTGGGCCTGCAACAGGGCAGCCGTACGGCGGGCGTTGTCGGGCTCGGTCCGGTTCAGCCAGCGCAGTTTGGTCACCGGCTGCGCGGCCTGCGGGACACAGCCCACCGCCTGCGCCCACGCCTCGCGACCGCCGAGCGCGTCGATCAGATCGGCGGCGGCCACCTGCGCCCGCTTGTCACCGCCGACCATCGCGGGCCGCACGGTGTTGCCCTGCGCGTCCAGCGGCACCAGCGCGTTCTGCTGCGCGGACACGCCGATGGCCTGCACACCTTCCAGCAGCCCCCCACCGGCCGCCTCGCCCAGCGACAGCAGCCAGGCCTGTGGATCGACGTCGGAGGGCCGCCCGCCGCCCTCGGTCTCGGTTTCGACCGGATGCGGCGCGTATCCCTGCCTGAGCACGGACCCCGTGTCCGTGTCACAGACAACGATGCGAGTGAAATCGGGCGAACTGTCCAACCCGGCGACTATCCCCATGGCGGAAATTCTGCCGTACGGCGGGAGGTGGCGGCGCCGGGTCGGGGCTCCCTAGGTGTTGCTGGTGCCCCAGTCGTCCTCGCCCGTGCCGTTCGCGTTGCGCTCACGCAGGGACCGTACGCGCTGGGCGACCGAGTCGGGGACCCGATCGCCCACCTTCTCGCCGACCGCGTGGTACGCCTTGCCCGCGAACTGGCGGCCCTGCTGCGCCGCCGACTCGGCGGTGTTGCGCACGGCCGGGTTCTGCGCGACCTGGCGTGCCGACTTCTTCAGCTGCTCGTAGCGCTCGCGTCCGGCCCGCGTGCCCAGCACGTAACCCAGAGCCAGTCCGACGACGAACGTGAGCTTGTAGCGCATGACGGCCACCCTTCCCTTGCGTAGTCCCTCGCGGGTCCGTCCCTCGCGGGTCTCCGGCGCGGCATCGGTGCCGGGGGAACCGATTGGCGGAGCACCCCCCTGCTTGCGCTAATGTATGTGTCGCAGCGAGCGCACGCCCCCTGGCGAATACCCGGGTAGGTACGATCGATGCAACGAGGCATTCCCCTGTAGCTCAATTGGCAGAGCAGCCGGCTGTTAACCGGCAGGTTACTGGTTCGAGTCCAGTCGGGGGAGCTTCGGTCTTCCGTAGCTCAATTGGCAGAGCAGCCGGCTGTTAACCGGCAGGTTACTGGTTCGAGTCCAGTCGGGAGAGCCAGGAGTTGGCAGTGCTTGGCGAGTGGACGAGGACCCCGTTGGGGTCCTTTTTCATGTCCCCCGGAACCGCCCGGCGCAGGCCGCAGTCCTCATGGTCGTGCGAAGTCGACCATCCGAGGCAGGAGATCGTATGAGCGGCTATGCTGCGGCAGACGGCGCGCACAAATGTGCGCGACGCGCCGTAATGGGGCGGTAGCTCAGCCGGTTAGAGCAGCGGACTCATAATCCGTCGGCCGTGGGTTCGAGTCCCACCCGCCCCACCTGCGCAGGCTTCTGACCTGCGGAAACGTTCATTTTGTTCTGTCGGATCGTCAACTTTGCCTGAATGGACTGAATCCGCTGCTCGTGGGTTTGGGGTCCGGTGGCGCTCGGGGTAGGTCCCACCCTTCTGACCTGCGGTGGAGTAGGTACTCGCGGTTGCCGCTCGTGGTCCGGGTGACGGCTCTGAGGGGCGATGCCGAGACCCGGGGGCCGTACAGGGGCCGGGGCGGCGCGGTCGGGTCCAGGCACGGTGTCTTGCGGCTGATCCATTGTCCCCTCCGCAGGCGGCTGTTGAGAGGGCGTCTGGCGATGGCCGAGTGGTTAGGGAAACGGCCCGAAGAGGAAACGGCCCGGAACACAGGTGCAGCAGCCTCTGAACGGACTCGACCGCTCTGGCAGCAATGCAGAGGCAGGCAGTGGTGGCCAACTTGCCTGAGCGTGGATCGGCGCCCGCGCTGCATGTTTGCCCTGTGCAGGAAGTTGATCGAGGCCGGGCACGTGCTGTGTGCCCGGCCCCGCGGTTTCAACGGGCTGGTGCTGTCAGGTGTAGTAGCCGCTGGAGTCGATGACGAGGTCGGTGGTGCCGGTGCTGTCGTTGTAGAGGGTGATGGATCCGCTGGTGTCGGTGGGGGTGAGGGTGAGGTTGGCGAGGGTGTCGCCGGTGCCCCAGTTGATGTTGCTGGTGGCGGGTTTGCCGGTGCTGGTGGGGTAGACGGTGGCGTTGCCGCCGGCGGTGGGGCCGGTGATGGTGACCATGGCGGCGATGGTGGGGGTGGTGGTTGTGGTGACGTGCTGGGTGGTGGTGCTGTTGAGGGTGTAGGTGCTGTTGGCGGCGACCGGGGTGGTGGATCCGCCGATGCCGCTGCGGGTGTCGACCAGGCGGGTGGGGTTGATGGTGTGGAATTTCTGGCCGGTGGTGCCGGTGGTGTAGTAGCCGGAGATGTCGGCGAGGACGGCGGTGGCGCTGGCGTGGACGGAGATGGTGATGGTTCCGGAGGTGCCGATGGGGACGTCGCCGGAGAGTGAGGCGATGGCGTTGCCGCTGTTGAAGCTGAGGCTGGTGGCGGCGGTGGGGGCGTATCCGGTGGCGTAGGTCTGGAGGTAGCCGGTGCCGGTGGCGTCGGCGGCGGCGAGGTTGACGGCGACGGCGGTGGCGGCGCTGGGGATGCCGTTCTGGCCGGTGATCTGCAGGGTGAAGGTCTTGTCGGCTGCCACGGTGCCGGTGCTGGTGAGGCTGGTGTGGGCGACGCTGGAGCGGGTGTCCAGAGCGCGGACTGCACTGGTGAGCGGTGTGTAGGTCTGGTCGCCGGTGACGGTGGCGTCGCTGGTGAAGTAGCCGGTGACGTCGACGATGAGGGCTGCGGTGCCGCCGGTGGTGTTGATGTGGGTGTACAGGTCGATCTTGCCGTCGTTGCCGACGGGGACGATCTGGTAGCCGGTCGCGGTGGTGGAGGCGGCGAAGTTGGTGGACGAGGTCTTGGGGCGCTGGGTGCCGTCGGCGTAGGTGGTGACGTAGCCGCCGTCGGTCTGCGCGGTGGCGGTGACGTCGACGGCGACCGCGGTGACCGAGGCCGGGATCGTGGTGGGTGCGCCGCTGACGGGTGAGGTGACGCTGTCGCCCGCGATCTTCAGATGGGTGACGGAGTCGGTCGCGACGGTGCTGGTGCCGGCGGTGACGCCGCTGGTGTAGGTGAGGCCGCTGCTCGTGCGGGTGTCGAGGATGCGGGTGGGGGTGACGGCCTGGTGGTATCCGGCGGGGGTGTAGGGCTGGGCGGGGGGTACGACGGCTCCGGTCCAGGTCTGGACGCGGGCGAGTTCACCAGTGAAGTAGTCGGCGCGGGCGCTGGTGTGCCAGTCGTCGCCGAGCTGGAAGGTGCCGCTGGCACCGGTGCTGGGGGCGGTGTGGCTGCCGGTGGTGACGAAGACGTCGTCGACGTAGAGGTTCATCACGCCGGTGGTCTTGTCGTAGGTGGCGGTGAGGTGGGCCCAGGTGCCGAGGTGGACGGTGCCGCCGGTGACGGTGTCGAAGCTCCAGGCTGTGCCCGCACCGGTGTTGAGGCTGAACTGCCAGCCGTCCGTGGTGGGGATCAGCAGGATTCCCGAGTCCGCGCTGCCGTTCTGGGAGAGGACGGCGCCGCCGTAGGCGGTGGGATCGGCCCAGAGGGACACGGTGAAGGACTTGGTGAGATCCAGGGCTTTGCTGCCCTGCAGGTAGTCGTGGTCGGCGGAGTCGAGGGCGACGTCGGGGTCGAACAGGCCGTCGGTGGGCGCGGTGACGCCGCTGGTGCCGGTGAGGGTGATCGCTGTGGTGGCCGAGTCGTCGGTGGTCAGGGCCGTGGTGTCGTAGTCGTTGAGCGGCCAGTCGTGGGTGTCGGTGCTCAGGGCCTGGCCGGTGAGGGTGGTCCAGGTGGCGATGGTGCCGGACAGTGCCATCTCATGGGCGGTGGTGGTGCCGGCGCTGCTGGTGGTCCACAGGTCGGGTGTGCCGTCGTTGTTGATGTCGGCGGCCTGGAGGGTGGGCTGGCTGGTGGAGTCCCAGCCGGTGGTTGCGGCCTCGACGGAGGTGAGCGTGGCGTCGGTGGCGCCGTTGGAGAGGGAGTCGTAGGTCAGGGTCTGCAGGTTGTCGGGGCTGAGGTACCAGAGCTGACCGTGGGAGGGGTCGCTGGTGTCGGTGCTGGTGTCGCGGGCGAACACGGCCGGCAGGCCGCCCACCAGAGTGCTGGTGATGGTCCAGCCGCTCCAGCCGGTGGTGCAGTTGGTGGTGGTCGCGGTGTTCTGGGCCATGCAGTAGGGGTTGTAGTCGGTCAGGTCGGTGGCCTGGTCGGCACCGGGGTAGAGGCCCGCGCCGACGTTGGAGGGTTCGTCGTACAGAGATCCGTTGATCAGCAGGAGGAGGTCCGGGTAGCCCGTTGCGGCGTCACCGTTGACGGTGTTGTAGAGACCACCGCCGCTGGCGATGGAGGTGGCGGGGGTGGTCGTGACGGTCGTGGTCTCGCCGTCGCCGGTGGTGGTCGTGGTCAGGGCGAAGACGCCGGCGGCATTGGTGATGGGATGGGAGTCGACGGGCTGGAGGTCGGTTCCGTCGCCTTGGCCGCGCAGGATCTCGCCGCTGACGGCGCCGGTGGAGGTGTCGTAGCCGTAGTCGAGGACGTCGTTGAAGCCGGCTCCGGTGAAGAAGTGGCCGGTGATGGCCTGGGTGCCGGTGAAGGAGGTGGCAGCCTGGGTGGTGGAGGCGCCGTTGCCGTCGATGCCGATGTTCCGGGCTACGGGATCCACCTTGCCGCCGCCGGTGCCGGTGGCTTGCCAGAGTCCGGCGGGCAGGGAGTTCTTCCCGCCGGACTCTGGCAAGCC
>NZ_JAEQAZ010000238.1 GCF_016654115.1 Streptomyces sp. MBT53
GGGTGGGGGGTGCGTGCGGTTCTACGGGTGCGGTGTCAACCGTGGCCAAGGGTCACTTCCGGAGCGCGAGGTGGCAGCCCGTGCGGGGAACACGGGGAGGGGGTGCGCCGCCCGCGGGGTTCGTCCCCGCGTCGAATTCCGGACTGTAACCGCCTGCCACCGCCCGCAGACGGCCTGTCCGGAAAACTTCCCCCGCCCGAGGGAACCGGTGATTCCTGTTACCGATCACCGGTTGCCCGGCAGGGCCTCACCAGTCGCTGCGTGAGGAGGAACCCGCCGTGAACTTCCGCACGACGTAGATCAGTCCGCCGACCAGCGCCACGAAGACCAGCGCCTTGAAGAGCAGTCCGATGACGACCGTCAGAACGGCCGTTATCAGCCCGCCGAACACGACCAGGGCGATGACCGGCACCGCGACCCACTTCACCCACCACGGCAGTCCGCCGAAGATCTCTCGCATCGCCCTCGTCCTTTACCTCTCCGCCCGTCGCTCGTACCGGGTCCTGTCGGTGTCCGGCACTGCTGTGCCGGACCTCTGATGTCCTGCACCCGATGCTAGGGCGGCCGAAGGCAGAACGGGGGCCTCGCATCCCTTGTCCTCCCCTGACCGTTCCCCTAGGGAACCCTGAGACGCGGGGTCAGGCTTCAGGGGGAGAGTCAGGCCTCCGGCGGCGAGAACACCACCAGCACCCGCAGATCCTCGCTGATGTGGTGGAACTTGTGGGCCACCCCGGCCGGCACATAGACCACGCTGCCGCGCGCCACCTGGGTGGTCTCCATGCCGACGGTGATCGCGGCACGGCCGCTCACGACGAAGTAGACCTCGTCCTGGTTGTGCGGCTGCTGCCGGTCGTGGTCGCCCGCGTCGAGCGCGTAGAGGCCGACCGACATGTTCTTCTCGCGCAGGAACTGCAGGTATGCGCCGTCGTTGGCGGCACGCTCCGCCTCCAGTTCATCCAACCGGAATGCCTTCATCGCCCTCGTCCACGCTCGGATTCGATCTCTTCTGTCACGATCAGACACATGAAGAATTTCCTAGTCAAGACGATCGCCAACGCGGGTGCCCTGGCGGTCGCCGTATGGCTCATCGACAAGATCACCCTGACCGGCGACAGCACCTTCAAGAAGGTCTGGACCCTGATCCTCGTCGCCCTGGTCTTCGGCCTGGTGAACTTCCTGGTCAAGCCGATCGTCAAGGTGCTGACCTTCCCGCTGTTCATCCTGACGCTCGGTCTGATCACCCTGGTGGTCAACGCGCTGATGCTGCTGCTCACCTCGTGGCTGGCCGACAAGCTCGACCTGAGTTTCCACGTCGACGGCTTCTGGACGGCCGTCCTGGGCGGCCTGATCATCTCGGTCGTCTCCTGGGCGCTCAACCTCGCCCTGCCCGACGGGGACTGAGCGCGCGATGACCTACCGCGTCAGCTTCGTCTGCACCGGCAACATCTGCCGCTCCCCGATGGCCGCATCGGTCTTCCGCGCGCGGGTGGAGGAGGCCGGGCTCGGCGATCGGGTCGAGGTCGAGAGCGCGGGCACCGGCGGCTGGCACGAGGGCGACGGCGCCGACCCGCGCGCCGTCGCCGTCCTGGCGGAGCACGGCTACGGGACCGACCATGCCGCACGCCAGTTCCAGGCCTCCTGGTTCGCCCGCCTGGACCTCGTCATCGCACTCGACTCCGGCCACCGCAAGACCCTGCGCCATCTCGCCCCGACCGAGCAGGACGCCGAGAAGGTCCACCTGCTGCGCTCCTACGCCCGCCCGTCGCCCGACCACCACCCCTCAACGAGTGCTTCGCACGCCCCTTCTGATTCCGCCGGCGACGACGACCTCGACGTACCGGATCCGTACTACGGGGGTCTGGACGGCTTCGAAGAGTGTCTTGAGATGGTGGAGGCGGCGAGCGAAGGCCTGCTCGCCGCAGTACGCGAGGAAGTGGAGGGACGAGCGATATGAGTGATTCCGCTGCAGACGGAGGTGTCAGAGGCGTTGCCGGGGACGGCACGCTCGCGGTGCGGGCGGGTCTGCCCGAGCCCGTCAGGCACGAACCGACCCTGCCCGGGCCGGTGTTCGCCGCGCACTTCCATCTCCCGGGCGAGGTGACGGGCCCGTACAGCTACGGCCGTGACGACAACCCGACCTGGACCCACCTGGAGCGCGCCATCGGCGAGCTCGAGGCGCCCGGGCTGAACGGCGTCGAGACGCTCGTGTTCGCCTCCGGCATGGCAGCCATCTCGTCGGTGCTCTTCTCCCAGCTGCGCGCCGGCGACACGGTCGTACTGCCGAACGACGGCTATCAGGTGCTGCCCCTGGTGCGCGCCCAGTTGGAGGCGTTCGGCATCGAGGTACGCACCGCGCCGACCGGCGGGGACTCTCAGCTCGACCTTCTCGACGGCGCGAAACTGCTGTGGATCGAGACCCCCTCGAACCCCGGACTCGACGTCTGCGACATCCGGCGGCTCGTCGAGGCGGCACACGCGCGTGGCGCCCTCGTGGCCGTCGACAACACCCTCGCCACGCCCCTGGGACAGCGCCCGCTGGAACTCGGCGCCGACTTCGCCGTGGCGAGCGGCACCAAGCAGCTCACCGGGCACGGGGACCTCCTGCTGGGATACGTCGCCGGAACCGACGCCTCCGCGATGACGGCCGTACGCCGTTGGCGCAAGGTCATCGGCGCGATCCCCGGGCCCATGGAGACCTGGCTCGCGCACCGCTCCATCTCCACGCTCCAGCTGCGCGTGGACCGGCAGGACGCCACCGCGCTGATCCTCGCCGAGGCACTGCGGGGGCGGGACGACGTCACGGGGCTGCGTTATCCGGGGCTGCCCGACGATCTCTCGCACAAGGTCGCCTCGCGGCAGATGCGGCGCTACGGGTGTGTGGTTTCGTTCACGTTGCCCACGCGCGCGCGTGCCGAGCGTTTTCTCGACGCGCTGCGACTCGTGGACGACGCGACGAGCTTCGGCGGGGTGCGGTCCACCGCCGAACGCCGGGGACGCTGGGGAGGGGACGCGGTGC
Organism: Streptomyces sp. MBT53; assembly: GCF_016654115.1. Taxonomy (GTDB): domain Bacteria; phylum Actinomycetota; class Actinomycetes; order Streptomycetales; family Streptomycetaceae; genus Streptomyces. Next base: position 3,017 of record NZ_JAEQAZ010000238.1, read on the forward strand.
CGGAGGGCTTCGTTCGCTTCTCGGTGGGCGTCGAGGATCCCGAGGACCTGGTGGCCGATGTGCTGCGTGCGCTGGACGAGTCGGCGCGGTGACCGCTTTACGTACCGCCGGTCGGTGTCCGGCTACGCACAACGGACGGTCCGAGCCTCCCCCCTCGTGGCTCGGACCGTCCTCGGTTCTGCGCGCGAAGAACCGCGCGCACAAGGCTAGTTGACTCTGTGTCAGTGTCCAATCACAGTAGCGACAGCGGCCTATCGACTTATTTATAGTTGGGCCCTGCCCGGGGCCGGAGAAAGGGCGGGGAAAGGAGAGTGCGTGCCATGGATCTGGCCTTGCTGCGCACCTTCGTGACCGTGCATCGAGCCGGCTCCTTCACTCGCGCCGCAGCCCTGCTCGGTCTCTCGCAGCCCGCGGTGACGTCCCAGATCCGCACCCTGGAACGGCAGTTGGGCCGCCCCTTGTTCCTGCGCCAGGCCCGTGGAGTCACCCCCACGACCATGGGCGACGAACTCGCGCACAAGGCCGCCCCGCATCTCGACGCCCTCGTGGAGATAGCCGAGACCGGCCCCGACAACGACTCCTCCCTGCGCACCCTGCATCTCGCCGGGCCGCCCGAGTTCACCGCCGAGCGGGCGCTGCCCGCGCTCACGGAGCTGACCGGCGACGACGGCCAGTCCTTCGCACTGCGCGCCTCCTTCGGGAACGCCGAGGAAACCCTGGAGGGGTTGGCCGCCGGACATCACGATCTGGCCATCAGCACGGCCCGTCCACGGGGTGCCCTGCTCACGGCGACAACGCTCTGCGACGAGGAACACGTCCTGGTCGCCGCTCCGCACCGGGCCGAACAGATCCGCTCCGGCTCCGGCTCCGGCTCCGGCTCCGGCTCCGGGAAGCTCGATCGCATGGACGCGCCGACCCTGGACGACCTCCCCGTGGTCGAGGTGCACGAGTCGCTGCCCTTCGTCTCCCGGTACTGGGCCTCCGTCTTCGACTCCCGCCCGGCCGCCTCGGGCAGCGTCATCGTTCCCGACCTGCGCGCGGTGCTCGCCTGCGCGACCGCGGGCGCCGGACTCGCGGTGCTGCCCCGGTATCTCTGCGCCCTCGCCCTGGAACGCGGCGAGGTCGTCCCGCTCCACGAACCGGCGGTACCACCCCTGCGGACGTACTTCCTGGTCGTCCGCACCGGAACTCTCGCGATGCCGCACATCGCCCGGGCTCACGAGTGGTTGCACCGCGCGGCCACGGGATGGGGCTGACCAGGTACTTTGTCGCCGCCTAGCGTCGACGCCGCCAAATGTCACGCTCTGAACCAACAAGGTGACGTTTCGCGATGTTTCACGTGGAACCAGCCGGGCCACATTTCTCCCATGACCGTCCGACCCGTGGTCAAGCGCACCGCACGTGCCGTTCTCCTCGACGGCGACGACCTGATCCTGATCAAGCGCACCAAGCCTGGTGTGGATCCCTACTGGGTCACGCCTGGTGGCGGAGTCGAGCCCGAGGACACCACCGTCGTCGATGCCCTGCACCGCGAGGTGCACGAGGAGCTCGGCGCCAAGATCACCGACGTGGTTCCCTGCTTCGTGGACACCGTCGAGCACATCGGCGCGGACGCCACGGCGACCGGCGTGAAGGTCCAGCACTTCTTCGTCTGCCACCTGGAGTCCATGGACCCGGCGCTGCGTCACGGCCCCGAAGTGGACGCTCCTCTCGGCGAGTACGAGATCGTCAGAGTCCCGTTCACCCGAGTCGGCATCGCGTCCGTCCATCTCGTGCCCCTGTCCCTGCGGCACTATCTGGACGGCAACATCGAAGGGGTCCGCGCGATGCACGCCCCGGACCTCGGCTGACCGCTCCGGCGCCAGGGATCAGTCCCCGGCGGCCACCAGCTCCTCGACCGAGTCGTGCCGTATGCGTTCCGCCGGGATGCCGACGTCCTTCAGCGCGTCGACACCGCTGCGGATCATTCCGGGCGGACCCGAGACATAGGCGTCGTAGCCGCGCCATGGCCCGTACGTCCGGATGGCGTCCGGGAGTTGGAGATGCGCCTGCTGGTCGACGACCGTCCGGACCGTGAGCCACGGGTACGCCTGCTGGAGCCGGAGCATCGTGTCGATGTCATAGAGGTCGTGGTCGGTACGGGCCCCGTAGAACACCTCCACCGGCCGCCGCTCGCCGTGCTCGACCACGTCCTCGACCAGTGCCCTGATCGGCGCTATGCCGGTGCCACCACCCAGGCAGAGCAGCCCGCTGTCGGTGGCGTGGTCCACGGTCATCGAGCCGGCCGGCGGACCGAGCCGGATGACGTCACCGGGTCGGGCGCGGTGCACCAGCGCGTTCGACACCCAGCCCGCCGGGACGGCCTTCACATGGAAGGTCAGCAGCCCGTCCGAGCGGGGCGCCGAGGCGAAGGAGTAGTGCCTCCAGATCCGCGGCCACCAGGGCGTCTCCAGGCTCGTGTACTGCCCGGCGAGAAAGGGGTAGGGCTGGTCGGGGCGGACGGTGACGACCGCGATGTCCCGGGTCCGGAGATCGTGGGTGACGACCTCCGCGTGCCACCAGGCCGGGGCGCGCAGTTCGTCCGCGGCAGCCGCGTCGATCATGACCTGCGAGATCGTCGTGTACGCCCGGACCCAGGCCGCCTCCGTCCCGGCGTCCCAGACACCGGAGGCGTACTTGTTGAGCGCCCCGATGAGGCACTCGCCGACGGCCGGGTAGTGCTCGGGCCGGGTGCCGTACTTGCGGTGCCCGCGGCCGAGGTTCTGCAGATACGCGACGAGGACCTCGGTGTTGTCGATGTGCTCGGCCGCGGTGAGCAGCGCCTTGAGCAACCGGTCCCGCTGGGTGTCCATCGCCGCCGGGAACAGCGAGCGCAGCTCGGGGTGGCGTACGAAGAGCAGCGCGTAGAAGTACGAGGTGACCTTGTCGGCCACCGGGGCGACTTCGGCCATGGTCCGGCGGATGAGCACGGCGTCGGGAGACGCGTTCTCGGTGACGGTGCCGACAGACCGCTGGGCGGGCACATGCACGACGGCCGCCGAATCCGTCGCGGCGGCGGGCGGCACGGGTGCGGCCGACCACCGCGCGGGAGGCAGGGCCTGAGCGGGCGTGGAGGGTGACGGCTGCGCGGGTGACGGGGGTGCGGAAGGCTGGGTCTGAGCTGGAGCCAAGGGTGGAGGTGCGGGAGACGAGGCTTGAGCAGGGACGAAGGGCTGCGGAGGTACGGCAGACGGAGGCCGGGCCGGGGTGAAGGGCTGGGGGGCGGTCGTGGTCGGCGGTATTCGCTCCTGGTCGGGCGGGCCGCCCTGCGGCGAACCGTGTCCGTCCGGTTCCGGCGCGAGGCCGTCTGCGCTCTGCGCGGACCGATCCGAACTCGCTGTGGGCGGAGGCTCGTTGACACCCGCCGCGGACCTGCGAACCGGTCGCATCACGGCCGGACGCCGTACCCCTGTCGTCTCCCGCTCTTCGCCCGGAGGCACCTCCGGCTGCTTGCGTGGCGTGAACCAGCCGCCTCCGCTGCTGCCGCTTCCGCCGCCGGACGGGCCGTTGTCGGCCGACGTGGTGGTCGGAGCGTCCATGGTGTGCCTCGCCTCGAACATCTTTCGGTCGGTCGGCGTGCTTCCCCCATCGGAAGCTGCCTGCTTTCCGCGCGGACTGCTTGCTTTTCCCCGTTCGCTCAAGCGGCCAATACAGCCATATCCAACCCACATTCCCGCTGCGTACGGACAAGTAAGGCGAGAGTGTGACATTGCCCGCAGTACTCTCCTGCGGCACCCGGCTGCGGACCAGAACCGGAGTCGACCATACCGGCCCTCGGTACGCGCACAAGTCCCGCATTGCTCCCCCGTGAACAGGCGGAGGGGCGAACCATCAATTCCCTCAACTACCGGGCGCCGCGCACCAATTCGTAGGCATCCCACAGATCCCGTCCCGCATAGGAGTGGGTGGCAAGGCCCGCCAGATGTCCATCCGCGTTCACCGCGACGGAGACGGGCACGGCACCGAACAGATCCTTGTCCGACATCGAGTCGCCATAGGCGACACAATCCGCCCTCGTCACCCCGAACTCCTCACACAGCCGATCCGCGATCACCACTTTGGCGGCCGCATCGAGGACTCCGGTCAGGTCCATGGAAGGCTCACTGAAGGGCACGGCGGGGAAAAGCGATCCGTGTGCCGCGTGCGCACCCCAGCCCGTGAGCCGCTCCACGAAGAAGGACGGCGAGAGCGAGACGACGGCGCAGTATTCGCCGGCGCTCCGGATCTCGGCCCAGACGTCACGGATCCGAGCCAGCCAAGGGGCCCCTTCAAAGGCCGCCGCCACATGCGCCTCCGTGAGATCCGCCCAGAGCGCGTACACACGGGTCGCATACTCCGGCGGCCCGATCAGCCCAGCCGAAATCTCCTGCTCAAGCGCCACTGTCTCGGCTTCCAGACCGAGTTGACGTGAGATCTCCAGGGGTGCGCTGGTTCCGTGCAGCAAAGTGCCGTCGAGGTCGAAGAGATGAAGTCTCGCCATGGGCCACGAGGTTAGTGGGCGGAACTGTGACACTTTCGCGAGCCTGCCGGATGCTGGCCGTTCGCCGCTGTTTCACGTGAAACATCCGGCTTCCGCCGAGCCGTCGTGCAGTCGGCCATGACATGGCCAAAAGCAGGTACGTCTCCCCGGAAACGGGTGGACGCCGACAACGCAGTCAGACAGCCTGACCTGCGTGCCGACTCACTCCCTCGCCGCTCTGCCCATCCGCCGGCTGACGCTCCGCGATCGCATCGCCTGCGCCGACCTGTCCGAGGACCGGGGGTGGCCACGCGAGGAGCACAAGTGGGGCTTCCTCCTCAGCGCGGGGACGGGGTACGGCATCGACAGCCCGGAGGGCGGCCTCGGCGCGGCGTGTGTCGTCACGGAGTACGGCCCGCAGGACCGCCCGGATCTCGGCGCCATCGGCATGGTCCTGGTCGCCGAACGCCATGCCCGCCAGGGCGTGGGACGGCGGCTGATGCGCCACCTGCTGTCCGTGTTGAGCCCCACGCCACTGACCCTGCACGCGACCCCGAACGGCCTCCCGCTCTACGAGGAACTCGGCTTCAAGGTGACCGGCCGGGCCGAGATGCTGCGCGGTCGTTTCACCCCTGCCGGATCCGATGGACCCGAGTCCCGGATCGCCACCCGTGCGGCCACGGCCGAGGACCTCACCGGCATTCTCCGGCTCGACGAGGAGGTGTTCGGCACCGACCGCACGCCCCTCATCACACGACTGCCCGCCTTCGCCGACCAGTTGCGGGTGGCGCAGGACAACGGCCGGATCATCGGGTACGCGGCGGCCTGGCCCAACATGGACACACAGGTCGTGGGCCCGCTGATCGCACAGGATCCGGAGACGGCGAAGGCTCTCCTCGCCTCACTCGCCGCCCGTACCGACCGCCCCCTGCGCACCGACATCGACGTACGCCACGAAGAGCTCCTGTCCTGGGCGAAGGCACGTGGGCTGGAGTACTGCGCCTCCAACTCCGTGATGACATACGGAATCGCGGAGCTGCCCGGCGACTGGACACGACGGTTCGCGCCCCTCACGGTCGCGGCCGGCTGACACCTCCGGGCATGGAGAACGCCGACTCCCGACCTGGTCGAGAACCGGCGTTCCAGCCGCCTTGAGACGTCAGACAAGTGCTTCTACGGCGGCCTGGGCGAAGCCGTGGTCCTGCGACGGCGCGCCGCCACCGACCCCGATCGCTCCGATCAGCCGACCGTCGCGGTGCACCGGGAGACCGCCCGCCATGAACAGCAGCGGTCGGTCGAGCGCGGTCGGCAGGGTGTGGAAGAGGCCTCCGGGCTGGACGGCGTCGACGAGGTCGGCGGTGGCCGCGTTCAGCTGAAGCGCGGTGTACGCCTTGCGGGTGCTGGTCTCCCCGGAGATCAGCACGGCCCGGTCGTCGCGCCTGAAGGCGAGCAGATGACCGCCCGCGTCCAGCACGGTGACGCTGACCGTGACCCCGGCGGCCTCCGCGGCACGGCGAGCGTGGTCGACGAGCGCTTCGGCGTCCTGGATGGTCAGCGGGGCTACGGCGGTGGTGGTGCTCATCAGGGTTTCTCCTTGCGGGTGTTGCTGTTGGTGGTGTCGGAAGGACGGATGGGACGGACGGGTGCGGTCGGGAGTCGCAGGGACGGCCCTGGCCCCGTGTCTCCCCGCCGCTGCCCGGCGGGGTCAGTGGTGGACGACGGTCCGCTGCTCGCTCGGCAGGCCGCCCGCCACGACCGTGCCGCGGGCGCCGGTGCGGCGCTCCAGGGCGGCCGAGAGGATCGCGAGGACCAGGGCGGCCGCGGCGAGGGCGGCGCCGACCCAGTTGGGGGCGGTGTAGCCGAGGCCGGCCGCGATGACGATGCCGCCGAGCCAGGCGGACAGCGCGTTGCCGAGGTTGAAGGCGCCGATGTTCACCGCGGAGGCCAGCGTCGGGGCGCCGTGCGCCTGGTCGAGGACCCTCTTCTGCAGCGGCGGCACGGTGGCGAAGCCCAGGGCGCCGATGAGCGCGATGGTGACGGCTGCCGCGATCTTGTTGTGCGCGGTGACCGTGAAGAGCGCGAGCACCACGGCCAGGGCGCCGAGCGAGACGTACAGCATGGGCATCAGGGCGCGGTCGGCGAACTTGCCGCCGATGAGGTTGCCGCCGACCATGCCGAGGCCGAAGAGGACGAGCAGCCAGGTGACGGAGCCGTCGGCGAAGCCCGCGACATGGGTCATCATCGGCGCGATGTAGGTGATGGCCGCGAAGACACCGCCGAAACCGAGGACGGTCATCGCCATGGCGAGCAGCACCTGGGTGTTCTTGAAGGCGGCCAGCTCGTGCCGTAGTCGCACACCCTCGGGCTTGGGCAGGTCGGGCACGAGCTTGGCGATGCCGGCCAGGCCGATCACGCCGAGCCCCGCGACGATGGCGAAGGTGACGCGCCAGCCGACGGACTGCCCGACGAGGGTGCCCAGCGGGACGCCGACGACATTGGCGACGGTCAGCCCGGTGAACATCATCGCGATGGCTCCGGCCTTCTTGTCCGGGGCGACGAGCTCGGCCGCGACGACCGAGCCGATGCCGAAGAAGGCGCCGTGGGCGAGCGAGGCGACCACACGGCCGATCAGCATCACGGAGAAGCTGGGGGCGACGGCGGAGAGCAGGTTGCCGACGATGAAGAGGCCCATCAGCAGCATCAGCATCCGCTTGCGGGGGATCTTGGTGCCGAGGACGGTCATCAGCGGGGCGCCTATCACCACACCCAGCGCGTAGCCGGTGACCAACAGGCCGGCGGTGGGGATGGAGACCCCGAAGTCACCCGCGACCTGGGGCAGCAGACCCATGATCACGAACTCGGTCGTTCCGATTCCGAAGGCCCCGATCGCGAGGGCCAGGAGCGCGAGAGGCATGGGGATGTACCCTTCCCAGAAGATTGCAGGAGCGCTTTGCGTGCGTTCACAATAGTTGCAGACGCGGGCTATATGCAAGCGCGGACTATTTCACCTGTGCTCTATCCTGGGTTCAGCCGCTCCGGGACGGAGGAAACGCCAATGACAGCGACGGACCCCGCACTCACTGCCCTTGCCCAGGGCTGGTGCGCACTCTCCCTGTTGCACGGGAGGATCGAGGCGCACATCGAGCGCGCCCTGCAGGCCAAGCACGACCTGAGCATGCGGGAGTACTCCCTGCTCGACGTGCTCAGCCGACAGCACGACGGGGACGGAGGCCATCTGCAGATGCGGCAGGTCGCCGACGCGGTCGTCCTCAGTCAGAGCGCCACCACCCGGTTGGTCACCCGACTCGAGGACCGCGGTCTGCTCGCCCGGTATTTGTGCCCGACCGACCGCCGGGGCATCTACACGAACGTCTCCGAGGCCGGCCTCGCCCTGCTCGAAGAGGCTCGCCCCACCAACGACACCGCCCTGCGCGAAGCTCTCGACGCGGCGGCGGGGAACCCCGAGCTGGCGCCGCTGGTCCGCGTCGTGGAGTCGATGCACGCGCCCGCATAGCCTGCCCCGTCCCTCGCCGCACACCGCTGCCTAAGGTGTGAGCATGGGAGATCTTGAGATACGAGCCGCGGCCACCGAAGACGTCCCCGCCATCGTCGACATGCTCGCCGACGACCCCCTGGGCTCCCAGCGCGAGTCGCCCGAGGACCTGACGCCCTACCTGGCCGCTCTGGAACGCCTGACCGCCGACCCCAACCAGCACCTGGTCGTCGCCGTGCGCGAGGGCCGTGTCGTCGGCACCCTCCAGCTCACGGTCATTCCCGGGCTGTCGCGCAAGGGCGCCACACGCTCGATCATCGAGGCCGTACGGATCCACGCGGACGAGCGGGGCAGCGGCCTGGGGACACAGCTCATCGAGTGGGCGATCGCCGAATCGCGCCGCCAGGGCTGCCAGTTGGTCCAGCTGACCTCCGATGCCACCCGTACCGACGCCCACCGGTTCTACGAGCGACTCGGCTTCACGGCCTCGCATGTGGGCTTCAAGCTCCCGCTCTGAAGAAGAGAGGTGTCGTGTTTCACGTGAAACACGAC
>NZ_JAEQAZ010000239.1 GCF_016654115.1 Streptomyces sp. MBT53
CGACGACATCGCCGCGCGCGGCGGACAGCATCCCGACCCGCACCTGCGCACGCCGGTGGCCCTGGGAGGCCGCCCGCTCGTACCACTCCTCGCACTCGGTCTTCTCGTGCACCTGCTCGCCCAGCTCGTGCGCGGGCGTCGGCGGTCGCCGCGCGTCGAGCACCGAGGCCAGCCGGTACGCCGCCTCCGCGCTCCCCCCGCCGGCCGCGCACCGCAGATGCCGTTCGGCCTCCCGCTCGTCGCCGTCCCGCAGCCGAGCGATCCCGACCTGGAGCGCCGCCTCCGTGTGCCCGGCGGCAGCGGCCCGCTCGTACCAGGGCAGCGCGACCGTCTCCTCGCCGCGCCCGGCGAAGAGGATCCCGAGGTTGAAGGCCGCGTCCACGCTGCCGGCCTCCGCGGCCTTGGAGAACCACGGCTCGGCACCGGTCGCGTCACCGCCCTGGAGCAGCAGCACGGCGAGCGCGTTGGCCGCCTCGCGGTGTCCGGCGTAGGCCGCGCGCCGGTACCACTGCTCGGCCTGCGCGGTACGCGCCTGCTCGGCGCAGAGCAGCCCGAGGTTGTACGCGCCGTTCACGTCACCGGCGTCCATCGCGGCCCGGTACCAGCGCTCGGCGGTCTGGGTCTCGCCGCGCTCGGCGTGCAGCGCGCCGAGCGCGTTGGCCGCGTTGCCGTCGCCGTCCTGGGCGGCGCGCAGCCACCACACGGCGGCGCTCTCGGTGTCGCCGGCGTCGCGCAGCAGGAACCCGAGCGCGCAGGCGGCACGGGCCTCGCCGTCCTTGGCGGACGTCAGGTACCAGCGCCCGGCCTCCTTGAGCTCGCCCCGCCTCTCCAGGATCGCCCCGAGCTGCAGCGCGGCCCGCTGATGCCCACGCGCGGCGGCCTGCCGGTACCACTGCTCGGCTTCGTCGCCGGGAACCGGGGTCGCGGAGACCTCGGAGACCGCGGGGCCTCCGGAGGCCGATCCGGCACCGCTGTCGGCCCCGTCCCCGCTCCGACCACCGACCCCGCTCCCGGCCGTCCGCCCGTACCGAACCCCGTCCGAGATCCCGTCCCGGTCTCCGCCGCCATGACCGTCTCCGGTGCCGTGCTCGTCCTCATGCGGCGCCCGCCGATCGAGCGCGCGCGCCAGCCGGTACGCGGCCTCGCGGTGCCCGCGCTCAGCGGCGGACCGCATCCACTGCTCGGCCCCGGTGTCCCCGCGGTGCTCAAGAAGGTCGGCGAGCGCGTACGCGCCGAGCGCGTGGCCCTGCTCGGCGGACTGGCGCAGCCAGTACTCGGCGGCGGGTTCGTCGCCGCGCTCGCGGTGGTACCGGCCGAGCGCGTGCGCGGCGGCGGCGGACCCGGCGACGGCCGCGATCCGCCACCAGCCGGCGGCGTCGTCGGTGTATCCGCGCTGGTGGAGGAGGACACCCAGGTTGTTGGCCGCGGCCCGGTCGCCCTCGGCGGTGGCGGCACGCAGCAGGGGCTCGGCTCCGTCGAGATCACCGCGGCGCAGCAGCATCGCTCCGAGGACACTCATCGCCTCGACTTCGCCGGCCTGTGCGGCGAGCCGTGTGCGTGCCTCGTCGACAGCCTCCCCCTCACCGGTCTCGTCCCGGTCGGAAGGCTGCACAAAACGCCCTGTATCCAACAGAGTTGCCTTGTCCCCCATAACGTCCATCGTCGCACCACCTGCAACCTGGGTACACCTGGTATACCGCAGCCAGTGAGGTCTCTACAGCGTTTTGTCGACATGCCCACAGAGAGACAAGCGAAACACGGTTTCACCAAGTCCCCCCGGCGCCACGGCCGTCACCCTCGTCGGCACATGCGTTCGCACAGCGCGAAGGCCCGGATCCTTGAGAGGATCCGGGCCTTCGCGATCAGTAGCGGGGACAGGATTTGAACCTGCGACCTCTGGGTTATGAGCCCAGCGAGCTACCGAGCTGCTCCACCCCGCGCCGTTGTGTTGCAACCGTACCACGGTGCGGGGTGGGCCTCTGACCTAGTGATCAACTGCCGTCTGAGCTGCGCTAACCGCTCGCGCTGCTCGGACTGCCACTGGCACTCGGTCTGCTGCTGGGACTGCTGCCGGCACTGGGACTGGTACTGGGACTCGGAGTGCTCTTGGCGCCGCCGCCGCTCTTCGCAGCCGCGGCCTGCGCGTCCTCGGCCCGCTTCAACGCGGCCTGCAGATCCTTCTGCGCCTGCCCGTACGCCTCCCAGTCGCCCTTCTTCAGGGCCTGTTGCCCCGCGTCGAAGGCCTTCTGGGCGTCGTTCAGGGCCTGTTGGACCGTCGGATTGCTGGATGTCGGTGGAGTGGTGGTGCCGGTATCCGGTGGCGTGGTCGAAGTCTCCGCCCCGAAGACCTTGTTGAGCCCCTCGTCCAGCGTGTCCTCGAACGCGGTCTTGTTGCCGTAGGCCACCAACACCTTGCGCAGGAGCGGGTACTTGAGTCCACCACCGCGTACGTAGACGGGCTCCACGTACAGCAGTCCTCCGTCGAGCGGCACCGTCAGCAGGTTGCCGTACTCGATGTCGGAGTCGCCGCCCTTGAGCAGCTTGATGGATTCCGCGATGTCCTGTTGGGAGTTGAAGGCGCTCTGCACCTGTTTGGGACCGCCGACGGTCGTACTGGTCGGCAGTTTCAGGATTCTGATCTTGCCGTAGTCCGGGGTGCCCGCCTCGGAGTCGACGGCCATGAAGGCGCTGAGGTTGTCTCTGCCGTTCGGTGTGAACGTCGTCGTCAGCGAGAAGGCCTGCGCGGACTGGTCCGGCATCTTCATGCTCAGGTAGTACGGCGGGACCGCGCTGCCCGACTTGTTGGTCGGGTCGTCCGGCACCTGCCACACCTCGCTGCCGCTGAGGAACGTCTGAGCGTCCGTCACGTGGTAGCGGGTGAGCAGCTCGCGCTGGACCTTGAACAGGTCCTGCGGGTACCGGAGATGGGCCATCAGCGAGGCCGAGATGTCCGACCGGGGCTCGACCGTGTTCGGGAACGCCTTCATCCAGGTCTTCAGGACCGGGTCCTCGGTGTCCCACTGGTAGAGCTTGACGGCACCGGTGTACGCGTCGACGGTCGCCTTCACCGAGTTGCGGATGTAGTTGACCTGGTTCTGCTGAGCGACCACCGCGCGGTTGTTGTTGGTCGCGGTGAGCGAGTCGGCCGTGGTGTCCCCGAGGGTCGTCCGCGAGGCGTACGGGTATCCGTTGCTCGTGGTGTACGCGTCGACGATCCACTGGATACGGCCGTCCACGACCGCCGGGTAGGCGTCACCGTCGATGGTCAGCCAGGGCGCCACCGCCTCGACGCGCTCCTTGGGCGTGCGGTTGTACAGGATCCGCGAACCCTCACCGATCGCACCGGAGTAGAGGATCTGCGGCTCGTTGAACGCCACCGCGTACGCGGCCCGGTTGAGCGGGTTGGAGAGGTTGACCCCGCTCTTGCCCTTGTAACTGGTGGTCTTCTCGCCGCTGTCGTCGGAGTAGTCGATCTCCTTCTGGGGACCGCCGACGATGGAGTACGTGGTGGTCTTCTCGCCGTAGTAGATCTGCTGCTCGTACTTGCCGAGGTCACCCGTGGACGGCAGATCCGACTCGGTGAAGACCGGACGGCCCTCGGAGTCGACCTCGGTGCCCTTGGCGGCGACCACTCCGTAGCCGTGCGTGTAGCGGAAGTGGTCGTTGATCCAGTTGTTCTTCGGGATGCCGTTCAGGTTCAGCTCGCGCAGCCCGATGACCGTGTCCTGGTCCTTGCCGTCCTCGGTGTAGCGGTCGACATCCAGGTTGGTCGGGAACGCGTAGTAGTTCCTGATCTGCTGGAGCTGCTGGAACGTGGGCGACACGACGTTCGGGTCCACGATCCGGATGCTCGCCGTGGAGTCGACGTCCGCGCGGAGCTTGGTCTTGTCCTTGGTGGTGCTCGTCCCCGAGTACTCCGTGACCTTGGTGTCGTCGATGCCGTAGGCCTCGCGCGTCGCCTTGAGGTTCTTCTGGACGTACGGGGCTTCCTTGGCCTGCTCGTTCGGCTGCACCGTGAACTTCTGGACGATCGCCGGGTACAGGCCACCGATGAGGATCGCGGAGAGCACCATCAGGCCGAAGCCGATGACGGGCAGCTGCCAGGTGCGCCGCCACAGGGTGGCGAAGAACAGCAGCGCGCAGATGACGGCGATGCAGAACAGGATCGTCTTGGCCGGCAGATACGCGTTCGCGTCGACGTACCTGAGGCCGGTCCAGTCACCCGTCGCCTTGAAGTCGCTTGATTTGACCGCGAGTCCATAGCGGTCGAGCCAGTAGGCGACCGCCTTGAGGGCGACGAAGATGCCGAGCAGCACCGACAGATGGCCGGTGGCGGCGGCCGTGGCGCGCGCTCCCGGGCTGGTGATGCGCAGCCCGCCGTACAGGTAGTGCGTCAGCGCGGCGGCCAGCAGCGAGAGGATCGCGGCCGCGAAGCCGAAGCCGAGCAGGAAGCGGTACCAGGGCAGGTCGAAGGCGTAGAAGGAGACGTCGAGATGGAACTGCGGGTCCTTCTGGTGGAAGGGCACGCCGTTGACCCACATCAGCCAGACCCGCCACTGACTGGACGCCGAGGCGCCCGCGATCAGTCCGACAAGAGAGGTGATCGCCAGCAGCAGCCACCTCTTGTACGGCGCGATGCCCATGCGGTAGCGGTCGAGGCTCTGCTGCTCCATCGACATGGCGCTGAGCGGCGGGCGCAGCCGGTGCGCCAGCCAGATGTTCACCCCGACCGCGGCCGCCATCAGCAGGCCGAAGACGAAGAACAGGCCGATCTTCGTCGTCAGGGTGGTGGTGAACACGGACGAGTAATGCACCGACCGGTACCAGAGCCAGTCCGTCCAGAAGCCCGCGAACATCGTGAACGCCATGCCGAGTACGGCAAGGACGCCCAGTGTCATGAGCAAAGTCCGGACCCGCCGGGACGGGCGGCCCACTCTGATCCGCGGCCCTTGCGGGCCTCCGCCGCGGTCCGGCATCTGGAAAGCCAAGGTGCGCACCTCGAAGTTCGCTGTTGGTCGCTGTCGTTGCGTCAGGCCCCCGGGTTCGCGGACCGTCCGTAGCCCCGCGTGATCGCGGGCCCACACCTATGCAACTTACTCACCGTTTACTCGGTTCCCGATTCCGGCCATGAACGAGGCAGGATTGTGACCATGTCCAACACTCCCATGGCAGCTAACCCCCTCACCCGGGCCGTACTGGAGATCGACGAGTACGTCTCCGGCCTCGGCTGGGACCAGCCCGCTCGCCTCTTCGCCCTCGTAGACACCGCGCGACTGCGGGCCCAGGAGCCCGGTCTCGCGGCCCAACTCGGCCTGCGGGACGAGCCCGAGACCACGGGTCTCACCCCGATCGAGCAGGAGGAGATCCCGGCCGGAAAGCCGCTGGACGAGTTCCTCGGCACGATCGCCTGGCCCGACGCGGTGGCCGGCTGCGCGCTCACCGTCGAGCGGCTGATGCTGCCGCCGTCCGCCGAGGCCTCCGTCCCGGAGGGGCTCGGCGAGAAGAAGCTCACCCAGTGGGTCGCCCAGCACCCGGACCGCCAGGAGGTCCGCATGACGGTCGCGGTCCTGCGCGACGGCACCCGCGACTCGGCCCTGCGACTGCGCGAGAAGGACTCCCCCACGGAGGTCCTCACCGGCGGCGCCCTCGTCCCGGGCCTCGCGGAGGCCCTGTCGGCGACCTTCGAGGACTGACGTCCTGTCTTCTCGTACGGCTCCGGGGGCGCTCTCGGTTTGAGGGCGCCCCCGGAGCCGTACGCGAGGTCTTCTTAAGAAGAGGCCTTGTTCAGCTCTTGGTGCTGCACTTCGGGAGGTCGGCGGTCTTGCCGCTGTTGATCAGCTTGAGGTCGCTGATCGCGTCCTTGATGGTGTTCACCTTGACGAGCCTGAGGCCACCGGGGGTGTCCTTGGCGGCCTCCGCGCAGTTCTCGGCGGGCGTCAGGAAGTACTGGGCGCCCTTGCTGCGCGCGCCGACGGTCTTCATCGAGATGCCGCCGATCGGGCCGACCTTGCCGGTGTCGTCGATGGTGCCGGTGCCGGCCACGAACTTGCCGCCGGTGAGGTCGCCCGGGGTGAGCTTGTCGTAGATGCCGAGCGCGAACATCAGGCCGGCGCTCGGGCCGCCGACGTCGGCCAGCTTGATGTCGATGCTGAACGGGAACGTGTGATCGGTTCCGGCGGAGATGCCGACGATGGCGCGCTTGGCACCGGTGTCGTCGGAGGTCGCCGTGGTGATCGTGACGTCCTTCGTCGCGGTCGCCGTCTTGTTGGCCTTCACCGCGGCGGCCTGGTCCTTGGCCGACACGATCGTGAACACGACCTTCTCGCCCGGCTTGTGCTTGGTGACCAGCTTCGCGACGTCGTCGGGCTGCTTCACCGTCGTACCGTCGACGGCCTTGATCACGTCACCGGCGTGCAGCTTGCCCTCGGCCGGGGAGTCCTTGAGGACCGTCGAGACGATCACCCAGGACTTCACCGGGATGCCCAGCTGGTCCAGGGCGGCGACCTTGGCGCTCTCCTGGGACTGGCTGAACTCCTCGGCGTTCTCCTGGGTCGACTGCTGCTCCGTCTTGCCGTCCGGGTACAGCGTGTCGTGCGGGACGACCTTGTCGTCGTGGGCGAGCCAGCCGTACACGGCCTCGATGAGGTTCATGTTGTAGTCGGCGCTGGTGACCCGGACCGTCGTCATGTTCAGGTGACCGGTCGTCGGGTAGGTCTTGCGCCCGGTGATCTGCAGCACCGGCTCGCCGTCGTGGTCCCCGAGCGTGTTCACCGTCGGGCCCGGTGACATCTCCGCATACGGGACGTTGATGAGGACTCCCGCGCACAGGAGCGCGATCAGCATCAGGGTGGAGGCGAGCATCGTCGCGGTGCGGCGTGGCATGGCACGACAGTACGGGACGCTTCTGTCAGCGCACCGTCAGGGCCGCCCTCCGGTCACGCTTCCCCTCACGTGCCCGAGTGGGACTTCTCCATGGCCTCGCGGAAGCGGGCATAGCCGTCCAGCTCCGGCCCGTCGCTGCGCACCTTGCGGGTCCGGTTGGCCCAACTGCCCCACAGGCCGGCGCCTATCGCGGCCACCAGCGGAATCAACAACCAGGCGAGTGCCGCCATGCCGACCTCCCAACCCCGGACGAGTGAACTCGACTGACTGATCAGCAGATTAGCCAGCCCCACTGACAACGCTCGTGCCAGGGGGCCGGTTACGCAACCGGTGAGCGCCCATCAGCAGGCGCCGACCCACTCCTCGGTTCCGTCGGAGAACTGCTGGTGCTTCCAGATCGGCACCTCGTGCTTGAGATCGTCGATCAGCTTCCGGCACGCCTCGAAGGCCTCGCCCCGGTGCGGACACGACACGGCGACGACGACCGCCAGGTCCCCGATCCCGAGATCCCCCACCCGGTGGACGGCGGCGAGCGCCCGTACCGGGTAGTCCGCGACGACCTTCTCGGCGATGCGGCGCATCTCGGCCTCGGCACTGGGGTGGCACGAGTACCCCAGCCGGTCGACGTCGGCACCGCCGTCGTGATTGCGCACGGTCCCGACGAACAGCGCCGTCCCGCCTGCCGCGTCGTCGCCGACGGCCCGGAAGACCTCGTCCACGGAGAGCGGCGTCTCCCGGATCCCGATCAGCTTGACGGGGTCCTGCGCGGCCTGCTCACCGGGGTGGTCGATCGTGGGTGCCATGCCTCCATCGTGCCGCACCCCGCCGACAGCGCGGAATAGCACTATCACCAGGCACGCGCGCGTGCCTGTTTGGAGCGTCCTACAGGAGGCACGTGTTGGGGAGGCTCGCGCTGCTCAGATCCGGCGCCGGGCCTTCCGCGCCCGTCGTACGACCGCCGCCGCGCCGAGCAGGGCGACCGTCGCGCCCGCCGCGCCCGCCGCCGTCGCGTCCTTGCGGCCGAGCCGTCGCCCGACGACCGTGTGCCGTCCGGCGACCTCCTCCAGGAGCTGCGCGAGCACTTCCTCGTTGGTCCACTGGGGCCGCCAGCCCGCGTCGTGCAGCCGGCTCCCGCTGACCACCCAGGGGTACATCGTGTACGCCAGGTCGCCGGCCGGGGACGGGGTGAGTCCGATCCGGTGCAGGCGGGCCGCCGCGCCGAGCGCGACCGCGGACGGCAGCTCCATGCGTCGGATGCCGCTGAGCTCCTCGACCTCCTCCTGCTCCAGCCAGCCGTCGCAGCCGACGGCGAGCTCCCCGTCGACCTTCTCCAGGACGGCGTACTCCAGGGCGCTGCACAGATCCTCGACATGGCAGAACTGCCAGGCGGGCCGCGACCCGGCCACCACCAGCAGTCTCGGCGACTCGAAGTACCTGGTCAGCGCGGTGTCGGTGCCGCCGACGAGGACTCCGGGGCGGACGACGGTGACGTTGAGCCCGGGATGCGCCCGGGGCGCGCGGCGCGCGAGCCGCTCGACCTCCAGCAGGTCGCCGACTCCGGTGGCCTCCGCGGTGGCGCGCAGTTCGGCGTCCTCCGAGAGCGGCAGTTCGTTGTCGGGCAGCGCTCCGTAGACCATCGCCGAGGTGCAGAGCACGACCCGGTGGACGCCGGCCGCCGCGGCGGCGGTCAGCACGGTCTGCGTCCCCCGCACGTTGTACGCCGAACGGGCGGCCGGGTCGGTCTCCAGATCGAGGTCCAGCGCCAGATGGACGACGACGTCGGCGCCGCGCAGCTTCTCCGCGATGGCCGGATCCCGTACGTCGAGGATGTGCCACTGGGCCGCCGCACACTCGCCGCGCCGCTCGTCGATGGCGATGACCTGCTTGATCTCCTCGGAGGCGGCGAGCCGCTCGGTGAGGAGCGCCCCGATCCCGGACGCGGCGCCGGTGACCGCGACGACGGGCCCGCGTACTGCGGGACTGGTTGAGTGGTTTCGCGCTGCGCGAACCTGCGGATCTGGGGAACTCACCGGGCGTCTCCAGCGGTTGTCTTCAGTACGGACGCGCGTGACGCGTCCGGACCAGGTGGCATCCATCCTGCCGCAGGCCAGGTCTCGGCGAAGCACCGAGGCCCGATCGGCCCGCGGTGTCTACGCTGGGTGGTGTTGAAGGGCAGTCGTGCCGTCGGAGAGAGACCGGCGGCCTTAACAGCCGAGGAATCCCGTGAGTGACACCCCATTCGGATTCGGCCTTCCGCCGGAGGAGCCGGACGACGGCGACAAGGGCAAGAAGAAGGACCAGGAGAGCGGTGGTGGTCAGGGACCGGCCAACCCGTTCGGTTTTGGCGGGCTGCCCGGTGCCGGGGGCTTTGGCGGCCCCGGTGCGGACAATCCGCTCGCAGCCATGTTCGGTTCGCTGAACCCCAACGACCTGGGCGCCGCGTTCCAGCAGCTGGGGCAGATGCTCTCGTACGAGGGCGGCCCGGTGAACTGGGACATGGCCAAGCAGATCGCCCGCCAGACGGTCTCCCAGGGCACCCAGGACGGCACGAAGGACGCGAGCATCGGCCCCGCCGACCACAGCGCCGTCGAGGAGGCCGTCCGCCTCGCCGACCTGTGGCTGGACGACGCGACCTCGCTGCCGTCCGGTGCAGGCTCCGCCGTGGCGTGGTCCCGCGCGGAGTGGGTCGAGGCGACCCTGCCCGCCTGGAAGGAACTCGTGGACCCGGTCGCCGAGCGCGTCGGCGCGGCCATGGGCGATGTCCTGCCGGAGGAGATGCAGGCCATGGCGGGCCCGCTGATCGGCATGATGCGCTCCATGGGCGGCGCCATGTTCGGCACCCAGATCGGCCAGGCCGTGGGCGTGCTCGCGGGCGAGGTCGTCGGCTCGACCGACATCGGTCTGCCGCTCGGCCCGGTCGGCAAGGCCGCGCTGCTGCCGCTGAACATCGAGGCCTTCGGCAAGGACCTGGGCATCTCCCAGGACGAGGTGCGGCTCTACCTCGCCCTGCGCGAGGCCGCCCACCAGCGCCTGTTCGCGCACGTGCCGTGGCTGCGCTCGCACCTGTACGGCGCGGTCGACGGGTACGCGCGCGGGATCAAGGTCGACACCGCGAAGCTGGAGGACGTGGTCGGCCAGTTCGACCCGCAGAACCCGGAGCAGCTGCAGGACGCCCTTCAGCAGGGCATGTTCCAGCCGGAGGACACACCGGAGCAGAAGGCCGCCCTGGCCCGTCTGGAGACGGCTCTGGCGCTCGTCGAGGGCTGGGTGGACGCGGTGGTCCACGCCGCCGCGAAGCCGCGTCTGACGTCCGCCGACGCGCTCCGCGAGACCCTGCGGCGCCGCCGCGCGACGGGCGGTCCCGCCGAGCAGACGTTCGCCACGCTGATCGGGCTGGAGCTGCGCCCGCGCCGGCTGCGCGACGCCTCCCGGCTGTGGGCCTCACTCACCGACGCGCGCGGGGTCGACGGCCGTGACGGTCTGTGGGCCCACCCGGACATGCTGCCGACGGCCTCCGACCTGGACGACCCGGACGGCTTCGTGCACCGCGAGCAGCTGGACTTCTCCGAGCTGGACAAGCTCCTCGGCGAGGCGGCCGAGAAGCCCGACCTGAAGAAGAAGGACGACGACACCGAGTGAGCCTGCACGACGACGCGGTCCTCGTGCTGAAGAGCTACGAGGACCAGACGGAGCTGCGCCAGGCCTACCAGGACCACCTGGCCGCTCACCCGGACGGCATGTGGAAGTCCTGCGGGGACGGGCACATCACAGCGAGTGCCCTGGTCGTCGACCCGGAGCAGGGGCGAGTGCTGCTCACGCTCCACAAGAAGCTGCGGATGTGGCTCCAGATGGGCGGCCACTGCGAGCCGGAGGACACCTCCCTGGAGGCGGCGGCCCTGCGCGAGGCCACGGAGGAGTCCGGCATCACCGGACTGACCCTGCTGCCGGGCGGCCCGGTCCGCCTCGACCTCCATCCCATCCCGGCACCGTGCCACTTCCACTACGACGTCCAGTACGCGGTCGTGGCACCCCCCGGCGCCGTCCAGGAGATCAGTGACGAGTCCCTGGACCTGCGCTGGTTCGCGTACGCCGAGGTGGCGGCCGTAGCCGACGAGTCGGTCGTACGGCTGCTGGAGGCGACGCGCGCCAGGCTGTGAGCGTGTAAGGGGCGCCCGCACCTGCGGGCGCCCCTTACGTTCGGCTTCTGGACGCTCAGCTCCAGGCGTTGCCCTGGTTCTGCGCGTGGGCGCCGTGCTGGCCCATGCCGTACTGCGCGGCGAGGCCCTGGCCGATGCCGGCGTTCTGCGGCGGCAGGAGTTCGCTGGGCTGGACGAGCGCGTAGCCGCTGCCCATGAAGCTCAGCTCCCAGCCCTCGCCGGTGTTGCCGCGGCGCCGCCACACGCCGGAGGAGTGCGTCTGGGCCTGCATCTGGACGCGCAGTCCGGTGGACCAGGCGACGATCGCGTCGGCGTCGCAGTTGACGTACTTGTCAGGCGTGACCTGCATCATCAGCGGCGCGCCCGAGGTCATCAGGGCGACCTTGCCGCGGCCGGTGATGTTGAGCTGGTACTTCCCCGAGCCGGAGATGCCGTACTGGCTGTCGACGGCGATGACCTCGTGGTGCAGCGACGAGTCCATCGCGAGGACGTAGCTGCTGTCGACGGTGAGGCCGTCCTGTTCCACATCCACCACGTGGATGTGCTGGGCGAGGTTGGCGAGGAAGACCGTGCCCTGCCCGTGGCAGCGCATCAGGCTGAGGCCCTCGCCGGTGGCCGCACGCGCGTAGGCCTGCTGGGTGTTCTGGTACTCGGCGTCGAACTCGACGAGTCCCTGGTAGGCGACCATCGTGCCCTTGCGGGCGAGGATGTCGTCGTGGCCCTCCAGGACGATGCGCAGCATCTGCTTGTTCTGGAGGCTGTAGCGGTCCTGGGACTGCGAGTCGTTGAAGGCGAAAAGCGGGCTCTGCATGGTGTCGTGTTCCCCCCTCAGCCCCGGAACCGGAGTCGGTCGGTGCTGTCCTCGCTGGGCTGGACGACGACGATGCCCGTCCCGGAGAAGGCCATCTGGTACGCCTCGCCGCTGCCGCGGCCGATCAGCGACTGCGCCTTGAAGCTGCGCTTGCCCTTCACCTTGAGGTTCGGGGACCAGGCGACGAGCGCGTCCGGGTCGACGTAGGTCTCGTCGTCGCCGCCACCGCAGTCGACGACGATCGGCTTGCCGCGGGAGGTCAGCGCGACCCAGCCCTGGCCGCTGATCTTGGTGTTCCACAGGCCCTGCCCGGCGAACTTTGCGAGCCCCTTGACGCGCTCGACACCCCAGGTGAGGGACGTGTCGAAGGCGAGCAGGTTGGTGGCGTTGACGGAGATCCCGTCGCCGTTCAGGTTGATCACGACGACGTCCGCGCCGTAGTCGGCGAGGTAGAGCAGTCCGTCCCCGGAGCACTTCATCAGGGGCGCGCCCTCGCCGGTCATCCAGTCGCGTGCGATCTGGCGCACGGCCGGCGGGTTGGGCTCGTACTGGATGAAGCCCTCGTAGGCGATCATCGAGCCCACGCGCGCGAAGAGGTCGCTTCCGGTCTGCATGGCGACCTTCAGCATGTTGTTGCCGTGGTTCTCCATGCGGGCGGTGACGGGTGCGGGGGCGTAGCCCGCGAGCGGCTGGTTCATGACGGGCTCCCTCAGACCTCGTAAGGCTGGACGACGACGAAGTTGCCGGGGGCGGCCCGGAACTGCAGGTTGACGCTCTCCCCGGTGTCTCCGGGGTACGCGTTGCGGCGCATCCGGACCTGGCTGGAGACGATCACCTGGGCGGCGGCGGACCAGGCGACGACCGCATTGCAGTCGGCGAACGTGGTCGGCGTGACCGGCAGGACGACGGGCTCGCCGTGGGTCTTCACGACGATGGTGCCGGTCCCCTGGAACTGCATCGTGAACAGCGCGCCCCCGGGGATGCCGTGTCCCTCGATGCGTCTGACCTCGTACTGGAGGCTCTCGTCGAAGGCGAGGACGTTCTCCGCGGAGACACAGATCGCGTCCCCCTGGAGCTCGACGGGGTGCAGGTTCGTCGAGTTCTCGGCGAGGAACACCTGTCCCTGGCCGGTGCAGCGCATCAGCTGCATCTCCTGGCCGGTCGCGTTGCCGACGAGTCGGCCGGCGAACCCGGCACCCTTGTAACCGAAGTCGACCTTGCCCTGGTAGAGCACCATGCTGCCCTGGCGGGCCAGTACGGGCTGGCCGCCGATACCGAGGTCGACGCGGATCAGCTTCTTGTTCTGCTGCGTCCAGCGCTGCCCGGTGGGCGTCTCCTTGAACTTCTGCAGCGCGGCCGACACGCCGGCGCCCTGGGGAGCGCCGGAGGGCACTCCGTAGCCGGCCGGCTGGGCCGGAACCTGCCCGTATCCGGGAGGGGCGGGCGGCTGCTGGCCGTAGCCCGGAGGCGGGGTG
>NZ_JAEQAZ010000023.1 GCF_016654115.1 Streptomyces sp. MBT53
CGTGGGGCTGTTCGCGTACGGCCAGTGGAACCCGTACGCGAACAGCCCCACGATGTCCTACCAGGGGGCCTATCCGGGGGCCCGGCAGGAGCCCTACCGGGGAGGCGCGGTGCCGCCGCCGTACGCGGGCGGTCAGGGGCCGACGTATCCGGGCGGCCCGGGGCACGCGGTGGGTCCGCCGGGCGGTGGGCCGCGACGGCGGAAGCCGGTCGCGGCGGTCGTCGCCCTCGTGGTGGCCGTCGCTCTGGTGATCGCCGGCGGGGTGTGGGCGGCGACCACGCTGACCGGCGGCAAGGACACGGCGGCGACGAAGAAGGCGTCCCCGTCCGCGTCGTCCTCCGTGTCCGCGTCGCCGACCGGCTCCGAGTATCCGTACGGCCAGGAGGTCGGTCTCAAGAAGGCGCTGCAGACCGGCGATTGCGTGCACGCGGTGTGGACCGGGACGGCGTTCCGGTCGCGGCCCAACCTCGGGGTGGTGAGCTGCGCGCACGACGTGCCGGACGGCCAGGTGATGGCGGTCGACACGGCGAGCGACTTCGCCGACGCCCGCGACCACGGGGCCGAGCGGTGCGCGGGCAAGGCGAAGGCGGCGGCCGACTCCCTGGCCGACGCGGACGTCTACGCCCTGACGCCGACACAGGCGGGCTTCGGGGCGGCCGGGGGCGGTACGGCGTGTCTCGTACTCGGCCGTCATGTGCCGATAGGCGGCGAGATAGGGCGCTTCAGGGACACCGGGGCGAACGTGTGGACCACCGAGATGAGCGTCGGCGACTGCTGGCTGTACGTCGACCACAAGACGTACTTCACCGCGACCCTGACCGACTGCGCCGACGAGCACACCGACCAGGTGATCGGTTTCGTGACGGCCCCGAAGACGATGGCGTTCCAGGAGGCGCTGCAGCAGGGGAACAAGCTGTGCGGCAACAAGTTCGAGTCGACTTGGGCGCCCGGAAGCGACCGGTCCGTCTACGGATATCTGTCCGACGAGAACAACTGGAAGGCCGGATTCAACTCGGTCGTGTGCACGGTGGGCCAGGCGGACCACTCCAGGACGACCGGGGCGATATCGTCCTCGGGCACGGCCGCCTGAGGGCTGTGCGCCGGGAATTCACCGGGGGTTGGCCCGCCCGTCGCCCACGGCTGCCAGCCTCCCAGACCGGGGTATCCGGGTCGGGAGGGGACACGCATGGAGAGCGGGCCGGCGATCTTCGCGGGGTTGGTGTTCGCCCTGTTCGGAGGCGCGCTGCTGCTGTGGACCGCGGTGAGGGTGCGGCACCGTGAACCCGTGGCCCAGGGTGTGAACCCGGTCGCATCGGCGACCCTCGCGGGCGTCGTCGCGCTCGCCGCGCTCCTCCTCGGAACCTGGTGCTTCCTGCACGTCTGAGCGCCGCGGCCGGGTCGGCGCGCGGGTAACCGGGGGATCACCCTCCGGATCGCCCCGAAAAGGCCGGTGGGGACTCCGGGCGGCAGGAATGGCGGTAGTCGGGTTACCGTTCGAGTGGCCGTTGCGGGCTTTTCCCGTTTGACACGGGGGCGGGATGTACCGTCACACTCCGCAGCGTCACCATGACCCGACCCCGGGCCGAGCGGCTTCGGGGGAGGCCCCAGCGTCGACCGGAGAGAAGAGCGAAGTTGTCCCCGACCAGCGAGACCGCACACGGCGGCCGCCGACTCGTCATTGTCGAGTCCCCTGCCAAGGCGAAGACGATCAAGGGCTACCTCGGCCCCGGATATGTCGTCGAGGCGAGCGTCGGGCACATCCGTGACCTTCCCAACGGCGCCGCCGAGGTGCCCGAGAAGTACACCGGCGAGGTGCGCCGCCTCGGTGTGGACGTCGACCACGACTTCGAGCCGATCTATGTGGTCAACGCCGACAAGCGGGCCCAGGTCAAGAAGCTCAAGGATCTCCTCAAGGACTCCGACGAACTCTTCCTCGCCACCGATGAGGACCGCGAGGGCGAGGCCATCGCGTGGCACCTCCTCGAAGTCCTGAAGCCCAAGGTCCCGGTCAAGCGCATGGTGTTCCACGAGATCACCAAGGACGCGATCCGCGCCGCCGTGGCCAACCCGCGCGACCTCAACCAGCCCCTGGTCGACGCCCAGGAGACCCGCCGTATCCTCGACCGCCTCTACGGCTACGAGGTCTCGCCGGTCCTGTGGAAGAAGGTCATGCCGCGCCTGTCGGCCGGCCGTGTCCAGTCCGTCGCCACCCGGCTCGTGGTCGAGCGGGAGCGCGAGCGCATCGCGTTCCGTTCCGCGGAGTACTGGGACCTGACCGGCACCTTCGGGACCGGCCGGGCAGGTGACGCGAGCGACCCGTCGTCCCTCGTCGCCCGCCTCCAGGCCGTCGACGGCAAGCGGGTCGCCCAGGGCCGCGACTTCGACTCCCTGGGGCAGATCAAGAGCGCGAACACCCTCCACCTGGACGAGGACAACGCCCGCGCGCTGGCCGCCGCCCTGGAGCACACCGAATTCGCCGTCCGGTCCGTCGAGTCGAAGCCGTATCGACGCTCGCCGTACGCCCCGTTCCGTACGACGACCCTCCAGCAGGAGGCCAGCCGCAAGCTCGGCTTCGGCGCCAAGGCCACCATGCAGGTCGCCCAGAAGCTGTACGAGAACGGCTACATCACCTACATGCGTACGGACTCCACGACCCTGAGCGAGACGGCCGTCAGCGCCGCCCGTGCCCAGGTGACGCAGCTGTACGGCGCCGACTACCTGCCGGCGCAGCCGCGTGTGTACGCCGGGAAGGTCAAGAACGCCCAGGAGGCGCACGAGGCGATCCGCCCCTCGGGTGATCGTTTCCGCACCCCGGCCGAGACCGGCCTGACCGGCGACCAGTTCAGGCTCTACGAGCTGATCTGGAAGCGGACCGTCGCCTCCCAGATGAAGGACGCGGTCGGCAACTCCGTCACCGTGAAGATCGCGGGCACCTCGTCCGACGGCCGGGACGTCGAGTTCAGCGCCTCCGGCAAGACGATCACCTTCCACGGCTTCCTGAAGGCCTACGTGGAGGGCGCCGACGACCCGAACGCCGAGCTGGACGACCGCGAGCGCCGGCTGCCCCAGGTCGCCGAGGGCGACGCGCTGTCCGCCGAGGAGATCACGGTCGACGGGCACGCCACCAAGCCCCCGGCCCGCTACACCGAGGCCAGCCTCGTCAAGGAGCTCGAAGAGCGCGAGATCGGCCGCCCGTCGACGTACGCGTCGATCATCGGCACGATCCTCGACCGCGGCTACGTCTTCAAGAAGGGCACCGCCCTGGTGCCGTCCTTCCTGTCCTTCGCCGTGGTCAACCTCCTGGAGAAGCACTTCGGTCGGCTCGTCGACTACAGCTTCACCGCCAAGATGGAGGACGACCTCGACCGCATCGCCAGCGGCGAGGCCCAGGCCGTGCCGTGGCTGCGGCGCTTCTACTTCGGCGAGGGCGAGGCGACGGGCGCCGCCGAGGCCGGCAACGGCGACGGCGACCACCTGGGCGGCCTCAAGGAACTCGTCACCGACCTGGGCGCGATCGACGCCCGCGAGGTGTCGTCCTTCCCGGTCGGCAACGACATCATGCTGCGCGTCGGCCGCTACGGCCCCTACGTGGAGCGCGGCGAGAAGGACTCCGAGAACCACCAGCGCGCCGACGTCCCCGAGGACCTGGCGCCGGACGAGCTGAGCGTCGAGCACGCCGAGGAACTGCTCGCCAAGCCGAGCGGCGACTTCGAGCTGGGCGCCGACCCCGAGTCCGGCCACCAGATCATCGCCCGCGACGGCCGCTACGGCCCGTACGTCACCGAGGTGCTCCCCGAGGGCACCCCGAAGACCGGCAAGAACGCCGTCAAGCCGCGTACGGCCTCGCTGTTCAAGTCGATGACCCTCGACACGGTGACGCTCGCCGACGCCCTCAAGCTGATGTCGCTGCCGCGCGTCGTCGGCAAGGACGCCGAGGGCGTGGAGATCACCGCGCAGAACGGGCGCTACGGGCCGTACCTGAAGAAGGGCACGGACTCCCGCTCGCTGACGGCCGAGGACCAGCTCTTCACGATCACTCTCGAAGAGGCGCTGGAGATCTACTCCCAGCCCAAGCAGCGCGGCCGGGCCGCCGCCAAGCCGCCGCTGAAGGAGCTGGGCACCGACCCGGTCAGCGAGAAGCCCGTCGTCGTCAAGGACGGCCGTTTCGGGCCGTACGTCACCGACGGCGAGACCAACGCGACCCTCCGCTCCGGCGACAGCGTCGAGGAGATCACCCCGGAGCGCGGCTACGAGCTGCTCGCCGAGAAGCGGGCCAAGTCGCCCGCCAAGAAGACGGCGAAGAAGGCCCCGGCGAAGAAGACGGCGGCCAAGAAGGCGCCCGCCAAGAAGACGACGACGGCCAAGAAGACCGTCGCCAAGAAGACGACCACGGCCGCGAAGAAGACCACCACGGCCGCCAAGACGGCGACGGCCAAGAAGACGGCCACCTCCAAGGTGACGTCCGAGGACTGACGGCCCGTTGCCCGAGGGCTTGAGGCGCGCACGCTTCCTGCACCGCAAGGTCTCGAAACGAACGCCCCGGCATCACTTTGGTGTCGGGGTGTGCGCAGGTCCGGGCGGGCGCGGCTCGATGTCGGTGGCTGCCGATAGGCTGAAAGCATGACGCCAGCCGAGCAGCCAACGGCCCACCAGCCGGCCCCCGACGACGCCCTTGTCGCGGACTCCCGCGAGCGTGCCGTCCGCGCCCTGCTGCGCCGGCCGCAGCTCAAGCGGTTGTGGAGCGCGCAGTTGGTGACGGGTGTCGGTGACACCCTCGCCCTGCTGGTCCTGGTCGTGCTCGCCCTCCAATCGGCGATCGCCCAGGGCTCGTTCGGCGGTGGCTATCGGGGTGTGGCGTTCGCGGTGGCGGCCGTCTTCGGGGCGCGCATCCTGGCGACACTGCTCTTCGGGGCGGTGCTGCTCGGCCCGCTCACCTCGCTCACCGCGCAGGACGGCCCCCTCGACCGGCGCTGGACCATGGTCGGCGCGGACGGTCTGCGGGCCGCGCTGCTGATCAACGCCCCCCTGTGGATCGACTGGACTCCGGACAACGCACTGGCCCTGCTCCTGGTGACCACCTTCGTCGTAGGAGTCGCCGAGCGCTTCTGGACGGTGTGCCGCGAGAGCGCGGCCCCCGCCCTGCTGCCGGCCCCGCCGCCGGAGGGCGCCACGGTCCGGCCCCTGCCCGACCACATGGACGCCCTACGACGGCTGTCGCTGCGCACGAGCTTCGTGTCGATCCCCCTCGCCGCCGCCGCGCTCGTCGTGGCCGCGCTGCTCAACAACCTGCTGGGCACCGGCGTCGCCTGGTTCGCCCAGCACCAGGCGGCCCTCGGTTCGTACGTCGCCGCCGGACTGTTCGCCGCGTCCCTCTCCGTGCTGACCGCCCTGGAACTGCCCGGAATCCGCACCCCGCGCGCGCGGTCGCCGCTCGAAGGACTGCGCCGCCCCAGGACGGGCACCGGCGTCGACAAGGGCCGTACGGGCGCGATCGCGCTGCTCGTGGTCGCCTGCGCGGCTGTCGCCGGGGCGATCTCCGCCGCCGTCGCCGTGTCCGTGCTCCAGGCCAAGGACCTCCACGGCGGCCCGGTGACCTTCGGGCTGCTGGTGCTCGGACTGACCGGCGGGGTCGTGGTCGGCATCCGTACGGCGCCCGCCCTGCTGCCCACGCTGTCCCGGCGCCGTCTGCTGACGCTCGCGATCGCCTTCACCGGTATCGCGCTGCTCGCCGCCGGCCTGGTCCCGGACCTCACCACCGTGCTGCTGATCGCCGCCCTGGCCGGCATCGGCGCGGGCGTGGCCGCCAACACCGGGCACACCCTCCTCGACCAGGAGGCCGAGGACTACCGCAGGGCCCGCACGACCGAGCACCTGCACGCGGTCGTCCGGGTCTCCGTGGCGCTCGGCGCGCTGATCGCCCCCCTGGTGGCCGCGCTGATCGGCCCGCACCGCCTGGAGAACGGCAAGTTCGTGTTCGCGCACGGCGGTGCCGCGTTCACCCTGATGCTGGTCGGCGCACTGCTGCTGCCGGTCGCCGCCCTGGTGCTGGCCAAGGTCGACGACCGCTCCGGAGTACCGCTGCGGCACGACCTGCGGGACGCGCTGCTCGGCGGCGACGACCCCGACACCCTGCCCGCGAGCACCGGCTTCTTCATCGCCCTGGAGGGCGGCGACGGCGCCGGGAAGTCCACCCAGGCCGAGGCCCTCGCCGAGTGGATAAGGGGCAAGGGACACGAGGTCGTCCTCACCCGTGAGCCCGGGGCCACCCCGGTCGGCAAGCGGCTGCGGTCGATCCTGCTCGACGTGTCCTCGGCGGGACTGTCCCACCGCGCGGAGGCGCTGTTGTACGCCGCCGACCGCGCGGAGCACGTCGACACCGTCGTACGGCCCGCCCTGGAGCGCGGCGCGGTCGTCATCTCCGACCGCTACATCGACTCGTCCGTCGCCTACCAGGGCGCCGGCCGCGACCTCTCCCCGACCGAGATCGCCCGCATCAACCGGTGGGCCACCGACGGACTCGTCCCGCACATGACGGTCCTGCTGGACGTCGACCCGGAGACCGCCCGCGAGCGGTTCACCGAGGCGCCGGACCGACTGGAGTCGGAGCCCGCCGAGTTCCACGCGCGCGTGCGGTCCGGTTTCCTCACGCTGGCCGCCGCCGACCCCGGCCGCTACCTGGTGGTCGACGCCGGCCAGGAGCCCGAGGCCGTCACCACGGTCATCAGGCACCGCCTCGACACGGTCCTGCCGCTCTCCGAGGCCGAGATCAAGGCCCAGGAGGAGGCGCGCAAGGCCGCCGAGGAGGAGGCCCGCCGCAAGGCCGAGGAAGAGGCCGCCCGCAAGGCGGAGGAGGAGCGCCTGGAGCGCGAGCGCCAGGAGCGGCTCGCCCAGCTGCGCGCCGAGGAGGAGGAGCGCAAGCGGCGCGAGCTGGAGGAGGCCCAGCGCCGCGAGGCCGAACGCCAGGCCGAGGAGGCCCGCCGGCGCGCCGAGGACGCCCGCAGGCGTGCCGAGGAGGAGAAGGCCCGCCTCCTCGCCGAGGAGGAGGCCCGCGCCGCCGAGGAGACCCGCCGCAGGGCCGAGGCCGACCGGCTGCGCAAGCAGGCCGAGGAGGAGGCCCGGCTGCGCGCCGAGGCCGAGGAGCGGCGCCGCGAGAAGCAGCGCAAGGCCGAGGCGGCACTGCTCGCGGCCGAGGAGGCACGCCGGTTGGCGGCGGAGGCGGCGGCCGCCGCAGAGGTCGCCGCACGGCAGCCGACGGCTCCGGTGGTTCCCGCCGCTCCGGAGGTCAGGTCCGAGGCGTCGACCGTGCAGACGCCGTTGGTGAAGGCTCCGGGGGCGGCGAGTGCGGGTCCCGGCGGGCGGACCGCGGACGACACGGCCGTGCTGCGGCCGGTGACTCCCGGTTCCGGCTCCGGTTCCCGGGACGAGACGGCCGTACTGCGGTCGGTGTCCGGGGACTCCGGGGCGCCCGACTCCGAGACGACGGCGGAGTTGCCGCAGCCGCCCGCTCCCACGGGGGCCGCGGACGAGACGGCGGTCCTGCCGCCGGTGTCCGCCGCCGAGGAGACGGCCGTACTGCCGCCCGTTCTGTCCGGCGCGGCCGACGAGACGGCCGTGCTGCCGCCGGTCGGTGCCGCGGACGAGACCGCGGTGCTGCCGCCGGTCCGTGACGACGATCCGTCGGGCCGGGTGCCCGAGGGCTTCTTCCGCGACGAGCGTCCGGCCGACCGCACCCGCGAGCTGCCCCAGGTCGACGAGCAGGGCACACCCCGACGCCGGCCGCGCCCCGACTGGGCCGAGGAGACTCCGCTGGACGATCTGCCCTCGCTGGCCGACGAACTGCTCGGCCCGCACGAGGCCGGCGACTTCGACCAGGACGACGACACGGGTCGCGGGCGGGGCCGCGGCCGGGGACGCAGGGGCTGACGGCGTCGGGGCGGGGGGCGGTTCCACACTGCCCCCCGCCGACTCTCGTCGACTGCCCCGGCCCCCGTTGTCAGTGGTGGCCCGCACAATGGATCGCGTAACCCGAAGCGTGACGAAAGGGCCGGTGACCCATGACCGTGTGGGATGACCTGGTGGGCCAGGAGAAGGTGAGCGAGCAGCTCGACGCCGCCGCTCGGGACGCCGACGCCTTCGTCACCGCCGCGACCACCGGCACGGCCCCGCCGGAGGCGTCGAAGATGACGCACGCCTGGCTGTTCACGGGCCCACCCGGCGCGGGACGGAACCAGGCGGCGCGGGCCTTCGCCGCCGCGCTGCAGTGCGTGAGCCCCGACCGCGCGCTC
Organism: Streptomyces sp. MBT53; assembly: GCF_016654115.1. Taxonomy (GTDB): domain Bacteria; phylum Actinomycetota; class Actinomycetes; order Streptomycetales; family Streptomycetaceae; genus Streptomyces. Next base: position 8,286 of record NZ_JAEQAZ010000023.1, read on the forward strand.
GGCGGCAGCCCCGGCTGCGGCTTCTGCGACGGCTGTCATACGGCGCTGATCGGCACCCACGCCGACGTCACCACGGTCGCCGCCGTGGGCACCCAGATCCTCGCCGACGACATGCGGGACACGGTCCGCAAGTCGTTCACCTCGCCGGCGACCGGCCGCTGGCAGATCATCCTCGTCGAGGACGCCGAACGGCTGAACGAGAAGTCGGCCAACGCCGTCCTCAAGGCCGTGGAGGAACCCGCCCCCCGCACGGTCTGGCTCCTCTGCGCCCCCTCGATCGAGGACGTCCTCCCGACGATCCGCTCCCGCTGCCGCCACCTGAACCTGACGACGCCCTCCGTGGACGCCGTGGCCGACATGCTCGTACGCCGGGAGGGCATCGAACCGGCCGTGGCCGCGGCCGCCGCGCGCGCCACCCAGGGGCATGTCGACCGGGCCCGTCGCCTCGCCACGGACCCGGCCGCGCGCGAGCGCCGGGCCACCGTGCTGAAGCTGCCGCTGCGCGTCGAGGACGTGGGCGGCTGCCTCAAGGCCGCCCAGGAGCTGGTCGACGCCGCCGCGGAGGACGCCAAGCAGCTGGCCGAGGAGGTGGACGGCAAGGAGACCGAGGAGATGAAGGCGGCCATGGGCGGCGGCCAGGGCAGCCGGATGCCCCGGGGCACGGCGGGTGTGATGAAGGATCTGGAGGACAAGCAGAAGCGCCGGAGAACGCGTACGCAGCGCGACAGCCTCGACCTCGCGCTGACCGACCTCACCGCGTTCTACCGTGACGTCCTCGCCCTCCAGCTCGGCTCACGGGTGGCGATCGCCAACATGGATGCCGAGGACGCCCTGGAGCGGCTGGCCCGCGCCGGTTCCCCGGAGTCCACGCTGCGCCGTATCGACGCGATCGGCGCGTGCAGAGACGCGCTCGACCGGAATGTGGCGCCGCTGCTCGCGGTCGAGGCGATGACCTTGGCGCTCAGAGCGGGCTGATCCTTCGGGTGTTTCGGGCGTGAGGTTGACGACGTAACTCGTCCGGGGTGGATTGTGCACACAGGGCGTTCAATTGGTTGCGCAACGTTACGATCGCCTGATGCACATCAGGCGCTCCCTCCGCCAACCCAGTCGGCCCGGTCGGGCCCGCCGAAGCCGTCGGACGGGCGGCACGCTGCTCGCCGTGGCCGCGCTCCTCGTGTCCGCGTCTACCGCCTGCTCCTCAGGGAGTTCGACGACAGCGGCGAGTCCGGCCGCGGCCGTGGTGCTGGCCGCGCTGCCGCAGTCGACGCCGTCCACGCTCACGCGGTACTACGGGCAGAAGCTCAGCTGGCGCACCTGCGGCGTCCCCGGCTTCGAGTGCGCCACGATGAAGGCGCCGCTGGACTACGCCAAGCCCACCGGCGGGGACATCCGGCTCGCGGTCGCCCGCAAGAAGGCCACGGGCAAGGGCAAGCCGCTCGGTTCGCTGATGGTGAACCCGGGCGGGCCGGGCGGTTCGGCGGTCGGCTATCTCCAGCAGTACGCCGGGATCGGCTACCCGGCGTCGGTCCGCGCCCGCTACGACATGGTCGCGATGGACCCCCGGGGCGTCGCCCGCAGCGAGCCCGTCGAGTGCCTCGACGGCCGGGCCATGGACACGTTCACGCAGACCGACACCACCCCCGACGACAAGCGCGAGACCACCCGACTCGTCGACGAGTACAAGAAGTTCGCGGAGGGCTGCGGCGCCCACTCGCCCGACGTACTGCGCCATGTCTCCACGGTCGAGGCGGCCCGGGACATGGATGTCCTGCGGGCGGTACTGGGGGACCGGAAACTGACGTACGTGGGGGCGTCGTACGGGACGTTCCTCGGGGCGACGTACGCGGGGCTGTTCCCCGACCGCGTCGGCCGTGTCGTCCTGGACGGCGCGATGGACCCCTCCCTCCCGGCGCGCCGGATGAACCTCGACCAGACGGCGGGCTTCGAGACGGCGTTCCAGTCCTTCGCGAAGGACTGCGTACGGCAGCCGGACTGCCCGCTCGGCGGCAAGGCCACGACACCGGCCAAGGTCGGCACGAACCTGAAGGCCTTCTTCCGCAAGCTCGACGCGCACCCGATCCCCACCGGCGACGCGGACGGCCGCAAGCTCGGCGAGGCGCTCGCCACGACCGGAGTGATCGCGGCGATGTACGACGAGGCGGCCTGGCCGCAGCTGCGCGAGGCGCTGACGTCGGCGATGAAGGAGAACGACGGCGCGGGCCTGCTGGTCCTCTCCGACAGCTACTACGAGCGTGACGCCGACGGCCGCTACTCGAACCTGATGTTCGCCAACGCCGCCGTGAACTGCCTCGACCTCCCGGCCGCGTTCTCCACCACCGACCAGGTCGAGAAGGCGCTCCCCGCGTTCGAGAAGGCATCCCCCGTCTTCGGGGACGGCCTGGCCTGGGCGTCCCTGAACTGCGCGTACTGGCCGGTCAGGGCCACGGGCGAACCCCACCGCATCGAGGCGAAGGGCGCCGCCCCGATCGTCGTCGTCGGCACGACCCGCGACCCGGCGACCCCGTACCGCTGGGCCCAGTCCCTGGCCCGCCAGCTCTCCTCCGCCCGCCTCCTCACGTACGTCGGCGACGGCCACACCGCGTACGGCCGCGGCAGCACGTGCATCGACTCCGCGATCGACACGTATCTGCTCCGCGGAACCCCGCCGGCGAAGGGAAAGCGCTGCTCGTAGCGCCGGCGCGGCCGCGGCCGGGGGTGCGTCCGGGGGGTGTACGGAGCACCCCCGGAAACTGTGTAGACTTTCCGACGTTGCTGATCGCACCATGGTGTGGACAGCGCGCCGCCTTAGCTCAGATGGCCAGAGCAACGCACTCGTAATGCGTAGGTCTCGGGTTCGAATCCCGAAGGCGGCTCCGGAAAACCCTGGGACTCACTCGCCGTGACCTGGGGTTTTTCCTTGCTCGGGGCATGACGCGTCACACGGCCGGGGTGCCGCGAGATGGCTTGCGTGAGCGATGCGTGAGCGGAGCGGTCCGGTGCCCTACTTCTTGGGCTTCTTCCGCTTGCCCTTCCTCTTGGCCCTGGCCTCGGCTTTCGCCTTGTCCTTGGCCTTCTTGGCGGCCTTACGGGCGGCCTCCTCCGCCTCGGTCTTCCGCTGAAGCGGAACCAGCCTGGCGGTGGCCTCGGCCGCGTTCTTGCCGACCTGCGGCAGAACGCTCTGGTAAATGTCCCGCGTGATCCGGGTGTCGCTGTGCCCGAGCGTGTCCGACACGATCTTCACGTCGATGCCGGCGGCGAGCATGAGCGTGGCCGCCCCGTGCCGGAGGTCGTGCAGCCGGATCGGCGGGAGCCCGGAGGCGGCGACGAGGCGCTCGAAGAGGTCGGTCATCTTCCCGGGATGGAGCCAGGAGCCGTCTTCCTGGGTGAAGACCATGCCGGTCTCGACCCACGCTGATTCCCACTCCTCGCGGTCCGCGTCCTGCTGTTCGCGGTGCCGTTTCAGGACGTTGACGGTGTCGTCGTCGAGCGCGACCACGCGGAAGCCGCTGTCGGTCTTGGGCTCGGAGGTCTCGACCTCCCACCCGTCCTGGACGAGCTGGGCGGAGACGGTCAGGGAGTGGTCATCGAGGTTGGTCTCCGACCAGGGCTGCGCGCATGCCTCGCCCCGCCGCAGGCCGCGGAAGGCGATCAGGTGCCACATCGCGTACAGCCGGTCCTCCGCGAGGATGTCGAGGAACGCGCCGGTCTGTTCGGGCGTCCAGACCATGACGGGGGAGGGCTTCTCGCCTGTCTGCTCCCACCTGGCGACCCGCGCGTCGGTCCACACCAGGGCCTTCGGCTTGCGCACGGGGTCGAGTTCGACGTGCGCCGCGGGGTTGAAGGTGAGGATCTGCTGGCCGATCGCGTCGTTCAACGCGGACCGCAGCGTGGCCTTGATACGCAGCCGGGTAGCCGGACCGGTCACACGCCGGAACGGTGGCATGGCATCGATCGCCGTCTTCATCGCCTTGCGGCGGGCGCGGTTGTCCGTGCCCTTCCACGGCACGGTGGCCAACTCCTCGACCGCGGCCCGGCGCTGGTCGTTTTGCTCCAGGATCTCGGCATTGGCATCGGCGATGGCCGTGAACATGTCGCTGAGATGGCTCACGCGCAGCCGATCGAGACGGTGGTGGCCGATCCGAGGCTTCAAATGGAACCGGATATCGGTCTCGTAGCGGCTGAGTCCCGACTTGCGGATGCGCTTACCGTCGAGCCATCGGTCGAGCCACTCACCGACGGTCAGGCGGCCGATCAGGTCCTGACCGGACTTCAGGCGCCGCCGGGTCTCCTCGACATCCGGCAGTGGCGACTTCTCGTCGCCGACCTCCTCCAACATGGCGGCGATCAGCGCCATGCCCTCAGGGTCGTCGGTGTCGGCGAGGCCGAGCAGGGCGCGGACGTGGTCGAGGTCGGCTTGGGCCGCCTTGAGGGAGTCGTAGCCGGCGCGGCTGAAGGAACGGCGGGTGCCGTCTTCGCGGGGCGGGAGCTCCTGACGTATCGAGTACGAGCCGTGCTTGCGGCTGGAGAGCTTCGGGCACTGCTTACCGAGCGGCTTACCGGTGTGGGCGTCGCGGCAGTAGCAGCGGCGGTGGGTGGAACCCTTCAAAGATCATTCTCCTCTGTGGTGTCGCCGACGGGTGGGTCGACGTCGGCGAGTTCTGGTGGCAGGTGCGGTGGTGTGCCGCCGTCTTCGCGGATGAAGGCGCGGGCGCTGCGGAGCCGGTACTTGGCTTCCAACGCTCTTTCGGCGTAGTCGGCTTGGGCGAGTACGGCTTCCTCGCGCTCGGCCTGGTTGGGTGCCGTCTCGGCTTTCCAACGCTCGTGCTTCTCGCCCTTCAGAGCGGCCAGGGCGGCGCGCTGGTAGCGGACGTGGGCGCGGAAGGAGCGGAGCATGTCGTCTTCCATGCCGAAGTCCTCGCTGTCGCCGGTGAACCAGCGCATGGCAGCCCAGGTTGGTTCGGAGTGCTGAAGGGGAAGGCGTTGGACTCGGTCGACGTAGCCGACGGGGTAGAGCAGGCAGATCGGGTAGGTCCGCAGGGCTTCGGCGAGGACGAGGACGTCGACCAGGGGCAGGCTGGCGCGGCGGCCGGACTCCATGTTGGCGATCACGTTGCGCGGGATCGGGCGGCCGATCTCCTCGCAGCGGTCGGCCAGGTCCTGGGCGCTCATGCGTAGCTCCTTCCTGCGTCTGCGGACCTCGGTGGCCACCGTGGCCATCACCTGATCCACCCACTCCGGGACGTCGTCCTCGTCATCTCTAGGATCAATACGGCGTTGTGTCATGGAGACACATTAGCTTCCCGATGATGGTTAGTGATCGCCTGGAGCCGGACGTGATGCCGCGTTCGCCGAGGGCTCACTCATGGACGGAGCGCTGGATGCGCGACAACGAGACCGCCGAGCAGCCCAAGGGCATGACGCGAGCGGAGCTGCTGGCCCTGCCTGCCGCCGTTGACCTGGACACCGGCAACCGCGCGCTGGGGCTGGGGCGGAGCAAGGGCTACGAGCTGGCCAAGCGGGGCCAGTACCCCTGCAAGGTCCTGCGCCTGGGCAAGGCGTACCGCGTCGTGACCGCCGACCTGTTGAACCTGCTCGGCCTGGCCGCATGACCACCCGAGCCCATAGCAGACGCTTCTGCGCTGAGCTGACACAGAAACGCTGGACTGTGGCCGGACGTGGACGTACTGTCCGTGTTCCCTCGCCCCGGCCAAGGAAGCGAGAAAGCCCCCGGCGGGCCAACGCCGGAGGCTCAGCACACTCCACTGCCCGCATTCCAACGAACGACCTGCGTGAGTCGGGCCTGCATGCCCGACGTCACCGGATAAGGAGCTTGCCTGTGCAACCTACGACACCCGAGCCCTATTCCGCACCCGGCAAAGCGGTATGGCCGACGGTCGCGGTGCCCGGCCGGCCCGGTTCCGCGCCTGAAGCCGCCCTGGCGGCCGATGAGCGGGCGCCGGATACGGTTCCAGCGGATCAGCCTGTCGAGGAGGCGGTGCCGGACCCGGAGCCGACGTACGGCTCCGAGCTGCTGAACGAACTGCGTTCGCAGATAGCCCAGTTCGTGATCCTGCCCTCCCAGCAGGCGCTGGACGCGGTCACGCTGTGGGTGGCGGCCACGCACCTGCAGCCCGCGTGGCAGCACGCCCCGCGCCTGGCGGTGGTCGGGCCGGCGAAGCGGTGCGGCAAGTCACGGCTCCTGGACGTGCTGACTGAGACGGTCCACGAGCCGATGCTCACCATCAACACCACGCCGGCGGCAATCTTCCGCTCCATCACCGACGAACCGCCCACCCTGCTGGTGGACGAGGCCGACACCATCTTCGGCACGCCGAAGCAGGCGGAGAAGAACGAGGAGATGCGCGGCCTGCTCAACGCCGGCCACCAGCGCAACCGGTACGTCACCCGCGTCGTCGGCAACGACCACACCCCGCACCGGTTCGCCACCTTCGCCATGGCTGCCCTCGCGGGGATCGGCGACCTGCCGGACACGATCATGGACCGGTCCGTGGTGATCCGCATGCGCCGCCGGGCCGAGGGCGAGAGCGTCAAGCCCTTCCGCTCCCGCCGCGACACTCCCGCCCTCCACGACCTGCGCGACCGCATCGCCGCATGGATACGGCCGCTGCTGGACGAGGCAGCCGACCTGGAACCGGCCATGCCGGTGGAGGACCGCGCTGCCGACACCTGGGAGCCCCTGGTGATCGTCGCCGACCTTGCCGCCGGGCCCTGGCCCCGCCTCGCCCGCGCGGCATGCGCGCAGATGGTCGCGGCCGAAGCGGCGGCCGAGGAGGACCACCCGAGCTCAGCGCGGATCCTGGCCGACATCCGCCGGGTCTTCGTCGCCCAGCGCGAGGTCGACAGCCTCTCCACGGACGAACTCCTCCACCACCTGCGCCAGGACCTGGAAGGCCCGTGGGCGGAGTGGGGGCGCAACGGGCTGAGCCCGCGTGAGCTCGGCTCGCTGCTGCGCGACTTCGACATCCGGCCCGGCAACGTCCGCCTCGCCGACGGCACCCAGCGCAAGGGCTACACGCGCAACAAGTTCCTCGACGCGTGGCGCCGCTACTGCCCGACCGTCCACCCGGTCGGCACCGGCCCCGCTCGCAGCGAGGGCTGAGCCCCCGCCCCCGGTTGCCGTCCTTGCCGTCCCTGCCGTAATCCCGCAGGTCAAACGGCATACGGGCAAGACGGCAACCGGGGCCAGGACGGCAACACGATCATGACCGTCGTTGCTGCCCGCCGGGACGCCACCCGCTTCCGTCTTGTGCCGTCCTGGGCGTCCTCGCCGTATCACCGCAGGTCACAGCGCATGCGACCGGGACGCCAAGACGGATCCGATCCGTCCACGGCCACCGAACCGCAGCCCTCACCGCCCGTGCGTGCCTCAAAGGCGCGACGGCACCGCCAAGACGGAACGTCGCGCCCCCTGCCGTACCGGCCCTGACCTGCGCTTGCAACGGCCAAGACGGCAAAGACGGACCACGCCACCACCCCAGGAGAACCCCGCTTGACCACCCTCGCCATCCCCACCCATCGCGCCACCTCCCACCTGGCGACCGGCTGGGATCGCGCCGCGATCCTCCCCCTCGGCACCGCCGCCTGCACCCTGATCCACGCCGCGCTCACGGGCGGCAAGTGATGACCAAGCAAGCTGCCGAGCGCTACGCACTCGGCGCGGCGGGAGTCGTCATAATCGCCCTCACCGCCGGCGGGTTCTGGCTCTCGTACGCACACCTCGCCGAGGTCGCCGGACAGCACGGGCTGGGGAACTCCCCGGTCCGCCAGTGGGCCTGGCCCGCGACCCTGGACGCGTTCATCATCGCGGGCGAGCTGCTGATGCTCCGCGCGGGACTGCGCCGGGTCACCGACGGATGGGCCATCGCCCTCACGGCCACCGGTTCGGTCGGCTCCATCGCACTCAACGTGGCCGGCGTCAGCGGCACGGGCAACGCGAGCACCGTGCCCCTCCTCGACTACGTGGTCGCCGCAGTTCCCCCGACCGCCGCACTGCTGGCCTTCGGGGTCCTGATGAGGCAGATCCACCAACTCGTCGCCGACCCAACCGACGCCACCGAACGCCACAACGGTCTCCCGGAGCCAGCCGGTCTCGACGTGGCGGACGGTCAGGCCGACGTGGCGCGAGGTTCTGCCGATGCGGCGCAGGGCGCCGCCACTGTGCCGGAATCCGCGCAGTCTTCCGCCGAGCCGGAGGACCAGAAGCCCAGCACTGTGTCCGATGAGTACCTCGCGATCGCCCGCACCGCGCCACTGGGACGCGGAGACCGTGCCTCGCGCCGCCACATCGAAGCGATGATCCGTGGCAAGGGCCTCCCCATCGGCAGGGCCGACGCGGAAAAGCTCAAGGACGTCCTGCAGGCCGAACTCGATGAGGCCGCATCTCAGCGGCAGGACGACCTCGACAAAACCGCCGCTGGCGCTCCCATCGCTCCGGCGTAACTCGCATCGCTCGTCCCCGCGCAGGTCAGCGCGGGGACGAGCGACCGCCCCGCAATGAGTCAACCCGACATCGCCGCTCCACCCGTCCTTGCCCTGACAGGTATGGGACGAGCTCGTCCGGTCGCTGACCGGCCATCAACACCCCACGGAGAACCGCCCCATGACCAACCAGCACCACGAATCCCCAACGCACCAGCAGGAGATGACCACCACCCCAGCCCCAGACGCGTCAGCAAGGTATCCCGCTGGACCGTCCAGGGACGGCCGCAACGGGGAAGCCTCCGCCCCGGGGGTGGCGGAGGACCTCGGGCACCAGGGGGCACCCGAGGGGGAACAGTCCGCCGACACCGCCGCCGCCCAGCTGCCGCGTGCCGCCGAAGCCGCCGCGCTGCACCGTGTCGCCCGCCGCCGTAAGCCCGACCCGAACGGCCAGCGCAAAGAGCGTGTCGATGCCCGCTACAGCGTCGACGAGAAGGTCGACATCCTGCGCATGGCCCGGTCGCTGAACATCGCCGGCGCCCACTACGTCGGCGCCGTCGTCATGGCCCACGTCCACGGCGACCTCGCCCTGCCCGGCCAGCGCACCCCGCTCGACGACTACATCGACGAGCTGACCGCCCTGCGTGGCGAGGTCGCCAAGATCGGCCACAACATCAACCAGATCGCCAAGAAGCTGAACTCCGGTGGTCATCCACAGCCTGGGGATACCGCCCTCCTGGCCCAGGCCGAGCAGACCCTGACCGCGGTCGGCGCCAGCGTTCGCCACATCGCGGCAGCCGCGAACCAGGCCGTCACCACAAAGGCGGTCCGATGATCGCGAAGATCAGCAACGGCAAAGATATCGCCGGATTGATCAGGTACCTGTTCGACACGAAGAAGGCCAGGGACCACACCGATCCCCACTCGGTCGCCTCCTGGGACGGCTTCGCCCCCGACCCCGGCCGCACCGACGACTTCGACGCCACCAAGAAGCTCCTCGTGGCCGACCTCAACCTGCACGTCAAGCAGGCCCGGCGACTGGGCCGCGCCCCCGAGAAGTACGTGTGGCACTGCTCGATCCGCGCTGCCGAGAGTGACCGCCTTCTCAGCGACGAGGAGTGGGCCGACATCGCCCGCCGGGTGGTGGCGGCCCCGGGCATCGCGCCGGACGGTGACCCGGACGGCTGCCGGTGGGTCGCCGTCCGCCACGCCCCCGACCACATCCACATCGCCGCCACCAAGGTCCGCGGCGACCTGAGCACCGCCCGGCACTGGAACGACTACCTCACCGCCGACCGTGAACTCGCCGCCATCGAAAAGCAATACGGCCTCTTTCGAGTCGTACGCGGTGACCGCACCGCCGCCAAGCGGCCCACTCGCGCTGAGCAGGAGAAGGCTCGCCGCTCCGGCCACGAGAAGCCCGCTCGTGAACGCCTGCGCGCCACCGTGCGGACCGCCGTGGCCGCTGCTTCCAGCGTGGAGGAGTTCGTCCACCTGCTGAGCCACATCGACGGTGTGCTTGTCGAGGTCGTGTATTTCCCCTCGGGTGATGTGCGCGGTTACAAGGTCGCCAGCGAAGACACCACCACCGCCGACCACGAGCCCGTCTGGTTCTCCGGCTACGAACTCTCCCCGGACCTCTCCTTCCCCAAGATCCAAAAGCGTCTGGAAAACATCGACCCGCAGCCCGCTGGGCAGCCGGGCCGGCGCAGGCCCAACCCTTGGCGTCAGGCCACCGCCGCCACCGAACGCATCCCCCACCACCTCGACCAGACCGACGACGAAGCCTCCCAGGCCCACCTCGCCGCCTTCGGTGAAGCCCTCGACGCCCTCCCGCTCCTCGCATCCCAGGCCCTGCGGCCCCAACTCCGAGAGGCGGCAACCGCGTTCGAGCGCGCCACTCGCTCCCGCATCCGCGCCGAACACCACCACGCTCGTGCTCTGCGCGGCGCCGTACGGGCGATGGTCCGCGAGCCCGCCCCCAAGGACGGCGCCATCCTGGCGATGTTCCTCGACGCGGCGATCCTCGTGGTCATCGCCGCTGCCCGCTGGCACCAGCTCCGCCACCACGACCAGCAAGTCGCAGCGGCCCACCAGAGCCTGCTCCACCTCCAGGCCGCCTACGATCAAGCAGCCGCCGCACCACTGGCCGCTCTCGCACAGCGTCAGCCGCCCCAGCAGGCCATGGAGCGGCAGATCCGCCGCCTGCGCCAGGTCGTGCCCGAGCACGTGGAGCAGGTCATCGAAGACCCCGCTTTCGCGGCTCTCACCGTCGCCCTCGCCCAGGCGGAAGCAGCCGGACACGACCCGGAGCGGCTCCTCCAACAGGTCGCCGACCAGCGCGCCCTGGACGACGCCGACTCACCCGCACGAGTCCTGACCTGGCGCATCCAACGCCTCAGCGCAAGGTCGGCACCCAGCGCACGAGCCCGCGAAGCAGCACAGGCCCGCAGCACAACACGAGTCGGCATCGCAGCACAGCGCCCCGACGCACCAGAGCACACGGCAGCAGCCGCCCCGGCCCCGCAGCCGTCACAGGCACGGCGGCGCTGATCACGATCTCAGCTGCGGGCGGTGACGCGCGGGGAGACGCCAGAACAAGGCACCGCAGCACGAAGCCGGGCTCCCTCAACTGGGAGGCCCGGCTTCACCGCGTGGGAGGCCCTGGAACTGAGGGAATCGGCGAACACGGCGACAAAGTCATGCGCGTCGGCGCCGAACGACGCCGACAGGGTGGTCACAAGGCTGCCTCGGCCTTGTCGAGCGCCTTCTCCAGGTTGGCATCCACAAGTCCCGGCGCGCCCGAGACGAGCACAAGGACGTTGCCGATCCGGATCGCCGTCTGCTTGACGACGCTGCGCTGCCCACCGATCGAGTAGGTGAGCAGCTGGCTCCACTGCTCGTCGCCCAGGTCAGGGGCGGGCCTCACCTGCGTGCCCACTATGACGACGGTGTTGCCCGACACCACCTGATACGTGGGGCAGGAGACCATCGCATCGAAGATCTTCCCAATGCCCTTGGACAGCTTCGCCGCGGTGTCGCTGTACAGCTCCTCGGCCAGCTCGGAATTGCCGCCACCAGCGTAGGTGAAGGACGCCTTGGCCCTGCGGGGGAAGGCGAGGCTTGTGCCGGTCGCGGCGTCGCCGCCGAGCTTCTCCAGCGCCGGGCAGCCGTTCACGGTCACGTCGTCGTGGGCCGCCGCGCGCTGCGGCATGCGGGTGTAGTCCCCGCCCAGGTCGCTCTCGTCCAAGAGCAGCTTCGCCAGCGCAGTCGAAGACAACGGAGCGAGCGCCAAGGCACTCTCGCCGTCCGGGTGCACCGGGACGGTCTGGGAGGACATCGGGCCGGAGGAGGCGGCGCTGCCCTGGGAACAGCCCGCCAGGGCCAAGATAGCGAGGGCGCTGAGACCGCGGACGGTCGTGGCGTGAAGGCGCATAGGAAACCCCTTTGTGGCCTGTTGTGGCCTGCGAAACGGACGGTCTGACCAGGCCGGCCCTCCGAGCGCCGGCAGTACGACGGGGAGCGGGGGTTTCGGGAGGTCAATGGCCGAGGTGGCGCAGGCCCTCTTCGAGAGTGGGGTGGAACCGGTTGACGGGACCGGAGTTGCGGTTGAACCAGACCGCATCCAGGCCGGGCTCCCTCGTCTCGTGGCCCGCCCGGCAGCGCAGCCATATCGAGTCGTCGCGCATGCAGAAGACGATCCAGTCCCGGTACATGCCGCACTCGGGGCACGTACGGACCTCGCCGCCGACGACGAGCGGTGGCTGCCAGCGCATCATCACCCCGGCCACGTCCTGGCGCGACGGCACCCGCAGCTCCGGCGGCAGGAAGTCGGGCACAACCGCTTCCCCTGCGGCGGGGGCCTGTGGGGTCGGCTCGGGGAAGTTGGGCCACGGCTGCGTGGCCTGCAGCCGCAGGAGCAGCGCGTGGCCCGCATGCTGGGCTTCACGGAACGCGCGGTCCTCGCGAGCGCGTCGGAACAAGAACAAGGCTCTCTCCTTCTCTGTCATCTGGCGGGCGCGGGGGCACGCCTCGTCTGACCTGTTACCACTCGGGAGATCGGCGACGAGCCGCTTACGACAGCGGCTCCTCTGGGCGGGCGCCGTTAGCTGCGGCGGACCACGGTGAGCCGCCCTTCGGCGCTCGCAGGGACGGTTCGGCGGGGCACCGGAGCCGGTGAGGCGAGCGAGGCGGCGAACGCCGCCACCAGCTCATGGGGGACGCTGGCGCTGAAGCTGGCACACCACAAATAGGGGGCGCTGACGACGGGTTCCGCCCATGCCTGCCAGCCCACCAGGTCGGGGCGCGGGTCGGCGTCCTGGATGAGCGGCGGCAGCATCTCCAAGGAGACACTGCAGGAGAACCCGGGGTCCGTAGCGGTGGTGCGGGGGCGGTCCACATCGCGGATCCAGCCTCGGGCACTCAACGAGTTGAGGACCGCCTCCGACCCCTCGGAGCCAACGTCGGGCGCCTCGCGGGTGTCGATCGCCACGAGGAGATCGGCGAGCGCCTCGTACGGGACGCCGGCCGTGAAGTACGCGTTCCACGCCGGCATCGCGGAGGTGGCATCCGAGCGGGCGCTCAGCTGCCAGGCAACCGGGAGACCGCCTAGTTCGAACGGGTAGGCCGCAAGGATCCACTCGGCACCGCACAGCTCGTCCGGGCTCACGTACAACAAGGTGTTGCGGGAGGTGGGCCACATGCGCCAGCCGAGGCCGGTCAGGGTGGTCCCAACCTGCTCGGCGAGAGCGTTGTCGTCACCGGCCAAGTGGCGCGGGCTGACCCAGTACAACGGCTCCTGCGAGTCGTCGGGGAGGGATCCGCTGGGGTGATGCGGGTACAGGGGCGCCTCCGTGGGCTTCGGGGGTAGGTGCTCTGGCAGGGCGTTGTACGTTGACATGGTCTGCGGGCGGGCACCAGTCCTTTCCGGGGCTTTCCTGTCTGCCCCGAGCGAACTGGAAAGAAGCGGACACATTTACCCTCGTACGCGGGGGTGGATCACCCCCGCTCTGCCTGTTGCACAGGAGGGTCAGACGGCATGACGACGAGCGAACAAACCGCGTTCGACTCCGCATCGGCAGAGAGCATTCTGCGTAGAGCTTGCGTCCTGGCGGGGCTAGACCCCGAAGGCGTAGAAATGCTGCGACTCGGTGACCATGCGGTGTTCCGCATCGATGGCGGACGGGTCGTCTCTCGCGTCGGCCGCCACGCGGATCGTCTACCGTCCGTGCGCCGCGAGGTCGCTGTTGCGCAATGGCTCGCGGCGGAGGACTACCCGTCGGCGCGACTCGTCACAGAGGCCGAACAGCCTGTCGTCGTCGAGGGCCACCCCGTGACCTTCTGGGAAGGGCTGGCCGACGGCGAGGAATACGCCAGCACGCGTGAGATGGGCGAACTCCTGCGGCGGCTCCACGGACTGGAGCCGCCGCACGTCTCCCTGCCCGCCCTCCGTCCCTTCAACAAAGTCGAGCAGCGACTGCGGCGTGCTGTGATCCGTGCCGAGACCCGCGCGTATCTAGCCGGTCTGGCCGAGAAGCTGGCAGCCGAGTACGAGCGGCTGGAGTTCGCCCTTCCGCCGGGGCATCTGCACGGTGATTTCAACGTCGGCAATGTCCTTCATGACGCCGAAGGACACCCGAAGGTCATCGACCTGGACGGCTTCGCGACCGGCCCCCGTGAGTGGGACCTCATGCAGACGGCCATGTACTACGACAGCTTCGGCTGGCACACGGAGGCCGAGTACGCCGACTTCGTGGACGGCTACGGCTTCGACGTCCGGCAGTGGTCCGGGTACACCGTGCTCCGGAGCGTCCGCGAACTGCTGATGGTCACCTGGCTCACGCAGAACGCCGACGCGAATCCGCGCGCCGCTGAAGAAGTCGAGAAGCGTGTCGAGACGCTGCGGTCGGGTGGCTCACGGCGGGATTGGGCGCCGTTCTAAGCGGCTTCGGCTTGCTGCCAGAGGCGGAAGGCCCGGGCCTGTTCCGCGAAGTCGCGGAACTCCGCGGCCCGTCTCATGTGGTTCGTGACGCGCCCTTGGAACTCCCGCACGTACTGCACGCAGCGCGCCGACTTCAGCCCCTCGCCGAGGCTCAGAGCACCCACGGCGATCTCGAAACCGCGGCCGATCTCACCTTGGTTGAGGTACGCCTCGGCCTGCACCATCGTTGCGAAGAAGTCGCTTCGGTTGTTCATGCCGTCGCCGAAGATGGAGCCCGCACCCCGCTCTGCGGCTTCGACGGAGCGTCCCAGGTCGCGGAAGCAGTGGCCGATCTCCGCCGCCAGTTCCACCTCGTCGAAGTACGCGATGTAGGGCGGGTCGCTGTCGGCTGTCCTTTGACTGAGCTTGCGTTCGGCCTCCGCCAGGGCCAGGTCACAGCCTCGCTCGTCGCCAAGGCGAGCCAGACCCCGCGCCTCCATCGCACGGAACTGCGCGGCCATCGTCGGCCCCAGGCTCGCGGCCGGCCCCATGTATGCGGCACGGGCAAGGGTTACAGCGTCCTGGTACCGCCCCATGAACGTTGCCTGATGGCTCATCGCCGACAGGACGCTTCCGCCCAGGAGCCTGTCACCAGCCGTCTGCGTCATGCGCAGGGCCTGGATGAAGTACCGCTGCGCGATGCCGTGCAGGCCGCTGTCGTACGACATCCATCCGGCGAGCAAGAGCGCTTCGGCCACAGCCGAGTGCAGCTGCTTGCCCACGTCGTCGGAGTACTGCCCGTCGAGCATGGGCCGGACGTCCGTGTGCAGGTACTGGATGAGCGCGCGTCGGGCGTGGCCGCCGCCGAACTTCCCGTCAAGTGTGCTGAACGCGTCGGCGGTTGAGCGCACCATTTCCACGTCCACGGCGCCAATCGCCTGGCCACCGGTCCGCGTCGGCGCTGCGTCCGGCGGGACGACGAGCCAGCGCAGAGTGGCGGTGTTCCAGGCTGCGGAGTCCGGCTGCGCTCGGACCAGCGGCTCGGCCTCGGCAAGGTCGGCACGCCAGAGGTCGGTCACGGTCTTGGCCGTAGCCTCGGGGTGGTCCGCGAAGTCGAGCCCGAGGTCAGGCTGTACAGCGGATATCGCCGCGTTGCCCATCCCGATGTCATCGATGGTGAGGCGGCGTCCCAGCTTGGCCCCGATGGCGTCGGCGATGAGCTGCGGCATGTTCCCGCGCGGTATGGAGCCCTTGAGCCACCGGGTGACGTACGTGTGATCGCAGGTGACGTCTTCCCGTGATCGAGCCGCTGCGACGACTACCGCGCGGGCGAGCGACTTGTGCGAGAAGTCCGCTTCCTGCATGAGCGCGGCCAGTCTGGCGTTCCGGTCTGCCATCGGACCCCCAGAGAACGGCCGTAGTGCCAGCTTGACGCACGGTCACTCTACGCAGGTCAGCCCCAGGGTGCAGGAGGTTCGCACGCAGGAGTGCACGAGTGCACCCCCAAGTGCACGCTCCCGAAGTCGCCTTCGCACGACGAGAGTTGAATTCGTCGCCGCAGGGCAGGTCGGCGGTTCCGGGTCGAATTCCATGGGTTGACGGCACGGAAAGTATTCACGCATTTCCTCCAATGCCATACGGGCCTTTGGTGGCGTGCGCCTAAAACCAGCCAATCAGCCATTCCTTCTAGGCTCCTTGGAAAGGTGGTCCCGTGATATCAGCTCACCACCTCATCGTGATCGGTTTCGATGAGATCGTCGCCAACAAGTACCTTCCGTGCATTCGCGATGCCATCAAGTCTGGCCACATCGACTCCTATTCCATCATCGACCTGGAGTCGCAGCGGACGGAAATCGACCGACGCATACACGCAGCGAGCGTGAAGCCGCGAGGAGTCGTTTACCTGTCGGATTCCGGCGACCGAGTGCGCGAGACGCCGCAGGAAGTCATCGCAACCGCCGTGCAACGCCTGCGAGTACCCGGCGTACCGACGAAGGTGTACATCGCCACAGAGGTGCGAGCTCACGAGGCATACCTGCGGTTCTGCGTGGAGAACCACATCGACTCACTGGTCGAGAAGCCCGTGCTGGCTCCCATCATCGACGGTCGGTTCAAGCCGTCGTACATCACGAAGACCATGCAGGAACTCATCGGTGTTGCTGCCGACTCCCCTGCGGAGCATTCGGTGATGACGCTGAGCCGGTACCACCAGATCTACAACCAGAAGGTAGTTGCCTCGCTGAGGGATCGGATGGAGAGGTGGGAGGCGCCCCTGACTTCATTCCATCTCCGGGCCGCGGGCGGCGTGTGGAATCTCCAGCGGGAGTTCGAGAGCCGCGATGATCACCCGTACAAGTACGGCTACGGGATGATGATGCACGGCGCGTACCACTACGTGGATCTCGCTACCCAGATCCTGTCACTCAACGCGGAGCTCTTCCCTGAGCGCCAACTCCGGTTGGAAGTAAGTGCCTTCGGCGCCTTCCCCATCGACCAGCACCAGCGCCTCTCCCAGCCGATCGCCCGCAGCTTCCAGGACGCCGGCGCGCGGTGGTCGGCGGACTCGGATGAGGGCTTCCGTTTCGGCGAGACCGATGTGACCTCCACGTTCCGCCTCGTAGACGCCGCGACGGGGAGGACCGTCTCGCTCGGGACCTTGTCCTTCGAGCAGACCACCCCCTCCATCCGCGACTGGGCGGAGCTCCCGGATGGCCTCTACAACGTCAACGGCCGCACGTCGAGCGTCGACCTGGAGGCCCAGCTGTCGACGCTGTTCTCCACCCACGTCCACTGCTACGACATCCCCCGCGGCATCAGCGCGGACGGGATCGACGCGTTCGCCCGGGTGATCACACGCGCCAACGCCGCGCTGCTGCCCGACGAGCAGTACGTGTCGGAGGAGTCGTTCGACGGGCTGTTCCACAGCGACAGCAACCGTCAGCTCATGGAGCACTGGCTTCGCGGTTCCGAGCAGCGCAGCTCCCTCGCGAGCCACCTGCGGCCCATGCAGGTCACCGAGGCGCTCGCCTCGTCGGTGCTCGCTCCTGGACGCCTGTTCACGGTGCCTTTCTAGGTGCCAGCTGCTCCAGACCTTCCAGGCATAGAGGAGTCATCCATGAATCTGTCAGTTTCGAAGGCATCCGTGCATGCCTTCTACGCGGACGCGATCCCGCGCGGCCGGAACACCGCAGAGAACCTCCAGGCCGTCACCTCGGAGCGGTTCAACACCCTCCTGGAATCCATCGGAGACGAGACCCCACGTACCGCACTGGATCTGGGATACGGGGCCGGCACTTACACCATCGCCTTAGCGCGTGCAGGATTCCGCGTCGTAGCCGTCGATCAGATCGCCAGCGACTCGCTTCTCCACCGCGTCGACGGCGCAGCAGATTGGGCCCGCCTGATCGACCCACGGGAATGTCTCGCCGAGAACTTCGCCATCGATGAGGACTTCGGGGTCATCGTCGCCAAGGACGTCCTGCATTACCTCGCGAGCCACGACGTCGAGTCCCTCCTCACCAGCGCGGTCGCTCACGCGCGCGGGGCGAACTACCACTACCTCGAAGTCTTCACGGGGATCACCCGCAGGTCCGCGGACGGCCAACTGCTGCGTATCGAGGGGGAGGCCGACTATTCCCCGGACTCCTTCCGACACGTCGTCGAGCGGATCTACGACGGCTGGGACCTCACGCTGCTCTGGTCCGAGCACGCGGAACAGGACCGCCGAACCGGGAGGAACTGCTTCGAGGCGACCAGGGCCACCGTCATCGCCGCCAACCGGGCAGCCCGATCAGAGACAGGAGGAATGCCGTGAAGTCGAGCACGCCCGAGGGGATCAGCTTCGTCATCCCCTGCTTCAACTCGGGGGGCTACCTCGTGGAAGCCGTCGAGTCCCTGATCCAGCAGCCCCACACGTTCTCGTACGAAGTCGTGATCGTGGATGACGGCTCCGACGACCAGCCCACGCTTCGTGCCATCGCGCTGTGCGCCGAGCGTGCCGAGGTCCGTATCGTCCGCCAAGAGCACAGCGGACACCACGCCGCCAGGAACGCCGGCATCAACGCCGCGTCCTTCGAGTACGTGATGCAACTCGACGCCGACGATCGGCTCGCCACGGATCCTGAGCTGCTGAAGGCCGGCAGCTACCCGGACCGAGCCGTCAAGCTCCTCAAGACGCACCAGCACGTGGCCTTCGTCCACACCATGTCGCGGATGATCGGCGACTTCGACGGGCTCACCATCTCCTCCTACCCGTGCCGCGAGGAGCTGGTCCTGCGCAAGCACCACGTGCCCACGTCGATCGTCTACCGTCGCGAAGACGCCATCCACGGCGGTCTCTACGACCCCCACGTACGGAAATGGGGAGACTGGGCCTTCGCCGTGAACCTCCTCGCCGGACGATTCCGCAGAGGCGAGGCCAACCACATCGTGTGCATCGCCGGCCCGCTGCACGAATACCGGGTCCACTCGCGCACACGACGGGTCTCCAACGTCGAGATCTCCGAGTTCGACATGACCCTGCTGGTGGTGGAGAAGAACCTCGACCTCTTCCGGCACCACTTCAACCGCGACGACACGGCCGAGGACATCACGCGCCTTGTCCTCGCCTCCAAACCGTCCCGGCTCGTCGACCTGATCCGGATGGCCGAGTTCGACCTCGAACAGGCCCTCGTGGTCGCCCGCCAGCGGCAGTTCTCCCTGTCGAGCCCATTCGAGGCCCTCGGCATCCCGTAGCCACGCCCGCTCTATGAAGGAAGCCCCGGACGTGTATCCGGGGCTTCCTGGTCTGGCTACTAGGCAGGCGGCAGGTTGTTGATCTGGTTCTGCAGCCGGACGATGTCCTCTTCGGCCTTCGTCAGACGGGTCCGAATCTTCTCGACCACGTTGTCCGGCGCCTTCGCCAAGAACGCCTCGTTGCCGAGCTTGGCCTCCGCTTGGGCCTTCTCCTTCTCCGCCGCAGCCAAGTCCTTGGCCAGCCGCTTGCGCTCGGCCGCGACGTCGATCGTGCCGGACAGGTCGAGGGCGACCGTGGCGCCGGCGACCGGGAGGGTCGCCGTGGCGCTGAAGCCGTCACCCTCCGGCTGGAGCCGGAGCAGCTGACGGATGGCGGCCTCATGGGCAGCGAGCTGCGTACCCGACAGGTCCAAGCGCGCCGGGACCTTCTGACCGGGCTGCAGACCCTGGTCCGAACGGAAGCGGCGAACCTCGGTGATCACCCGCTGGAGGCTCTCGATCTCCGCCTCGGCCGCGGCATCGCGGAACCCACTGTCCGCCGGCCAGTCGGCGATCACAACGGACTCACGGCCGGTGAGCGTGGTCCACAGCGTCTCCGTCACGAACGGAACGATGGGATGCAGCAGGCGCAGCGTCACGTCCAGGACCTCGCCCAGGACGCGAGCCGAGACCTTGGCCGCGTCGCCGCCGGCCATGAACGTCGTCTTGGACAGCTCGACGTACCAGTCGAAGACCTCGTCCCATGCGAAGTGGTAGAGGGCATCGGCGAGCTTCGCGAACTGGTAGTCGTCGTAGTACGCGTCCGCCTCGGCCACGACGGTGTTCAGCCGGGACAGGATCCAGCGGTCCGTGGCCGAGAGCCGCTCGGCCGGGGGCAGCTCGCCCTCGACCGTGGCACCGTTCATCAGCGCGAAGCGGGTCGCGTTCCAGATCTTGTTGGCGAAGTTCCGGGACGCCTGAACCCAGTCCTCGCCGATCGGCACGTCGGTACCGGGGTTGGCACCCCGCGCGAGCGTGAACCGCAGCGCGTCGGAGCCGTACTTGTCCATCCAGTCCAGCGGATTGACCGTGTTGCCGAACGACTTCGACATCTTCTTGCCGTGCTCGTCACGGACCATGCCGTGGAACGCGATGGTGCGGAAGGGGATCTCGCCGTCCATCGCGTACAGGCCGAACATCATCATCCGGGCGACCCAGAAGAACATCAGGTCGTACCCGGTGACCATGGCCGAGTTCGGATAGAACTTGGCCAGGTCCGCGGTCTTCTCGGGCCAGCCCAGAGTGGAGAAGGGCCACAGGCCGGACGAGAACCAGGTGTCGAGGACGTCGGTGTCCTGCTCCCAGCCCTCCCCGCTCGGCGGCTGCTCGTCGGGGCCGACGCACACGGTCTCGCCGTTCGGGCCGTGCCAGACGGGGATGCGGTGGCCCCACCACAACTGCCGTGAGATGCACCAGTCGTTGAGGTTGTCGACCCAGTCGAAGTACCGCTGAGACAGGTCGGCGGGGTGGATGTCCACCCGGCCGTCGCGGACCGCATCCCCCGCGGCCTTGGTGAGGGTCTCGACCTTCACCCACCACTGCAAGGACAGTCGCGGTTCCAGCGTCGTCTTGCAACGCGAGCAGTGGCCCACCGAGTGGACGTACGGCCGCTTCTCCGCGACGATCCGGCCGTCGGCGCGCAGTGCGGCGACGATCGCGGAACGCGCCTCGAAGCGGTCAAGCCCTTCGAAGGGCCCGTGGACCGTGATGACACCGCGCTCGTCCATGACGGTCAGCGACTCCAGGCCGTGGCGCTGGCCGATGGCGAAGTCGTTGGGGTCGTGGGCCGGGGTCACCTTGACCGCGCCGGTGCCGAACTCGGGGTCGACGTGGGTGTCCGCGACGACGGGGATGGTGCGGTCCGTGAGCGGGAGCTTGATGCGCGTGCCGATGAGGTGCTTGTAGCGCTCGTCGTCGGGATGAACGGCCACGGCGGTGTCACCGAGCATGGTCTCTGCACGCGTGGTCGCGACGACGATCGTGTCGTCCCCCTCGCCGTACTTCATGGAGACGAGCTCACCGTCGTCGTCCTGGTAGTCGACCTCGATGTCCGAGATCGCGGTGAGACAGCGAGGACACCAGTTGATGATGCGCTCGGCGCGGTAGATCAGACCGTCGTCGAACATCTTCTTGAAGACGGTCTGGACGGCACGGGACAGCCCCTCGTCCATGGTGAACCGGTCACGGCTCCACGCGACGCCGTTACCCAGACGCCGCATCTGGCCGGCGATCTGACCACCGGACTCGGCCTTCCACTGCCAGACCCGCTCGACGAACGCCTCACGGCCCAGGTCGTGGCGGGACTTGCCCTCCTTGGCCAGCTCCCGCTCGACGACGTTCTGGGTGGCGATACCGGCGTGGTCCATGCCGGGCTGCCACAGCGTCTCGTAGCCCTGCATGCGCTTGCGGCGGGTGAGGGCGTCGATCAGCGTGTGCTCGAAGGCGTGGCCCAGGTGGAGCGAGCCCGTGACGTTCGGCGGCGGGATGACGATGGTGTACGCGGGCTTGTCGCTCTTCGCGTCGGCCTCGAAGTAACCGCGCTCTACCCAGCGCTCGTACAGCGGCCCCTCTACCTCGGCCGGCGCATATTGGGTCGGCAGTTCGGGGGCGCTGTTCGGCCCGCTGTCGGGGCGCTGAGTGTTGTCGGTCACGACGGCCATTCTAGGGCCGTGGCACTCCTTGCCTCGCCTGACTTTTGCGCGCACACCGTGCCATGGTTAGGACAGAGAAGTGGCCGCACGGAGGAGTCCAAGTGTGACCAAGAACGCTCCCGTGCGACCGGTTTCTAGCCTACCCCTCCGCCCCGACGGAACCGCAATTCGCCGAGCCGTTCCAGGCGCCCGACGACGTCGCCCTCACGAGTGACTCGAAGAAATAGGTCGTGGGAGGTGCCGTGCTGTCGGCACTCTGGCGCGATGCTGTTGAAGCTCACCGGGTCCAGTTGCTCGGGTAAGACGACCTTGGCCTACGCGGCGGCTGCACGGATCGGGAAGATCGCCGTGCACGACTTCGACGAGCTCGGTGTACCGGAGGGCGCCGACCGGCACTGGCGCCACCGCATGACCGAGATGTGGGTGCGCCGCGCGTTGGAGTACCAGGACCGCGGCATCGATCTTCTGCTCTCTGGGCAGTCCCCCTTGGGAGAAGTACTGGCCGCGCCCTCCGCCCCGCTACTGGACGGCATCGCCGTGTGCCTGGTCGATGTCGATGATCCGGCCCGGCGTGCTCGCCTCGCCGAGCGTGACGCCGGGCGGTGGGACCCCCAAGCGATTGACGCCTTCCTCGGCTGGGCTGCATGGCACCGCGAGCACGCCCTCGACCCGTCTCACCGGCCCGACGTCATCATCGACGACGGCTGGCCCAAGATGGTCTGGCACCGCTGGACCGGGTGGAATGCCGCTGATCCCCGATGGCGGACCCATCTACTCGACACCACGGACCGACCAGTCACGGAATCCGTGGACCATGTTGAGCATTGGATCAACGAGCAGCTTTACGCACTCCAGGCCAGCCGACTCCCCCTGCGCCGCGGTTGGGCTTCATGATCTGCCCGAACAGTTCAGTCCGGCGACCTGGACCGCGCAGGCGCGGAGTTCCGCCTGTACTTCCTCGCTTTGCCCAGCACGATCGCTGACCCAGTGAAGCCAGAAACGGTCCTCCTCGGGCAGAAGACCCGTCCTGTTGACGATGCGTCACCTTCAACGGCGTTAGTCGCACAGTCGGATGGGATTCCGCCTAGGTTCGCATCTCCCCTGCCAAGGCGGAGTTACTCCGCGTGACACAGCCCTTGATCGAAAGGCAGAGGTACGCCGTGACGTTTCAGTCCAAGTGGTCGCAGGAGAAGCGTGCTGAACTGGCGGATCTCGTGATCGCCGAGACCAAGACCGTGGCGGAGGTGAGCATCGAGTACGAGGTCTCACGCAAGACCGTGAACAGTTGGGTGCAACGGCGTAAGCGACAGCTCGGCATTCCGGGATCTCCCATGGGTGGAGACCGCACGCTCCACCCTGCCGCCCTGCGTCGCGTCGCCAAGGAGAAACAGGGGCGGGTCGCGGCCGAACGGCGCGCGGAGTCCTACCGAAGCGAGCTGGAGGACACCAAGACCCAGCTTGAGCGGCTGGTGGAAACACTCCAGGGGATGCAGGTCACCTTGGAGTACTACATGGGACAGAGGCCACCCGGCAGAGTCGCCGCCTAGTAATTCCTGACAAGCGCTTCCCACATGGGCATCCACCGTCACGACGGCAACCACATCGCGGCAGAACTCGAGATCCTTTGCAAAGGCATGGGATTCCCCGTCGCGGACACGGACGACCGCACTCGGGCCGTCGGCGTGCTGATCTCGTCAGCCGGGACGAGGGCCGCGTCACTGGAGTGGTTCGTCTCCATCACCGCGCGCTCAGCCTCAGCCCGTGAACAGACCGAAGGACTGGCCGACGGACGAGCCGGCCTCCTGCACCGCAGTACACGCGCCTACGTACATCACGCACTCACCGGCGTCCTCCAGGAACTGGGGTACTCGGTAGCCCACACCACCTCCGGCCTGCGTATCGAGGGCCTACCCGGCGCCTCAGCCGGAGCGGAGACCGCCAGCACCCTCGCGGACTTCCTCCGCGTGGGCCTGGACAGCATCGACGGGGCACGCGACCGCAAAAAACCCAGCGAAGACGACGAGGACGGCGACGACGGCCTGGCCGGCGTACCCGCCCGCGTGTAACCGCGTCGCCGTGAACGAGCGAGTCGGCACAACCTGAGCTCGCGCTGCGAACGTCCTGCAAGATCCGGCCTCGCGCTTCCCGTGAGGCCGGTTACTTGCCGTACGCCCGCTTCCAACGTGCCCGGTGCCGGGAGTCGCCCTGCCCTTGGCCGTTCACCTCACTCAGGGACAGCAACGAGGCACCGTTGTTCCACAGCCCGAGGTGGTCCCGGTGCACGGCGAGGATTCCGTGCTGCAGCGCGAACTTCTCGGAGGGGCGGCTGAACCGCGTGGTCGTGACGAACACGGCCAGATCAGCTGCGAAGTGCACCTTGGCGCCCAGCAGATCTCGCAGTTCCCGGCTCGCGATCGTGCTGCTCGGCGCGTAGCGCTTGCACTGGATCACCACGCTCCGCCCATCCGGGAGGCGGCCGAGGACGTCAGCGCCGTTGTCGTTCGCACCGCCCACCCGCCGGACGTCGGCGCACCCGTCGCGTCGGCAGAGGGCTGCGACCAGTTCTTCGAACTCGGTGCCGGTCATCGCGTCCACCTCGGCGAGTGTCCGATGGCCAGCCTTCACCGCGTCTTCGTGCCGCCACAGACTGTCCCGGCCGCGCACGAGCCGGTCCGTACGCCACAGCCACCAGCCCGCCGCTCCGGCGCCGCCGACGATCAATGTCCCAGTGACGTACGGCCACACGACCGACCAGAACACCACCAGCAGGACCAGCAGGAGGCTGCCGCCGACCGCCACCGACTTCAGCTGCACTCGCCGCCTGCGAGCAGCCGCACCCCGTCCACGCCTGGCCACGATCGAAGCCCTCCCCCACAGGTCCGTGTACGGAAGTCTGAGCAGCCTGAGGCAGCGGGAGAAGGGCGCGAGTCGGCCATGGCCGGATCCAATAGCCAAGAGGGGCGGCGTGGACCCAGTGACGTGAAGGACACAACTGCCTTGCGCGTCAACGGCAGCGGCCTCTGTCGTTCTTTTCGGTGGTCACCGCGCTGATCGACTCCGTAGAGGCCAACTGCACCACGACACTCGCCGGGTGGCCGACACAACATCGCACGAACCGGGCGCCCCCGGCCCGTCCCCGGGCAAGAAACCCAAGCGGGCAGGGAGGACCCCGGCCGGCACGGGCCGCGTACGGTTCTCGCTCGTGCGTTGGGTGCTCGCGCCTCGAACGACGTGGCAGGCTCGCCACCTGGCGGCCGAATTTGGGCCAGGCATGGACGCCGACACCGCCTGGGTGATGGCGCGGCTGGCGCGGCATCCGGAGGAGCGCGTATACGCGATGCGGCACTTGAACGGCGAGGAGAACGCCGACTGACTCCTGCACGAGGTCTCGTCCATCCCCGTCCGATGTCGTCCGAAACCCACACCATCTCCTGCTCCACCGCAGGTCAGAACGCGGCTCCCTCCCTTCGTCAAACACCTGGGAAGTGTCGGCGTCTTCGATCACGCCTGGCGGGCATGTGGAGGGGATTTGGCTGGTGCGGGTCTGGAACAGAGGGAGCGGCTGCCAGGCCGTCCGGTCATGCAGCTGTCGAGTCGGGACCGTCAGGCAGGCCGTCCCACGTCAGCACCATGTCGGGCTCATCGAGGTACCAGGAGTAAGAGTGGCTGGCGAGTTTCGGCAGCGCGACCTTCGCCGGTCCATACCCTCGGCCCTCGAACGCCGTGAGAAATCGGCACTTCTCGGCTGAGAGGCCACCCTTTGATGCCCATTCGGTAAAATCTTTCTTGCGTGATTCTGTGATCGGGCCGTCAGTCGCCACGGCCTCAATGAACCAGAAGTGCCCGCGCTCCTTGGCCAGATCCACGATAAGGCAGTCAGGAAGCAGTTTAGCGGCATCAAGCGGCATCTTGATCTTCTTCAGGAAAGCAATATCCTCGGGCCGTGCCTTTTCTTCGGACTGGGAAATGAAGAGGACCCTTGGTTCCAGCATTACACGGGGGCAAAATTTCTCAATTACGCCCTTCAGGATCCAACTGCTCTCGCCTGTCGACAGCTGCCTTTCCGTTTCGTCCGGAAGGCGAACCGACACCCCTACCTCGCCCTTGGCCTTTCTGCGCACCTCATCGACTCGGGAGAGCGCAACCGGATCAAAAGCCTTGTCTTGCCATGCCTTAATGGCCTCACTCAGCTCCTCGCCTACCAGTCCGGGGTCGAGGAGTTTCGCAAATTCCGGGTCCAAGGTATAGCGGGGCTTCGGGGAAGTGGTCTTCACGCTTTCGTCGACCCGAAGCACGCCGTGATCTGTCCAGGATCGCAACGTCTGGTCACGGAGTGGCTCCCGCGTGTGCTGTGCATACCAGGTTTCGCCGCGCTCGAATCCCATGCTCTGGCAGAATTTCAAGACCGCTTTTTCGCTACGCAATGCGGCGGAGTAGTATCCAGTCCTGACGGGTTCCTCGCGGTGTGTGGCGAGGGAATCGCCCATCCAGTAAGCGGTAGACGGTCGAATGGGATTTACGTCACCGACTGCGCCGACATACATCATGGTGAAGGCCAGCGCACCAGCTCCTGGATTGGCCGAGTCCGTAGTCCCCGTAACCGCAGGAGGCAAAATGACGGCCAGCCGCGCTTGGTACTCATCGCGATCTGCCAACAGGGCAGGCAAATGGGGCGAATCGTTTAGGTCTGTTTGCGTCACGCTTCCAGACCATATACGGCGTTGATCGCTGCTGGAAGTTCGTCATCCGCCAGACTTGCCCACGACCGAAGCGTCTTGGGGCCCGGAAGGGGCAGGGCCGCAAGCTCGTACGCCGAGACCGCAACGGAGCCGGTGAGGCAGCGGTACAGGCGATCAAGAGCATCTGAGTCCAGCAAGGCCGTCAGGAGCCGAGGGGTGAGGAGCCCGTCCGACGCGGGGTTGGTCAGGACGTTGACGTGATTCTCAACGGACACCCGACCGCCCCAGCGTGCCAGCGTCGGTGAATCCAGCGCTGCAGCCAGAAGGCGTCGAGGCTGCTCCGGTGCAGTGGTTCGCTGCACGAGGACGGCAGGTCGGGCCAGGACGAGAACGCGCTCATCGCCCCCAGTGAGGTGCAAGTAACGGAGCTTGTCCCGATTGGGGTCCTGATGCAATTGCCCGCCATCCAGGTCGCCAGCCCAAATGATCTTTACCGACACGCGCGAGGGCTTGGCAGACAGCTGCTCCTTGCGGCGGTTCCACACCAACGGACCGGTCGAAACGGACCAGCCATAGTCGGCGAGACGCTTCGGCATCTTCCGCGCAGCCCTGACCAGGGGAAGGTCTTCCGCTTGGCGGGGGAGGAGCCATGGGCGATCTGGGGACGCCGGCAGGCGGCCCTTGCCCGTCTCCTCGCGGGTTAGCTGGCCATTTATGGTCAGACGCTCACACGCCACGGCCTGTGGGGCACGGCCCTTGCGGAAGGTGGCGAGCACCGTTTCCTGGAGGACCCCCGTGGAGAACACCCCAGAACGGTCAGTCACATGCGCAAGCCGTGTCAACGGGGTCGCATCTGCAAGGTAGGCGCGCAGCCGCTGAAAGTAAGAGCCCCCGAGCCATCCGGCTGGGACCAATGCAGCCGCAACTCCGCCGTCGGCGAGGTGTTCTGCGACAGAGGCCATGAAGAGTCCGTAGCGGTTCGCGTGCCCAAACACCACGTGCTGCCAGCGCTCACGCTCAGCTTCCGAGAGCCGGACCCGACCGTACGGCGGATTTAGGACGGCAATCGCAGGAGGAGAGGGAGGCGGCGTCAGACCGTCTCCCACCTCCAGAAGAGCAGGGAGAGGACGACGCCTGGACAAGGGCACCCTGGCCCAGATCGGCAAGAGCTCGGCCGCCAGGAGGACATTCCCCAGCTGCACGGCAGCTGCGTCGAGGTCGCGACCGCCTATGGCCGATCGAACTGCAGCCAACGCCACTTCAGGCTGGGTATCTGCCTGCTCTGCCACCCATGATCGCAGGGCCGGCAGCAGCAACATGCCCGCACCGCAGGCCGGATCCCAGACAAGTCCGTTGACCCGGCGGCCAAGGGCCTCCCCTGCGTGCGCGTAGAGCGCCTCAGCCAGCAGGGCCGGCGTGTAGTGACGCCCCTCTGCCGACCGAACCGCACTATCGAGTGCAACCACGTAAGCATCGGCGAACTGCTCCGGCGAGGCGTCGAAGAGATCCTCACGGGGGGCAACGGAGGCCAGTCCCAGCCAATCGAACCCTGGCGGAAGCGCCATCTCATCCTCAAACCCCAGCGTCTGGGAGGAGGTCACCTCTGCCTCGGCGGCGCGACGTCGCCACCAGTGGGGAACAGCCGCGAGCACGGCCAGCGCCTGTGCCGAGAGATCAGCCGTGTCGCGGGCTGCCAAGAAGCCGCGCTGCGCGCGATTCGCCCTGGCGACTGTCACCACTCCGGCTTCGAGCACCGAGGGCCCCTTTCCCGTCTTGCCGTGCTTCCGCTGACTAGCAGCGCGTGTCTTGCCTTGCGAGGATTTCACAGGACCGCTCGCGGATCTCAGCTCCCACACCTTTCTCCGAGGGCTTCTGGGGAGAGACAGCCGAGCGCCACCTCGACCATGCCTCTCACCTGGCCTTTTACCAAGACCAGTACGTTGCCATGGTTGGCGTGGCGGTTCCAGTCCAGATGGACGATTTACCGTCTGCCGTGGGCGAATCTGCCCACTCGGGGTGAAGATGACAGAAAGTGCGAAAAGATGCTTTCTCTGCATCGACTCAGCCGAGAGCGCCCGAATGCCAAGTGCGGCGGGTGTCGTGCTGGAGCTTACGGTCCTACGTGTGCCCTGCAGCCCCAGGCGTGGACTCCCGGCGGTGCATGTCGCCGTCATGCGTGAGCACTGCGTGAGCGGACGGGGTAGCACAAGCCGGACCGGGGCATCATGCGGTGCTCGGTCACACCTCTCTGACCTGGGGAAACAGGATTCGGAGGCAGTGCCCGGCACCCGCCATCACAATCCTTCAGGCCCTCGTAATGCGTAGGTCTCGGGTTCGAATCCCGAAGGCGGCTCTGAGGGACCCCAGGACTCACTCGCCGTGACCTGGGGTTTCTTGTTTTGGTTGGCCTTGGAATCCGGGCCAATCGGGCACCTGCGAGCTACGCATCGCAATGCGCAGGTCTGAGATCGACTGTCGGTGGCCGTCTCGATCCACAGGGCTTTGACCTGGTCTTTTGTTCCGTCTTGCCGGTCGGTTCGGGTCTGCCGGGTTCGGCGTGGTGGCCGTATGGTGGCCAAGTGTGCAGCGATCGCGCAAACGGGTCCCGATCCGCCGTGCGGTCACAGGCGTGCTCGTGGCCGCAAGGTTGTCCTATCCGGACAGTCCCACGGTCAATGCGCTCCGCCTCAGGCGCGATCGACAACCTGCTCGTAGCTCGGCTCCTGCGTCTTCGGCAGTTTGCGTTTAACCGCCTCGGCTCGGGGTTCGACGGCGGCGCTACAGTGCAGAACCGGTGCTGGGGTGGACGCGACGGTTCACCGACCCGGCATGGTCACGAACCGGCCGCGGTTTCGCTCACGGCACAAGCCGCTCTTGGTGGCTACGCTGGCGGCTGGCCGTGGGCGACGGGTGTTCACCGAGGTGACTTGACGGGGAGGCTCCTGCGGACTTGCACGCTCGCACTTTCTGGCACTGCGGCCGATCGGAATCCAGGCCCGCAGCTTGGCCCGGGGGTCTTCCCCCGTGAAGGTGGGCACGCGGTTATTGATCACGCGGCGAGCGTGAGTTTAACGGTGTGGTGTCGGCGTTCGTATTCGTTGGGGCTGAGGTGGCCGTTGGCGGAGTGCCGGCGGCGGGTGTTGTAGCGGGTCAGCCAGGCGAAGACGGTCCTGCGGCAGGTGGCGGCGTCACCGTAGTCGTGGGCGCCCGATCGAGCCCGCCACGTTCACCCGGCACTTCAACGCCCTGCTCCGCGAGGCCCACCTGCGGCCGATCCGGTTTCACGACCTGAGGCACTCGACCGCGACACTCCTGCTGGAGCAAGGCATCGAGCTCGTCGTCATCAAGGAACTCCTTGGCCATGCCCACATCGGCGGCCAAACCCCCTACGAACGCCTCAGGCAGAAGACCACGACCCAGGCGTAATCGAAGATCGTCAGTTGCACACCACCCCGGCCGGATAGCCCCGCAGAAGGATCCGACGAACGCTTCGTGTAGCCCCCGTCCGCTGACGCTGCCGTCAACTACTGCCGTCAGGCGCTACAGCACCCCACGAGAAACACAATCCGGCGGGGTGCCGTGTGAGGCAATCACGCATCGAGATACTACGCGGGATCGGCCCTGGATTCATCTTCGGGAGAGGGGCCAATACCTACGCATCCAACCACTTTGAGTGGCTGTGGATCGAGAAAGAGCCGGAATAGGTATCCGCCCCGTTTGCGATCATCAACGGAAGCCAAGAGGAGGCCCCGCTCGCCCCTCTCAGCAAGATCGGCAAGACACTCCACTGCCCCAATAATCGACTTTCCGCGCCGCTGAGAACTTCCCAACCTCCCTCGAAGAATACCGCGAAGCATCGACGCCGACTGAGGCTTGAGCCAGATCTCGAAAGGTGCACCGGAAATCAATGCGCTTTTCACTTGGCCAGCAATACCGGAATCGGAATCGAATGCGGCGAGCAGTTCACTTGCGGATACTTCATCCATGTCATCGCCTCACGAGGGGTGACCAAGTATTCCCGAAGTCGAAGCTGATGTCGTCGGCCAACACTTCCCCGAGGACAAGGTGCTCGTCTTCGTATTCTCTTTCGTAATCCGTGCCATGAATCTGAATGGTTCTCGACGGTCCTATCGCAGGCTCGACATTCTCCACCCGAATGCGCAGCATCACGCCCTCACCGACGAAATTGTCCCCCAGATTATTGGCAAAGAATTGAGCGACCTCTGGATCATCCGACCAGGAGGTAAATACGGAGTCCGTCAAATTTCCACCCGTGTGATTGAGGATGTTCGTCTCAGTACCACGGGGCACCGCACGGCCTTGCGAAGCAGGATCATACTCGTGATGCCCCTTGGCTAGCCCGCGATACAAATAGCCATCGTTGAGATCGCACTTGAGGCTCGTGTTATGAACGAGGACCGGGACCCCGCCCGCCACGACATAGTACGTGTGGAGTTGCTCGACGGTGAGGTTCCACCGGTTTGCCGAACCGGGTGTGGGCTGGGTGGAGACGACGTAGGCGTGGCCGTTGGTGGCGGTGTTGAGGGCGTCACCCTCGTGGAGTTTGCCGGCGGGGACCCAAGTGCGGGTGGTGTCGTCCCAGAACGGGTGGTTGGCGGTCGTGTGGAGGGTGGCTGTGTGGCCGTCCTCGGTTCGGATGGTGAGGTCGAGCAGGTCGTGGTCGTGGTTGATCCACACGTGTTGGACAGTGTGGGCGCCTTGGTGCTTGCCGGTCTTGGGGTTGGCGGCTTCGACCTTGTCACCGGTCTTGATCTTGCCGATCGGTTTGGTCTTGCCGTCGCTCAGCAGGACGGGTGTGTCGGGTGAGAAGCTGCACCTGCTGGCAGGCTTGGTCCCCGCTTCCCCGGTTTCGGGCTTGCTGGGCCGAGCCGCCTCTGCGTCCGCTTCCTTCGCCCGCTCCTGGGCGTTTGCCCTCTTGAGGTCGGCCATGTCGGCGATGTCCGAGCTTGCTTCGTCGATCGCCTTGGCGCCGGCTCCGGCCTTGGCTGCGGCGTCGCCCGTGCCCGTGCGTGGTGTGTCCTCGGCGGCGTCCTCGCCGGCCGGATCACCGTCCCCGCCCGGCCCGCAGTCGCCTGTGAAGGCGCCGCAGGCAGCGACGACAGCGGTCGCGCCGGCTTCGGCGCAGCCGGGGGCGAGGATGCCGCCCGACTCAACGGTGCAGGCGCCGACGCCGATGACTACGACGGTCACCACGATGCCGGTTGCGACGTAAGGCGCGGCCTTGTCCACATAGTGTCCGAGGCAACCGACGAAGCCCTGGCAACCGCCGCCGCCTCCGCCGTTGCCGCCGCCTCCGCCGCCTCCTCCTCCGCCGTTGGAGTTGTCGGTGCTGCCATGACCGGATGTCTTCGTTCCGCCGCCGCACATGTCGGAGTTGGGGAACTGATTGCAGTAGTTGTCGATTTCCTTCTGGTTACCACCGGACCCAGAGCCGTCGAGGGCCAGGCCGGTCGGGTCGCTTCCCGAAGCCGGGTTGTCTCCCGCGTACGTGTAGCCGCCCATCTGGTTCGGGTCACCCGCCTCGAAGAGGGGGTCGGGGGTGAGGAATCGGCCCTGGGCGGGGTCGTAGTTGCGGGCGCCGAGAAGGTCGAGGCCGGTGGTGGCGTCGGTGGGTTGGCCGAGGTAGCCGTGGTTCTCGTCGGCGGCGACCCATGAAGTGGGTTTGGTACCGCGGGAGTTGCCGTAGGGGTCGTAGTAGCGGCGGGTGACTGCCAGGGTGCCGGCGTCGATGGCCGTGGTGGCGGTGCCCTGGGCGTTGGCGACCTGGTAGGTGACGGTGCCGCTGCTGGAGCGGGTGATCGTGGTGCCGTCCGGGCCGGTGATGTTGCGCAGGCCGGTCCAGGTCTTGGCGGAGACGTTCAGGGTGATCTGTTCGGCGCCGCCGAAGAGGTACAGGATGCGGGTCTTGTCGGTGCCGTCGACGGCGCTGGTCTGTTCCAGCAGGTTGCCGCCGGCGTCGTAGAGGTACTTGCTGGTGTTGGTGTGTGTGCCCGAGCCGGTGGCGACGGTGGCGGTGCGGCCCTCGGCGTCGTAGGTGAGGGTCTGGGTCTGGCCGGACGGGAGGGCTCCGGTGCCGGCGGTGGTCCAGGTCTGGCCGGCGCTGCCGCAGGTGGCGAGGGTGAGCTGGGTGCGGATGGTGGCACTGGCGCCGGGGTCGGTCACGCACATCGCGCTGTTGGCGTTGCTGACCAGGGTGCCGGTGCTGGTGGCCTTCCACTTCTGGGTGGCGTCGCTGTTGCAGGTGTCGAGCACCAGGAGGGTGCCGGCGGTGGTGGCGTTGCCGGTGGTGTCCAGGCACATGGTGCCGAGGACCTTGATGGTGCCGTCGGTGCCGATCGTCCAGTTCTGGGCGGCGGAGGCGTTGCAGGTGTAGGTGCGGACCACGGCGCCGGGGGTGGTGGAGGCGCCTGCGTCGTCGATGCAGAGTTTGCCGCCGCCGGAGAGGGTGAAGCCGGTGTTGACTGGGCCGGTGGTGGACACCTTGCGGGTCATGGTGTCGCCGGCGTTCTTGTTGCTGTACGCCGGGTCGGTGTAGGTCGGTGTCCAAGTGGCGGTGCCGGTGGTCGGGTTGCTGCTGGTCGTGGTGCCCGACTGGTCGGGCAGGGTCGCGGCGGTGGTGCCGTCGGTGCCGGTGTAGGCGGTGGTCTGCGTGGTGTTGTTGGCCGCGGTGCCGGTGGTGTCGTGGTTGACCATGCCGGTGCGGTCGCCGAGCAGGTCGTAGGTGTACGTCTGCCAGTACGGTGCCGGGCCGCCGACCGTGCCGGCCGTGACGGGGGCCGTGGTGGTGGTCTGCACGGAGCCCGTGTTGCAGCCGCCGACGCTCCCGACCGGGGCGCTGGAGGAGTTGGTGATGCCTGCGGTGTCCGTCCAGGCTGCGGTCAGGCGCTGGAAGGAGTCGTAGGTGTAGCACTGGGTGTCGTGGGTGGTGTTGTTCTGCAGGTCGTCGATCGCGGTGATCTCGCCGGCCTGGTTGTAGCGGTAGTTGGCCACGTCCAGGGCGGTGGTGGACGTCTGCAGCATGCTGGACGTCTGGGTGACCCGGCCGGTGGTGGCGTCGTACTGGGCGAAGGTGGCCAGTTCCTTGCCGGTGGTCCCGTAGTTGGTCTGCAGGATCCGGCCGAAGGGGTCGTGGACGGCGGTGTCCAGGTAGTCGGGGGTGTTGGCCGCGGTGATGAATCCGCCGATGCCGTCGAGGTTGCCCTGCTGGGTGTAGCCGTAGTCGATGTCCTCGGCGGGCAGGTTGCCGTCTGCCTGGTAGCGGAAGGTGGACAGCAGTCCGACGGTCGGGGTGTAGAACGCGGACGCGGTGTAGGTGACCGTGCCGCTGGTGGGTGCGGTGGACTGTCCGGCTGCGGCGAAGCCGTCGGCGGCCGGGACGGTCAGGGTGGTGCCGGTCGGCTGGTAGGCCGTGTTGTAGCCGGTGACCGCCTGGGTGTACGCCGACCCGGTCGTCCCGCCGACGTAGCGGGTGGACGAGGTCGGGTAGCCCTTGGCCAGGGTGTCGTACGTCCAGGAGGAGAGCTCTTTGGAGGTGTCGGGTGTGGCCGACCACGCGCTGTTGTACTCGGCCGTGGGGCGGTTGTCCCAGTCGTAGGCGTAGGAGAGGACCTGGCCGCGTGAGTCGGTGGTCTGCTGCAGGTTGCCGACGACGTCGTACTTGTCGTAGCTGGTGGTGCCGGTGTTCGGGTCGGTCTGGGAGGTCTTCTGGCCCAGCAGGTTGTAGTGGTAGGACCAGGTGTTGCCGGCGCTGTCCTTGATGGTGTCGACCTGGCCGGCCGGGGTGTAGGTGTACGCGGTGGTGGCGTCGGCTTCGCCGGCCAGGTTCCAAGTGTTGGTCTTCCAGATCGCGGCCCCGGTGCCGTCGTACAGCACCATGTTGGCGTCGTTCTGGATCTGCATCACGGTGCCGGTGGTGGTTCCGGTCGACCAAAGGGCTGTGGTGGCGCCCGCGTCGTAGACGACGAAGTTGCCGTCGCTCCGCAAGGTGGCGAAGGCCCCCGGGTTGCCCGAGGTGCTGGTGGACCACAGGGTCTTGCCGGTCGCGAGGGAGGACAGCACCAGGTTGCCGTCGGCCTGCATGGCGAGCCGCACGCTGTCCGAGGTCAGTGACGTGCCCGACGGGATGACCTGGCCCTGCGTGAGTTTGACCGTGCTGCCGGTGTTCTTGACCACGCTCTTGGTGGTCTGCCCCAGCGCGTTCGTGTAGCTCGCGGTGGAGCGGCCGCCGGTCGGGGCGGTGGTGTCGGTCTCGTCGGCGCCGGGGTAGCTGGTGGTGGTGTGCCACTGCTGGATCGCCTGGTGCCACAGCGTGCTGGTGGCCGGGCGACCCTGGCCGTCGTAGGCGGTCGTCGTCTCCGACGGGATCTGGTTCTCGTTCGCCGCGTACAGGGTGGTGGACGGACTGTTGTCCGGCTCGGAGTACGGCGCGAACGAAGCGGTCTGCCAGCCGTGCGAGTCGTAGAAGGTGTCCGAGATGATCCGGCCGGAGTTGGTGTCGCCGTCGGCCGTGGCCTGCGTCTGGCGCGGCTGCAGCATCCCGTCGTAGATGGTGATCGACGAGGCGTACGTGCCATCCTCGCGCAGCGACTTCGTCGTCACGGCGGAGGGGGCGCCGGGTGCGGTGACGGTGCCGCCGGGGGCGCCGACCGCGCCGGGGTTGATGGAGTAGGCGAAGGTCTCGTCGGCGCTCTGGCCCGAGGACTTGTCGCGGCCCGGGAGCCAGACCGCGGTACGCCGCCCGAGAGCGTCGTAGGTGATGTCCGTCTTGCGGTTGTTGGCGTCGACGTTCTCGGTGGGCAGGCCGCGCAGCGCGTCGAGGGTGGAAGTGACCTTCCAGTTCTGGGAGTTGGTGGTTGTGATGGTGGTCGGGTCGGTGTTTCCGCCCAGGAGGGACCATGCGGGGGTGAACGCGGTGTGGGTGTTCTGACCCGTGGCGTCGAGGGTGTCGGTGATGCGGCCGGCGCCGTCGTACGTCATGGCCGAGCTGGTCTGCCAGTTCTCGGTGGTGCCGGTGTAGCCGGTGGCGGTGCGTACGGCGCTGGCCTGGCCGACGGCGGTGCTGGAGGTCTGGTCGAGCTGTCCGAAGGTGCCCAGGCTGGTGAGGGTGCCGTCGCCGTCGTAGTAGATCTTCTTGTCCGCCAGCAATGTGCCGGCGGAGGCCGCGGTGCCGCACGGTCCGCTGACGGAGGTGACCTGGTCCGGGTAGGACAGGGTCATGGTGTTGCTGGACGACGGCGTCGCGTAGGTGGTGGTGGCGCACTTCTCCTGTGCGGCCACGCTGACGTCGCCGTGTGCGTCGACGGTGGAGACCCGGCCCTGGCTGTCGTAGGCGGTGTCGGTCCGGGTGTGGCGCCATGTCCCGTTCGCGAGCAGCGCGTAGCCGTGCGACTGGCTGGACTTGATGCGGTAGGCGGTCAGGTCGGGCAGCGTGGACAGACTCGGCTTCGTGTCGCCGGGGTTGTCGTCCTGGGTCCAGTCCGTCCACGGGGTCTGGCTGGTGTGCGCGGTGGTGGTGTAGGTGAAGGGGCCGTTGACGGTTACGGCGTCGATGGTCCCGCCGGCCGCCGTGTAGGTGTCGCTCTGGAGGGCCGTGCCGGCGAGTTGGTCGGCGTCGGTGACGCTCTGGACCGTGGAGCCGCCGACCTTGGCGTCGACGCTGACCGAGCGGCGGGTGCCGTCGGACTTGTAGTCGCCGTCCATGCCCTGCAGGTAAGTAGTGGTCTGCTGGGTGACCGGCTCAGGGGCCTGCCCGGTCTGCACCGTGACGGTGTGGAAGCCGCGGAACTGGTCCCATGTGCGGTACTGGTCGTCCGTCTGTGCGGAGTCGTCCCGGTGCCAGGCGGGCCCGGAGTAGCTGTAGGTGGAGACCTGCGTCTCCGAACCCGCCGGGATGTTCTGGGAGTTCGGTTTGTACTGGGCCGCGATCGTCAGGTCGGACGCGGTGACCGTGTGCACGGTGGTCTTGTTGAACCAGTCCGCGATCGGCTTCGAAGCCCCCGGGACCGTCCAGTAGACCGGATAGCAGGAGTTGGTGTTCGCGTCCGCGGCCGAGATCGACAGAGTCTTGTTCGCGCACGGGTTGGCGTTGTAGTCGACGGCGATGGACTCGCCGGTCTCGGTCTGGATCGAGGAGATCCTCGGCCGGTACAGCGGTGGCGCGGAGGGGGAGGTGTCGTTGACCCGGTTGTCGATCTCCGTACCGGTGAAGGAGACCTGGTTCAGCTTGATGTCGCTGTTGCCGTTGTTGTACGTGTCCTTGCCGGTGTGCTGGATCGACTGCAGCCACATCACGGCCTGGAGGGAGCCCGCGTCCTTGGGGTCGACGGTGGTGCCGGTGACCGGGTCGACCGTGCCGCCGGAATCCGAGTACACCTGCCCGAGTTGATAGCTGTCGACGTCGACCAGAGCGTCCGTCGACGAGTCCTTGACATGGATTTTCGTGGTGATGCTGTCCAGGCGGGTGGTGGACCAGAACGTCGGTCCCCCGGTGATACAGACGTTGGTCGGTACTGAGGTCGACCCGGACGGCAAGGTGGTGGTGTCGGTGGAGTCGCAGTGCAGGTCCCACGGCACATCGGGCCAGTGCGGGGCCGTGTTGTCGTTGAGGTTTCCGGCGGAGCAGTCGGTGAAGGTGTCCGTGGTCTGGCAACGCTGCTTGGACGTGAAGGTGACCTGACCAGCGGGGGTGCGCCCCGTCTGCTCGTCGGCGAGCTTGTAGCCGTAGGAGACGCTGTCGAGCTTTCCGCCGCGGACGTAGGAGGTCAGGGTGCCCGAGTCACCGGTCGCGGCCTGGCCGCCGCCGAGGTCGTAGTAGTTGCTCTCGGTCGTGTAGTCGTAGCGCTGTACGAACCCGCTCGGCGCGACGACGAAGTCCAGGTTCCAGCGCCAGCCCTCGTGCTTGTCGCACTGCGACGCCTTGCCTTTGGTGGAGTCGTAGCACGGGTCACTCGACTCGGGGTGCAGTACGGGTATACCCCAGGCGGAGTCGGTCGAGGAGTCGCCAGGTGTGCCGGACTGCATCGCGCCTGACGGGCCGGGGCCGGTCGGTGAGTGGTCGGCCCCGAAGTACGCGGCGGTGCCGTCCGTGGTCAGGACGCGGAAGTAGACACCGTCCTGCAGGCCGTTGGCGGCGCCGGACAGTTCCTGGACCAGCGTTCCGTCGTCGCCCGTCAGCCGCCACTGCTTGATCTCGCCCGGGACAGTGGAGTCGGTGCCGTCGGGCACCAGTCGTCCGGAGTGGGAGCCGAAGGAGATCGTGGCGTTGTCACCGGCCCAGCACTCGTCCCCCGACCCTTTGAGGATCTTGTTCCCGCTGCTGTTCAGGAGTCCGCCGCAGGAACGATACGTCCGCTCGACGAAGCCTGGCTGGTAGCTCCAGCCGTCGCCGATCGAGGACGCCTGGGAGTTACGGGCGGAGGTCTCCCCGTCCTCGGACTGCGAGTCGTAGGAGAAGGCCACCGACGGGGCGTTGCCGCCGATCGTGGACGGGACGTCGATCGGGTAGGAGTAGGTGAAGGCGCCGGTCCCGGAGGCCTGCCAACTGCCCGACGGATTCAGGGAGGTCGCGGCGTAGCTGCCCTGCGAGCCGGAGCTGCCAGAGGTGACCTCCACCGCCGTGGTGGCCGCGGACATCGTCGTCGCCTCGGTCGTGCTACTCGCGGCACGCGATGCCGATGCGGTGGACGTGCCGAGCGTGAGCGTGGCGGTCAACTGGTCCGCGGTCGCCCGGTTGGTGAAGGTGATGGGGGTCCGCGTCTCGCACTGCTTCAGCTGAGGCGTGGTCAGCGCACAGGCCGGAACTTGATACAGCCGCAGCCGTGAACTGAAGCCGCCGCCGTACGCCTTGGCCAGCGACGCATAGTCGATGACCACCCGCACCCGGCCACTGCCGGACTTCGCGCCGGCGCGGGTGAAGGCGAGCAGCATTCCG
The DNA here is from genome assembly GCF_016654115.1 of Streptomyces sp. MBT53. Classification (GTDB taxonomy): domain Bacteria; phylum Actinomycetota; class Actinomycetes; order Streptomycetales; family Streptomycetaceae; genus Streptomyces. Next base: position 46,698 of record NZ_JAEQAZ010000023.1, read on the forward strand.
TCGGCGCCGGCTTTCAGCGCCTGGGTGTGTGATGCGACCTTCACCTGTACCGAAGCCGGGCCAACTGCCGTGCCGGAGCCGGAATTCTGGCCGGATGTCGGGACGGGAGCCACCCATACCGGCAGGCCGCCTGCCTTGACGGGCTTCGTCACCGGGACGACGCGCGTGCTCGACGGAGGAGTGGATGCCGACTTGGTGGCCGCGGCTGAAGCATCGGCGGGGCTGGATGACGAACTCGGCGACGCAGCGGTGGTGGACGCGCTGTTGTCGGACTGGGTGGTGTGCGTCAGGGACACCGTCTTCGTGCCGGCCGTAGGCCACGTCGGCTTGACGGCCTGATACTTGCTGACGGCCTTGTAGCCCTTGGGGTGAGCGGTAGTTGGCTGGTGCAAGGCATGGCTGCCGACCGCCGGAGTCCTGGGCAGGGTCTTCGGGTTCCACACCGTGCCCTTGAAGCGGTAGGGCCCTACGACGGCGCCCTGGGCCACCGCGATGGGCACCAGTAGCGCCATCAGTGCGACCGTCGCCGTGGCAAGAGTCAGAGCTCTGCCCCAGATCCGGTGCTGGACGCTCGCAAACCAACGCCGCTTGCCGCTCACTCAATTCCCCCATGACCAGCGGCCTTGACAGACCGTCCCACCCCGATCACACGGGAAGCGTGATCGACGGGAGGCTATTGATGGGAAGGGGGCAACTCAATACCCTGTGCCGACCATGTGGCGATCACGTATGCCAACTGAGTGCCTGGTGTGCCTTTTCCATGAAGGGGCGAACATCATCACCTAGCGACAAACCAGACACCACGTGCATTGCCTGTCACATCCTCAACACCCGTAAACGTGACGAAGATCACTAATGCAAAGTGTTGGCAAACAGAGGGGGAGCTGTTTCGTGTTGTCCGGATACGCCCGAAAGCCGCGTAAGCGAAGAGAACTGATACGCCGTCTGGCGCTGATACCCGCGCTGACAGGCCTGTTGCTCACCGTTCCCGCCACCTCGGCAAGCGCCGACGATCCGGCGCCGGCCGATCCGCTGCTGGCCGCCCAGACCGACGCCGTCGCCAGCGGCCAGGACGTGCCCGTCGAGTCGCTGACGACGGAAACCTCCACCGTCACCGCCAACCCTGACGGCATGTTCACCTCCACCACCAACGTCATGCCGGTACGAGTCCGAAAGGACGGCGTCTGGACGCCCGTCGACGCCACCCTCGCCACAAATCCCGACGGCACGCTGTCACCCAAGGCCACACCGAACGACGTCGCCCTCTCCAGCGGCGGCAACGGCCCCTTGGTCACCCTCACCAACCAGGACGGGCACAGCATGGCTCTGACCATGCCCTTCACCCTGCCCGCGCCCACCGTCAGCGACGACACGGCCGTGTACAAGTCGGTGCTGCCCGGCGTGGATCTGTCCGTGTCGGTCACCGACCAGGGCGGCTTCAGCGATGTGCTGGTCGTCCATGACGCAACGGCCGCCGCCGACCCGCACATCAAGCAGCTCACCGAGGCCGCCTCCACCCAGGGCCTGACCCTTTCCGCCACGGATTCGGGCGGCATGGACGCCACCGCCGGCGACGGCTCCGTCGCCTACGTCAGCCCCCGCCCGCTGATGTGGGACTCCAGCACCCCGCCGAACGCGCTGACGAAGACCGCATCCGCGGCAGCCTCCACCGCGACCGGTGACGCCCCGGCGACGTCTTCCGTCGACGGTCCCGGAGAAGGGGCCAACGTGGACGCGGTGTCGATGCGCACCACCTCCAGCGGTCTCACGCTGGCACCGGACACGGCTGTGCTCAACGACCCGGACACGACCTATCCGGTGTACATCGACCCGTTCAGCAACCCCGTGAGCAAGACCTCCGGCCACTACGACGAGGTCTACTCCAGCTCCACCTGCTCGGACAGCCCGCAGTACGACAAGCCGCAGCCCGTCGGTGAGGGCGTGGGCTATCAGCGCTGGGGCGGCATCTGCGGCACGGGTCTGGAACGCTCGTACTACGCCATCCCCACCAGCGGACTCGATCCCTCCATGCAGGTCTACGACGCGCTCATCACGGTGAGTTCCACGTACGGGGCCAGCTGGGACTGTTCGCAGAACCAGCCGATCACCCTGCACACCACCGGATCCATCGACTCCGGCACTGACTGGAACAACAAGCCCGACCCCGTCGATGGCAGCTACGACCCCGTCAAGACCACGATCCCCAGCGCGTCCAACTCCGGCAGCAGTTGCAGCGACCACACCGCGTCCTTCCAAGTGAAGGACCAGGCCCAGCGGATAGCGAAATACCACAGCTCCAGCGGCGACTACTGGACTGTCGGCCTCTTCGGCAACGAGAGCATCTCGTCCAGTAACGACGACTATCTGCGGATGTCCAGTGCCCTCGCGATGACCGTGAGATTCGACATCCCCCCGGACATCCCGGCCGGCCTCCACACCACGCCGGCTGCGACCGGAGCCGGCGGCTCCTGCGTCACGAGCGGAGACGGCTGGATCGGTGCCGTCACCTACTCCGACGCCGGAAGCAACGTCCAACTGCACTCCACCGTCAACGCGAACGTCTCCGGTGAACTCGTGAAGGCCCACTACCATGTCTGGGACCGTACGGTCCTTGACTCCAGTGGCAACGCCTACAGCGATTCCACTCCCGACAGCGGTTACGTTGCCTCGGGCTCGGACGCCGACATGCCGGTCGGGTTCACGCTCAAGGACGGCCACGAATACGGCTGGGACGTCTACGCCCAGGACAACAACTCCACCCTGAGCCTGACCTCCGACATCAGCGACCACTGCTGGTTCAAGACCGACTTCACCCCACCGGAGACTCCTGAAGTCGCCGACAACTCCGATGTTCCGTCCGTCGGAACGGGTTCCACCGCCAGCGGTGTCTATACCGGCAGCCAGACCGCCTTCACCGTCACCGCGGCGGACGGCGCCCCCTCCGACAGCAGTTGCACGCCCGGCGCATGCCTCTCCAGCGGTGTCGATCACTTCCTGTGGCGTCTCGACAGCCAGCCCACCGCAACCACCGGCACATCGGCGCCGCTCACCAGCACCGACAGCCAGGGCACCGCGACCGGCAGAATCCCTGTCACCCTGCCCACCTGGGGCGTGCACACCCTGTACATCGCAGCTGTCGACGCCGCGGGCAACATCTCCCAGGCTCCGGCCAGTTACACCTTCACCGTGCCGTGGAACCCCGCCACCAGAATCACACCCGGTGACATCAGCGGTGACGGCGTACCCGACCTGCTCGCCACCACCAAGAGCGGCGACCTCGAACTGATCCCCGGCGACACCGATCCCGCCCAGAGCGCCACACCCGCCCAGACGGGGCAGGTGTCCGGCACGACTCCCGCGATCAACGGCCCGGTACTCGTCTCCACCCCGGCCGACTCGCCCGACGGAACCAGCTGGAACAACTACCTCGTCGCCCACCGCGGCAATCTGCACGGCGCGGACGTCGACGACCTCTTCGCCTACAACCGCAAGACATCCCAGTTGTACGTCGTCCCGAACGACCTCGATCCCGCGGACGACAGCGCCGCCCAGCTCGTCCCCTGGTCCAGCTTCCCCGGCTACATCGGCAAGCGAGCCGGCGACCCCGTGACCAAGGACCCCTGCCAGCCGACCGTTCCCGACAGCCGCTGCGCGGGCGCGGGATACAACCCGGCCACGCCCTGGAACATCACCCAACTCATCGCACCTGGCGACGTCTACGGAAACCAGCAGGGCCACCCCGCCGTCATCACGGTGGAGAACGGCAAGCTGTGGATCTACCAGAGCAACAACGGCAAGCACCTCACCGACCCGATCCTTCTCGGTGACGGCGACTGGTCAGGCCTCACGCTGATCGCGCCCGGCAAGTTCCAGGGCACGCCCACCCTGTGGGCACGGGACAACTCCACCGGAGCGCTCTACAGCTACCCGCTCACCGTCGACGCCAACGGGCTGCCCGCACTCCTGCACGCCTCCACACACGCCGACCTGCCGCTGACCCTGTCACCGAGCACCTACCCCGTCGTCGCCTCACCGGGCGACCTGAACAGCCCGACCGGTGGACCCGACGGCAACCCCGACCTGTACGCCGTGGACACCCACGGCGAGCTCACGGAATACCCGTACATCCGGAGCAAGGTCCTCGTCTCCCCGCCCCAGTACATCTTCGGCGACCCTGTCTCCCTGGGCACGGTCACCAACACCGCCACCCATGGATGGACTCTCGACGACGGCACCGGCACCACCGCGAAGGACAGCGTCGGCACCCTCGGCGCCACCCTGAGCGGCGCCTATTCCTGGACCACCGACACCACCCGCAGCAAGGTCCTCAACCTTTCGGGCACCACCGGGTACGCCGCCACGAGCGGGCCGGCCGTCGACACGTCCAAGAGCTTCACCGTCTCGGCGTGGGTCAACCCCGCCTCTCTCACGGCCAATTCGACCTTCCTCTCGCAGTCCGACAGCGCGGGCAACGCCAACGGACTACAGCTGTACTACTCCTCCGCCAAACAAGCCTGGGCCTTCAGCCGCCACAACGACGACACCACCAGTACGTCCTTCACGGCCGTCTACGGCGGCACCCCGACCATCGGCCAATGGACCCACCTGGTCGGCGTCTACGACGCCTCCACCAGCCAACTCACCCTCTACGTCAACGGCCGCCAGTCCGGCACCAAGACCTACAGCGGCACCTCCTGGAACGCCGCCGGTCCCGTCCAGATCGGCCGTCGCCTCTACCAGGGCACCTACGGCGAGTACGCCAACGGCAAGGTCAGTGACATCCACATCTACGACACGGCCCTGCCTACGGCTGACGCCGCAGCGAAGGGCGACAACCCTGTTGTCAGCCAACTCGGCTGATCCACAAAGGGCGTTCAGGCGCTCGCTCAAGCACATCCTGGGCGAGCGCCTGCGTTGATGGGCTGGCAAGTCGCCCAACCGCCCCTGCGGCGCTCCCAAGTGCCGCCCTGTCAGAGCACGTCACTAAGTTTTCGATCCTTAAGCTCACGCTCGAAGTCGTCCGATTCCCTGGGGGAACCATCTTGAGACGCAGCACCTTTCTGGCGGCAGCCACAGCGACCGCCCTGTCCGCCACCCTGTTCACGGGCCTCTCCCCGGCCCACGCGGACAATGCCGCCGGCGGACCTGTCCTGTCCGACGCGGACGGCTGGTACCAGCCGGGACTGATCTTCGTGACCGCGCACTCCGACCGTCCTCTGACCCACATCACGGCGCACTTCTATCCGCTGGACGCGCCGGCAGGCGGACCGGAAGCCGGATCCACCGAGGACTTCACCCAGTACTCAGGACAGGACGCCACGTCCGGCACGTGGCGGGCACCGGTCCACCTGGCCGACCTCGGCGACTACCGGGTGACCGTCGACCTTGAGGACGCGTCAGGCACGATCGTCACTGGTGCCCTCTCACCGCACACGCTGCAGTATCAGACCCTTGTCACGATCCCGGACCTGACCGCCACGCCTGCCGTGCCGGACTACCTCCACCAGCAGGTCGCCGTCAGCGGCACGGCCCTCGCCACGGACCCCCGCCACCCGGACACCCCGACTCCCGCCGTCGGCATACCCGTCGACATCGAGACCGGGCGCGGCCGGGTGAGCGCGACCAGCACGGCCGACGGCCGTTTCACCGCCGCCTTCGTCCCGGTCCAGACATCCATCGACCTGACGGCCGCACCTGAGGCCTCCGTCCACTACCCCGGCGCGATCGATCTCTTGAGCCCCAAGCAGCACCTGCACACTACCCAGGCACCCGTCCGCTTCACCGCGAGCACGCACACCCTGAACCTGAAGCAGGGCGCCACCGGCACCGTCATCGGCCGCGCCGAGATCCAGACCACCACCGGCTGGCAGCCACTGCCGCACACCGCGATCACTCTCTTCGGCCTCGGCCCGAACGGCCTTCCCAGCTTCGTAGCAGGCCAGACCACCACCGACAGCCAAGGCTCCTACACGCTGCACGTCTCTTCCGAAAGCGCCGCGCCGACCGCCCAACTCGTGGCCGGCACCTCCTCCATGCCCTTCCAGCAGGTAGCCACCGAACCTTTCAGCCTCCACATCGCCTACACCACCCACATCGACATGAGCGCAGCGCTCAACGACGACGCGTCCCTCAAGGTCTCCGGCTACGTCTCCTACGAAGACGCACGCGCGCACTGGCCCACCCATCCCACAGTCACCTTGCAGTACTCCAAGGACGGCAAGAGCGGCTGGAAGAACGCGACCACGATCCCCATCAAGATCCGCTACAACAAGCCCCAGTTCGACGAGGAGTTCGCCCGCACCCTCACCACGACGAACACCAACGCCTACTGGCGCGCCCGCTTCGACGGCAACCCCGACCTGGCGACCAACAACACCAAGCCCGTCCACCTCTACCGCTACGCCACCCGCATCACCGGCTTCCACGCCTCCCCCGACCCGGTCCGCAAGAACCAGCCGATCCGGTTCAGCGGAACGCTCCAGTACAAGGACGGCACAACCTGGAAGCCGCTCGGCGGTGGTGCCCCCACGCTCTACTTCAAGGCCCGCGGCTCCACCACATATCGCTACGTCACCGAACTGGGCACCGACAAGCCCGGCCACCTCATCGGCATGGTGACCGCCAAACAGGACGGCACGTGGGCCGTCGCCCTCAGCCGCCAGACCGGAAGCCGGTACCTGAAGAGCACCCAGGCCACCGATTACGTCGACGTCCGGTGAACTGTTGCTGATGCCGTTCACTCGGGACTTGCAGCTCTGCCACAACCGGTGTGGCGGGCAAGCGGAGGCGGCAATGCTCGTGGCCATAGCGCTCGCGGTGGCCGCCCGGTGGCCGGACACCTTTGGACGGTGCATCACGGGGTGGTACAGGTCAACCTGAGGCGCATCCTCTGATCAGGCAGAACGCCATTGGGCAGCATGACGAGACACCGCACAACATGAACGCTCGTGGTCTCGTAATGCGTAGGTCTCGGGTTCGAATCCCGAAGGCGGCTCTGTGGAAGCCTCAGGACTCACTCGCCGTGACCTGGGGCTTTTGCTTTTTTGGTGCCTTGATGCAGCGCTTCTGAGGGCGCTCCGAAGACACCAAGATCGCTCCCGGTGGGCAGGCGTGCAGTGAGCGTGCAGAGCGGTGGGCAGCACGCGTTCACGCCAGGGGGAGTTGGACGGCCCGGCCGGAGACGGTCGACGAGTGTCAGGGCGAGTGGTCGGGCACGGGTCGGCTTGGGGGCCCGTAAACCGGAGGAGCTGCGACGGCGGCTGATGAAGAATCAGTCGGGGGTACTAGCGACGGGCTGTTCGTGATCGCAGTGCGCTCACGCGAGGGAGGTCGACATGGGCGCTCGCGTTCAGCCCGACGAGGTCGTCGGCTCGATCGGCGGGGATGACAGGGACGCGTACGTGCGGTTGCTCGCCCTGCGGCAAGGGCAGCGCTGGGTCCTTCGCGACTGCTGGGTGCTGGTGGGTGCGGAGCCGCCCGGCTGGGTCGAGACCGAGTGGATGTATGAGCAGTGCGCCTTCGTTGCGAGCTGCGTGACCGCGGCCGATATGGCTTTGCTCTGCTCAGGCAGCGTCTGTGGCCCTGCGTCTGTGCCCCCATGATGGTTGGCTCTCTGACTGTATGGAGCCCGGGCGCGGCGAGTACGGCCACCGTGGAGCGTCGCCCGGGATACTCGCGCCTCGACCGACCGCAGCTGACGTTTCCAGTCGTCGAGTACACCCTTTCGTCGTTCGAGCAGACGGACCGTCAACTTCCCACGTGATGCTCGTGGGCGCCGGAGACGCCCCTTCGTTCCCGGAGCGGGACAGCGCCTGGCGGGCGTTCTTCGAGGGCCGACAAGGTCAGCTGCTTCGCCGCTCCGCTGGAACCGTTGAAAATCCTGCGCCACCGCACCGACATCAGGACCTGCAGTGCAGGTCACCCGGCGGACCGTCTACGCGCTCACCGGCCTGGCAACCCGTCAGGCAGCGCCCCGGCGTCGAGGAACTCACTGGGAGACAGCGGGCAGTCTTCCTGGACCAAGCGCCCTCTCGGACCGCGGTGGCGCTCAGTGTGGCGGCCGTACCCGCCGTGCTCGCCCTCCTGCCGCTCGGCCTGGAACGGGCTCCAGCAGGTGCTGTGCGGTTCTGGGCGCTACGGACGCACCGGCCGCTGTGAGAGCCGCTGAGAGGGCCGCTGAGAGGGCCGTAGTGAGGGCGGGTACCGGCGGCGTGCGGGGGGTGTCACGGTGTCGGGGGCCGGCAGGTCCCCGGGCAGGAATTACCCGGGTGCATTTTTCTGCAAGCTCCCCCTGCATCAAGTTGCAGCGCAAGTCGTTGCGCGCTCACTGATTCCTCTGGAAATATTCACGACGTCGGAAGTCGACGCCAGGAGTTGCGATCCGGAGGGATGAATGGACTACTCGGTATTGGTGCCATTTCTGCCGCGCCGGACGGAACAGGTTCTTCCTTTCGCGGCGCTGGTGGAATGGACGGGAGCCGCCCGGCTCTGGCAGGGGCAGAGCCTGCTGATGGAGCCTTTCCAGACGTTCTCCGCTCTCGCCGGTTCCGGATTCCGGGTGCCGACCGGCCTCGGAGTCACCCTGATGCCGCTGCGGCATCCGTTCGAGGCCGCGCACAAGGTCAAGACCTTGGCGATGGCGACCGGTGAAGAGGTCGTGGCCGGCTTCGGGCCGGGTGCGAAGACGTTCCAGCAGAGCCTGCTCGGCGCTCCTTACCGCAGCCAGCTCACGGCGGTCCGTGAGTACATGACGGTGGTCCGAGGGCTGCTCAGCGGTGACCCGGTCGACTTCGACGGCGAGTACTACACCTGCCACGCGGGGATGGGCCCGGCGATGTCGCCGCCCGTGCACCTCGGGCTCGGGGTGCTGCGACCCGGCATGGCCCGCCTCGCGGGCGAGGTCGCGGACGTGGCGATCACCTGGCTCACGCCGGCGGCCTACGTCGACGGCGTCGTCCGCCCCGCGCTGCGGGAGGGGGCGAGCGCGGCGGGCCGGGCCGTGCCGAGGATCACGGCGATGGTGCCGGTGGCGCTGGAACGCCCCGACCGGGACGTCTCCGATTTCGTGCTGGCGAGCAATGCGGCGCATATGCAGGCGCCGCACTATATCGACATGCTCGGAAAGGCGGGCATCGATTTCACCGAGAGCGATTCGAAATCGGCCGCGCGGCTCATGGCGGAATCCGGGGCGTTCGTCTTCGGGAATCTCGACCAGATCGTGAAGCAGCTCGACGAGTATCGAGATGCCGGGGTCGATGAAATCGTGCTGAACCTCACGGGCGTGTGCCGACTCTACGGAGCGAGCGCTGCAATGGACGACTTGAAGCAGATTCTGGCCGCCGTGGGCGCGGACAGGAGGGACTCCGGTGAATGAGGAACTGATCGCCCGTGTGGGCCACCACCTGCGTTCCTGGGTCACCGGGCGCCCGCTGACCGCTGAAGCACCGGGTACCGCCGCCACCGTCGTCCTGGAGGACGCGGCCGGTCTGGACGCTGTGCTCGGCTCCGACGCCGTGGGACCGGGGACGCTCGTTCTCGTCCCGGAGGCTCCGGCGGTGCAGCAGGGTCGCGACGACCGGTCCGGTGCCACCGTCGTCGGCTACGAGGGCTCGCTGAGCGGCTCGGAAGGCGACGCGTCGATCGACGACGTCCTCTTCCTCCAGATCCAGGACTACGGCGTCAGCCCGTACATGTCGCTGCTCGGCACGACGCTCGTGCGGATGTCCGGCGACACGGACTTCGACCTGTTCCTCGCGGACGCCGACGCCGCGCGGACGGAGGGCCGGTTCGCCGCGTTCGCGGTCAGCCCGGCCGTGCAGCTCGCGGACCTCTCCGCGCTCGGCGCCCGGGTCCCCGGTGACGGTCCGGGTACCAGGCTCTACGTGGGCCGGGACGGCGGCGTCTCGGTCTCGCCGCAGGGGTTGCGGCTGGGGACCGCCGGGGACTCGGCGGCCGTCCTGCGCGCGGAGTGGGAGCGGCTGAACGCGGCGAGCGAGGTGCCCGGCACGGTGCCGCTCGGCGCGGCCGTCCCGGAGGAGGTGCGCGGCCCGGCTGTACACCAACGCCCTTGGCTCGCACGCTACTTGACGACGCTGGACGTGCTGCGCGACCTTCAGACGCGGGGGATCACGGAGCCCAGGGTTTCAGGGTTCGGCCACCGGCTCGTCCCCGAACTCGCCGAGGCCGAAGGTGCCTTGTACACCGAGAGGCCTTTGAACGCCGACGACGCCGAGGCGCCGATCCTGTGCTGGACGCCGGAGCGGGCGTACGCCAGGGTCCCGGGCCTCGACCGGACCTTCCAACTCGGCCGCCGGGCGGCGGAGATCACGGAACTGCTGCTGGTCCTCGGCGCCGACGAGGCCGCGACGCGGCACGCGGACCGGGCCGAGGTCGAGCGGGTCCTCGCATTCTTCGCCGACAAGGGAGTTCCCCTGGCACGTGTGCTGGAGGCGACCGCATGACGACGACCCGAACCGCGGCGGTCCCGGGCCTCGCCGGCGAGATCCTCGCCGGGTACGGCGACCGAGTCCGCTTGCACGACCTGTACGACGAGGCAGGCGCCTCCGTCTACCACGACCTCGCCGCCGCCGACACCACCGAGATCAGGGAACTGACCCGGGCCGTCCGTGCCGTCCCCGGCCCGGTCCTCGAACTCGCCGCCGGTTCCGGCCGGTTGACACTCCCCCTGCTCGCGCTGGGCCGTGAGGTCACGGCCCTGGAGCTGAAGGAGAGCATGGTCGTCCTCCTCAAGGAGCGGCTCGCCGAGGCCCCGGCGGGGATCGGGGGGCGCTGCACCGTGGTCCAGGGAGACATGTCGGCGTTCGCGCTCGGCGGCGCCGGCTTCGCCGTCGTCGTCCTCGGTACGACGTCCGTCTCGCTGCTCGACGCCGACGGCAGGGCCGGGCTCTACGCGGCCGTCCGCGCCCACCTCCGGCCCGGCGGCAGGTTCCTGCTCTCCACGGTCGACGTGGACGGCGCCGACGGGGACGACCTCGACCTGGAGGCCGCGGGTGCCAGTGGCCGGCGTTACCGGATGATCGAGCACTGGCGGTCCGGCCAGGAGGTTCGCAAGGTCACCATCCTGCCCCCCGAGCGCGAGACACCGCGGGACGGACCGGTACCCGCGTTCACCACGGCCATCCGGGTCCTGCCCCCCGACGACCTCACCCGGGAGCTGGCGTCGGCGGGACTGCGCGTCGTCGCGCGGCACACCCTGCCCGCCGCCTCCCCCCGCCACACCGCTGTGCTGCTGGAAGCGGAGGCCGCCTGATGTCCACCGAACTCTGGCCCTCCCTGCTCGAACCCCGTCTGCATGGAGCGGACGACCTGTGCGCCGTCTCGGCGGACGGCGTCCGCATCCGCTTCCTGGACGGCCGTGAACTGCTCTGCGGCACCAGCGGCCTGTGGAACGCGAACCTCGGCTTCGGCAACGAGGCCATCGCGGAAGCCTGCGCCGCCGCCCTGCGTGATGCCTCCTACCTGTCGGTGTTCCGCTACGAGAACGTCTACGCGAGGCGTGCGGCGCGGGCGCTGGTCGAGGCGGCGGGCGCGGACCACTACGGCCGGGTCGTCTTCTCGACCTCCGGAGGTGCCGCCAACGACCTCGTGATGAAGCTGGCCCGGCACTACCACGCCCTGGGCGGGGACGGTGCGCGCAAGCTCGTCGTGGGTCTGCGGGACAGTTATCACGGGCTGACGTTCGGCGGGTTCGCGCTCACCGGCGAGAACCTCGGCCAGTCCGTCTACGGCGTCGACCAGCGGCTCGTCCGCCATGTGTCCCCCAACTCCGTCGAGGAGATCGACCGGTTGGCGGCCCAGCAGGGCAGCCGGATCGCGGCGGTCGTGGTGGAGCCGGTGCTCGGCAGCGGGGCGGTTCCCCTCACCCCGGAGTACGTTCGGGGGCTGCTCGAACTCCGGGACCGGCACGGCTTCCTCCTCGTCGCCGACGAGGTCGCCACGGGCTTCGGCCGCACCGGCGACTTCTTCGCCTCCCAGCGCTGGCCGGCCCCGCCGGATCTGCTGATCACGTCGAAGGGCCTGACCAACGGCACCCACGCCGCGGCAGCCGTCCTGCTGCCCAGGGCGCTCGCCGAACCCTTCGACGCGGTCGGCGACGTGTTCGTCCACGGCGAGACCCAGGCCGGAACGCCCGTCACCTGCGCGGCGATCCTCGCCACCGTGGAGGAGATGCGTCGGCTCGACGCGGTCGCCTCCGCGCGGCGCCTGTCGGCCGTGCTGGACGAACGGCTGGCGGACCTGGTCGCCACCGAACCGCTGGTCTCGGGCACCACGGGCGTCGGCTGCTTCCGGTCCATCCGGCTCAGCACGCCCGACGGAGAGCCGCTGCCGCAGCAGGAGGTCCCGGAGGTCGTCGCCGCGATCCGCGAGGCCGGCGCGATCGTCCACCCCAGCGTCAACGGCGTGCAGATCCTTCCCGCGCTGGTCTACACCGACGACGAGGTCACCGAACTCCTCGACTGCGTGCGGGCCGGGGCGGCCGCGCACGCCCGGCAGTCCGAGGCGGTCTGAGTGGACACGGTGTGGAACCTGAGCGGTCGACGCCCCACCCAGGTGGTGCACGGCATCGGCGGACTGGCCAAGTGGCTGCCCCACCAGAAGGGGCGGACGCTGACCCTGCTCGCGGACCCGGCCGTCGCCGAGTCGGAGACGGTGGACCGGATACTCGCCTGCGCGGCCTGGGCGGGACGGCCGGTGCAGCGGCTAGTACCGGACGGCCCCGGCACGCTGGAGAGCGTGACGGCGCTGGCCGAGCGGCTGCGCGACAGCGAACTCGTCGTGGCCGTCGGCGGCGGGACACTGCTCGACCAGACCAAGCTGGCCGTCCTGATGAGCTCGGCTCCCGTGGTCCGGGACCGGCTGGTGATGCGCGGCCGGAGCGGTCTTGTGCTGCTCCCGGCCGAGGCGGAGCCCGCGGTGCCCGTCGTCACCGTCCCGACGACCGTCGGCACCGGCAGCGAGCTGAGCGGCGGCGCCTGCCTCGCGGGACCGAGCGGCAAATGCCTGGTGCTCGGCAACGGGCTCCAGCCGGACGTGGCGGTGCTCGACCCGGTCGCCACCCGGACCCTGCCCGTGGAACTCCTCGCCGAGGGGGTCTTCGAGGTGTTCTTCCGGGTCGCCGGGATGTACGTGGGGGACCCGCGGGACCTCCCCTCGGAGGACGCCTTCACCCTGACGCTGATCGAGCGGCTGACCGTGCTCGGCGCCGCGCTGGCGTCCGTCCGGCGGGCCGGCGAAACCCCCGGCGACGCGCTGCGCCTGGAGATCGCCAAGCTCAGCGGCGTGAGCCACGGCCCGTGGTTCAACCAGGGCCGCGACCCGTGCGCCTGCAAGGGCTGGTACCTCGCCAACGAGCTGTCCACCGGCCTCGGCCTGCGCAAGATGACGGCCGCCGCCGCCGTGCTGCCACCCCTGTGGCGGCGCATCGCGGAGGGCGACGTCCGCTGGGGGTCCGCGCCCCGGCTGCGCCGGCTCTGGCAGGCCGTCACCTCGGTCCACCTGCCGGCCCTCCCGGCCGACCCGGTCGAGGGGATCGAGTCCCTGCTGGACACCTGGCTGATCGAACGCGGCATCGATGCGAGCGCGGAGCGGACGGAGCTGATCGCCCGGTCCACGCTGCGCGCGTGGGGTGACGGACTGCCCACCTTGGGCGCGCTCACGCTCGCCGACATCCGGCGGGTGATGGACCAGGCCGTCCGTCAGCCGCCCACCACAGACTTCCGCCGGCCATCGCCGGCGGACGGCCCGAAACACCACGGGAGGGGGGAAACAACATGCAGACCGTGAACAGCACCACGTCCGCGCCCCTGGAGCTGGCTCTTCAGGAGCTGGACCAGCAGCTGGACATGCGGGAACTGGAGGCGCTCGACGCCCCCGACTTCAGCTGGAGCGCCGCTCTCAGCGCCATCGGCGGCCTGAGCGCGGGAGGCGTCATCTCGTACGTCTCCATCGTCACGCTCGCCACCTGATCCCCGGATCGGAGAGACCCAAGACATCGGGAAGGAGGTGAAAGAAATGAAGGAGAACACGAACCCCGCTCTGGAACTGGCCATGCAGGAGCTGTCCATGGAGGAGCTGGAGGGCATGGAGGCGCCTGACTGGTGGGACAGCTTCCTCGCCAGCGCCGCCATCTCGGCCGGCGTCAGCGCCGCCTACAGCACCATCGCCGTCACCTCGGTCATCGCGACCTGACGGTGCGGTGCCTGACGGACAGTGCCCTGTTCCGGACGCCGGCCATTGGCGTCCGGAACAGGGCCGCACCGACGAATATACGTGCGGCCCGAAGCCGCAGGGGAGGACGTGGCGTGACCGACGCCATCGACATCACGGGACTCACGAAGCGCTACGGCGAGCTGACCGCCGTCGAGGACGTGTCGTTCACCGTCCGTTCGGGCCGGGTGGTGGGCCTCCTCGGGCGCAACGGGGCCGGGAAGACGACGACTCTGCGGATGCTGCTGGGGCTCGCGCGCCCGACGGCGGGCAGCGCCACGATCTTCGGCCATCCGTACGCACAACTGCCCGGAGCAGCCCACCGGGTGGGCGTCAGCATCGACGGCATCGGCCCCTCCGCCGCTGCCTCCGGCCGCGCCGACCTGCGGATCTGGGCCCAGACCTGCGGCCTGCCCCGCACCCGGGTGGACGACGTCCTCGAACAGGTGGGACTCGCCTCCGACGCCCACCGCAGACTCCGCGACTACTCACAGGGCATGCGGCAGCGGCACGCCCTGGCCACCGCGCTGCTCGCGGACCCCGAACTGCTCATCCTCGACGAACCCGCCAACGGCCTCGACCCCGACGGCATCCGCTGGCTCCGCGAACTCCTGCGCTCCCTCGCGGACGAGGGCCGCACCGTGCTGGTCTCCAGCCACATCCTGGCGGAGGTCGAGCAGATGGCCGACGACATCGTCATCCTCCAGAAGACCCTGCGCTACAGCGGCACCGCCGCCGAACTCACGAGGAACGGCGAACTCAGCCTGGAGAGCCGCTTCTTCGACCTGGCCGACCCCACCGTGAAGGAGGACGTTCGTGCGTGACCTGATCGGAGCCGAGTGGCGGAAGGTCTGGACCGGGCGCGCCGGGTGGGTGGTCGCCGCAGCCGCCGTCCTGATGTGTGTGATGGCCGACGCCGGGTTCGTCCAGCAGGATGCGGACAAGAACCCCGGCGGCGGCAGCACCGCGGAGATCACCTCCACGCTGGTGCAGGGCTGGTTCATGGTCGAACTCGCCGCCGCAGTCGTCGCGTTGCTCGCGGTCACCCGGGAGTTCGGGAACGGCGCCATCAGCCGGTCGGTGCTGCTGAGCGGCGGGCGGGGGCGGCTGCTCACGGCCAAGCTGCTCGCCGTCGTCGGCAGCGGCGCGGTGTTCGCCCTCGCGGCCGGGGCGCTGGCCGCCGTCAGCCCGTGCCTGTTCCTCGCCGGGCACGACCGGCAGCCGGAGTGGACGGCGACCACGACGTGGACGCTGCTCGGGGTGATGCTGACCATCGTGGTCGGCGCCGTGTGGGGGGCGCTGCTCGGGTTGCTGATCCGGCAGCAGGTCGCCTCGATCCTCGTCCTGCTGGTCAGCACCTGGCTGGTCGGCGAGGGCCTGCTGCGGCTCGTCCCGGCGATCGGCAGGCTCACCATCGACGAAGCCATGGCGTCCGTGTACCGGGGCGGCAACGAGAACCTGCTGCCGATCCCGTGGGCCCTGCTGGTGCTCGCGGTGTGGATCGGCGCGGGCACGGTCGTCGCCCGGACCCTGTTCCTGCGCCGGGACCTTCCGTGAGAACGGCCCTGAAGAGGCGCCAGGAGGAGAAGCCCCCGGCACCGCTGCCCGAGCGTCCCCGCCTGGCGCCGGACGCCCGGGTCCACGAGCCGATCGAGGACGGCGCCCCCTGGCTCGTCCAGTCCGGCGCGCAGCGCTACCTGCGGGTGGCCGCCGGGATGGCGAACCTCCTGCGGCTGGCCGATGGCACCCGTGACGCCGAGGACCTGGCGAAGGAGCTGGGCTGGTCGGTCGAGCTGGTCGGCGAGGGGCTGCTGCGCGCTCGGCGCACGGGGCTTCTCGAAGACGCGGCCGCCACACCGCGCCGGGAGCGCCGGATCACGTTCGTCCCGCCGCTCACCGTCCAGCTCACCGTGGTCCGCCCGGAACGCATGCTGAACGTGTTCCGCCCGCTCACCGCCCGCCTGGCGCACCGGGGTTGGGCGATCGTGGCCGCGACCCTCGCCGGGGCGGGGCTGCTGTCGCTCGTCGCCCAGGCGCAGACGACGATCGCCGCCCTGTCCGAGCCGATCTCCCTGCCGGCGCTGCTCGCGCTGCTCGTCGTCACCTACTGCGGCACCATGCTCCACGAGCTGTCCCACGGCCTGGTCCTGAGCCACTACGGCGGCCGGCCCAGCCGTATGGGCTTCATGCTCTTCTACCTGACACCCGCGTTCTTCTGCGACGTCTCCGACGGCTGGCGGCTGCCGAGGAACCGGCAGCGCGTACGGGTCGCGCTCGCCGGGATCGCCACCCAGACGGTCATCGCCGGTCTCGCGGGCGTCGGTTCGGTGGTCGTGGCGGTGGCGGGGGGAAACCCCGCTGTGCGTGATTTCCTGCTGCTCCTCACGGTCACCAACTACGCCTCCGGCCTCTTCAACACCATCCCGTTCGTCAAGCTCGACGGCTACCTGGCGCTGATGAGCCACCTCGACATCTCCCACCTGCGGGACCGCTCCATCACGGACGCCCGCCGCCTCGTCGCCCGGCTGCTGTTCGGCGGGCGGTACGAGCGGGAGCTGCCCGGCGTCGAGTGGGCGCCCTTGTTCGGGCTGGCCTGCATGCTGTTCCCGCTGTATGTCGTCAGCATGGCCTTCACGCTGTGGGGGTCGGTTCTGGAGAGCGCGGGGATGGTGGGTGCGGTCCTCGTCTCCGTCGCGCTCGGGTATCTGTCGCTGCGCGTGTACGTCGGCGTCCTCAAGCTGCTTGCGGAGGCGCGGACGGCGGGGGCGGCCGGGTGGCGACGGGTGACCGTCTCTGTGGCGGCGGTCGGGGTGGTAGCGGCGGCGCTGCTGGGGATCTCCGTGCCGTACACCGTGACCGGCGGGTTCGTGGAGGAGCGGGGGCGGACGGTCCTTGTGGCGACCGGGACGACCGACCGGGACGCCATTGAGCCCGGCGCCGAGGTGACGTTGCAGAGCGGCGGGGTTGTTCTCCAGAAGCAGCTAGGTACGGCCGAGGTCGCGTCCGGCGACTTCGTGGACCTGTCGGTGCCGTTCTCCGCGTTCGTCCCCGTGACCGGGCTCGACTCGCTGAAGGTGCCGGTCGCCGGGGTCGTCCTCGACGGTGGGCGGCTCGCGCCGGGGACAACCGGCCAGGCTGTGGTGGACGCGGGTGAGCGGAGCCTCGGTGACTGGCTGTACCTGAAGTACGTGGCGCCGTTCTGGCGCTGACGCCGACCCCTGAACTCCCGTACTCCCGAAAGCGGTTGACCTGTTATGGATGCGTATCGGCGTGTGATGTTCCTGGCGCCCGGCACCCCCTTCTTCGACCGGACCGAGGCCGACACCTCCGACCCGGACGACGACTTCCTCGCTTCCGCGCCACCCGCCGACTGGTCCTGCCACACCGGCACCGACTGGACGATGCTCACCCCGCACGGCTGTCAACTGCCCGCGCAGGGCTGGAAAGTCCACGTGTCGGCGACGTCGGAGAACGCGCGGAGCATCCTCGCCCGGTCCTGGGAGTGGCTGGTCGAGCAGCGCATGGCGTTCAAGTTCATCCGCAGCAGGCAGGTGCTGTTGCGCCGCAACGGCAAGTACGGGGACCGGGGGGCCAGCGGTAAGTTCATCACCGTCTATCCCGAGGACGAGGCGCGACTGGCTCTCGTTCTGGGTGAACTGGGCGAGATCCTCGACGGCGAGCGCGGGCCCTACATCCTCAGCGACCTGCGGTGGCGCTCCGGTCCGCTCTACGTGCGGTACGGCGGGTTCGTCGCACGCATGATGAAGACGGCGAACGGGGAGAGCGTTCCCTGTATCGAGGACCCCGAGGGCCGGCCGGTACCGGACGTGCGCGGGCCTTCCTTCAAGCCCCCGGAGTGGGTGACGATCCCCGACTGCCTGACGGAGGCGCTGGAGGCGCGCAACGCGGGGACGCTGCACGACTTCCCCTACCGCGCCGAGCGTGCTCTGCACTTCTCCAACGGTGGGGGCGTGTACCGGGGGACCGACACGCGTACCGGTGCGCCCGTCCTGCTGCGGGAGGCGCGACCGCTCGCCGGCATCGACACGCATGGCGAGGACGCCGTCGCCCGGCTCCAGCGCGAGCGGGACTGCCTGGAGCGGCTCGCCGGACTTCCCTGGGTACCTCGCCTGATCGAGGCTCGTGTGGGGCACGAACACCACTTCCTCGTCCGGGAGTTCGTGGAGGGGGAGACGCTCGCGGTGCGGACGACCCGGGACAACCCGGCGTCTCCGGAGGCCGATGTGGAGCGGACGGCGGCGTACACGCGGTGGGCTGTCGACGTCCTCGACCAGATCGACCAGGGCGTGCGGGCCATGCACGAACGGGGTGTGGTCTTCGGCGACCTCCATCCCGGCAACGTCATGATCCGCCCTGACGACTCCGTCGCGTTCATCGACCTGGAGACGGCGTCGACGGACTTCACGGCCCGCCAGATCCACGCGGCGCCGGGATTTGCCGCGCCCCCCGCGTACCGGGGCACGGCGATCGACCGGTACGCACTGGGGTGCCTCCGGATCGCCCTGTTCACACCGCTGACCAGTCTGTTGGCGTGGGGTCCCGAGAAGCTGGATCAGCTGATCGAGCTTCTCGAGTCGCGGTATCCGGTGCCGGGGGACTTCGGGGAGAAGGTGCGCGCGGATCTGGGCGCGGGTGTGGTGGGCGCGGTGTCCGAGGGGGGCGGCGCGAAGGCCCGCGTCGACCTCGGCACCGACGCGCAGGACCCGGCGCCCGGCGAGAGGCCCACGGCCCCGGTCGGCACCGGCAGGCTCGCTACGGCCGTCGGTATCCTCTCCACCGCCACCCCCACCCGCCAAGACCGCCTCTACCCCGGCGACACCGCCCAGTTCATCCTCCGGGAGGGCGGCACCTGCCTCGCATACGGAGCTGCCGGAGTCCTCTGGACCCTCGCCGAGACGGGGACGGAGATTCCCGCCGAGCACGTCGACTGGCTGGCGGAGTCGGCGCGCCGGACCACCGACCCGTCCCCCGGCCTCTACACCGGCACGTCCGGTGTCGCCTGCGTTCTCCACCACCTCGGCCGCACCGACACCGCGGCGGCCCTCCTGAAGGAGGCCTCCGCGGCGGAACCCGCGAACGACACCCTCCTGGACGGCCGTGCCGGACTCGCCCTCGCCCACCTGTACTTCGCGCGCGCCACCGGCGACGACAACAACCTCAAGCAGGCCACCCTCCTCGCGGAACACCTCGTCGAGAGCGCGGCGACCCGTCCGCCCCGGCGAGGCGAGGCCGGTCTGCTGCGCGGCCGGGCCGGCACCGCGTTGCTCCTGCTGCGCCTGTACGCCCACACCCCCGACGCCGGCCTCCTCGACGCCGCCCACGACCTCCTGGACGCCGATCTGCGCGCCCTCGGCTGGACGGACGACGGCTGGACGGCGGGCTCCGCCGGCACGCGTCCCACGTTCGCGGCGGGCAGCGGCGGCACCGCCACGGTCCTGCGGGAGTACCTCGGACAGCGCCCCGAGCCGCAGTACGAGTCGGCCTGCGGGACCGTCCTGCGGTCGGCCCTGGACTGCGTCCCTCACACCGTGGGCCTCTTCCATGGCTTCGCGGGCGTCCTCCTGACGGCCACCCGGCTGGCCGGACCGGCGCAGGCCGCCGCCGTCGAGCGCTACGCCGCCACGGCCCGCCTGTACGAGGTCCCCCACGAGGGTGCTCCCGCGTACCTGGGTCTGGAGAACGTCCGCCTGACGACGGACCTGGCGACGGGGGCGGCGGGCGTGCTGCTGGCGCGAAACGCTGCTGCGGACAGGCCGGCGTTCCTGTGAACGACGTTGTGGCGCCGCTGTTCTCGGTGATCTGCCCGACCTACAACCGATCGGCGAAGATCACCGAAACCATCGACTCCGTCCGCGCCCAGACCATCCAGGCCTGGGAACTGCTCGTCCTCTCCGACGGTTCCGACGACGACACCGACGACTGGGTACTGCGTGCTGCGCACCAGGACCCCCGCGTCCGACTTCACCGCGTCGAGCGCAGCGGCCACCCCAGCGGCCCCCGCAACGCCGGACTCGCCCTGGCCCGAGGTGAGTTCATCGCCTACCTCGACCACGACGACCTCTGGCGCCCCGGCCACCTCAAGGCCCTGCTCGGCATGTTGCGGGCGGGCGCGGACTTCGCGGTGACGGGCTGCACCTACCACGACGCGGACGGCGCGGAAGCCGCCGAGTTCGCCCCGCTGTCTGCCTTCTGGCACCCCCAACTCCAGTTGCTGGGGCCGATGTTCGAGCCGTCGAGGGCGGCACACCGGCGCGGTGTCGTGGAGCGGGTCGGGGGCTGGCGCGGTGGTGCGGGCTTGGAGGACTGGGACCTGTGGCTGCGGGTGGCCGACGCGGGGTACACGTTCCGCACCGTCGTCGAACCGACCGCGGCCCTCCTGATGGACGTCGGCACCCGTAGGAACCGGATGCCGCGCCCCCACCGGCTACCCCTGGTCGTGCTCGACGACGCGCGAACCGCCCACGGGCTGCTGCGTGAACTCCGGTCCGGCCGGCACGACGAGTCGTTCCGCGCGGCCGTGTCGGCGGACATGAGGGACTGGTACCGGCGGATGGACGACTCCGGCACGCTGGTCCGCCCCCTCGACTGGGACGGGGACCTCGACGACGAGATCCGGCGCGTGGTCTCCGGCGACGTGAAGCTCTTCGAGGAACTCGTGCTGGTCCCGGACCGGGGCCGGTACGCCCTCGCCCGCAACCTCCTCTGCTCCCGCACCGAACACGCCCGCCGGGCCGCTCGGTTGGTGCCCTCGGTCCAGCCGCGTGTGCTGCGGCTGGTGAGGGACCTGGCCGAGGACGGGCCCGGCGGGCGTGCCGGTGGTTCAGATCAGGCCCAACTCCTTCGCCCTTAGGGCCGCTTGAAAGCGGGTGGTGGCCTGGAGGCGTCTCAGCACTTCCGCGACCCGCCCCCGGTAGGTGCGGACGGAGATGCCGAGTTCACGCGCGCCGACCTCGTCCTTGTCGGCGCGCGACATGGTTTGGAGCACCTTCAGATGCGTGCCGTCCAGCAGGACGGGATCGAGCAGCGTCGAGGCCTCCAGCGCCTTCGACCAGCAGAGGTCGAAGAACGACAGGAGGACGTCGGCCAGCGCCCCCTGTTCCACGAGCGCCCCGCCCGGTGCGGTGTCCCGCTCCGCCTGGAAGACGGCGGTCTCCCGGTCGGCGATCAGCACCCGTTGGAACTCGCCGTCGAGGAGACGGACCTGTGCGCCGTGCCGGATCAGCTCGGCGAAGAGCGCGGATGTCGCCTCGTTCTCCAGGGCCCGTCTCTGGAGCAGGATCTTCATCGCCACCCCGCGCCGCAGGCAGGTCAGGCCGACGCGGCGCGCGGTGAGGATCGCCTCCGGTGTCAGGGTCCGTTCCGGCTGCATCGTGAGGACTTCGCGCCGGGCCTGGGACGTGAGGTCCACGGCCCAGTCGCACATGCCCCTGTCGTCTTCCCGGGGCTGTCCGGTGGGATGCCGCAGGAGGGACTGGCGGATCAGCGAGTAGCCGAACGACAGGATTTCCTGCTGTTCCGCATGCAGTTTCCTGAGCCGCTGGTCCAGCAGTCGTCCGACGCTTTCGATGTCCTCGCCGGTTTCCGGTTGTTCCGAATGTTCTGGCAAAAGCGTTTGGTGCACGGAGACACTCAAGACTGTTTCCCCCCGTGAATGTCCTAAAGAGCGGACGCAGCGATGACCGCAGTGAGAGCGGCGATCGTGGTGCGGATGGTGTCCCCCAGTGCCGCGGCCTGGCCCTGCCCTTCGGTGATCGCGGTCAGTCGATCATCGAGAGCGGGACCCTGGGGCAGGACGGCCTTCAGGCCCGAGTGGTGGAGGACGGTGATCAGCGCGGCCGTGCGCTCGTCGGGGTCCTGGCCCTCCGCGAGGACGGAGGTCAGCCGTCCGCGCAGCGCTGCCGGCTCCGACGGGTCCGTGACCGGGTGTTTCACCGATCCGAACACTCCGAGCACCCGCCGCCCCTCCTCCCGCACGAGCCCCTTCTCCAGGAGCCCCTGGTACGCCGCGTCGAGCGCCGCCTCCCGCACTGCCAGCAGCCACTCCCGAGGCGTCTCCTCGGGGTGGTTCCGCTTGTGCTCGTCCATGGCCGCAGCCGCAGGGCTCACCGGTGTTCCGGGAAGCTCCAGCTCCAGCAGGGCGGCGGCCGAGGCCGCCAGGGACACCCGCAGCGGCGCCTCGCGCAGCTCGCCGGTCTTTTCGTCCAGCGCGAGCAGCACGATCTGCTCGCCGATGGTCAGATTCGTGGTCATAGAATCCCCCGTTGCTTTTTCACATAGAGGTAAACGAAAGGAGGCAGAGTGAGTTCCCGATGGCGGAGACAGGCATTCTTCTTGCCTTCCGCGATGCCGTTCACGCCCCTGGACACAGGTGGCGGCGGGGCTGGAGAAGCCCTCTCGGGTGAAACCCTCGGGCGGTGCGGCGAAGGTCTGCGCGGCGGAAGCCTGCGGGGCACCTAAGGCGAACGCGACAGCGAGCATCTCGCCCACCGCCGCCATCCATATCGGCCTGCATTGGTCTGTACATTTCAATCCCCCTGTCTCATGACGCCAGGGCAGGATCACTGCGGCGTCATCGAGCGGGGAACTGGTCTTCCCTGACCGGTGAGTTTCACGACCCGACCGGCCACCCCACCGACACGGAAGCCTGGTGTGGGGCTGCCTGCGGGTGCTCGGCGGGGCGCTCGCGCGTCAGGTTACGCGCGTAGCACACCCATGGTCAACGCTCGCCGGCGTGACAAGGATCATGACCAACTGGGGCTCACGTGAGTGATCGAGGACGAGGTCACTGGCCCGAACGAGGTCGTGTCGTACGACTGCTCGGGTGCTGCCCGGGCCTTCGACGAGCAGAAGCGCAGGCTCATCCTGAGGCCGCCGGGACACGTGCCTCGCGCGGAACGCCTGCGGCAGGATCAGGGAACATCGGGATCTCTCCTCCTGACCTTCCGGACAGTGGCGATCGCCGGGGAGCATGTGTGACGAGAGCAATTCCGCCGATGGACAGCCGGGCGTCTCCCATGCGGCGCGTGGTTCGACGCGGCTCCGGAGTCGGTCGTGAGGCAGCCACCGTTGGTGTTGCCCACCGGTCGCTTCATGGTGCTCCCCACCCGGTCGAACGCCGGAGCGAGTGGGAACACGAGCAGCACTGGTCGGTTTCAGAGATCCCCGTCACCGTCGGCCGACCCGCGCGTACGTCGACAGCCAGTGGCGATTTCTTCTTGACCGCCGGACGGCGCCCGCGAGGCGGGCGCCTGTCCGGGCAGCGGGCCGCGCTGCGTCCGATGTCGCCGGGCGACCCGTCAGGCCGTGTCGGGCTACTCCGAGAAGTGTGGTTCCGCCTTGCGGCGGGGGTGGGTCACGTGCGGCT
>NZ_JAEQAZ010000240.1 GCF_016654115.1 Streptomyces sp. MBT53
GCACGACCGCCAGCACAACGATCACCGCGAGGAGCACCCACAGGGCGAACGGCACCCCGCCCGGATCCCCGCCCGCGAAGGTGAAGAACGAGTCGTTCAGGGGGAGATCGGTGATCTGCTTGCCGTCGGCGAGGGCCAGCCCGACACCCCGGAACAGCATCAGCGTGCCCAGCGTGACGATGAACGACGGCAGTGCCAGCAGCGTCGTCACCAGCGCGTTGAACACGCCCAGCACGATCCCGGTGACCAGCATCACCGGTACCGCGAGCCACGGCGGGGTGCCGTCCCGCACCAGCAGCGCCCCGACGACCAGGCACATCGCGTAGCTGCCGCCGACCGACAGATCGACCTCGCGCATCGACAGCGCGAAGACCATGCCGCACGCCATCAGCGAGATGTAGACGGAGTTGTGGGCGGTGGACAGGAGGTTGTCCGTGTCCAGGAAGTCGGGGTACGGGATGCCGATCCCGGCGATCAGCAGCCCCAGCACGAGCAGCACACCGAACTCGTCCCGTACCCAGCGATGCCGAGCCGGGGTCAACCGGCCCTGCCCGCCGCCCTGTTCGCGGGCGCGCTCGGCGTCGTCCGCATCGTCCGCGTCGTCCACGGCACGCTCGGTCTCGGTCATCGGGCACGGCTCCCGTAAGCGGCTGGTGCTGGGGTCGTCACGCAGGGTGGGCCCAGCGGGCGTGCGCGGCAACCAGGGCGTTTCAGCGAGTGAAATGCGCTCTTGCCCGAGGCCTGACGGATCGTCACACTCGCCCCATGGAGACGCGTACCGCCCTGGTGACCGGAGCGGCACAGGTCCTCGGTCAGGAGTTCGCCGTCGCGCTCGCCGGGCACGGCTACCGGGTCGCCGGACTCGACCTCGTCCCGCAGCCGGAGACCGCCGAAAAGGTCCCGGACTACGTGGAGTTGATCGCCGACGTCACCGAAGAGGCCCAGATCCAGCAGGCGTTGGACCGTCTCATCGGTCAACTCGGCACCCTGCACGTCCTGGTCAACAACGCCGGTGTCTATCCGTCGCGCCCCTTCGAGGAGATCACGCCCGAGGAGTGGCGCCGGGTCATGCGCGTCAATCTGGAGGCGCCGTTCCTGCTGACCCGCGCGGTCCTGCCGTATCTGAAGGCCGCCGGCATGGGCCGTATCGTCAACATCGTCTCGGCGGCCGTCCTCACCGCGCCGCCCACGATGGTCCCGTACGTGGCCTCGAAGATGGGCCTGATCGGCTTCACCCGGTCGCTCGCGGCGGCGCTCGGGCCGTACGACATCACCGTCAACGCGATCGCGCCGAGCATGGTGCGCACCGCGACCGCCGAGCGGACGGTCGGAGCGGACGGCGGGTTCGAGCACGTCCGCGACCAGCAGGTGGTGCCGCGCACCCAGCAGCCGTCCGACCTGGTCTCGACGCTGCTGTACGTGGTCGATGAGGGCAGCGGCTTCCTGACCGGGCAGACCCTCAACGTGTCAGGCGGATCCGCCTACTTGTGAGGCGCCGAGCCACTGCTGGAGCTCCTCCCGCAGCGACCGCTGAAAGGCCGTCAGAAGGGCCTGCACCACGAGGGGTTGCATGTGCTCGGACAGCGACTTCACGTCGTGCGCGGCACGTTGGGAGACCTCGTCGCGAAACAGCTGCGACAACTCGTGGGCGGCCGTACGGGAGTGTTCGATCAGTACGTTCCGCGCGGCGAGGATCGCCTCCTGGGACAGTGGCACGTCGAGCAGTCGCACACCGAGCCGCAGCAGGCCGCAGTCGACGCGGTACGCGGTGCCGTCCGGCCGGACCACGTCCATGGCGGCGAGCCGATCCACGTCCTCCTCGGTCAGCGCCCGCCCGGCCCGTCGCTCCAACTCCCGCCGGTCCAGGGTCTCCGTGCCGTCCGGCGCCCAGGACGCCACCACCGCGCGGTGGATCGCGAGGTCGTGCGCGCTGAGGTCCGGCGGCAGTTGCGCCACATAGCGCTCGATCGCCGCCAGCGTCATGCCCTGGTGCTGCAACTCCTCGATCAGCGCGAGCCGCGCCAGATGCTCCTGCCCGTAGTGCCCGACCCGCCGGGCCCCGATCACCGGGGGCGGCAGCAGCCCCTTCGTGCCGTAGAACCGGACCGTGCGGACCGTGGTGCCGGCCCGCGCGGCCAGTTCGTCGATCGTGAGCGTCGGTGGCGTCGGCTCCCCGGTGTCGGTCGTCATGCGCAGCAGTATCGCTGTCTCACCGATGCTGTGAAACCACCGAAGGCCGTTGTCGGCGCCAGGGCCGTTGTCAGTGGTGCCGTCTACGGTGGACGGCATGGGGGAGATCAACTATGTCCGGGGTGACGCGACCGTTCCGTCGGTCAAGGGCGTCAAGGTGATCGCGCATGTCTGCAACGACATCGGGGGCTGGGGAAAGGGCTTCGTGCTGGCCGTGTCGCGCCGCTGGCCGGAGCCGGAGAAGGAGTACCGGGCCTGGCACCGCGCCCGCGCGGCCAACGACTTCGGGCTGGGCGCCGTCCAGTTCGTCCAGGTCGAGCGCTATGTCTGGGTGACCAACATGATCGGCCAGCGGGGGACACGCACGGGCAGCAAGGGCGTTCCCGTGCGCTACGAGGCGATCGACACGGCCCTGGGCCTGCTGGCCGACCGCGCGGCGGAACTCGGCGCGTCCGTGCACATGCCTCGCATCGGCTGCGGCCTCGCGGGCGGCAAGTGGTCCCGGGTCGAACCACTCGTCACCGAGCGGCTGGTACGGCGGGGAATCGCGGTGACGGTGTACGACCACGAGGACTGAGCAGAGCCGATCCCCGAACCAACTTGCCCCGCGCTGAAAGGAGTTGCACAATCTTGCGCAACTACTGGGAAGGCCGTGATCATGAGCCGTGACATCGACGTCCTCGTCCTGGGCGGCGCCGGCGTGGACACCATCGTCCACGTCCCCGAACTGCCGCTCCCGTACGCCGACAGCTACATGATCGACCCCGGCATCCGCACCCGCGCCGGCCAGACCGGCGACTTCGTGGCCCTCGGCCTGAGTGCGCTCGGCCTGCGCACCCACCACCTCGACCTGCTCGGAGCCGACCCCGAGGGCGACCTGGTCCGCGCGTTCCACCGCGACCACGGCATCCCGCTCACCGAAGTCCCCGGGCCCGCCGGCACCAAGCGCGCGGTCAACCTCGTCGGCCCCGACGGCCGCCGCCTCTCCCTCTACGACTCGACCCGCGCCCACCCCGACGACCGCCTGCCCGAACCCACGGTCCGCGCCCTCGCCGAGACCAGCCGCCACGCCCATGTCTCCATCACCCAGCCCTGCGCCCACGCGCTGCCCACCCTGCGCGAGGCCGGCGTGACGATCTCGACGGACCTGCACAACTGGGACGGCAAGAACCCGTACCAGGAGGAGTTCGCCCTCGCGGCGGACATCGTCTTCCTGTCCACGACCGCGCTGACCGGCGACCCCGCCCGCACCATGCGCGCCATCGCCGAGCACGGCCGCGCCGAACTGGTCGTCGCCACGGCCGGAGCACAGGGCGCGTACCTGCTGGCCGACGACGAGGTGACCCACATCCCACCGGTCACCCCGCCGTCCCCACCGATCGACTCGAACGGCGCGGGCGACGCCTTCGCCGCGGCTTTCCTGTACGGCTGGCTCAACAGGGAGACACCACAGCGCGCCGCCCTGTACGGCTCGATCGCGGGCGCCCACGCCTGCACGGTGCCCTCGACGGAGGCGGAGGCGATAACCCGCGGCGAGCTCCTGACGCGGGCAGGCACAGCGCCCCTTTAGGGGCGCGGGGCTGTGTCGATTTGCGCTCCGCCGTATCCCACCGAACCCGGCAGACGCTTAGTGCACGTCGTTGGTAGCCGCGATCTGCTTCCAGGACTTCGGCTGCACCGGAGCCACAGCCGCCTTCGCGATGGAAGCGGCCCGCGCGGCGGGCGCCGCAGGCTTCGTCGGCTCGAACAGCCACGTGTCGAAGAGCGCCGACAACGACTTCCCCGACACCTGCTCGGCGTAGGCCTGGAAGTCCTGGACGGACGCGTTGCCGTACGCGTGCTCCTTCGGCCAGCCCTTGAGAATGGCGAAGAACGCGTCGTCGCCGATCTCGTTGCGCAGCGCCTGGATGGCCAGCGCGCCCCGGTCGTAGACGGGGAGTTCGAACTGGTCCTCCGGACCCGGGTCGCCCGGCGCGATCGTCCAGAACGCGTCGTCCGCCGGGTGCAACGCGTAGACGTAGTTGGCGAGTTGCTGCGTCGTGCCCTCGCCCTCGTGCTCGGACCACAGCCACTGCGCGTAGCGCGCGAAGCCCTCGTTGATCCAGATGTCCTTCCAGCCCTTCAGCGACACGTCGTCGCCGTACCACTGGTGGGCCAACTCGTGTACGACGACGGAGGTGTTGGCGCCGTTCGCGAACTGCCTCGGGCTGTAGTAGACGCGGCTCTGGGTCTCCAGCGCGTACCCGGTGGTCGTGTTGGGCACATACCCACCGGCGTTGCTGAAGGGATACGGACCGAAGTAGCCGCTCAGCCAGTCGACGATCTCGCCGGTGCGCTCCACGCTCGCCCGCGCGGACCCGTCGTTGTCGCCGAGGTCCTTGCTGTAGGCGTTGACGACCGGGACCCCGCCCTCCGAGGTGCTGGTCGTGATGTCGAACCTGCCGAGCGCGAGCGTGGCCAGATAGGTGGCCTGCGGCTTGTTCTCCCGCCAGTTGTAGCGGGTCCAGCCGAGCTGTGAACTCGTCGACTGGAGCGTTCCGTTGGAGATGGCCTGGGTGCCGTTCGGTACGGCCACCGACACGTCGTAGGTCGCCTTGTCGCTCGGGTGGTCGTTGCTCGGGAACCACCACCACGCCGACTCGGGCTCGTCCGCCGCGACCGCGCCGTCCGGAGTGCGGTGCCAGGTGGTGAAGCCGTAGGCGCTCTTCGTGGACGGCACCCCGCTGTAGCGGACCACGACCGTGATCGGCGTGCCCGACGGCAGCGGAGTCTTCGGGGTGATCTCCAGCTCGTGCTGGCCGGAGGTCGCGAAGGTCGCCTTCACGCCGTTGACCCGCACCTCGCTCACGTCGAGGAGGAAGTCCAGATCGAACCGCGAGAGGTCCTGCGTGGTCCTGGCGAGGATGGTGGCGGTACCCGCCAACTCGTCCGTCGTGGGCTGGTACTGAAGCCTGAGGTCGTAGTGCGAGACGTCGTAGCCGCCGTTGCCGTAGGCCGGGTAGTAGGGGTCGCCGATACCCGGAGCGCCGGGGGAGTAGCTTGCCGCCGAGGCCGGGATCGCCAGCAGCAGGGAGGCCGCCGCGAGCGCTCCCGGCGCGATGATTCTGCGGTGCACGAGAACTCCAAGTCGTAGGGCTCCGCGGGAAGCCGGGGAGCCGTGGGGGTCCACGAAGGTCGAAGAGCCGTAAAGCTGTAGAGCTGTAGTGCTGTAAAGACGAAGGGTTCACTCGGTCTTCGGTCTGTTCAAAGGCTATTCAGTCCCTGTGCGCCCACGCCTGTCCACGGCACCTCCTGTCACACGATCGCCATTCGGCCGACATGACTCCGAGTGCCTCTTTCAGCACGGGAGTTGACCGATGTACCGTCCGCGCATGCCGAAACGCACGCGCTTCACGATCTGGAGATCGCTCGCGACGGCGGCGACCGCCGCCCTCCTGGCCACTTTCCTCACCCCGGCAGTGGCCCAGAGCGCCCCGCAGGAAAGCCAACCCGTCTACTCCTACGCCAACGCGATCCGCGAGGCCGTCTGGGTGGACACCGGACTCGACGGCGACGGAGACGGGAAGACCGACCGGGTCGCCGTCGACATCGTCCGGCCGAGCGAACCCGCCAGCGAGGGCCGCAAAGTCCCCGTCATCATGGACGCCAGCCCCTACTACTCCTGCTGCGGACGCGGCAACGAGGGCCAGCTGAAGACCTACGACGCCGGCGGCAACGTTGTCCAGATGCCGCTGTTCTACGACAACTACTTCGTGCCCCGCGGCTACGCCTTCGTCGGCGTCGACCTCGCCGGCACCAACCGCTCCGACGGCTGCGTCGACGTCGGCGGCCGCTCCGACATCCAGTCCGCCAAGGCCGTCGTCGACTGGCTCAACGGACGGGCCAAGGCTTACACCACACGCACCGGAACCGCCCGCGCCACGGCGAGTTGGACCAACGGCAAGACGGGAATGATCGGCAAGAGCTGGGACGGCACCATCGCCAACGGCGTCGCCGCAACCGGCGTCAAGGGCCTGAAGACGATCGTCCCGATCAGCGCCATCTCCTCCTGGTACGACTACTACTTCGCCAAGGGCGCCCCGCTCTACGACTCCGGCCCCGACTGGCTGTCCAACGTGGTCGAGAGCCCCGACGCACAGGCCAAGTGCGCCGCCGTCCAGCAGAAGATCGTCGACGGGGCCCCGCGCACCGGCGACTGGACGCCGTTCTGGACCGAGCGCGACTATGTGAAGGACGCGAGCAAGGTCAAGGCCAGCGTCTTCCTCGTGCACGGGCTGCAGGACCTCAACGTCCGCACCAAGAACTTCGGCCAGTGGTGGGACGCCCTCGCCAAGAACGGTGTCGAGCGCAAGATCTGGCTCTCCCAGACCGGCCACGTCGACCCCTTCGACTACCGCCGCGACGCCTGGGTCGACACCCTGCACCGCTGGTTCGACCATGAACTCCTCGGCTACGACAACGGAATCGACCGCCGGCCGATGGCCGACGTCGAACGCCACCCCGACCAGTGGGAGACGTCGAAGGTCTGGCCGCCGAGCGGCACCGCGACCACGACCCTCCACCCCGCGCAGGGCACCCGGGCGGGCGTCGGCACGCTCGGCCTCGGCAAGGGCACCGGGACGGAGACGTTCACCGACAACCCGCAGGAGAGCGAGACGGATTGGGCCGCCGCGATCGACAAGTCGACGGCGGACAAGGCCGGTTTCGTCACCGGACCGCTCAAGAAGGATCTGCGTCTTTCGGGTTCCTCGAAGGTGACGATCACGGCGACCCCCACCACCGCCACCGCCCATCTCTCCGCCGTACTGGTGGACTTGGGCCCCGACACCATCCGCGACTACGCCGACTCGGCGGAGGGCATCACCACGCTCACCAACCGCACCTGCTGGGGCGCGAGCACGGCGGGTGACAGCGCCTGCTTCCTGGCAACCCAGGCCAAGACCACGGCAGTCGACTACAACGTCTTCAGCCGCGGCTGGGCCGACCTCGGCAACCACGCCTCCGCCACGAAGGGCGTACCGCTCACCCCCGGCAAGGCCTACACCATCACGCTCGACCTGGCGGCGACCGACCACGTCGTCCCGGCCGGGCACCGCCTCGCCCTGATCGTCGCGGGCACGGACCGGGACCTCATCGACCCGCCGTCCACCACCCCGACCCTCACCGTTTCCCTGTCCCGCACGTCGGCCCAACTCCCGCTCGTCGGCGGCGCGTCGGCGTTCGCGAAGGCCACGACCGGAGTCAGGTCCACGGTACCCACGGCCACCACCCTCAACGGCGTACGGGCACCCCGTCCCGCCGCCCAGCGGGTACCGGGCAACTGATCACCGACCCGGAGCGGAGCGGCGGCGCGAACACCTCCGCCGCCCCGCTCCGGGCAGACAGGCGAGGCTCAGCCCAGCCGTACCAACTCCGCGGCCTCCTCGGCGCACCCCCACGCCACCGTGATGCCCGCCCCGCCGTGACCGTAGTTGTGCACCAACACCCGGCCGCCCGGCAGCACTTGACGCTCCAGTCGTACCGCGGGCCGGGTCGGCCGCAGGCCCACCCGGTGCTCCAGGACCCGGGCGTCGGCGATCTCCGGCCGGACCGCCGCGCACCGCGCGATGATCGCCTCGGCGGTCGCGGGGTCCGGCGTCGTCGACCAGGCGCCGTCCTCGGCCGTGCCGCCCAGGATCAGCCCGCCCGGCTGCGGGAAGAAGTACGTCGACGTGTCCGCCGTGTGGTCGACCGACGTGAACCAGGTCGTGATCCCCGGGTTCTCCACCACGACCAACTGGCCGCGCACCGGCCGCATCGAGCGATCGGGCACCAGGTCCAGCGAGTCCAGGCCCGTGCAGTTGACGACGACGGGCGCCGGCACCTCGGCGAGGTCCGTCACCGACGCCTCCTCGACCGTCCCGCCCGCCCGCAGGAACCGCTCCCGCAGCCACGGCAGATGGGCCGGCATGTCGATCAGCGGCAACGTTCCCCACAGCCCGCCGCCCGCGTACTCCTCGGCCCGCGCCGCCCGCAGCCCCGGCACCCGGCGCGCCCACGGCCCCAGCTCGTCCAGCCGCGTCCCGCCCTGTACACCCTCGACCATGCGTACGCCCGTCTCCTCGGGCCGCGCCGCCAACTCCTCGTACACACCGAGCGATTGGAGCGCCCACTCGCCGACGAGCGCCTCCGGCTCGATCCGGTACGGCCACCACAGCGCGCCCGCGACCGCCGAGGTCGTCAGCTCGACGCTCTCCCGCGTCCACACCCGGACCCGGGCACCGCTCTCGGCCAGGACGACGGCCGTCGTCAGCCCGATGACGCCCCCGCCGACCACGATGACTTCGCCACTCACACCGCTCTCCATGCGCGGACGGTAGCGGAATGCACCATGCCGTGCTCACACCGGCATCGTGCTGGGGATACTCACAGCATGTCTGCCGAACACGCGATGTCCGCCGCGTACGCGGCCTTCGGCCTGGCACCGGCGATGCGCGCCGGTGACGTCCTCGCGGACGGCGGCTACCAGGTGCACCGCGACTTCGTCGACTTCCTCGTCGACGGCCGCCCGCTGCTCTTCCAGCTCGCCGACCTGGACGCCGTCTCCCCGCTCGCCTCCGACATCCCGCCCGCGATCTTCACCGCCCAGGTCCGCAGCCTCCTCCTGGAGACCGACCCACCCCTGGAGGACGGACGCCACATCATCTACGGCTGCCCCGAGTGCGCGGACCTGGCCTGCGGCGCCGTCACCGCCGTCATCGAACGCGACGGCACCGACTACATCTGGCGCGACTTCGCCTGGCAGACCGACGAACACGCCGACCTGGAACGCAACGGCTACCACGGCATAGGGCCCTTCCGCTTCGCCGGCACCGAGTACCGTGCCGCCCTCGACTCCCTCATCGACGGCACCGAACCCCCGGCCGCCACACGCCGCGTCCTCCTCATCGGCGCCCGCGTCGCCGTCCTCAACAAACTCGCCGCCGCCCTCCGCGCCATCGGCATCGGCGCCGAGATCACCGGCGACGCGACCCACGTCCCCGCCGACGAACTCCGCGGCTACGGCGCCGTAGCCTTCGGCCGCGCCGTCACCGAGGAGCAACGCGCCGCCGTACGGGCCGCGTTCGTCCGCGCGGGCGTGGAAGTGGCCTACGTCGACGGACTCGCCCCCGTCGTCCCGCTCCTCGTCGCCCAGATCGAACACGCCCTGGACCGCCGCCCGTTGGAACAGCACCGGCTGACCCGGCTGGTCGCCGCCGACGGCGAGGCGGGCATCGAGGTCACCTCCCCGTGCCGGGTGCGCGTCACCGCGTACCGCCTCGACCGCCTCCACCGCAGCCACACCCAGGACGTCTTCGACGGCGTCCTGGAACCCGGCCGCCACCGCATCGCCCTCGACGCCAAAGCCGTGAAGGGGGAGTCCTTCGTGGTGGCCCGCACCACGGGGAGCGTGCTGGTGGCGCCGATGGCGCGCTGAAACGCGCGGCGCGGGCCGGGAAGGGGACCGATTAGGATCGGCGGTCTGATGACTGCCACTCTCGTCGCCAAGAATCTCGCCGCCGGACACGGCGACCGCGCCCTGTTCACCGGGCTCGACCTCGTCGTCGCCCCCGGCGACGTGATCGGCCTTGTCGGTGCCAACGGCGCCGGCAAGTCCACCCTCCTGAGGATGCTCGCCGGACTCCTCGCACCGGAGGAGGGCGAACTGCGCCTCTCCCCGCCGGCCGCGACCGTAGGACACCTCCCGCAGGAACCCGACCGGCGCCCGGGCGAGAGCGTGCGCGAGTTCCTGGCCCGCCGCACCGGCGTCGCCGAGGCCCAGCGCACCATGGACGAGGCCACCCAGGCACTGGTCGACGGCGCACCCGGCGCCGACGACGCCTACTCCGCGAGCCTGGAGCGCTGGCTCGACCTCGGCGGCGCCGACCTCGACGAACGCGCCGAGGAGATCGCCGACACCCTCGGCCTCACCATCGACCTCGACCAGCCGATGACCGCCCTGTCCGGCGGCCAGGCGGCGCGCGCGGGCCTGGCCTCGCTTCTCCTTTCGCGTTACGACGTCTTCCTCCTCGACGAGCCCACCAACGACCTGGACCTCGACGGCCTGGAACGCCTCGAACGCTTCGTCTCCGGCCTCCGCGCCGGCACCGTCGTCGTCTCGCACGACCGCGAGTTCCTCACCCGCACCGTCACCAAGGTCCTCGAACTCGACCTGGCCCAGAACCAGATCAACCTCTACGGCGGCGGCTACGAGGCCTATCTTGAGGAGCGGGACGTGGCCCGCCGGCACGCCCGCGACGACTTCGAGGAGTACGCCGACAAGCGCTCCGCTCTCCAGGACCGCGCCCAGATGCAGCGCGGCTGGATGGACAAGGGCGTCAAGAACGCCCGCCGCAAGGCGAACAACGACAACGACAAGATCGGCCGCAAGTTCCGCAGCGAGGCCAGCGAGAAGCAGGCCGCGAAGGCCCGGCAGACCCAGCGCATGATCGAACGCCTCGACGTCGTCGAGGAGCCCCGCAAGGAGTGGGAACTGCGCATGGAGATCGCCTCCGCGCCCCGCTCGGGCGCGGTCGTCGCGACGTTGCGGGACGCCGAGGTACGACGCGGCGACTTCGCCTTCGGACCGGTGTCCCTCCAGATCGACTGGGCGGACCGGGTCGCGGTCACCGGCGCGAACGGCGCGGGCAAGTCGACGCTTCTCGCCGCGCTGCTCGGCCGTATCCCGCTGGACGCGGGGCACGCGACGCTCGGCTCGGGTGTCCTGGTCGGCGAGGTCGATCAGGCACGCCAGCTGTTCCACGGCGAGGAGTCCCTGCTCGACGCGTTCTGCGCGGCCGTCCCGGACACGGAACCGGCCGAAGTCCGCACGCTGCTCGCCAAGTTCGGCCTCAAGGCGAACCACGTGATGCGGCCGGCCGGGACGTTGTCACCGGGCGAGCGGACCCGTTCGGCCCTGGCGCTGCTCCAGGGCCGGGGTGTCAACCTCCTGGTCCTGGACGAGCCGACGAACCACCTCGACCTGCCGGCGATCGAGCAGTTGGAGTCGGCGCTGGATGCGTACGAGGGCACGTTGTTGTTGGTCACGCATGACCGGCGGATGTTGGACGCGGTTCAGGTGACTCGGCGGTTGGAGGTGGCGGACGGGAAGGTGACTGAGCAGCGGTGAGCTCCGCTGGTTGAGCGGTTCATTGGCTGCGGGCCGGTGGGGGCTGGTCGCGCAGTTCCCCGCGCCCCTTTGGGGCGCGCTGACCTGCCGCTTCTTCTGCGGAGCTCTGCACCCGATCCCGATGCTCCGCTCACCAACTCGCGTCGCCCGGTGCCATGTTGTCGCCTCCGTCCCGCTGGCCCGCCGCTCCGTCGATGAGTTCTCGTACGACGTCGGCGTGGCCCGCCTGCCGGGAGGTCTCGTACAGGGGCAGCGCCTCGTTCGTCGTGTCCGAGTGTGCGCAGATCCGCTGGTGGTCGCCGACGATCTGCTCCCGTGTCTCGTCGGACGCGATCCACAACTCCGGTGCGTCGACGGGCCGTTCGAAGACGGTCCCGAAGTAGAACGCCTCGGCGCCGGCCAGATGCTTGACCAGCCCCAGCAGATTGGTGCCGGTCGGCGTCATGGGTCGCCGGATGTCGTACTCCGACAGCCCTTCGAGCTTCCAGAGGAGCGTGTCACGGCTGTCCTGAAGGATGACGCGCAGGCCAGCTTTGAAGTCCGGTGTGATCATGCCCCCAGTTTGTAGCAGGGCGCCAAGCGCCCTGTAGGGGCGCGGGGAACTGCGCGCCCAGCCCCCACCGGCCCGCAGCTCCCCACAACCTGACCTACAAAACCGTCAGCGCTTGCCCTTCTTCCCCGGGTCCAGCAGCCCGGCCTTGCGCAGAGCATCGGCCATCGCACTGTTGGCCGGCGGCGGAGCCGCCTGGCGCGAACCCGAACCGCCGCCCTGCTGCTGCCGCTGCTGAGGCGGACGCCCACCGCCCCGCTGCCGACGCTCGCCACCCCCACCCTGCGGTCGCCGCTCCCCGCCGGAGGCCTGCGCCTCCGCCGAGTCGTCCAGGCGCAACGTCAACGAGATCCGCTTCCGAGGAATGTCGACATCAAGCACCTTCACCTTGACGATGTCCCCCGGCTTCACCACGTCCCGCGGGTCCTTCACGAACGTCTTCGACAGGGCGGAAACGTGGGCCAGTCCGTCCTGGTGGACGCCGACGTCGATGAACGCCCCGAACGCGGCGACGTTCGTGACGACACCCTCCAGGACCATCCCGGGCGCCAGGTCGGAGATCTTCTCGACACCGTCCTTGAACGTGGCCGTCTTGAACGCGGGCCGCGGGTCGCGCCCCGGCTTCTCCAGCTCCTTCAGGATGTCGGTCACGGTCGGCAGACCGAACGTCTCGTCCACGAACTCCGTCGGCTTCAGCGACCGCAGCACCGCCGTGTTGCCGATCAGCGACGCCACCTCGCTGCCCGCCGTCTTCACCATCCGCCGTACGACCGGATACGCCTCGGGGTGCACGCTGGACGCGTCGAGCGGGTCGTCGCCGCCCCGGATGCGCAGGAAGCCCGCGCACTGCTCGTAGGCCTTCGGGCCGAGCCGGGCCACGTTCTTCAGCTGGGTGCGCGAGGTGAAGGGGCCGTTGGCGTCGCGGTGCGACACGATGTTCTCGGCGAGGCCGGAGGTGATGCCGGAGACGCGTGAAAGCAGCGGCGCGGAGGCGGTGTTGACGTCCACGCCGACGCCGTTCACACAGTCCTCGACCACCGCGTCCAGCGAGCGCGACAGCTTCACCTCGGACAGGTCGTGCTGGTACTGGCCGACACCGATCGACTTGGGGTCGATCTTCACCAACTCGGCCAGGGGGTCCTGGAGTCGGCGCGCGATGGAGACGGCGCCGCGCAACGACACGTCCATGTCGGGCAGTTCCTGCGAGGCGAACGCGGACGCCGAGTACACCGACGCACCGGCCTCGGACACCATCACCTTGGTGAGGTTCAACTCCGGGTGCCTGGTGATGAGTTCACCGGCGAGCTTGTCGGTCTCGCGGGACGCCGTGCCGTTGCCGATCGCGATCAGGTCGACCGAGTGCTGCGCGGACAGCCGGGCCAGCTTGGCGAGGGCCTCGTCCCACTTGTTGGCCGGGACGTGCGGGTAGATGACGTCGGTGGCAACGACCTTGCCGGTCGCGTCGACGACGGCCACCTTCACGCCCGTACGGAAACCGGGGTCCAGGCCGAGGGTCGCGCGGGTGCCGGCCGGGGCGGCCAGCAGCAGGTCGCGCAGGTTCGAAGCGAAGACGTTGACCGCCTCGTCCTCGGCAGCCGTACGCAGCCTTAGCCGAAGGTCGATGCCGAGGTGTACGAGGATGCGGGTGCGCCAGGCCCAACGGACCGTGTCCTGCAGCCACTTGTCACCGGGACGGCCCCGGTCGAGGATCTGGAAGCGGTGGGCGACCATCCCCTCGTAGGAGGACGGGCCGGGCTGCTCGGACGGCTCCTCGGGCTCCAGGACGAGATCGAGGACGTCCTCCTTCTCGCCGCGCAGCATCGCGAGAATGCGGTGCGAGGGCAGCGCGGTGAACGGCTCCGAGAAGTCGAAGTAGTCGGCGAACTTCGCGCCCGCCTCCTCCTTGCCGTCCCGCACCTTCGCGGCGAGGCGCCCGCGCCCCCACATCCGCTCGCGCAGCTCGCCGATCAGGTCGGCGTCCTCCGAGAATCGCTCGGTGAGGATCGCCCGGGCGCCGTCCAGGGCGGCCTGCGGATCGGCGACACCCTTGTCGGCGTCGACGAACGCGGCGGCAGCGGCCAGCGGCTCCACGGACGGGTCGCCCAACAGGCCCTCCGCGAGCGGCTCAAGACCGGCCTCGCGCGCGATCTGCGCCTTGGTGCGCCGCTTGGGCTTGTACGGGAGGTAGATGTCCTCAAGGCGCGCCTTGGTCTCGGCGGCCCGGATCTGCGCCTCCAGCTCCTCGGTGAGCTTGCCCTGCTCGCGCACCGATTCGAGGATCGCGGTCCGCCGCTCCTCCAGCTCCCGCAGATACCGCAGCCGCTCCTCGAGCGTGCGCAGCTGCGCGTCGTCGAGCATCTCGGTCGCTTCCTTGCGGTAGCGGGCGATGAAGGGCACCGTCGAACCGCCGTCGAGCAGCTCGACGGCGGCCTTCACCTGCCGCTCCCGTACGCCGAGCTCCTCGGCGATCCTGCCTTCGATGGACCCTACGAGGGGTGTCGTCACGCCCGTACCGCCTTCTCCACTGAGGTTGCGCGGCAATTGTGGCAGGTGGCACCGACACTCGGGGATCAGGCGCCGTCCCGGATCCGTTTTTCCGTGATCTTCTGGACGCTGGGAGCGGAGTAGGACAGGCTGCGGGTATCGCCTGGTATGAGCAGGCTATGGACAACTGACACCACTCCCAGCGAAGTTGAGGCTCATGCCCGCGACAGTCCCCCTTGCGCCCCCGTCCCCTGCCGTCGCCGAACTGGCGGCACAGCACGAACTGGGCGCGCTGGTCGCCACCTTCAGACCCCAGCGGTTCGGGTGGTTCGTGAAGTCGTCGTTCTACCTGACGCTCGCGGTGCTGTTCTTCATGTTCGTGATACCGGCCGTGATCTTCTACTACGTGGCGCTCCGCCGCACCCCGGACTTCAACCCCGGACAGGCGGCCAAGCGTCTGCACCTGTTCGAGCACGGCATGATCGCCGACCAGGAGACGGGCGCGGGCGCGGTGGCCGTGCGGTGGGACCGGATCAGGCTCTACGAGGAGCAGGTACAGAAGATCATCAACGGCATACCGGGCCCGATCCTGTACACCTGCGTGGCGACGAGCCCGGGCGCGAGCGTGACAGTCACCAACTTCTACGAAAACCCCCGCACTTGGGCCCCGGCCATGCAGACGGCGGTACTGCGGGCCCAAGGTGCCGCCGCGCAGCAGGCGTTCCTGGCCGGCGAGGTTCTGGACTTCGGCGAGTTCGACCTCTCCACCGCGGGCGTCGCGCACCGCAAGCAGCTGCTGCCCTGGACCCAGGTGGGGCAGGTCAAGCTCGGCGGCGGCGCCGTCGCGGTGACGAAGACCGGCGAATCGGCCTTCTGGGCCCGCGCCATGGCCAAGAGCGTCCCCAACCTTCAGGTGTTCCTGGCCATGGTGGACAAGCACCGCGGCGCGTGAGCCCGCTCGGCGGGAGAGCGTCTCGGCGCCGCCGGTGTGATGTCCGGTCGCGGTCCGGCTGCTAGCTCTTGCCCAGCAGGTTCGCCGGAAACGCCCCGGCGGCGAGCGCGCGCCGGGCGAACCCGGTCGCCAGCTCGGTCAGTCGTACGACCCCTTCGGCGCCCAGGTGCTCGTAGGGTGCCCGGTCCAGGCGGTCGGTCTCCGCCTCGATCCCGGCGCGCAGTGCGACGCCCGCCTCGGTCAACTCGCCGTCCCCGTCGAGCAGTCCGCGCTTCCCCAGCCGTCCCGCGGCGGCGTCCCACTCCTCCTGGCTCCAGCCCCGCGTGCCGAACACCCACTTCGGTGTCATGCCCTTGCCGGTCGCGGTGTGGGTCACCACCGCCTCCAGGCTGTCGAGCTCGGCGGACATCAGGGCGGCCAGATGACCGTCGCCGCGGTGCTCGCGCAGCAGGGTCGCGGCGTGGAAGTACGCGAGGTGCGGCTCCTCCGGGACCGGCAGATCGGCATGCGCGGCGTACAGGGGGCGGGCGGCGCGCGTGCACGCCTCGGTGGCCCGCAGCGCCAGCCGCGCGGCCTCCGCCATCTCCTCCGACTCGACCACGTCGTCGTCCAGCAGCCGGCGCAGGGTCGCGTCGACGGCACGCGCGCGTGCCTGAAGTGCCTGCTCCGGGGAGACGATCTCCCACACGGCGGGCACATGCTCGGCCACGAGTTCGTACTTGTAGTTGTAGAAGGTCGCCGCCACCACGCCGGGCCCGACCCGCCCCAGCGCCGCCGCCCGTGCGGCGAAGTTGATCGCCCTGGAGTCCGTGACTCCGAGCTCCGAGAATTCCCTCCCCAGGTCGGGCGAGAAGTAGAGCGTGGCGTGCAGGGAGTTGAGCGCGTTGTGGCAACGGCGCCCGGCACGGGGATCGACGGCGGCAGTAGTCATGGCGGTCACGTTACCGACTGGTCGGTACGGTCTCCAGTGGCGGGCATCGGATGGCAGGAAAGGTGGGGTACTCGTCATTGCGGACGGTGCGGGGGAACGCGAAGAATCCACGGTATGCGAACCGTCCTGGTGGTCCTCTTCGACGATGTGCTGAGCCTCGATGTCACCGGCCCGGTGGAGGTCTTCGCGGGCGCCGAGAAGCAGGCTCCGGGCACCTATCGCATCCGTACGGCCTCCCTGGACGGCGGCCCGGTACGCACCTCCAGCGGCCTGACCCTCGTACCGGACTCGACCCTCACCGACGCACCCGCCCCGCACACCCTCCTCGTCCCCGGCGGCCCGGGCACCCGCGGTCCGGACCCGCGGCTGACCGACTGGCTGCGCGAGCACGGACCGCGCGCCGAGCGCCTGGTGTCCGTCTGCACCGGGGCGATCGTGCTCGCCGAGGCAGGTCTGCTGGACGGACGACGGGCCACCACGCACTGGGCGTACTGCGCGAAGTTCGCCCGTGACCATCCCGCCGTGACGGTCGAACCCGACCCCATCTACGTCCGCGACGGACCTGTCTCCACCTCCGCCGGCGTCACCTCGGGCATCGACCTCGCGCTGGCCCTGGTCGAGGAGGACCTGGGCCGGGACACGGCGCTGACCATCGCCCGCCACCTGGTCGTCTTCCTGCGCCGACCGGGCAACCAGGCCCAGTTCAGCGCCCAGCTCGCCGCCCAGACGGCCAGCCGGGAACCCCTCCGCGAGGTCCAGCAGTGGATCACCGAGCACCCGGGCGACGATCTGGGCGTCGAGTCCCTGGCCGCCCGCGCCCGCCTCTCGCCCCGCCACTTCGCCCGCGCCTTCCGGGCCGAGACCGGTACGACCCCCGGCCGCTACGTCGACCGCGTCCGCCTCGAACACGCCCGACGCCTCCTGGAGGACACCGGCGACGGCATCGAGGAGATCTCCCGCGCCAGCGGCTACGGCACCCCGGAGGCCATGCGCCGAGCCTTCCTCAAATCCCTCGGCACGGCCCCGGCGGAATACCGCCGCCGCTTCCGCCCGGCACCGGCGACACGCGCCCACTGAACGCGGACGGACTCGGCGCACCGGCAATCTCCGGCTGTCGGCTGTCGGCTGT
>NZ_JAEQAZ010000241.1 GCF_016654115.1 Streptomyces sp. MBT53
GTAGGGGCGGCGGGGGCGAGATCACCGCCCCTGCAACCGCGCCGCCACCTCCCGAACCCCCGAAAGCCGCGCCAACAACGCCGCCCCCGGACAACTGGTCATGTACCCGTCCTTGTGCCCCGCGAGAGCGGGAAGGACCGCGGTCGTACCAGACCGGTACCGACTCAGACTGTTGCTCGACACCAGCCGAGCCCTACCCCGCGGATCCACATCCGCGAGCCCCAACTTCCACGCCGCCAGCGCAGCGATCGCATCGGTCATGGCCTTCGGCACCACCGTCCCGGAGGTGAACGTCCCGATCGCCGCGATCCCCGCCGTACGGTGGTTGAACCCCTGCGTGTGCGCCCCGGTGACCGCCCGCTCGACACCGCCCGCCCGCCCCTCGTAGATCGTGCCGCACCGGTCGACGAGGAAGTTGTAGCCGATGTCGTCCCAGTCCCGGACACCGGTCTGCCCGGCGTACAGGTACCGGATGATGCGGGGCGCGTCGGCGCAGTCGTACCCGTTCGGCGAATCCGTGTGGTGGACGAAGACGGCGACGACCTTGTCGTCGTAGCGCGGCGGCGGCTGCGCGTGCCGCGAGAGCGCGTCGAGCCAGGCGGAGCGGGGCACGATGCGCGGCTGGGGCGCGGTGTGCCGGAGCGCGGCGGGACGGGCCGCGACCGGGGCGTGCACGGCGGCCGTGGCACGGCGGCCGATGCCGTTGGCGCACAGCGCCAGCACGAGGACGGCGGCGAGACCGGGGAGGCAGGCCAGCAGCACGAGCGCGGGACGGGGTACGCGGGTCACGCGGGGTATCCGCACCCGTCGCCGGCGTCTTCGCGCACCCGGCGTTCTTCTCAGAACACGCATGATCACACTCTCGGCCGGAAACGCCCCGCCCGCGATGTGTGCTGTGCCACCCGGTGGAACCATCGTCCTGGTCCGGCACGTTTCTGGGGGTACACGCACGCGTGGTGGCTTCCCGTGGATCACGCGCGCGTGACTGATCAGTGGGCCCGTTCCTCGCGTACTAAGGGTTCCGAGAGAAAGGCGGCTCCGTGGACCTGCTCGACCTGCTGTTGTTGCTGGTGATCCTCGCCTACGCGGCGTCCGGGTACCGGCGCGGCCTCGTCGCCGGATGTGTGTCGCTCGCCGGGTTCGTGGGCGGTGCGGTCGTCGGCGTGTGGGTGCTGCCGTGGGTGATGGACCTGGTGACACCGGGGACGACGGCGGCGACGGTGACCGCCGTGCTGACCGTGCTGGTCCCGGCGGTGGTGGGGCACGAACTGGCGGGGCGGCTGGCGCTGAAGCTGCGCAAGGAGCTGGACCGGGGGCCGCTGCGGGTGGCCGACGGGATCGGCGGGGCGGCGGCGAACTCGGTGGCGGTGATGATCGTGGCGTGGGTGGCGGCGAGCGTGCTGGGCGCCTCCTCGTCCGCGCTGGTCACGACGGCGATCCGGGACTCGACGCTGCTGGGCAGTGTGCAGAAGCTGATGCCGGACACGACACCCGCGTGGTTCTCGCGGGCCACCTCCGCGCTCACCGAGGCGGGTTTCCCGCAGGTCTTCAACCCGTTCGAGAACGAGTCGACGGCCGAGGTCGCCAAGCCGACCGGCGACAGCGTCACGGCCGCCGCGACGAACGCGTCCAAGCGGAGCACGGTCAAGATCGAGGGCTCCTCGGGCACCCAGGGCCGCGAGGGCAGCGGCTTCGTGTACGCGCCGCAGCACGTGATGACCAACGCGCACGTGGTGGCGGGCATCGACGACCCGACCGTCCGCATCGGCGGGGTCGGCCGGTCGTACGAGGCACGAGTCGTCCTCTTCGACCCGAACAAGGACGTCGCCGTGCTGTACGTGCCCGGGCTGAAGGCCCCTGTCCTGCGCTTCGACGACAGCGCCTCGCGCGGCGACTCGGCCGTGGTCGCGGGCTATCCGCAGGACGGTGACCTGAACCTCCAGGCCGCGACCGTCGCCAACCGGGTGAACGCGACCGGGCAGAACATCTACAACGACGGGACCGTCACCCGCGAGATCTACTCGATCCGCTCCACGGTCCGTCCCGGCAACTCCGGCGGCCCGCTCCTGACGACCGGCGGCAAGGTCTACGGCGTGGTCTTCGCCCGCTCCACCTCGGACGACGAGACGGGGTACGTGCTGACGGCCGACGAGGTCTCAGGGGACGCGCAGCGGGCGGCGACCGCGACGGCGGAGGTGGACACGGGCGACCTGGTCACGTCATAGACCCCCAGGTCACAGAGCACGACCCATCAGCACATCATCGACATACTCCCCATCCAGCAGGAACTCCTCCGGCAGCACGCCCTCGACCTCGAACCCCTCGGCCGCGTAGAGCTTCCGCGCCGGGGTGTTGTGGCCGAGCACGCGCAGTGTGAGCCGTCGGGCGCCGCGCCGCCGGGCCTCCGCGACGGCGGCCCGGATCAGCGCCCGGCCGACCCCGTGCCCGCGTGCCTCCTCGGCGACGGCGAGCCCCTGGATCTGCCGGACGTGCGCGTTGCAGGCGAGCGGGGTGGCGAAGGCCAGCCGGACGTAGCCGACGATCCGCCGGTCGAGTTCGGCGACCAGATGGTCCTCGGGCGCGTGCCGCTCGTCGAAGAAGGGGCCGTACGGCGGCTGCGGGCGCGGCATGACCGCGTGCAGGTACGACCAGGTCGCGCGGTCCAGGGCGCCGAGTTCCTCGTCGTCGTCGGGCAGAGCGGTGCGTATGTTCGGCTCGGACATACGAGCCAGAGTACGGCGGGGGCGATGCCGTCCTCATGGGGTTTTTATGGATCAACGAGGCAGGATGGACGCCATGGAACGCTCGCGAATCGCGGTGACCGGCGCCTCCGGTCTGATCGGCAGCGCACTGGTGCGGTCCCTGACCGCGGACGGTCACGAGGTGGTGCGCCTGGTGCGGCGGGCCGCCCGGGGCGCCGACGAGGTGTGCTGGGACCCCGAGGGTGAGTACGTCGACGCGGCGGCACTCGACGGCTGCGACGCCGTGGTCAACCTGGCCGGTGCCGGCGTGGGCGACCACCGCTGGACGGACGGCTACAAGAAGACGGTCCGCGACAGCCGGGTGCTCGGCACGGCGGCGCTCGCGGAGGCCGTGGCCGCGCTGGACCGGCCGCCGCGGGTGTGGGTGAACGGCAGCGCGATCGGCTTCTACGGCGAGACGGGCGACCGCGCGGTGGACGAGGACGCGCCTCCCGGGGACGGCTTCCTGCCCTCCCTCTGCGTGGAGTGGGAGGAGGCGACGGCGCCCGTGCAGGAGGCGGGCGTGCGGACGGTGTTCGCGCGGACCGGTCTGGTCGTGGCGAAGGACGGCGGGGCGTGGGCCAAGCTGTTCCCGCTCTTCAAGGCGGGTGTCGGTGGGCGGTTCGGCGACGGGCGGCAGTACTGGTCGTTCGTCGCGCTGCACGACGAGGTCGCGGCGATCCGGCATCTCATCGACACCGAGGGCCTGTCGG
Organism: Streptomyces sp. MBT53; assembly: GCF_016654115.1. Taxonomy (GTDB): domain Bacteria; phylum Actinomycetota; class Actinomycetes; order Streptomycetales; family Streptomycetaceae; genus Streptomyces. The sequence goes on from NZ_JAEQAZ010000241.1 coordinate 3,455, forward strand.
GGCCGTTCAACCTGACCGCCCCGAACCCGCTGCCGAACCGTGAGATCGCTGCGGCGATGGGCCGCGTCATGCGCCGCCCGTCCCTCTTCACGGTGCCGGCGCCCGCGCTGAAGCTGGTGCTCGGCGAGATGTCGGGGGATGTACTGGGGAGTCAACGGGTGCTGCCGAAACGGCTGTTGGAGTCGGGGTTCACCTTCGCGTTCCCGGACATCGAGGGGGCGATCCGGGCGGCACTGTGACCGTCCGGGACCCGGCCGACGGCGCATGGTGACGCACGGCGACCGTATGCGACCGCCGTGCGACCGTGCCCTGCGTATGCGCGACTTCCCTTGACCGATCACGGCCCTAACCTCGACCCGAACTCGGGTATCCCTGGAGGCTGTTGGGGGCATGACGCTTCCACCGGCCGCGCAACCCTGAGGAGGGGCACGTGCTTGAGCACGCGTACCAGGCGGACGTCGTCGTCGTGGGAGCCGGGGTCGCCGGACTCGCCGCGGCGCATCGGCTGATCAGCGCAGGAGTAACGACCGCAGTCCTGGAGGCCGCCCCTTACGTCGGCGGCCGTATGTCGACCGAGAAGGTCGACGGTTTCCGGCTCGACCGGATCGGACAGCTCCTGTCCACCTCATACCCCGAACTACGCCTCACCCCGGGCCTCGACGCCCTGGTACTGCGCCCCTTCGCCCCGGGCGTCCTCCTCCACAGCGACGGCCGCCACCACCGCGCGGGCACCCCGGCGCCCGGAGGGAGCGCATGGGGCGCACTCCACGCAGTACGCGCCCTGGCGAGCGCCCCCAGGGCGGGGGCGGTACCGCGGGTACGGACGGGGTCGGTGCGGGGCGGGACAGGCACTCCCGGACGCGGGACGACACTCAGGGACCGTACGGACTCCTCCTGGGGCGGCCCCGCGCTCAAGGACCGTCCCGTGGACGCCCGGAGGGTCGGCGCCGTGCCCAGGCCGCGGACCGGGGCACCGCTCGGCGGTCCCGTCGACCAGGCCCGGCTCGGGGCCGCGCTCACGCGCCTCGCGGCGACGCCGGTCGAACGGCTCCTGTCGCGGCCCGAGTTGCCCGCCGGCCAGGCGCTCGCGGCGCGCGGAGTGCCCGCGCGGACCATCGACGGGTTTCTGCGCCCGCTGCTCGCCGCGCTGCTGTGCGACCCTGAGCTGACCACCTCCAGCCGGTGCGCCGACCTCGCGCTGCGCGCCTTCGCGGGCGGGCGGCTGTGCCTGCCGGAGGGCGGTGCGGAGATGCTGCCCGAGGTGCTGGCCGCCGCGCTGCCGCCGGGCACCGTGCACACCGGCGTACGCGTCACCGCCGTGTCGACGACGTCGGTGACCACCGCCGAGCACGGCGAGATCCGCTGCCGGGCCGTGCTCGTCGCGACGGACGCGCGCGCGGCGGCCGAACTCCTGCCCGGCCTGCGGGTACCCGACTTCCACCAGGTGACCGTCGTGCACCACACGACCGACGATCCGCCCACGACCGGAGCCGCCCTGCTCGTGGACTCCGACCGCGGCGGCCCGGTCGCGCACACCGCGATCGTCAGCGAGGTGGACCCGAGCCGCGCGCCCGCCGGCCGCGCCCTCGTCTCCTCGACGGTCCTGGGCCCACCCCCGCCGGACGTCGAGACCGCCGTACGCAGGCATCTCTCGCGCCTCTACGGCGCCTCGACCGCCCGCTGGGAGACCCTCGCCGTCCACCACACCGCCGCGGCCGTCCCGGCGATGCGCCCACCACACGATCTACGGCGCCCCGTACGGCTGTTGGCCGGCCTGTACGTGTGCGGCGACCACAGGGACACGAGCACGGTGCAGGGTGCGCTCCACTCGGGCCATCGAGCGGCGAAGGCGCTACTGACGGACTTGGGCGCGGCGGGCTCGATGCACAGGGCGGACCCGATCCCCACAACTCAGGCCGCCTGAAGGTCCTTTAGGGGCGCGGGGAACTGCGCGACCAGCCACAACAGACCCGCGCAGTCCCCCGAACCGCACCCCACGTCTCACCCGAACGCGGCGACCTTGTCGCGATACCCCCGCACCGGCGCGGCGTCCTTGTACGGCTCGAGCCGCCGCTCGAAGTCCCGCACATACTCGATCGCCCGCACCGACCGCATCTCCGCCGCCTGCCCCGCCGCCTCCGCCCCCAGCACACACGCCTGGTCCAACTCCCCCAGCCCGAGCCGCGCGGAGGCGAGCACGACCCGGCAGAACAGCCGGCTGCGGGCGAACGCGGGCGCCCGCAACTGCAGCGAGCGCTCCGCGTGCTGCGCCGCGGCCCGGAACTGCTGAAGGTCCCGGTGCGCGTGCCCGAACTCGTCGGCGAGCTGTGCCTCGTCGAAGAACCGTGCCCAGTAAGGGACTTCGTCCCCGGCGCGGGCCGTTTCGAGGGCGCGCTCGGCCCGGACGAGCGCGGAGGTGCACGCCCGCACCTCCCCGAGCACCCCGTGCGCCCGCGCCTCCACGGAGTGCAGCAGCGCCTGCACGACGGGCGGCGCACTGGTCCCGACCCCCTGCTGCGCCACGCGCGCCAACTGCACGGCCTCGCGCCCGTGCCCGAGATAGACGGCCTGCCGGCTCATGGTCATGAGGACGTACGAGCCGTAGGCCCGGTCCCCCGCCGCCTGCGAGAGCCGCAGCGCCTGCACGAAGTACCGCTGCGCGAGCCCGTGCGCGGCGATGTCGTACGAGGTCCAGCCGGCGAGGCGAGTGAGGTCGGCCGCCGCGGCGAACAGGCGGCGGCCGGTCTGTTCGCCGTAGGTGCCGCGCAGCATCGGCTCGGTCTCGTGCTCCAGGTAGCGCACGAGGGCCTGGCGGGCGTGGCCGCCGCCGTAGGCGTTGTCGAGGGTGCGGAAGAGTTCGCCGACCGAGCGGAGGGCGGAGATGTCGCCGCCGGTGACCTTCTGGCCGGGGCCGCGTTCGGCCGCCCCGCGCTGGCGGGGTACGGCGGGGCGGCCCTGCGGGGGCACGCGGCCCGCGGGTTCGGCGCGGCCGACCCGGTCGTCGGCGCGGCCGATCAGCCAGTCCCGGCTGGGCACGACGAGTCCGGCCGGGGTGAAGGCGATCTTCCGCAGCTCGGCGTGGCTGCCGGAGTCCTTGCGCCACAGCCCGCTGACGATGTCGACGGCCTCCTCGGGGGTCGCGGCGAATTCGAGCCCGGCGTACACCGGCGCGCAGGCGTCGAGGCCGAGATCCTGCGCGGTGAGCCGGCGCCCGAGCCGGCGGGTGAAGACCTCGGCGATGAGGGCGGGGGTGGTGCCTCTGGGCTGCTGGCCGCGCAGCCATCGGGTGACGGACGTCTTGTCGTATCTCAGGTCGAGTCCGTGCTCAAGACCGAGCTGGTCCACGCGACGGGCGAGACCTGCGTTGGAGAACCCCGCTTCTGCGATGAGCGCGGCGAGCTGACGGTTGGGAGTGCGCTGCGCGGGTCGTTCCGTCATCTGCGGTGCGGTCTCCTGCCTTTCGGGCCTCACAGAGGCCGATGCGACCCCTGCTGCCCGGATTGCCTGTGAGCAGCCCTTTTGGCCTCGTGAACGGCGCGAATGTAGCGGAGCGTAAGCGGCTCGTCGCACATTCCGACGTGCATTCATCCGATCGTGTGAGGATTGGTCGTAGGGCTGACGGTCCCGGCCGCCCGGTGGGGTGTCAGCGGTCGGTCGTACAGTGGCGTAGGCATGTTTCGTGCCTTACGACTCGTGGGTGCTGTGAGGGAGGCGCTTGCCGTGGGTGAGTTGCGGTTCGTCCGGATGGGGTTCGGCGCGGACGCCGTCGAATACCAGGAGGCGTGGGACGAGCAGCGCCGGGTGCACGCGGCCCGCTTCGAGGACGCGGTCCCCGACACCGTGCTGCTCCTCGAACACCCGCCGGTCTATACGGCGGGCCGCCGCACGCAGGACAACGAGCGCCCGCTCGACGGCACCCCGGTCGTCGACGTCGACCGCGGCGGCAAGATCACCTGGCACGGCCCGGGCCAGCTCGTCGGCTACCCGATCCAGAAGCTGCCCCGCCCGGTGGACGTCGTCGCGCACGTACGACGCCTGGAGGAGGCGCTGATCCGGGTGTGCGCGGAGTTCGGCGTGGAGACCAGCCGGGTCGAGGGGCGCAGCGGGGTGTGGGTGCTGGGCGATCCGGTGGAGCGGCGGCCGTCGATCGGCGGGCTGTCCCTCGACTTCGACCCGCGTCTCCAGGACGAGGAGTTCGACCCGCGGATGAACGGCCCGGAGTACGCGCCCTCGAACGCCGGCCAGCGCCGCGAGGACCGCAAGATCGCCGCGATCGGCATCCGCGTGGCCAAGGGCGTCACGATGCACGGCTTCGCGCTGAACGTGAACCCGGACAACCGCTGGTTCGACCGCATCATCCCGTGCGGCATCCGCGACGCGGGCGTCGCCTCGCTCGCGGCCGAGCTGGGCCGGGACGTCACGATCGGCGAGGTCCTGCCGGTGGTCGAGCGTCACCTGAAGGATGTACTGGAGCACGCGGACCTGAAGCCCAGGGAGATCGAGAAGGCGACCGCCTGACCCGGGAATGTGACTTTCCGCTCTGCGGTTGGCCTCAGGGCGGGGGCCTGAAATCACGGGCGTACCCTGGTGTACGCCGAAGAATCGAAGCTACAGGGAGCCGATGTGTCCGCAGTCGCACCCGACGGACGCAAGATGCTGCGCCTGGAGGTCCGGAACGCCCAGACCCCCATCGAGCGCAAGCCCGAGTGGATCAAGACCCGGGCGAAAATGGGTCCCGAGTACACGAAGATGCAGGCGCTCGTGAAGAGCGAGGGCCTGCACACGGTCTGCCAGGAAGCCGGCTGCCCGAACATCTACGAGTGCTGGGAGGACCGCGAGGCGACCTTCCTCATCGGCGGCGACCAGTGCACCCGGCGCTGCGACTTCTGCCAGATCGACACCGGCAAGCCCGAGGCCCTCGACCGCGACGAGCCGCGCCGCGTGGGCGAGTCCGTGGTCACGATGGACCTGAACTACGCCACGATCACCGGCGTCGCCCGCGACGACCTGGAGGACGGCGGCGCCTGGCTGTACGCCGAGACGGTCCGTCAGATCCACCAGCAGACGGAGTCCCGCGAGGGCGGCCGTACGAAGGTCGAACTGCTCGCCCCCGACTTCAACGCGGTGCCCGAGCAGCTGGCCGAGGTCTTCTCGTCCCGCCCCGAGGTCTTCGCGCACAACGTCGAGACGGTCCCGCGCATCTTCAAGCGCATCCGCCCCGGCTTCCGCTACGACCGCTCCCTCAAGGTCATCACCGAGGCCCGCGACTACGGTCTGGTCACGAAGTCGAACCTGATCCTCGGCATGGGCGAGACCCGCGAGGAGGTCAGCGAGGCGCTGCGCCAACTGCACGAGGCGGGCTGCGAGTTGGTCACGATCACGCAGTATCTGCGGCCTTCGGTGCGTCACCACCCCGTGGAGCGCTGGGTGAAGCCGCACGAGTTCGTCGAACTCAAGGAGGAGGCCGAGCAGATCGGCTTCTCCGGTGTCATGTCCGGCCCGCTGGTGCGCTCTTCGTACCGTGCGGGGCGCCTCTACCAGATGGCCATCGAGAAGCGTGGCGCGTACGTGGCCTCGCAGGCGGTCTGAGACCACACCCGCCCAGCGCCGTGTGAATTCGCGCACAAGCAGCTACCCGCCAGTAGCACCCGACGCCGACGCGGCCCTGACCGTCCTCCCAGTTGAGGGCGTTCATCAGGGCCGCGTCAGCGTTTCGCCCTTCCGCATCAAGGCTTCATTGGCGTTTGACCGGTCGGTCACGCCCTGGTAACACCAAACAGTGACACTCGACTTACAGCACGTAGCCCCATACCCAGAGCCGTTCCGAGGGGGGACCTCCACCATGCAGGCCGCACCCGTCCGCGCCACCGCCATCCCGTCCGTCACCGACGCCCTGCGCGCCGTCGAGTCGCTGCTGATGAGCGGCGGCCAGCGCACCGCCCGCCGCAACGCGTGGACCTCCGTCCTGGAGGACCGCCGCCGCGCCAAGGACCGCGTCGAGGCACAGCTCGTCCTGGAACAGTCCCTCACCTCCCACTCCTGAACCCCCTCGCCCCGGACACCGCCGTCGTCGGCGCTCCGGGAGCCACGTAGACTCGTGGCATGGCGAGGAAGGACACGACAGCGGACAACGCTGCGAACCCCGGGCGACTCAAGCAGATCGTCCTGACGTACAAGATGACGCGCAAGGCCGACAAGACGATCGGTCTTGTACTCGCGGCTGTCGGAATTGTCACCTTCGGTGTCTTCCTCGCGATCGGCTTCTTGCTCGGTCACCCCATCTATCTGGGCATTCTCGGACTGCTGCTCGCCTTCCTCGCGACGGCGATCGTCTTCGGACGACGCGCCGAGCGCGCCGCCTTCGGGCAGATGGAGGGCCAGCCGGGCGCTGCCGCGGCGGTACTGGACAACATCGGCCGGGGCTGGACGACGACTCCGGCGGTGGCGATGAACCGCAGCCAGGACGTGGTGCACCGCGCGGTCGGCAAGGCCGGCATCGTGCTGGTCGCCGAGGGCAACCCGAACCGGGTGAAGTCCCTGCTGGCGGCCGAGAAGAAGAAGATGAACCGCATCGTCGCGGACGTCCCGGTGCACGATGTGATGGTCGGCACCGCCGAGGGCCAGATCCCCCTCAAGAAGGTCCGTACGACGATGCTGAAGCTCCCGCGCGTCCTGACGGGCCCGCAGGTGACCGCCACCAACGACCGCCTGCGCGCGATGGGCGACCTGATGAGCAACATGCCGTTGCCGAAGGGCCCGATGCCGAAGGGCATGAAGCTCCCGAAGGGCGGCGGCAAGGCCCGCTGAGCCCCCGACCGGAGCTCCGAACCGCCGAGGCTCAGGCCAGCGTCCTGAACCCGCGGTCGTAATACACCATCGGGGACCCCTCCCCCAGTCGAACACCCGTCACCCGGCCGATCAGGACCGTATGGTCCCCGGCCGGGTGTCGTGCGTGTGCGGCACAGTCCAGTTCGGACAGCGCCCGCTCGACCGTCGGCAGCCCGCCCGGGGAGAGACACAGGCCCTCGGACGCGAACTTGTCGGTGCCCTTCGTGGCGAAGCGCAGGGCGAGCGGGCGGTGCGCCGGGGCCAGCACGCTCACGGCGAAACGGTCGCAGCACTCGAACGACGGCGCCGAGTCCGCCGAGTTCGCCAGGCACACCAGCACCATCGGCGGCTCCAGCGAGACCGAACAGAAGGAGCTGGCGGTGAATCCGCGGGGTGTGCCGTCCCCGCACCGAGTGGTGACCACCACCACGCCCGAGGGGAAGCGGGCCATCGCGGCCCGGAAGTCCTCGGGCTCCACGGCGGCTTCGGCTTCCAGTACTTCCTGACGCTCCGTCATGACGGTGCACCACCTGTTGGCCTCTGCGGGCCTTCGTGGAGGCCGCCGCGAGTTCAGTGGCCTCGGGACGGCCTCGGACACGGCTCACCGACGGTGATCGAGATCGTCACCCGGCTCCAGATCGACTATGCGGTCACCACTCCCGACCGGCAACCGGGACCGGGGGCCGAAGCGCGGCCCCGACCGGCCCCGGAGACCGGGTCAGGGCCGGGACCGGAGCCGGGATCCGAGCCAAGGCCGGGACCGAGACCCGCGCCGCGGGCCGGGGGTGGGGCTGGGCTGGAGCCGGGCTGGAGCCGGGATCCGAAGCGGGACCGGGATCAGGAACGGACCGGGCCAGGGCCAGCGCCCGGACGAGGACCGGGAGCAGGACCGAGGCCTAGGCCAAGACCCGGACCGGGACCAGTACCAAGGCCGGGACCGAGTCCCGGGCCCGGACCGTGCCCCGGAGGCGGGGCCGGGACCCGGGACTCGGTCCCGGCCTTGGTAC